>JAXLTS010000015.1:0-109742 GCA_046329925.1 Bacteroidales bacterium
AGTCTGCTGAAAATGCTGCATTGCTTTCTTCGTGCTCAGGCTAAACCGTGATGTTATCTGGTTTTGCCTCCTGGTTTCTTTGAGAATAATCTGGGAAACAGGTGGGCGCAAAGCCGTGGAAAGATTTTCCAGTTGATTATGTTGCATTTCCAATTTCTCCCGGGTAAGCGTCAGCGCCTCTTCGAAAAGTTCCATGAGCTGTTCTTCGTAGGATGATACCCTGCTGATGAGGAATTCAGCCACTGCTGTTGGTGTCTTGAGGCGCGTATGTGCCACCATGTCGACCACAGAATCATCTTTTTCGTGGCCAATCCCTGTGAGTACCGGTAATGGAAATTGTGCTACATGACACGCCAGCCAGTAATCATCGAAAATACTGAGTTCGGCCACGGATCCTCCGCCACGTATAATCACTACAGCATCAAAGAAGGACAGGTGTGAGTTTATCTTGTCAAGTGCGGCCAGTATGGAGGACACCGCCTCTTCTCCCTGCATGAGGGCTGGGAACAGCCGACAGGAAAAGGAATAGCCCTGGTCGTTATTGGTTAGCTGATCGACGAAATCTTCATATCCGGCAGCTGTTTCAGAGGAGATAATGGCCAGGCACAGGGGTACCGGAGTAAGATCGAGTTCCCGGTTCATATTGATCACTCCCTCCTTTTCCAGTCTGGCGATAGTTTCAGCGCGCTGTCGTGCCAGGTCTCCCAAGGTGTAAGTCGGATCAAGGTCCTGAATGACCAGCGAAAACCCGTAAACCTCATGGAATTCAACATTCACCTGCATCCGTACCCTCAGTCCTGCACACAGGCTGTGCCGGGTGGTTGTTTCGAAATAGGGTTTCAGTATCCTGAACGTATATGCCCAGATGATACCTCTGGCTCTGGCAATAATTTTCCCATTGAGGGAATCTTTCTCGATGAGTTCAAGGTAGCAATGTCCGCTTGCATTCACCTTGAGATCGGATATTTCTACTATAACCCATTCCGGTGACTGAAACGAATCTTTCAGCGCCTGCTTCACCCTGATGGCGAGATCCGATAAGCTGAAGGCATCAGGATTCATTGCTTCAGCATTTTCAGATTGATTTTTTTATTCCCCAAATCCATTTGTATCAGATACAATCCTGCAGGCAGATAGTCAAGCTTTTCAATCGTCAGCCTTTTTAACGGCCCGGGATTTAGGTTCGACTCCTGTTTAACCAGGCGCTTGCCTGAGAGATTGAAAATTGATATTTCTACATGGTTTGAGGATTCATCATACCAATTAATTTCAACCTGATCGGCAAATGGATTTGGTCCGGCGGAAATGGAATCTTTCCTGTCCAGGGGCCATTGGATAAAAGATCCTGCAATCTGAACAGCTTTTTTATAATCGGGTATTCCATATCCTCTGATCGTATCTGGTGAGTTATACTGATTACAACTCTGAAGGATACAGGAGCGTAACTGTTTGTTGGTTAGTGTTGGATTAGCCTGCCAAAGACAGGCTGTAAGTCCTGTAATTACCGGTGCTGAAAAGGATGTGCCACTGCCATACCCATAACTGCCAGTAGTGGTTTGCACCCAGGTATTCCAGCCAACGGAGATCAGGTCGGGTTTAATGCGCCCGTCGGAAGCAGGTCCCCGGGAGCTGAATCCTGCCATATTACCGAGGTAATCGGATGCTCCCACACAAATAGCATTAACAGCATCGGAGGGTGCTGACAGGTACTTCCAGGCCTTATTCCCTTCGTTTCCTGCGCTCACAATAACCATCATTCCTTTGTTAAAGGCCATATCCGCAGCACGGGAAATTCTGGATGAACCGTTCATGTCGGCATAACTGTGGTCCTGGGAAGCGTCGTCGAAGAGTGTGTATCCAAGAGAGGTGTTGATGAGATCGGCACCGGCACTATCTGCAAACTCGGCAGCAGCAACCCAGAAATCTTCCTCGATGGGGTATTCGGTGTCCAGCTGCTCGCTGCGCAACAGGAGTAGGACTGCTTCCGGAGCTGTGCCCAAGGTAGGACAGGGGATCATTTTCCGGCCATGATGGAAAAGAACGCTAAGAACGCCATAGGAGTGCCCTGTATAAAGGTCGCTCCCCGGTTCAGCAAAATCACGTACAGCGATAATGCGTTTTTCATCCTGGAGGGGCAGCAGTGAAGGCAGGGTATTTGCCAGATTGAATGCGTAACGGCAATCATAGCACCTTTACCACGGTACCCCAGTTCGTGCAGGTACTCTCCTGGTGAAAGTAGATCTGGTTCCAGGCAACACCATAATCAAGGGTATCCAATGGTTGTTGCGTGTACCGAGTCTGTTCAAGTTTGTCTTCCGGCTGCTTTTTCCTGCTCATAGCCGTTTTGCTCCCTGGCTTCACAAAACTGATTTTATCCAGCTTGTCCATGAGTAATTTCGTTTTCCGGAACACCGTAACAGAATTTAACCAACGTGATGCTGAGAGGATTTCAAATCCATCCGTTGAATACTGTCCACATAGAATTGTGAAACGGGAAGATCGGTTGAATCGATCAGGATGCCTTGCCTTTCGCGGCGATCAGAGTGCCCTTGCAGACAGAAATTCTGAGGATGAGGACAATTAGATTTATTGTGGGCCTTGTCGCGGAATTCAATAAGGAATATGCCCGGAGCTACCTGAGACAGCGTATTTCCGCTCAGGAACAATCAGGATGATGATATACCGGGATATTCCACAGACGTTCTGGTGGTACATGCACTCCTGGAGGAAGTTTGTTTCATCGGGTTCGGGGATTTTCCTGGCTTTCGTCAATCTTTTTAAACCATGCTTTCTGCTCCTCCTCAAAAGGCTCCTTTCCAACTGCAACATAGCGAACATGATCGGCTGTAAATTTCGGTTTACACCTGTTTCATCGAAATATTTCACACTGGCCTTCCATCAGGTTGTTTGAGAAGTATCCTTCAATTTCAAGCTTTACCGATTCGCGCAGAGAATCCTTATGGTAAAACATCAGTCAGCTTACGCCATCGGCTGAGAGGGCTCTTTTTTCCGCCCGGATAATACTGCACCATTCCCGTTTCTTATCCGCAACATAGTCCAGTTCTTCAGCAGGTTGCCCTTTTTCATTGTATTTTTGATTTCCATTCACCAGAGCCGTCTTTGTAATTCTCCTCCAGCAGAAAAGGCTTCCGGAATAAAAGGAATAAATTTCCAGGTACTGTCGTTTTGTATTCACATATGCCGTAGCATTGAGTCCCCGTCGTTGTAATAGAGGTAGTCCAGACGCTCTTCCGTCATTGGAATAAATCATGCGGGCTTTGATGATGCTGTCTTCATATTGGCGGTAGAATACTCTTGGCTGTCCATGTTCAAAATATCTTATAGGTAAGGTTCCTTCGGCATCGATTTTCCACCGCGTATTTCAAGCCTTTCTGGTCAGTCTGAGGTTGGTATCATGAAGAAGGCTGCTAATACGGTGAAACAAAAGCGAAGCAGTATAACGGAATGGAATCGGTATAACATATATCAGAATTAAATACTATTACAAATATAACGTTTTTCGGGATATTGGTATTGCTGTGATTGGACAATATATTATGAAACATTTTGATCAGCAATCATTAATGAAAAAATGAAAAAAGGCGATGAGTGATTTTCCTCATCGCCTTCATAAAGTTCTTTTTCAAGGCTGTCTCGCTGAACCTGTGTTCATACCGCCACTGAATTACGGGCTACTGGTGAGTAAGAAAGATGGTCCGGAGGGTTTCTGAAACTATTTTACTTCCTCGAAATCCACGTCGGTAACTTCTCCGTCGGCAGCTTTCCCGTTTGTTGCCTGTTGAGGCTTGCTGGTCAGGTTTGAGGCTTTGTCACTTGCTGGTTTGATTTGTTGCCCTGTATTTTCTTCCGAAGCAGCCTGCCAGGCGATGTTTTAATTCGGCCATAGCTTTTTCAACTGCGTCGGTATCCTGGGTTTTATGAGCTTCCTTCAGATGCGACGGGGCTTTTTCCGTGACGGATTTTTCTCAGCAGAATTTTATCATAAACTCCTTGATTTGCTTCTCAGTTGGAAAATGAGACTGTCAGCAGCATTCAGTTTCTCAATTTTCTCCCAGCTTTACCCAGTCTGTCTCCTCGTTAGCCTTAGCCAGTTCCGTGCGTTTCGATTTCCTGATCCAGGGTCGGAGGAGAGCTTCGATGTGAATACTCTGTTGCTTGTTGGTAGCTTTCTCCGTGCGGTTACATTGAGGAATACCGTTGGCGTCTATATCGAAAGTTACTTAATCTGAGGAATACCGCGCAGTTGCGGGGTATCCGTCGAAATTGAAGCGTCCGATGGTCTTATTATTGCAGCCATGGGGCGTTCACCCTGGAGCACATGAATTTCTACCGATGGTTGATTGTCGGATGCTGTGGTGAAGGTTTCTGTTTTGCGGGTAGGG
Source organism: Bacteroidales bacterium (assembly GCA_046329925.1). GTDB lineage: Bacteria > Bacteroidota > Bacteroidia > Bacteroidales > JAAYUG01 > JAXLTS01. The sequence goes on from JAXLTS010000015.1 coordinate 4,404, forward strand.
ATGGTGGTATTTGCATCGATGAGTCGGGTAAACACACCTCCCATGGTTTCAATACCAAGCGAGAGCGGGGTTACGTCGAGCAGGAGCACGTCTTTCACCTCACCGGTGAGCACACCACCCTGGATGGCAGCACCAACGGCCACTACCTCATCAGGATTTACGCCCTTATTGGGAGCTTTTCCAAAGAACTTTTCCACAATCTGCTGGATAGCGGGGATACGGGTGGAACCACCCACCAGAATCACCTCATCGATCTCGGTAGTCTTCAATCCGGCGTCGGCAAGGGCTTTACGACAGGGTTCTACGGTCGATTGTATGAGGCTGTCGGCCAGTTTTTCAAATTGCGAACGGGTAAGTTGTTTTACCAGGTGCTTGGGAATGCCATTCACCGGCATGATATATGGCAGGTTGATCTCAGTGGTTGTTGAGCTCGAGAGTTCAATTTTGGCTTTTTCTGCTGCTTCCTTGAGACGTTGCAGAGCCATCGGATCCTGGCGCAGGTCAATTCCTTCCTCGCGTTTGAACTCATCGGCAAGCCAGTCGATGATCACCTGGTCGAAATCGTCACCTCCAAGATGTGTGTCACCGTTGGTCGATTTTACCTCGAATACACCGTCACCCAGTTCGAGGATTGAAATATCGAATGTGCCGCCACCAAGGTCGTAAACGGCAATTTTCAGGTCTTTATTCTTCTTGTCCATGCCGTATGCGAGGGCAGCAGCGGTAGGCTCATTGATGATACGCTTCACCGTGAGGCCTGCAATTTCACCGGCTTCCTTGGTGGCCTGGCGCTGGGAGTCGCTGAAGTAAGCCGGAACAGTTACAACAGCCTCGGTGATCTCATAACCCAGGTAGTCTTCTGCTGTCTTCTTCATCTTCTGAAGAATCATCGCAGAGATTTCCTGGGGAGAATACAGCCGGCTGTCAATTTTCACCCGGGGGGTATTGTTCTCACCCCTATCTACTTCATAGCTCACCCTTTTGATTTCTTTTCCTACCTGGTCATAGGTTTCACCCATGAACCGTTTGATTGAATATACTGTCTTCCTGGGATTGGTGATAGCCTGACGTTTAGCCGGATCCCCGACTTTGCGCTCTCCATTTTCAACAAACGCAACAACCGATGGGGTCGTTCTTTTTCCTTCACTGTTGGGAATAACAACCGGTTCGTTCCCCTCCATTACAGATACGCAGGAGTTGGTGGTGCCTAGGTCGATTCCAATAATTTTGCCCATGATGTTTATTTTGTAATAAGTTAATTAATGCGATTTTCCTTGTTCATTTGCAATCCCTGTGCCAACGGCAAGCGGGCTGACAAAAAGTCATAGGCGGGAGTGACGGGCTGCCAAATGGAAAGAGAATTTCCATGCTTAATTCAGCTTTGTCAGAAATGATGACAAAATACGTGTTTCATCGGGCTTTCTTTATAAGTCAGTACTGCCTGAACCATTGAGCAGACCCTCGCATAAGCCACAAGATTTGATAATCTACCTGAAACGCTTTAGCTTTGCTGTTTCGCAGGTCCGTTTCATTTGAAGGACTTGTTTTACAGGAAACTAAATACACATAACCATGTCAGTGCACGGAACTGTAAGGAAGATAACCACGCATGTCCTCAACGAGATGAAGCTGCGCGGGGAAAAGATCGCCATGCTTACCGCCTATGACTATACCTTTGCCAAAATTCTCGACCGTGCAGGTATAGATATAATCCTGGTGGGAGATTCCGCTTCGAATGTAATGGCCGGTAATCAGACCACCCTTCCCATTACCCTGAATGAAATGATTTATCATGCTGCGGGGGTTGTGCGGGCTGTTGAACGGGCGCTGGTGGTGGTAGACCTCCCCTTTGGCACATACCAGGGGAATTCCCTGGAGGCACTTCAGTCATCTATCCGGATCATGAAGGAAACAGGAGCAGGAGCAGTGAAACTGGAAGGAGGAAGCGAGATAAAGGAATCGATAACACGCATCCTTTCTGCCGGTATCCCTGTGATGGGACACCTGGGTCTTACACCCCAGGCTATCCATAAATTTGGTACCTATACGGTGCGAGCGAAGGCCCAAGAAGAAGCGGAGAAATTAGTGCAGGATGCTATTCTCCTGGAGAGCCTGGGTTGTTTCAGCATTGTTCTGGAAAAAATACCGGCCCGCCTGGCACAGGAGGTGGCCGAAAAAGTGAAAATACCAATCATCGGCATCGGAGCAGGCGGGAAAGTGGATGGCCAGGTGCTGGTATTGCATGATATGCTGGGTCTTACAACGGAATTCTCGCCTCGTTTTCTTCGCAGGTACCACAACCTTTTTGCCGAGGTAACAGTTGCAGTGCAGAACTATATTCAGGATGTCCGCTCCTTCGAATTTCCGAACGAAAAGGAACAATACTGATAGACAGTAGGAAATGAGAAATATATATTTATTAAAAGAAGCTGATGCCTGAAACAACGAAACTTGAAGTACTGTACGAGGACAATCATCTGATAGCTGTCAACAAGGGAGGCTCTTTGCTGGTTCAGGCCGATGATACTGGAGACACTCCGCTTGAAGAACTGGTTAAGCAATATATTAAGGATAAATATAAAAAGCCAGGGGAGGTTTTTCTGGGAGTCGTTCATCGTATCGATCGCCCGGTAAGCGGTGTTGTGCTTTTTGCGCGCACCAGCAAGGCCCTTGAGAGACTCAATAAGATGTTTTCGGAACGGGAAGTTAAGAAGACCTATTGGGCTATCGTAAAGAAAAAACCTGAACCGGAAGAGGGCAGCCTGGAGCATTATATCCTTCGCAACCAGAAAAAACAATATCTCTGCTGCCTACAGCAAGGTGAGGTCCAGGGATCAAATTTAGCAAGACTTTCATATAAACCGATTGTTTCCTCGGAATGCATTCTGCTTGAAATAGACCTGGAAACCGGCAGACATCAATGTAGATCAGGTGTCAGCTTGCGCACATCGGTTGCCCGATCAAAGGAGACCTTAAATATGGTTTCGACCGTTCAAATCCAGGAGGCGGCATCAGTCTGCATTCCCGGTCCTTATCTTTCAAACATCCGGTTAAAGGAGAGCCCCTGGTATTTCTGGCCAACCCGCCCCACGACCCGCTCTGGGACGCATTTTTGAAAATGATGAAGTAGGTTCTGCTGTTAACAACTTCTCAATTCCACGAAACTCTTTTTGGTAGTTTTGCAGCATGGATGCAGAACGGATAAAAAGTATACAGATTTTTGTCTTTACCTGTGCATTGATGATGCCCCTCTTCTCAGCAGGGCAAAAGAGAATGACCAGGGAGGATTATATTAAAGCCTACAGCGGGTTTGCGGTGGACGAAATGAACAGGTCGGGTGTACCTGCATCCATAACCCTTGCACAGGGAATCCTCGAATCTGATTGCGGGAACAGCACACTTGCCCGGAAGGCAAACAATCATTTTGGAATAAAATGCCATAAGAACTGGGAAGGCAAGAAAGTTTATCATGATGATGATGCTCCAAATGAATGCTTCAGGAGCTACAGTTCAGTGCGGGAATCCTATCGGGACCACAGCGATTTTCTGAAGAATTCTGCCCGGTATGCCTTTCTGTTCAAACTGAAACCAAGTGACTATAAAGGATGGGCCCGGGGCTTGCAGAAAGCCGGCTATGCCACTGATCCCCGTTATGCTGATTTGCTTATCAGGATTATTGAGGAAGGCTATTTTCATCAGAACGATGTGGCACTCATCCCTAAAAAAGGCAAAAGAAACGAAGCGGTTAAGACAACTGTAAAAGTTGAACCGGAACAACAGGCCGAAGAGAGTGAGTTTACTGTTGACATAGAGAGCAGGCGGATCTTTACGCGTAACCGCGTGGAATATGTTGTCGCGAAAAACGGGGATACCTATGAGACCATCACACGGGATATGAACCTGATGCCATGGGATATTGCCCATTTCAACGAGATGAGCAAGGGAGATCCGATTCAGGAAGGCGATCCTGTTTACCTGGGCCCGAAGAAGGGCAGGGCCGAACGCGGGTTTAATGTGCATGTGGTGCAACAGGGCGAAAATATGCATGCCATCTCGCAGAAATATGCCATCAGATTGAGCAAACTATACAAACGTAATAGGATGGCAGAAGGCACAGAACCTGCAGCCGGTGAAAAAATATGGTTGCGGAAGAACATAAAGGACAGTGGTGCTGTCAGGCTCCGGACGCAGGACTCGTAGACAGTTTCAGCGTGCTGCCGGTTTTTATTCCACGAAGAAACTCACTTGCCGGCATTCGTTTTTTTCCTTCAAGTTGTACGGAGAGAAGTTGCACAATTCCATCTGCCACTGAAACTACTATTTTCCCCGAAGGGTCAGTTTGCAGTATTCCAGCCGGGTGAGCGGACACAGCAGAAACAAATTCAGCCTCATATATTTTCAATACCCTGGGCGTGCCGTCGGTTTCAACCAGGGTGAAAGCGCCTGGATATGGGCTTAATCCACGGATGAGGTTGCAGATTTCTTTTCCAGGCTTTGTCCACAATATTTGCGCATGTTCGCGAAATAATTTTGGAGCAGGATGCAGGCTCATTCCCTCCCTTATCAGGTTTTGCTGCGGAGCCGGTTGAATGTTGCCCGTTGCAATAGCGTCTGCAGTTTTAAGTACCAGGCGCGCGCCTTCCACCATCATCTTGTCATGCAGGTCGCCGGCAGTGTAGTTATCCGGGATCGGGATCTCTTCCTGAAAAATAATTCTTCCTGTATCGATTTCCTGGTCTATGAAAAATGTAGTTATCCCGGTCTTTTTTTCCCCGTTGATGATGGCCCAGTTAATAGGGGCGGCACCCCGGTATTGAGGCAGGAGTGAGGCGTGCAGATTGAAAGTTCCCAGCGGGGGCATGGTCCATACCTCCCTGGGTAACATCCGGAAGGCTACCACAATGAACAGGTCGGCCTGACAGGACTGCAGCCTGTTCAGAAAGGCGGGATCTTTCAGTTTTTCGGGAGTAAGAACCGGGATGTTTTTTGATTCGGCGAAGGTTTTTACCGGGGAAGAAGTAAGCTGCCTGCCGCGACCTGCAGGCTTATCAGGCACTGTTACAACGGCAACCACCTGGTGCCGGCTCTGAATAAGCAACTCCAGGCTTGGCACAGCATATTCAGGTGTGCCCATGAAGACAATCCGCAGGCTTTCCTTGCTCATGCGATCAATTACTTCCTGGTGAGGTCGTCGTACACTGCTAGGTTGAGAAAATGCCCCATTTTGTCACGCTTGGTCTCCAGGTAAAACTTATTATGGCTGTTGGGATGAACTTCCAGGGGGATGTTTTCGACTATTTTCAGTCCATAGCCTTCCAGTCCTGCGCGTTTCACGGGATTGTTAGACATGAGGCGGATCTTTCCAAGGCCCAGCATGCGGAGGATATTGGCACCCACCCCGTAATCCCGTTCATCGGCATTGAATCCCAGGTCGGTGTTGGCCTGAACCGTATCACGCCCCTGTTCCTGAAGCTTATAGGCCCGCATTTTATTGAACAGTCCTATTCCCCGGCCTTCCTGGTTCATATAGAGGAGTACACCCTTTCCTTCTTTCTGTATTCTTTTCATGGCCTCATGCAACTGGTCCCCGCAATCGCAGCGATAGGACCCGAAGATATCACCCGTCATGCAGGATGAATGCACTCTCACCAGTACCGGTTCATCTGCCGACCATTCACCCTTAATCAGTGCCACATGTTCCAGTCCGTTCGATTTCTGGACAAAAGGGATCAGGTGAAAATCACCGTACCGGGTGGGCAGACTAACTTCCGTGCCTTTCACGACAATGCTTTCGTTCTGGAGCCGGTAGCTGATCAGGTCTTTGATGCTGATCAGGCGCAGACCGAACTTACGTGCTATTTCCGACAGCTGCGGCAGTCGTGCCATAGAACCATCCGGGTTCATGATCTCCACCAGGGCGCCGCCTTCGGGAAGTCCGGCCAGACGGGTAAGGTCGATGGCTGCTTCGGTATGGCCTGCGCGACGTAATACGCCACGTTCTCGGGCTTTCAATGGGAAGATATGACCAGGACGGGCCAGGTTATCCGGCTTGGTTTCAGGATCAACCAGGGCACGGATGGTACGGGCTCTGTCGGAAGCAGATATCCCGGTGGTAATGCCCTTCCCGATAAGATCCACAGAAACGGTAAAAGCAGTTTTTTGCAGGGAGTTACGCCCGCTCATCAGCTCCAGTTCCAGCATCTCACATCTTTCTTCGGTCAATGCCACACAGATGAGACCTCTTCCATGTGTTGCCATGAAATTTACAATCTCCGGGGTGATCAGGCTGGCTGCCACGATAAAATCCCCTTCATTTTCCCGGTCCTCATCATCCACCACGATGATCATCTTCCCCTGCCGGATATCCTCTACAGCTGATTCAATCGTATCAAGTACGATTTCAGTTGGTGAGGTTTCGTTTTGTTGGTTGCCAGACATTTGACTTGACTCCTTTCAGGTAACGTATAAACCCTGTCAACATGGCAAGGTTCATCGTATAAAAATGTGTAAGAAAGCGCAAAAATATAATATGCAGATTGATTTTCCTCAGTAAAAAGTCAGCTGGTACTAAAAGAAGCAAAAGAACCTGTCCCCAGGCGGCTAATGTATAAAATACTGACTGTTCAGCCAGTATAATTGCTGAAATAAGCGCTGCCAGCAGAAAAAAGGGCCCGAACCACCGTAAAGCCTTATGAGAGAGGAAAGCAAAAGCCCTGCCCTTCCAGGGAGGCCAAAGCAAGGCCCTGAAATGGAACAGGTTTTGGAAATTTCCGGTAGCTATTCGCGTTTTTCGGCGAAGTTCAGCTTGCAGGCTGTTGGAGACATCTTCAAATACTACAGACTCCAAACGGCTCATGGCTCTGTATCCCTCTTTAAGAACGTGCATATTCAGGTAGAAATCATCTACCAGGTAATTGGCAGGGATGGGTGCAAACAGTTGTCTGCGCAAGGCAAAGCAACCACCAAAGGGGCCCATCATGGCTCCCCAGAGCAAGCCTTCACGGTGCTTAATCATTACCTCACGGGTGATATAGGCATTTTCCTGGGGGGAGATTCCATCCGGACGTATTCCCGAATGCTTCATGTTTGAATCGACCAGACCGGTATCCGGGGAAATGAAATATCGCGTCAGTTCAGTGAGTGTGTCCTTACTGAAGATTACGTTGGCATCTGTGAGAACCAGGATCTCGCCGCGTGCCTGTGTCACCAGGTCGTTCAGCACGGGCCCTTTTCCCCTGCGCGTGGCAAAAGGGTGAAATTTTATACGGGTTTCCGCCTTCCCCATCCGGGAGATGATATCGTTGGTAGAATCGGTGGAAGCATCAGAGCCGATCAGGAGTTCGATTTTATCAGCCGGGTAATCCGAGGCCAGGACAGATTCAATCTTTTGCCCGATAATGGCTTCTTCATTGAAAGCTGAAATAATAACCGAGAGCAGGGGCTGGTCTTTCTGCGAAAAAGAATCGGGCAGCACGCTTTTCTTCCCAGTGGATAGCCATTGCAGCAGCAGGGGATAGAGCACGTATGAATGAAAAAGTGCCAGTACGGAAAGCCAGAAAACCAGGGCTGCAATCATTTCAGGTGCTTCAGGTAGAAGGAGGCCAGGTGGTCTGCCAGCACGAAGTTATCAAATTTTTCCAGGATAAGATGAGTGGCATTTTCTCCGATGGGGACAAACCGGTTCAGGTTCCAGGCCATCTGGTCGAGTGTTTCAATGAAATCGATGGAGCGCGTTGCCAGCAGGATGTCCTTATCATGTTTTACCGGGAGGCCTTCAGCCCCGAGCGGAGTAGACAGGACAATACGACCGAGTGCCATGGCTTCAATAATTTTTACGCGCATACCACTGCCAGAGAACAAGGGTGCGACGAAAACCGGGTGGGAGGATATGAATGCGCGGGCATCATCGATTTCTCCTTCATATACAATCCCATTGAAGCGGGCAATTTTTTTCTCCAGCCAGGGAGGTGCATTTCTGCCTGCGATAAAGAACCTCAGATCCTTGTGAGCCCTGGTAAAGGGAGCCCACACCTTTTCGAGGAACCATCCAAGTCCCTCCTGGTTTGGCATCCAGTCGAGCGCACCAATGTAAGCGAAGGATAATTCTGATTTTGCAATATTCCCGCTGGTAACCTTTTTGGGATCCACTCCGGAATGGATCACACAGGAAGGTCTGGTATTCCCCATTTTATTTAGAATGCGATTATCCCTGGTTGTGATGGGTACGAGAAGGTCGTAGCTATTCATCAGCTTCTTCTCAAAGCGACGCATCCTTTTTGAGATCAGTAGAAAATATCTTTTTTTAAGGGGATCAGGTTCCTTTGATGCCTTGCGTTCCCATATTTCCCACTCAATATTATGAGCCCTGTAAACTACCCTGGCGGAAGAATACTTCCGGATAACAGGAATGTACAGGGTTACCGCCAGTCCGTCGCATTGCACAATGTCGAATTCATTCTTCTCCAGAAGTTCACGGAGTGTTTGTTCAAAGGCTTTGCTCCTGAAACGTTCCAGGGTGTACGGGAGTTTCCCAAACAAAAGATTATTCAGAGCCTTCAGGGGACTTATCCGCGTGGAAACCGGAACACTATACCATTTGGCTACCTGTTTTACCTCTGCCGGGAGGGTGGCAGGATCGATAAAGTGTTTACTGGTGTTTATGGCCAGGATGGTAATATCATGCCCGGCTTGTTTTAGTCCGGTTGTGAGGTTCCAGGCGGCGATAGCCCCTCCGTCTTTGGGAGGGTAAGGCATCTTGGGAATTAACTGGAGTATCCTCATTTACCTGCAAATAGATCGTTAATCTTCAGGAAAGTGCCTATCTTCTTGAAAAAACGGCTGTAGGTATCCATGTTCAGAATGGCAGAATCGGTTGTTGCCTTATAGGTAAGAAAGATGCCAACAGGCAGGAGGATGAAAGAGGACAACCACATGCCCACATAAGCCTGAATAATGTCTTCGCGGGCGAATTTTTCCCCGGTAAGGGAGATAACATACCAGAATACAAAGAATAGCACCGAGACGACCACAGGCATACCCAGTCCGCCTTTCCGGATAATGGCACCCAGGGGAGCACCGATAAAAAAGAAAATGAGACAGGCAATGGACAGGGTGAACTTGCGGTGCCATTCAATCTCGTGCCTGCGCATACGTTCCACCTTCCCGGCAAAACTTTCCTTCTGTGAACTCACATAGCTTTTAGCAGACCTGGCAAGGTTAAGTGCGGTGGATATAATATTCTGCCTGGCCTGGAGATCGAGTGAAAGGAAGGCGGTGTCGGGATTAAACTTCCTGAACCGGGAATCGGGCAATTTGGCAATATTTGTATCTCCGATGTTTTTTCGTCTTATCTTCAGATCGGTTCGGAAATAGTTTGTGGTGACCATGTCGCGGTAAAACATCCTTCTGCCCTTGTCAAATTCAAAAAGGAGGGAATCTTTTGCCTTGGTGAGCTGGTCCAGGTTCATCATCTGGTACCCTGTTTTAAAAAGTGTTTCGTCGGTACGGCTGAAGTTGAACCCGGTCATCGAGAAAACGACATCCTGTCGTTCGAATTTGTCGCGGCGGTGAGGATAGGTGTTTTTATTCCTGACTCTCCGGTCGTGCGCCAGTTCGTTGTAATCTATAGCCATGATACAGGGTAAAGATCAGGTTGCTGTCGGCAGTCATTTTCATGAAACCTGAATCGGCGATGGTAACACTTGCATTTCCCTTTCCGGCACCCTCGGTATGGTCATAGATCTTGATATCGTAGAGGATATTGGTTTTACTGTCACGCCTTCCGATTTTTATGCTGTAACCCTCTATCCCATTGTAAAATACGCCTTCGGTAATCTGGAATGAAGGCCTTTTCTGCGAGATGTCGTAAATGAGGGACTTCATTGTGAGGTTCGAGAAGGGTATTACATTGTTGGAGAAGAAAAAGGCCAGCAGGCTGATGATGGCAATGAGAACGGTGAGGGGGGCCATTATCCGCTGAAGGGATATACCAGCCGATTTGATGGCAGTTAATTCATAATTTTCGCCCAGGTTACCGAAGGTCATCAGGGCTGCCAGGAGGATAGCCAGAGGCAGAGCCATGGGTACCAGGCTGGCTGAAGTATAGAGCAGCAGTTCGGCTATGATGCCTGCGCTGAGTCCCTTTCCTGCGAGCACGTCAATATACTTCCAGAGAAACTGCATGAGCAGGAGGAAGATAACGATGAAAAAGGTAAGCAGGAGTGGCCCCAGGAAAGATCTTAAAACAAATAGGTGCAAACGTTTCATTCGTGGAGGAATGATATTATAAGTCGGTTGCCCGCCTTCCAGCCTGAGCGAATAAGACGGGCAGGAATAGCGAAGTCGTGAATCTGATCATTCGAATTTTTCTTTAGTCCCCCGGATGGACATATCATCCACCGCGTTGTCTTTCGGAAACGTTCACAAAAGTAGAATATTTTCTGCAGAAGGGGAAAAAGGACTCATCAGAGGCCGATAACATGCCTGAGTTTGGCAACCTGACTGTTCCATAATTCAACGGCGCCTTTTTTTTCGTCTTCCTCGGCGAAGTCGGTAATGATCAATGCCACATCCCCGGTAAGTTCATCCTGCCGGATCCGGAATTCGAGGTAACAGTTCTCGCATCCTTTCTCGAGCCAGCGGAAACGAATAAACCGGTTTTCTTTCTGGTGCAGTATCTCGGCACGTTGTTCAGAGTCTTCCCAGAAAAAGGTAAGAACATTGCCCTGCCAGTTAACATCGTCGGCAAACCATTCCGACAAGCCGCCGGGTGTACTCAGCCGGGAATAGAGGAAAGGGGGTGAGACGTTAAGGGTATATTCGAGTTCGTAACGCTTTCTCATGCTGACAATAAAGTAATATTTTGTATTCCAAGTTTCTGCAATATAGAACTATTAACGGACTTTTCAAAGCAGTAAGGTTGTACAGCAGATAGAGTAGTCACCCCGATTCTGGATAAGAATCAGATAATCAATAAATTATATTAAATTTAGTTACTGGATTTTCATGGAAGATTTATTATTGTATATTTGCAGCCTTAAAATTGAGTAATGATTAGTCCGCCTTCGCTAAAGCTTCGGCGGACAAATGGCGAGGTAGCTCAGCTGGTTAGAGCGCATGATTCATAATCATGAGGTCGGCGGTTCAATCCCGCCTCTCGCTACAAAGGGAAGTCGATTTTCGACTTCCCTTTTTTATTTGATCGAATGCGTTTATAGCGTCCTTGTTTCATCTGTAAAGTAGCTGGTTCATGCCCGGCATTCGCTTCTATCGGGGATTCTCATTTATCCGGTTCTTTTTTCTAATATGGATCAAACCAGAATTCCAGCCTTTCGCTTTACAAAATAATCTGTATTCAATATAAAAAGGACAAAGTGTAAAAAATACCCTTTAAAATCATACTTTTGGTTAATTGTTAACCATTTTCTGAAACCTGAACGGATATCTTATAGTTATTAATACTTCTTTCTTTCAAAGCTAACATAACCAAGTATGAAACGATTATCACTTCTGTTATTAATAATCCTTGGTTCAAATCTGATGTTTGGTCAGCTACTGCCATTTCAAAACCCAGGGCTTAGTTCTGAAGAACGTGCGAAAGATCTTATCTCCCGGTTAACCCTGGAGGAAAAAGCATTATTAATGTGCGATCAGTCGGAGGCAATCCCTCGTTTAGGGATAAAAAAATTCAACTGGTGGAGCGAGGCGCTGCATGGTTATGCCAATAATGACAGTGTAACCGTTTTCCCTGAACCGGTTGGAATGGCTGCTTCCTTTGATGATGAACTTGTATATAAGATTTTTTGTGCTGTTTCCGACGAAGCCAGGGTCAAATACCATCGCTGGATAAACCGGGGCAATGAGAATAAGCGTTTTCTAAGTCTTTCTGTCTGGACTCCAAACGTCAATATATTTCGCGATCCGCGATGGGGAAGAGGCCAGGAAACATATGGCGAAGATCCGTATCTCACATCACGCATGGGCGTATCGGTTGTAAAAGGCCTCCAGGGTACAGAGAATTCCAAATACCTGAAATTGCTTGCCTGTGCCAAACATTACGCTGTCCACTCAGGACCCGAATGGAACAGGCATGAACTTAATCTTAACAATGTGAATCCCCGTGACCTGTATGAAACCTATCTCCCTGCATTCAAAGCCCTGGTACAGGAAGCTGACGTCAGACAGGTGATGTGCGCCTATCAACGCCTGGATGATGAGCCCTGTTGTGGTAATACGAGACTTCTCCAGAAAATTTTGCGTAATGAATGGGGATATAAACACATGGTCGTTTCTGATTGCGGTGCAATCACAGATTTCTATACCAGCCATAAGGTGTCATCCGATGCGGTACATGCAGCCTCAAAGGCAGTGCTTTCAGGTACCGATGTGGAATGTGTCTGGGAGAATTATCCGTTCAAAACATTACCCCAGGCTGTCGAACGCGGATTACTTAAGGAAGAGGATGTGGATATAAGTCTGATGCGGCTCCTCAAGGGTCGCATTGACCTGGGAGAGATGGATCCTGATTCTATTGTTCCCTGGACCAGGATACCTGAAAGCATTTTGAATTGCAGGAAGCATCAGGATCTGGCTCTGGAAATGGCGCGTAAGTCAATGACCCTGCTTCAGAATAATAACCAGGTTTTGCCCTTATCAAAGTCTGTTAAACGAATTGCGGTTATTGGCCCGAATGCCTCAAATGAACCTATGTTGTGGGGTAATTATAATGGAACGCCTGTTCATACGATTTCCATCCTGGAGGGAATAAAGACCAAACTCCCTGAAAACAGGATTATCTATGCACAGGGATGTGATCTGGTTGAAGACAAGGTAACCAGGAGTTATTTCGATCAATGTGCATGGGAGGGGAAGAAGGGGCTAAAGGCAACTTACTGGAATAACCGTGAAAGATCCGGAGATATTGTAACCACTCAAATCATCCAAACGGCAATAAAAATGACCACTGCAGGTCAGCATGAATTTGCTTCTGGAGTTAAGCTTGAAGATTTTTCGGCCAGGTATGAAACTGAATTCACAGCTCAAAAAACCGGGGAGATAGTTTTTAAAGGAGGAGCCACCGGATTCTTCGAGTTGATTGTTAATGGCGTTTCCCTTGTAAGCTATTCTAACTGGAGAACCTTGCCTTCCCGGATACCTTACAAGGTTGAAGAAGGCAAGAAATATAAAATTGAAATCCGGTATGCCCAGCTTAATAACTGGCAGGCGAATATTGAGTTTGACTTTGGAAAAGAAGAGGATGTTGATTTCAAATCCCTCATCAATCAGCTAAAAGGAATTGATATTGTCGTTTTTGTCGGTGGGTTATCAGGTATGCTTGAGGGAGAGGAGATGCCGGTTTCATACCCGGGATTCAAGGGAGGCGACCGCACAAATATCGACCTGCCCCTGGTTCAGCGAAATTGCCTGAAAGCTCTGAAATCTGCCGGGAAGAATGTTGTTTTTGTGAACTGTTCAGGATCGGCCATTGCCTTAAACCCGGAGACCGAAAGTTGCGATGCTATTCTGCAGGCATGGTATCCGGGTGAGGCGGGCGGATTGGCAGTTGCTGATGTCTTATTCGGTGATTATAACCCTTCCGGGAAATTGCCTGTTACATTCTACAAAAGTTCGGATCAACTTCCTGATTTTGAAAATTATTCCATGAAGGGCCGGACCTACAGGTATATGTTGGATCCCTTATTCCCATTCGGATTTGGGTTGAGTTATACACAATTCGGAATAGGAGTGGCCAAAGCGGATAAAAAAATTATTACACCTGAGGAGACCATGAATCTTTCAATTCCGGTTACAAATACAGGAAAGAAACGTGGCACGGAAGTTATCCAGGTGTATATCCATAAACTAAATGATGTTGAGGGTCCTGTTAAAACATTGCGCGGGTTTAAAAGAATTGAACTGGATCCCGGAAGAACAGAAAATGTTTCAATCGATCTGCCTGCAGGCTCCTTTGAATTTTATAGCTGGGGTAAGAGAAAGATGATGACTGAACCAGGAGAGTATGAGGTTTTTTATGGGAATAGTTCAAATCCGGCTGACTTAAAAATGCTCCAAATATCGATCCGCTAATCCCAGATCATGGTATCAATGAAATCAATAAATAAATAGATCAATTATGTTAAGGAAATTGATGAAAGTTGTCCTGGTTTTTCTGTTAATTGATGGAACCGCCACTGCCCAGGAGATCATTAAAACGGAATTGGGAATAAAAACTGAAATAAATTCGGTTCAGGTCGAATTGCAGTTTTATAGTTCTTCCATTGTCAGGATCATTAAATATCCCGCTGGTGCCACGTTTAACAAGGAGAGTTTATCAGTTATCAAATCACCCGGGGAAACAACAATCAGTATTAAACAGAAAGATGATCTTATTGAAATTAAAACCGGTAAGTTAACTGTACAGTTATATTCAGCAAATGGGAAGCTTGCTTTTTTACAGAACGAAAAAGTCCTTTTGAGTGAAAAAGAGAACGGAACATCCTTTGAATCTATAGTGGATGCAGGAGAAAAGTCTTTCAAGATAGCGCAAACGTACGTTTTGGAAAAAGATGAATCAATTTATGGTCTGGGTCAGCAACAGGATGGGAAAATGTCGAAAAGAAATGTCACATTAATGATGATTCAGGGTAATACGGATGATTACATTCCTTTTTTCCAGTCTGTAAAGGGGTATGGAATATTCTGGGATAATTACTCACCGACCCTGTTCAGGGACAATACGGAAGGCACAACATTTTTATCCGATGTCGGTGATGGCGTTGACTACTATTTTATGTACGGGGAGAATGCCGACGGAGTCATTGCCTGCATGCGGGATCTTACAGGAGCTGTTCCGATGTTCCCTTTATGGACCTATGGATACTGGCAGAGCAAGGAACGGTATAAGAGCCAGGATGAGTTGGTGTCGGTTGTGAAAAAATACCGGGAATTGGGTGTTCCGCTTGATGGAATTATTCAGGACTGGCAGTACTGGGGCAGTAACTATCTATGGAATGCTATGGATTTTCTGAATGGGGAGTTTTATGACCCGAAAAAAATGATTGATGAGGTTCATAAACAAAATGCCCATATTATTATATCGATATGGAATTCTTTTGGCCCCATGACAAAACAATACAGGGAACTGGAAAAGATAAATGCTTTATTCAATATTGAAACATGGCCGCAGTCGGGTTCTGAAAAATGGCCACCCCGAATGGATTATCCATCAGGCGTAAGGGTTTACGATGCCTATAATCCTGCCGCCCGGGATATTTACTGGAAATACCTGAATGAAGGACTTTTCTCTGTTGGCATTGATGGTTGGTGGATGGATTCTTCCGAGCCCGATCATTTCAATCCAAAAACTTCTGATTTTGATACCAAAACATATCTTGGTTCATTCCGGAAAGTGCGTAATGCTTTTCCCTTGCTTACGGTTGGAGGGGTATCGCAGCATCAACGCTCAACTTCCTCCGAGAAGCGCATTTTTATCCTTACCCGTTCCGCCTTTGCAGGTCAGCAGCGGTATGGGGCAAACACCTGGACGGGTGATGTAGTCTCATCCTGGGAAACATTGCGAAATCAAATTTCTGCCGGATTGAATTTCTCCCTTTGCGGGATACCCCATTGGAACAGCGATATCGGTGGATTCTTCCTGTGGAATTACAAGGATAAACTGAAGGATCCGGAGTACCGGGAACTGTATGTGCGATGGATGCAGTTCGGGACTTTTTGCCCGATGATGCGTTCCCATGGAGCGGATGCACCCCGGGAGATTTACCAGTTCGGGAGCAAAGGGAGTGAAGTATATGATGCGCTTGAAAAATCGATCAATTTACGCTACCTGTTGCTGCCATATATTTATTCCACCTCATGGGATGTTACCAGTAATAATGCGAGCATGATGCGGGCATTGATGATGGATTATGCGGATGACCGGAAAACCTGGGATATCGGCGATCAGTACCTGTTTGGGAAATCATTGATGGTTTGTCCGGTTACACAGAGTATTCTAAAGGAAGGAACTGGTTCCGGATCAAATAAAATTCTCGTGAAGAAACTGTATCTCCCTGCAGGATCTGCCTGGTATGACTTCTGGACAGGAGAAAAGCACGAAGGTGGGAGTACACTGGAGAAAAATACACCTCTGGATATCGTTCCTTTGTATGTAAAATCCGGAACAATTCTTCCGCTTGGACCACAGGTTCAGTATGCTAATGAGAAGAAATGGGATACCCTGGAGATTAGGATCTATAAGGGCTGTGATGGGGAATTCTCCTTATACGAGGATGAAAATGATAATTATAACTACGAAAAAGGCTTATACTCAATCATACGTTTTTCCTGGAATGACAAGCAAAAGACACTAATCATCCACGACCGTACCGGATCCTTTCCCGGGATGATTAACGAGCGTCAATTCAGGTTTGTTGTTGTGGATACACAGACGGGATGTGGAATGAAACCCGGTTCAGGAAAGTTGGTTTCATATTCAGGGAAGAGGATTATTGTGAAAATGTAATCAATCATGGGTAAATACAGCATCAATTCATTCTGGTATTTCTTTTTACTGATCTTGTTTTTTCCTGGTATCTCTGCAGGCCAGATTTTTAAATCTTTGGATAAGGAGGAGGATGGAATAAGCATTTCACTTGACGAGGGAAGGTTGAAGATTATTCCCTTAACCGAAAATGCAATTAGAATCCGCTATTTGAAAGAGATGCCTGATACGCTGGCGGAGTTTGTATTTACCTCTGAAATGCATTTCAAGGATTTTTCCGTTTCCGAGTCGGATGAAAGAGTCGAATTAATAACCAGTAACATCCTGGTTCGATTTGACAAAAAACAAGGTTCTTTGACATTTTTAAATAACCAGGGGGTAGAGTTTCTGAGGGAAAGGGCGGGTAAGAGGAAGCTAAATGCTTTGCCAGAGATTGGATCCTGGTATACAGCAGAACAAAGTTTTGAATCTCCTGCTGACGAAGCACTCTTCGGACTGGGCCAGTTCCAGGATGGACAGTTCAATCTGAAAGGGGTAGCACGCAGACTAATCCAGGTTAATTCACAGATTGCGCTGCCTTTTGTATATTCAAGCAAGGGGTATGGATTATTGTGGCATCAGTACGGACTTACTGATTTTAATCCGACGGATCAGGAAGTTTTTCTTAAAAAGCAAGAAGATACCCAGAAGGATGGTAAAAGCATGATGGATGCGACCACCAGTTCAGGGACTCAGAAGATCCGGCAGGACCAGTCAATGTACGATGGCCGGTTTGCTGTTCCTGAGGAAGGAGAATATTCACTTTTCCTGGATTTAGGTGAGATGGGGAACCGACAATTGGTAACCATCGATGGTAAGCCGGTCATAGACCAGGCTAACCTTTGGCTGCCTCCTTCAATAGGTACAAAAATATTCCTGAACGCCGGGGAACACCACGTTCAGGTGATTTGTAAATCCAGCAACAAACCGAGACTCTCCTGGAAGAGAACCGATAATACTACCACATTTTGTTCTCCGGATGCTTTGTACATAGATTATGTCGTGTTTTACGGGCCTTCCGCCGATCAGGTTATTAAATCTTATCGCGATCTGTCCGGCCCGGCGCCGCTTTTGCCCAAGTGGGCGTATGGTTTCTGGCAATGCCGCGAACGGTATTCCTCCGGGCAGGAGTTGGTGAATGCCGTAAAGGAATTTAGAAAAAGAGATATTCCACTTGACGTAATCGTGCAGGACTGGCAATATTGGGGCAAAAACAGCTGGGGTGTTCCTCAGTTCGATTCGATCAACTATTCTAACCCGGCAGGTTTCATAAAGGAGATACATGATTTGCACGCGCATTTCAATATTTCTATTTGGTCAAATCCGGATAAAAATTCACAGGTTGGGAAGGATTTCGTGAGTCATAACTTATATATTAAGAATACCAAATGGCTTGATTATTTTAACCCGGAAACGAGGACATCCTACTGGAAAACATTAAATGACAACCTTTTTTCATCAGGTGTGGATTCCTGGTGGATGGATGCTACCGAACCCGAAAATGATGCGCTGAAGGGAGAAACAACTTACCTCGGCAGGGGGGACCTATACCGACTGACTTATCCACTGATGGTTTGTAAATCGGTTTATGAGGGTCAACGCTCTGTTACTGCCGATAAGCGGGTTTGCATTTTAACCCGGTCAGCCTTCCCGGGTCAACAGCGATATGCCAGTATTAACTGGTCGGGAGATATCGGAGGTAATTGGGATAGTTTCAGGAGGCAGATCAGTGCAGGACTAAATTACTCGGTTTGTGGAATGCCTTATTGGACTACGGATATAGGAGGTTTTTTTCGACCCGGCAGATCACAGTACACCGATGAAAAGTATCATGAACTGTTGTTGCGTTGGCTTCAATGGGGAGCTTTTAATCCCATATTCAGGGTCCATGGGTACCAGACGGAAACAGAACCCTGGAAATACGGGACTGTTGTCGAAGATAATTTCAGAAAGACTTTAAATTTACGGTATCAGCTTCTTCCATATATTTATTCAGAAGCCTGGAAAATTACATCCGGGGGTTCCACCCTGATGAGACCTCTGGTAATGGATTATCGGGAAGATTCAGTTGCAACCACCCAACCGTTCGAATACATGTTTGGCAATGCTTTTCTTGTTGCCCCTGTTACAGAACCGGGTGTGTCGGGGAGGGAAGTATACCTTCCCCTTAAGGATAACTGGTTTGATTTTTACCCGGGTACATATTATACAGGTGGACAGTCAATCTTTGCAGAGGCCCCGCTTGACAGAATTCCATTATTCGTACGGGCAGGCTCAATTATCCCAATTGGTAAAAGTGTACAATATACGGGTCAACAGCCTGAAGATACATTGGAGATCAGGATTTATAGCGGTAACAATGTCCGGTTTGAGCTCTATGAGGACGAGGGAGATAATTACAATTATGAGAAGGGATTGTATTCCATCGTTCCTTTTATTTGGAATGAAAAGTTGAAGGTTCTGACAATTGAAAACAGGAAAGGCTCTTTCCCGGGATATCTGCACAATCGTGTATTTATCCTCAGGCTCTATCAACCGGAAATGGAAACCTCAGGGAAATACATACCCAGGGAGCGGGTTGTTTCTTACTCCGGAAAAAAAAGAAAAATCAAATGGGATTAGTTTATCATTGAATAACCTGCCAAATGAAAAAGAATAATATGTTTAGAATTGCCGGCCTCGTTTTTTCCTTATTTGTTTTCGTATCCGCGATTGCTCAGCAGGCCTGCCCTGCTCCCTGTGGGCCTGTTCCATCAGCCCAGCAGTTAAGGTGGCAGAAAATGGAATATTATGCTTTCCTCCATTTCTCATTAAACACCTATACAGATCAGTCCTGGGGATTCGGGAATGAGGACGTTAATCTCTTCAATCCGGATTCATTGGATTGTCGCCAGTGGGCGCGAATCTGCAAGGAGGCCGGAATGACCGGAATCATTCTTACAGCCAAGCATCATTGTGGTTTTTGCCTGTGGCCTTCAAAATACACTGAATACTCAGTGAAAAATTCACCCTGGAAAAACGGGAAAGGGGATGTGGTAGCTGAGATGGCAAAGGCATGCAGGGAATATGGTTTGAAATTGGGAATTTATCTTTCCCCATGGGACAGAAACCATCCTGATTATGGAAAACCGGAATACATAACTTATTTCCGAAACCAACTGCGGGAGCTGCTCACCAATTATGGAGAAATATTTGAAATCTGGTTTGATGGGGCCAACGGTGGATCAGGATATTACGGAGGTGCGAATGAAACAAGAAAGATCGATCGTACCACCTATTATGACTGGAAAAACACTTATAAACTTGTGCGGGAACTGCAACCCAATATTGTAATCTGGAACGATGGTGGAGACCGGGCTGATTTACGCTGGGTTGGTACGGAAGGTGGATGGGTCGGAGAAACGAACTGGAGTTTGTTGAATGATACCGGCGAGGTACCATTTGAGATGTTGCATTACGGTGTGGAAGACGGTAATTCATGGGTCCCAGGCGAAGTCAATACATCCATCAGACCTGAATGGTTCTATCATCCGGCGGAGGACCTGAAGGTGAAGTCCGTACCTGAATTAATGGAAACTTATTACAATTCCATAGGACGGAATGCCCCCTTGCTTCTCAACTTCCCGGTTATGCCCAATGGTTTGATTCATCCAAATGATGAAAGGGCCGCACTTGGGTTTGCCAGGGCAGTAAAGGAGGCATTTGCAACAGACCTGGCAAGAATGGTCATTATTTCTGCATCCAATGTGAGGGGAGCGTCTGCTGCATTTTCTCCAGCCAATCTTACGGACGGCATCGATTCCACGATTTGGGCAACTGATGACAATATCACAACAGCAACAATTATTGTTGATTTTAAGAAACCAACTGTTTTTAATCGGATACTCATCCAGGAATATATCCCCCTGGGCCAGCGGGTGAAGTCATTTACCATCGAGGCATTTAACCAGGGGAAATGGACTGAATTGGCAAAGGCCACAACCATCGGTTATAAACGGATTCTCAGGGTGAAGACGACAGAGGCATTAAAACTGCGGGTAAACATTACTGATTCAAAATGTTCACCTGTTCTTTCCACATTATCTGTTTACAATGCCCCGCAGCTCCTGGTTCCCCCGACTATTATCCGGAATCAATCGGGTGAAATTATTATTAAAGCTTCAGATCCGGAGTCGGATGTTTTCTATACGTTGGATGGAAGTCAGCCAACAGTGAAATCGAATCGTTATTCCGCACCTGTGCCTGTTGAAGGAAAAGTAACTGTAAGGGCCATAGCTTTTGATCCGGGAGCAGGGAAGAGCAGTCCGGAGAGCCGGGAAACTTTTGATCTCCCAAAAAAGGATTGGAAAATACTGGAAGTGAAAGATTCAGCAGCTGCTGTAGTTCTGGATGGAAATCCGCTCACTGCATGGCACCAGGGAAAGGAAAAGAAATTGCCCATCGACCTGGTAATAGACATGGGAAGGGATTTGAATTTGTGCGGATTCAGGTATTATCCTGATCAGGGTTTTTGGGGTCCGGGAATTATTACACATTTTCAGTTCTTTGTTTCAGAAAATGGAATTGATTGGCAACTGGTTGATGGAGGTGAATTTTCCAATATTAAGAATAATCCTGGCTGGCAGATCAGGAAATTTGCTCCCGCAACAGGCCGTTATATAAAACTCAGAGCACTGAAAAATACCGAAGACAATACTAATATTGGCTATGCGGAAATTGATGTCATTACCAGGTAGGAGGAATACCTATTACTGCTTAATACGGTTCACTCCTTCTTTTAATTCCAGGCTTTTGCTTTTATAGACGAAAGTTCCTTTCAACCCGGCAGGAAGTTCAATCTCACCATCCAGCCCCCCTGTATTGTTTTTTGAAAATTTCACCCTGATAGTGCCTTTGGCATGCGGCATGGAAGCTTCTACCCATTGGAGATTCCCCAGGTGTGGTTCAATTTTCACCGTTTCGAAGCCCGGGCTTGCAGGTTCGATACCAGCTACCGTTGCCAGCAGATCATAATTAGGACTGGCACTCCAGGCATGACAGTCACTGCGGCTTGGTTCCGGCTTTTCAGCAAAGGTGGTTAATCCCAGGTGGAGCATATCCCTCCAGGGTCCCAGCATCTCAACATATTGATCTGCCAGACCGGCCTTTTTCAAAGCCTTCAGCAAATAGAACCTGTAATAAACTGTGGCCTGAATAATCGATTCATCTTTGGCAACCCGGCTTATCAATTCTCCTGCATCAACCGGGAGAACGGCATCTGCCAGGATGGCCATAATATTAGCATGCTGACTGTATTCATCCTTTTCGGGAGTGTTGGCCATCAGCCTCCGACTTTTGTCCCAGCATAATCTTACTGTTGCAGCAGAAATTTTACCAGCCAGCTTTTTGTAATAGTCAGCTTTATCAAACTTACCAAAATATTGGAACAGTTCAGCAGCTTCGTTCAGTGCATATGCCAGCTGAAAGCTGAGGATGGAAGAGCCGCCTTCAGCACCACCGGCAGGGACTCCGCCACTGTTTACAACCATACTCCAGGGCCATTCTTTGGGCCAGTCAACAAAATTCCAGTAGGGAGTGGGTCCCAGCATTCCTGTTTTCGGATCGATCCTTTCTTCGTACCAATGCAGTACATTCTCAATCCCGAACAGCATGGATTTAATAAATGCTGTGTCGTTATAATGCTTCCAGTAATCATGAACCATATTTGTCCAGAAGAGCGAAAAGGGTGGAATGACCTGCCTGTCGTTGGATGGATAGCGGCTGGCAGTCAGCCCTTCGTATTGTCTGGATCGGTTAAAGGCCCTGATAGCCTGGCGGGTTAAGCGGTCATCGCCTGATACATAGGTGGAGATGAGGCACTGGATGCGCGTGTCGCCAACATACTGCAACTGCTCATAATAGGGACAATCATAATGGGTCTCGTTGCTGCAAAGCCGCAGCGTACGCCAACCGACTTCCCATATTTTACTTAGTTCCGGGTCGCTGCATTTGAACGATGCATTTTCCTTAAATGGATAGGCCGTGAATACCGATTGAAGATTGGTAATCGTTAAGGGATTTTCTGCTGTTTTGATATTCATCTGAACATACCGGAAGGTGCGGAACCAGAGTGGGCGAAAGGTTTGATTACCTGCGCCTCCAACTTTAAAAACATCCATGCTACCTCTGATTTTCTTGCCCTCAATTTCATTACGGTTGCCTTTATTCCCCTTGTCGTCATAAAGCGCTTCGGCATAAATCAATTCAATCTCGGATCCAGTGCTTCCTGATACTGATATTTCAGGATAAGCAACAGTCTCGTAACCCTGGTCGAAGAGTATTGTAGCCTTCGAGCGGGCAGGTATGGTAAGGCTTTCGGTTCCTTTCAGGAAACTCTCACTGACTTTAATTCCTTCCACCCTGCGCACGGATGAGAACCGAATTGCAGTTTCTTCCATAAACGGGATTTCGCGCGGAATCAAATCCCAGGTAGTCCCCGTTCCCAATCCTTTTGCGCGACCGTTCTCCAGGTCCCGGGCTCTCAGCCATCCTGAATCGTCGAATTCAGGATCCTGCCATTTCCAGGGATAGGTATTCCCATCTACTTTATCTCCGGGACCAACTACGATGAATTCACCAAGATTCAGTGCATTGATGTCAACCGGGCTATACGAAGTATTCTGAAGTATTTTCCAACTCTCGTCAGTATTGACAATTGCTTCGGTTGTGGAATTTCCCTGCAAAATAAAGGCTGTTTTCTGACTAAACTGGGCCCAGGGCATAAGATCACCAAAATTCCATACTACTGCAGCTATCACATTCCTTCCGGTTTTCAGAAAGGGAGCCAAATCCACGGTTTCGAAAAACCAATGCTGCAGATCACTCCTGGTAGGACCAAAACAAACAGCCTTACCATTTACAAAAAGTCGATAGCGGTTATCTGCCGAAACATGAACAATAAATTTTTCCTGTTTGGCCGTCAGATTAAATGATTTTCTGAAATGATATACCCCATATTCCTTCAGGTTAGCAGTAGGGTGTGTAATCCAGGACGCATCCCAGTATTCATTCAAAAAACGGGGATTGATGGCGCCCTGGTTTTGCTGACCCGAAAGCAAATTTGAAAAAAAAACTACGATGGTGAAGATGATAGTCTTTCGCATAGCACAATTATTATCGATTTTTGCTTCGCCTGAGATAGCGTTCATTTAGTCAGGCGTAATAGAATGGGGATTTATTCCCGGGCTAATACCCGACGTTCAAATGTAGTAAAATGATCTGAATTGTGAGCCTTGCAAGATGCAGTGTCCGGCGCCGGTATCGGACAGAAATCCCTAGGGTGTCAATGTACTGATATCAAATATCCTGTTGCGGTCCCATTCCACCCAGTATTTTAATGCATTTTGCCGGATCAGTTTCCAGTAACCCTCATCCATCAGTCCGAATTTCAAAATTCCTTCGTTAATGTCATCATTCACCATTTTCAGGTATTCCTCCTTGAGACTGATTTTTATGGAGCGACCCTTGTAACTGAATATGGCTGCCGGCGCCATCGGTTGACCGGTTATCAGTTCAATGGTTCCCATACCGAGCGTAGCCCCTGTGCTAACCTGTATACCATCATTAAGGCAACTATAGGGTGGCCGGGAGCCTGCAAAACTTTTCACATTGAGCATATCAGGACCAACGCCAAAATACTCCCTTGCCCTGATCCCCATTTTGGCACCAACAATGGAAAAAACTCCCAGGTGGCCATGAAATTCATCGGTCATCACATTGGCCTTCCATTCTTCATTCCCATAGCGGGCTATTGCTGTATCGAGTATAAGCCGGACATCATAATTAAACAATTCCGCTTTGGCGGGGAATTGATTGAAGACAACATTTTTCTCTGCGACGTAGGTCCCTTTCAGCATGTCTTCGAAAGCAGAACGAATAGCTTTTTCATTAAAGTCCTCGCAATACCGTATGCTGGGATTAGCCGGTTTCAGATTCATGTTGAACAGCTCGGGATTAGTCAGATAAAGTGCAACCAGATCATCGCACAAGCGGAAATGCCCCGATGAAAGCCTTGAAAAGGCTTCCTTTTGTTTGTGTACCATTGCAATTCCTCTGGCCAGGAGCGTATTCGATTGTTCGCAGACATCCAGCATTTTCAGATCAAAAGCTGCATCTTCCTTACGTAAGTTGGAAACAATATCGATGCGAAGTCCTGAGCTTAACACAATTTTTGCACTTAGTGTATCACATTCATAGTTAAATCCCTTTAAAGGATACACTGATTCATTGTACCAAACAAGACGATCGATCTTTTTTAAAAGCTCAGGACTTTTTCTCACTACAAGTGCAATATTTGACAAAGGACCCAGGCATACCAGGGTTATTTTCTCGCTTGCCGTTTTTAGTTGTTCAGCCAGGCATTCATTTGCTTTTTGTGCTGTTGAGGATTTGATCTTCTCCTTACCCCACATCAGATTCTTATTGAATTCCCTCCATGGAGGATTAACGCCTGGCAGTTCCAGTCCAACCGCGACTGGTAAAGAATCCCTGTTATACCCGTGCATCAGTGCTCTAATTTTCGGCAGTCCGTCCGCAGGAGTTAATGAACCGTCCGACAATATTATGGCCTGTATGGTTATTTCAGGCCGGGCAATCAAATAACTGATGGCCCTCATATCATCAATGGCACAATCTGTGTCGATAATTATCCGATGATTGAATTTGGTTTGCAGTGGTTGAGACTGCAAGCTGAATCCTGCTTGAATAAAAATCAGGAATAGAGCTAAAGTGCGCAATGTGAAAAGGGAGCAGGAAGGATGTTTTTTCATACAGTTTTCATTGCAGATTAACTAGTTCTGGCGATACTAATATATTGATGTGTGATTCCCAGTTTGTCGATACACTCAGACGAATTTCGCAGTGTGAGTGTTAATGATTCTTTTTCATCCTTTGTCATCTGCTTGTCCCAATGTGTGTCAGGGTAGAACGATCCAATCCCTTCAATATTTCTTGTCCGGACGATTTTAAAACCGGATTGGTTCAATATTTTCCACGCATATTGGGGCCAGCAACGAAACTGCGGAACATCAAATCCCTGAAAATGGGTATGTGTGGTTGTTGATTCCTGAATGTGCTTGTATAACTGCCAATTTGAGAACAGCAATTCCTGGCCGGAAAATTCCTGCGTATTGAAGAGGGCGGGGAAAGGACTCAGGAAAACAGAAAATAGAAATCCACCGGGTTTCAGAATCCTTCTGCAGTGTGTTAATGTAATGTTCCGGTGATCTTCATTTACCAGGTGGTACATGGGTCCCATGAGCAGTATGGCATCAGCGGAGGAGTTGTCAATCCAGTCCAGTTGCGTGGCACAGGATACGCGATTGAAAAGGATTTTATCACAGAGGTCCGAATCTTGTATTCTTTCTGAAAAAGCTTTGAGCGAAAGTGCCGAGAGATCTACCAGACCAACCCTGCAGTTTCGTTTAAGTAAGTACTCGGCATATCTGCCCGGGCCTGAGCCTATATCGATAATTGTTCCTGAACCCGGGATGTACTCATCCATGAGCTCGGTGATGAGTCTGAATTCAGTTTCCCTCAAAGGATTTGAGGTTAGTCTGCAAAACTCCTCTTCAACTCCTGCGTCGTACGCTGCCGCAACAATTTTTCGATAGGGCATAGCTAGTTTATTTCAGGAATTAAGAATGCTCTCCCGTTGTAGGGTATGGTTCTTATTTTTCCATTATAAATGCTTTTGAGGAACTCAAGATCCCAAGCATTGACTTTATTGTCCGTACGAACGATTTTCCCCTCACTTGCAAATAGAAAGTCATCTCCAAAGAGGAATGCCAGGTTTGGGTCATGTAAAACTGCAACAACTGTTAATCCCTGGTGAGTAAGTTTTTTGAGAAGTTCCAGCAGATGAGACTGATTGCAAAAATCGAGATGTGTGGTTGGTTCATCCAACAGTAAAATTTGTGGATTTTGAGCAAGAACCCTGGCAATCATCACCAGTTGTTGTTCACCGCCAGACAATTCAGTATACCTTCTCTTCCGAAGGTGTAGAATTCCTGCTTTTTCCATGGCAGTGTAAGCCTCCTGTTTATCTTTCCCCCCTGGAACGAACCGAATATAATTGGCCCTCCCGGTAAGAACAACCTCGTCGACCACAAAAGGGAAGACCAGGACGATGATGTTGATTCAGGAAGCCAATTGTTTTTGCACGATCATGTGCAGAACAGCTTCTCATATCAAGCCCTGAAACCTTAACAATGCCTTGACTAATTGGAAGCAGTCCGGCCAGGATGCGCAGGAATGTTGATTTTCCACTCCCGTTTTTCCCCAAAATAAATGTGAGTTTACCTCTGGAAATTTCCAGGTTATTGTCCCGGAGAACAGGATGCCCGTTGTACGCGAATGATAATCCGGATACCAGAACCGCAGGATCTAGTGATTCCATACAATCTGAGTTTTTTTCATCAGGTAAATAAAAAAAGGAGCACCAAGCAGAATTGTAAACACCCCTATTGGCATTTCAAAGGAGAGGAGGGCGCGGGAAAAATCATCAATGATCAGCAAAAACATTCCTCCAAATAGAAAGTTTGCAGGCATGTTGAGCCTGTTATCCGGACCTAACATCATGCGTACCATGTGAGGAATGATCAATCCATAAAGCCCGATGATGCCTGCAACTGCCACTGAGGAGGCGGAGGCCAGTGTTGCGGCAAAAAGAACCAACAATTTGTCCCGATCCGGGTTAAGGCCTACAGTTTTTGCTTCATCATCTCCCAGTGATAAGACGTTGATTCTCCAACGATATAGAACTAAAATGACACACCCGAGCATTATTGGGATTGCTGCGGAATTGAACCTGGTCCAGTTGGCATTGTGCAGATTGCCCATGGTCCAGTGGATGATTGTCTGAAGTTTGAATGGATCCGTGAGAAATTGAACAATGGTGAGCAGCGCGGTGAAAATGCCTGAGACAATGATACCTGCAAGAATCAAAGATACCACTGATACTTTTTTGTGTTTCCTTGCCATGAAATAGCTCAGACCGACAGCCACTAATCCAAAAAGAAATGAAGATACCTGCACGGGGATAAGAGAATAGGCCAAAGCCAGAGCAGCTCCAAAGGCAGCCCCGGATGAAAGTCCCAGGATATAGGGGTCAGTAAGCGGATTCCGGAATATGGCCTGTAATCCGCATCCGGATATGGAAAATGCACCCCCGACAAGGAAGGCCAGAAGCACCCTTGGCAGGCGTACGTCGATGACAACAGAACGGATAAATTCTGAATTGCTGTCATTAATACCCGAATGCCTTATAAACTCCAGGAAAAATGTTAAGACTGATTTGGGAGAAACGGACTGGGCAGGTCCAATGAGCAACGAAACCAGTATAACCGGGATGGGAAGAAAATAAATGAGAAAAATGAGGATTCGTTTCTTCATTCGGTAAGCGTTTTTCCCTTCGGACCATATAACCGGAGCAACATGTTTCTTTGCTCTGTTTCCAAATCAAGCTCCTTGATACCCGGATGGATCCATTTAGCGATTATTTTAACTGCGTATTGATATTTCAGGGTCCACAGGTCACACATGAATACGGAAGGAATTTGATAAACAGCCTTATTCTTTATTGCATTAACCTGTTTGAGCTCTGATAATTTGAGGATATCTGCCGGTGTACCGGATGGATTGTACCAGAGAATAATAAAATCGGGATTCCATTCGAGAATATTCTCAATATTCACTACCATGTGTTCCCTTGGTTCAAAACACACATTCTTTCCCCCGGCAAATTCAATCACTTCATTCACAGTACTGGTTGAACCGGAGGTTTCCAGAAATCCGGACGACCAGCTGAAATATACAGTCGGACTGTTGCCATGATTACCGGGATTTACCAGGGTGGAAATCCGGGATATTTGTTCCTTGGTATAGCTGATCAGACTATCCGCTCTCTCTTCTTTGTCAGTAAGTTTACCCAGGTCCATCATCTCTTTGCAGATGTCATCCGTGTTCTGCAGAAACACCGCATATACCGGAATGCCATGACTTTCGATAGTCTCAATGGATTCCTTCTGCGCTGACCAGACAATTACCAGATCGGGTTGCAGCGCAACAACGCTTTCAATGTTAACAAAATCCCAATTGCCTGGTGCCGGGAGCGTCTTCTGCCTGATACGTTCATCAAGCGCTGCATATTGCTTGTAAACAGACTCATCATATACATTCATCGGGATACCGATTACCCTGTTTTCTGCACCAAGCATGTACAGACCGGACAAGGAGCTCTCAATCAGGCAGATTATGCGCTCTGCAGGTTTGCTGATCGCCACCTGTTTTCCCCTGAAATCCTGGATTGTTATTGCAGGAGCAGGACCATCAGTCTGATTGACTACCGGCCTGCATCCTGCAAAAGTAACCAACAGGGCGATGATCAGTATTTTACTAAATACATTCATTCATCATATAACAGGTCAAAAAGATACCCTTATTCCCATCATCATTGAAAACCCGGGATCCCTGAATTGCCATGGCATTTCAAACCGGTTGTCCGTGATGTTGTAAAGGGATGCAAATAAATCAATTTTTCCGGCATATCCTACGAGAATAGCTTTTTCAATATTCAGGTTCACAAGTTCATAGGATCCAAACATGGTTCTACCCGATTTGGAACTGCTGTCATAGATTTTTCCGGCCAGATGCACATAGGGACTGACAGTAATCTGCCAGGGAAGCCAGGCAGTGATACCAAAATTAGTAACATTGTCGGGGGTAAAAGGGATGTTTGATCCATTCTGATCGGCATCAAACTTATTTACAATTTCGGTTTCAAAATGAGAGTAGTTGACAAACCACTGAATGGATCCATTGATGTTTTGTTTTGCTTCAAGTTCAAATCCCCTGGCAATTGTTTTTCCTGCATTCACTGATTTGGATTGTGAGGGAGAACTTCTCACAGTGTTCTCAATAATCGCATCAGTTATGGCATAATAGAATACCCGGACAGACAGACGGAGGCTGGTGTTTACTGAATAATTGAATCCAAAATCCAGTCCTGTTCCCTTTTCCGGTTTTAGGTCAGGGTTCGGAATCTGGCCGTTGGTAATGGTATCATCCGGTAAAATTGTTCCTCCGATTGATTTCAGCCCTGGTGCCATAAAACTTGTCCCGATGTTCAGAAAGGGAGATATATTTTCGGTGAGTTTGTATTTGATGCCTGCATTCCAAAGAAGGACATTCCAGGATCGTGAATTGTCCACTGGCGGGACCCCGTCGAGAAGGTTTATATCATTGGAGATATTCACATATTTTAACCCTCCACGGATAATAGCTTTGTCAAGTGTCAGTTCCTCCTGGGCATAAACCCCGAGCTGTCTGGCGGTAGTATCATTCCCTACAGACTCATCTCCATTTGCCGGGGTGGCGGTTGTCATATAGGAAGCCGACTGATAATCTGATCCGATAATCAGTTTGCTGAATGGAGCCGGTTTGAAAGTAAAATACAGATTCGCCGGCAGTATGCTTTGTTGTACACTGTCTGTTTCACGCAGACTGATATCCTTGTCACATTGTTGTAGTTGTCTTCTTCCCCGGATCGGTCATAGTTTCGTAACCAATTTTTAAACCCATTCCGATAGTCTGTGTAAGATCACCTGAGAATCCAAGATGCAGCAGGAGTAAGCATGTTCATACTTCGGTTGGGTCTTCCTGCATCGCCGGAGTGCATGGTTTGGTTGGCAAAGAACTCAATTTTCTGGTTCTTTTTTCCTGGTTTATCATAAAGGTACCCCGGCAAAGAATTTCATCTTCATGTACTGAGGATTGTCAATCATGTTCAGCCAGGAATTTTCACTGCCGTAGTTTGTGTAATCTGATTTCTCAATGGCTGCACTGCCCATTACATGTAAATTTCCGAACTGATTCTCGTGAAAGATATTACCGTTTAGTGTTTTGTACGAGCCATAGGAAGCAGAAAGACCCGTATAAGGATTGTCTGTTTTTTCCCTCAGGATCAGGTTAACTGTACCAGCCAGTGGACTCTGATTGCCGGCAAAATCCTGGGACAGGTAATTTGGATACAATACAGAAGCGGGTCCCCGCTGAACTTCAATTCTTTCGACGGCTTTCAGATCAAGGGCCATTGGATCCACAAATGCATCGACAGGAAGCCCTTGCAACATATAGGTACTGTATTTTGGTCCTATCCCTCCATAGGTTCCCCAATTGGCATCGTTGCGGGACAATGCACTTACCGAAGCACCCGGGAGATACATGATGGCTTCACTTATGTTTCTATTCCCGGAGACCAGTAATTTGATTTCCTTCTGATCGATCAGATCGATCTTTTGGGTAGTGTTCCCGGCAGACTGCGGTCCTTTCGAACTTGTGATGGATACTTCCTGTACGTCAATGGTATCAGATGTTTGAGCATGCATGAAAGGGAGCGAAATGCATAAAAGAAGATACAACAGAACATTTTTTTTCATGGTTAGTAGGCTTTGTCAAATAATACAAAATATATAAATCGTAATACTTTTAGAGAAAAAATATAACCCTTTACGGGTTAAATAACTGTTATTTAGTAATTTGTGATGATTGCTTTTCTTAGTCTGTTTTACTCATTACCAGTTTTCCATGCCGCAGGCCTTTGATTGCCAACAACTTGTCAGAAAGATCTGTGAGTCGTGTAGCCCGCCCCTTCAAGGCAATAATTTCGAGGCAGTTTTCATGGCTCAGGTGGAAGTGTTGAGCAGAAAGGATTACATCATGGTAATCATGCTGTATGTCATTTGACTTACTCTGGATGTCCTTCTTATGATGGTCATACAGCATGATGACCGCACCGGCCACCATATTGTCGCATTGCCATTTTTTCTCTACCAGGTTCTTTTCAATAAGGGCACGGAGAGCCTGGGAACGATTAGCGAAGTGATTGTCCTTAACATATTGATCCACTGCGTTAAGGAGATCTTCTTCAATCGAAATACTGAATCTGGAAACAGGCATAGTATTACGAATAGATTAAAAGGTAATACAAATATACTATTTATAAATAATAAACAATAGGGTATGAGCGATTGAGGCAGGTAAATACCGGAGTGGCTTTACCCCCGGGCAACATGATATCATTTCATTTGCAGAATCATTCTGTTTAGTAAGTGATTAATAGCCATGTGGTATGATCCGTAGTCTCTATAAGTACACAGTTGCTGGTTTTTCAATATCTTGCACAAGAGATTCCAGCCAATTGAGGGATTCTCAATGCATTTAATTTATTCAAAATACAATGAGACAGATTTTATTCAATTTGATTTTTCTGGCAGCAGTGCTGAGTGTAAACGGGCAGTCAGTCTCTTTTGCAACATTTATGAATCCGGTTATTCCGGGTGATCATCCTGACTGTACAGTTACCAAAATATGGAATGATTTTTATACTACAGGTTCATCGTTTAATACCACACCGGTAATTTTTCATTCTACCGATCTTGTTCACTGGGAGGCAATTGCCCAGCCGGTGAGTGCATCCTGGTCCGGTTTTGGTGATTCCCCGGGAGGCGGTTGCTGGGGCGGTCATATGGTTTATTATAATGGTAAATACTGGGATTATTTTTCACGGGCAAACACGATGTACTTCGTAAAGGCTGATGATCCGAAGGGACCATGGTCTCTCCCTGTAAAAGTGAATAACCCGGCTACCCTGCCTTATGGACTGGGTTATGATAATTCGATATTTATTGATGAGGATAATAAATGGTACCTGGTAGTAAAAAATGGACAGCCTAATAACGGGATTGTTGAACTGGGAAATGATGGTCAGCCAACTGGCGTGGTCTATAATCTGGACTGGCTAAATCCCGACCCCTCTTACCCATACAGTTGGGCAGAAGGACCGGTGATGTGGAAATACAAGGGTAAATACTACTATTCATTTGCCCGTGACCTGGCCGGAGGACAAAAAGTGATGCAAAGCGATTCCTTAACTGCCGAACAATCCAGTTGGAAAATGTTAGGTGATTTTTTCAATGAGAATGATCCAAAAAAATCAACAGCACTGTTTACTAGTCCAAACCATGCTTCACCAGCAGTGATTCTGAGCGACAGTACCTCCTGGGTTATTCATCCTTTGTATGCCAAAGGAGAGTGGAGAGGGCAGGGCCGACAGGGATTGTTGAACCAGGTGAGGTATGACACTGCCGGGCGGCCGGTTGCGGATTATCCTGTGAACAGTTCTTTTACCGCACCTAAACTACCCAGCAGCGGAATTCCCTGGATGGTTCCCAAATCTGATTTCTTCGAGGGGTCGGTATTAAACCCTGAATGGTCCTTCCTCGGATACACCCCGTCCACTAAATTTTCTCTTACAGAACGACCCGGATGGCTGCGGTTGACACCCAAGACCAGTGCCAAGCCCAACACCATTATTAAAAATGATGGGGAACACAATTATTCAATTATAACAAGGCTGGACTTCAACCCAAAAACAATTTCGGATGAGGCAGGTTTGAGAATCATGCGGGGAGATGAGAAAATGTTTGTAAAACTATACAGCGCTATCAATACGGAAGGAGGGAAGGTGGTAAGTTTCAGTTTTGATACCACGAAATATGAAGTGGAAAATACGGCAGGAGATACATTGTGGTTAAAGATCACCAGAATTAATCATGTTGTAAATGGTTACTTCAGCAACAATGGCAGCGAATGGCTCCCGGTTGGGAATAGTTTTAATATTTCTGCAATCGATTCGTATTCCGATTTCTCCACCTGGATTGGAACCCGCCAGGGACTCTATGTTCAGGGTAGTGCTGCCTGGTTTGATCTTTATATATACAGGGATGCATTTACCCCGATTCTGGCCGAATGCCCGGCGAATCAGTTTGGAACCACCCGCAGTTCAGTCAGCCAGGGAATCAGCAACCTTGATAATATTCATGTAAATGATTGGGCATTGTATGCCGGAGTTGAATTTGGGGATGGAACCTATTATGCAACTGCCGATTCAATAGAATTCCATGCATCGAGTGCAGCAAACAGTGGTGTGATCGAGGTCTGGCTTGATTCAATTGATTCCGGAACAAAGATTGCCGAGTGCAGCATTAACGCTACAGGCAGTTGGAGTACATTTAAGCGGTTCACTTCCCCGGTTGCACCTGTTACTGGTATTCATGATGTTTACCTCAGGTTCACCGGAACAGGAACATCGAAATTATTCCTGTTGAAGTGGATTACCTTTTTCTGCAAATCAGAGCCAACGGGTTATTCGATTAATCATCAGGTATCGGATAAACTCACTGTTTTTCCCAACCCGGCAAAAAATCAGGTCATGATTCAATCCGGCTTTCTGTTTCAAACAGCAGAAATATATAACATGAAGGGGCAATTGGTTTTTCTGAAACGTTGGGCTGAGTGTAAAAGTGCAATACTGAATTTTAACCTTGACAAGGGCGTGTACCTGATGAAAATATCAGGAAACAAGGATGTCGTCTGTTCCAGGCTGGTGGTAGACCGTTAACAACCGGAAATTCCGGGTCTGAATTTCAAATTCTTCTTTTCCTAAACCCTTCCTGATTAGTTATTTCTGGGACTAATCAAAAAAATATTGAAGTTATTTGCTTCGTATTCAATTATGTCGTATGTTTGCGAAATAAAAACAAGAGACATGATTAAAACTGAAGCCTTCAGTACAGAACTCCAGGAACTTGCACGTTTCGCACGGGTGATTTCGCATCCTGCCCGTCTGGCAATTCTGCAATACCTGGCTGAATCGAAAACCTGTATTTCCGGTGATATATCCGACCAACTGCCACTTAGCCGGAGCACGGTGTCGCAACACCTGAAGGAGTTAAAAGAGATGGGACTCATCCATGGAGACATTGATGGATTAAAGATCAACTACTGCCTCTGTCCAGGGGGTATTGGGAAATTTCTGCAACAATTCGAGTCGTTTTTTTCCTCCATCCGTTCAAGCGAAATTTCATGTAAAAGTTGTTGATATGAAAGTACTTATTCTATGCACGGGCAACAGTTGCCGGAGTCAGATGGCTCATGGGTGGCTGCAGTCCTTCGATCCATCCCTTCAGGTGGATTCCGCGGGAACCCACCC
Source organism: Bacteroidales bacterium (assembly GCA_046329925.1). Classification (GTDB taxonomy): domain Bacteria; phylum Bacteroidota; class Bacteroidia; order Bacteroidales; family JAAYUG01; genus JAXLTS01. The sequence goes on from JAXLTS010000015.1 coordinate 39,029, forward strand.
GGCAGCCAGGGTCAATCCAAAGGCTGTGCAGGTGATGGCAGAGGCCGGCATCGATCTCGGCAGTCATACCCCGAAAAATGTAGAGTTATACCTTGGGCAGGAATGGGATTACGTAATCACGGTATGCGGTGGGGCGAATGAATCCTGCCCTGCATTTACCGGCAAGGTGAAGCACAGGCTCCATATGGGTTTTGACGATCCCAGCGAAGCAACTGGTACAGATAAAGAAATACTCGATGAATTCAGAAAAACGCGCGATCTCATTCGTGAGGGTTTCTACACCTTCTACATTGAAAAATTGAAAAAATGAAGACGCATTATTTATCTGGATTTATTGATAACGCGGTAGGAAAAATTCCAAAGGTATCAGCTAAACTGACCCTGCGGGATTTTTTGGGAACAGTGATGGTTCGCTGGTCTGTGAAGCGGAGCAGCTACCGGGTTGAGCCGGGCTTGTATGCACTGGGCAGTCCTGATTCTGATTCAGATGTTTTTGTAACAGGTAATTATAAACTCTCGTTCGATCACCTGCGGAAAGGCCTGGCCGGGATGCATGCCTGGATACTGGTTGTTGACACACGTGGTATCAATGTATGGTGCGCCGCCGGTAAGAAAACTTTCAATGCAAAAGAAATCGCCAAAAGGATTCGTCTGACAGGGCTCGATCAGATAGTTCATCACAGGAGGCTTATCCTTCCACAACTTTCTGCTACCGGAGTATCGGCACAGGCAGTCAAAACTTTAACACGCGATTATTCAGGCAACGAATCATTCGCAGGTTCGGTAATTGAATCCCATGCACCAGTTGGTACTTTTTCAGCGGGCAACCTTCATCGCGACTCCGGGTTTAAAGTAGTTTATGGCCCGGTCCGTGCGGCTGATATCCCTGCATTTGTTCGAAACGGGTATAAGGCAAGCCCGGAGATGCGAAAGGTTAAGTTTACATTGACCGACAGGATACGCCTGATACCGGTTGATTTTGTCGCCGGGAAGTTGTACCTGCTTGCAGCCAGTGCCCTGGTTTTTCTTCTAACCGGTATCAACGGATTTGCTTATTCCACGGGTGAATTGATTGATCACGGCTTTGTTGCCCTGTTCAATATTCTGCTGGCATATATTGCAGGGATCATTCTTACACCCGTTCTGCTCCCTTATATTCCGGTACGGATGTTTTCTGCCAAGGGAGCAATAGCCGGCTTTATCGTGGGAGTTGTTCTCTATCTCACCGGTATGTTGGGTTCAGAATGGATGGAACAGGCTTCCTGGATACTGATTATCGTTTCCATTGCTTCCTTCATCGCAATGAACTTCACAGGCTCATCCACCTTTACTTCACTCTCAGGGGTTAGGAAGGAGATGAAGATTTCTATACCCTTTCAGATTGCCGGATCGGCTTTGGGTCTGACTTTATTTGTACTGAGCAAATTGATAGAAATGCCATGAACGATTTTCTCTATCTCTCCGATGTTGTTACACTGCAGCTGGATGCATTGAAATGCAATGGTTGCAGGATGTGTATGGATGTTTGCCCGCATGCGGTTTTTGCGATGGATAACGGAAAAGCGAAAATTGTACGCCGAGACTATTGTATGGAGTGTGGAGCCTGTGCCATGAACTGTGCACGCAAGGCAATTACCGTTCAATCCGGGGTGGGCTGTGCTGCCGGGATTATCAACGGAATTCTGAGGAATACCGAACCCACCTGTGGTTGTTCCGAAACCGGCAGTGGTTGTTGTTAAAATTGACGCGAATATCTATGAAAAGACTCTCCTTCTTCGACCGGTATCTCACACTCTGGATCTTCCTGGTGATGTTTGCCGGGGTCTTGGCCGGGTATCTTTTAAAAGGCATTGCGGGATTCTGGGATTCGCTCAGCTCCGGCACCACCAACATCCCCATTGCAGCCGGATTGATCCTGATGATGTATCCGCCCCTGGCAAAGGTGCGCTACGAGAAACTCCCCCTGGTTTTCAAAAACACGCGCCTGCTGGTCCTGTCCCTCATTCAGAACTGGATCATCGGCCCGGTTGTGATGTTTCTGCTTGCTATTCTTCTTCTGCCCAACCATCCGGAACTAATGACCGGGGTGATTCTTGTGGGACTGGCCCGCTGCATCGCCATGGTGTTGGTATGGAACGACCTGGCCAAAGGAGATACTGAACTGGCTGCAGGATTGGTAGCCTTCAATGCCCTGTTCCAGGTCTTTTTCTTTTCCTTGTATGCCTGGTTTTTCATAACCCTGCTCCCGCCTGTTTTCGGACTCAGTGGAAGCGTGGTTGACGTGTCAGTTCGGGAGATTGCCTCCACCGTACTCATTTACCTGGGTATTCCTTTCCTTGCCGGACTGGTCTCCAGCGTAATGCTGCGCAAGCTGAAGGGTGATCAATGGTATTTTGGAAAATTCATTCCAAAAGCCTCCTGGCTTACCCCGGTAGCACTTCTTTTTACCATTTTTGTAATGTTCTCCCTGAAAGGAGGACAGATCATCGATCTGCCCATGGATGTTCTCCGGGTAGCCCTTCCATACAGCATTTATTTCGCCCTGATGTTCTTTGCCACCTTCTTTATTGCGAAATGGATGGGAGCTTCGTATGAGAAATCAACCACGCTTGCCTTCACTGCCGGAAGCAATGATTTTGAACTGGCAATCGCCGTGGCTGTTGCTGTTTTCGGCATCCATTCCCAGGTGGCCTTCGCCACAGTGATCGGTCCCCTCGTGGAAGTACCGGTACTGGTGGGATTGGTACAGGTTGCACTGTTCTTCAAAAGAAAATTCTTCAGTTGAATGGTTGCTGCTCACAAAAATTCCTGACACTGCAATAACTTTTCGCGTATTTGTGCAGTACCTTCGGTGAGATTAATGCCTGGCTTGTAATCTATAAAGGAGGTAATTATGCGCTTCATTTGGTTATTGGCACTGAACTGCCTTATACTTTTATCCTGTGAAAAGGAAGTCTCTGAGAAATCAAGAGATGGGATGATTTCCAAGGGGATCGACCTTGGCTGGTCCCATGACGGGTCGAAACTGGCTATTATTTCAAATGATAGTTTGTTTACGGTTAACAAAGATGGTACAAATAAGAGACTCATTGCCACAGGAGCCTACAGTAAGCCTTCCTGGTCGGATGACGATAAATATATTTTGTACCAGGGTTTTTCCGCAGGGCATAGCATACAGCTTGTTGAATCAGATGGATCTTCAAATAAGGAACTGGTAGGATCTGAATATATCCCTTTCATGCCAGAATGGTCCCCGGATGGTGAGCAGATCTCCTTTGTAGGTTTGAATACACCCGAGGGCTCCACACTTTATGTAATGAATAAGGATGGAAGCAACCTTTTCAAAGTCCCCAATACCGGATCCTATGTTTCCATATTTCAGACTCCCTCCTGGACCCCTGATGGGGGAACGATCCTTTTTACAACAGGCTTTGATAATGAACATGATCTTTACCTGATTAATACTGATGGGAGCAATGTGAGAAGGTTGAAAATCGATTCATTATGGGAAGAATATGCTGTATTAATAAACAACGGGAACAGTATTCTTTTTTCCTCAGCAGGCAATATTTATCGTATGAATACGGATTTGACAGGTATTATCAACTTAACAGGAAATGTAGGAAATAATTTTTGTCCCCGTCCTTCCCCTGATGAATCTATGATTGCGTTTTCCGGGTACCGGGATGGTCAGGACGGTCTGTTCATCATGCAGGCAGATGGTTCTGGAGTCAGGCGACTTTTCTCCTCCTCTTTTGTGGCTCAGTCCTGTTATGCATGGTCTCCTGACGGGAAGGAGATTGCATTTGTTGCAGCCAGGTTGTTAGCAGGCAATAGTACCGAACTATGTATTTTTGTTCTAAAAGTGCAGGAATAAATTATATCACAGAAAAAATAATAGGGAATTCTGCCTTCTATTTGTATTCCTATAGGTTCCGACTATCCTTAAAACGGGCCTTATTTATGAATTGTTTTGAGATTACTCCTGCTTGTCCGTTACATCAATTGTTATCCCTAATATTGCACTCTAACTATGAGATTCCTGGTCCCTTTCATAATGTTCATTCTCCTGTTTTCCTGCAGAGAAAAAAGCAGCAAGAATGATGAGAATACTACCCTGCGATTTTTTTCCGACTCCAGTTTCTGGAACCAGCCCATCCCTGCTGATGCGGAGATTGACAGCCTGAGTGATTACTACATTGGCTTATTGAAGAAAGATCCCTCGAAGCATAATTTTGGTATGAATCTTACGCGCTATACCATTCCGGTTTATGAAGTGAATGACAGCACTCCCCGCTACAAGGTTCGTCATGTATTGCTTTCGGAAGAGGAGCAGCAACATTGGAAAGCAGATATTGATAGCTTCGGGCACGGTCCGGACTTCGATGCAGCGCCGGTTCCGATCCCGCTCAATGCACTTGTTTCTCCGGGTACCGACAGGCACCTGGCGGTCATCGACCGGAAGAACGGCATCGCCTGGGACATGTGGGCTGCTTCCCCATTACCGGATGGAGGCTGGTGTTCCAACACGGGCATGAAGTATGATCTCTATGGATCCGGCGTTTACAATCCCTCCGACTTCAACATAAAGAACGGGGAGAGCATTCATTTCTATGGTCCGGGTCGCGCGGCAGGCGTGCCAATCATTGCAGGGCTCATCATGCTGGAAGAAGTAAAATCGGGTGAGATCCGTCACAAGATCGCAGCCGCCACCCGGTTCAATGCTTTCCAGGAATTTGTATTCCCGGCTACCTGGACGGATGGGCTGGTGGAAGGCGGAATCCCGGAAGGTGCAGTGATACGTCTTGATCCGAAATTGGATCTATCAAAATTTGATCTGTTGCCAGGAGAACTGATCATCGCAAAGGCATTACAGGTATACGGGATGGTGATTGTCGATGAGGCCGGGGGTAACGTGATCTACGGGGAACTGGAAGATACCACCCGCAATATCTCATGGAAAGGAATCGCACGTGAGTGGGATGGAGGTATCGTCAGCATCCCGCTGGGACATTACCAGGTGATGAAGATTGGGGAGACGGTGAAGTTGGGTGATGCGAAGAGGAGGTTCGGACGGGATGAAGTTCCTGAGTTCTAAAATTTGTGAGCAGTCAGTTAAATAATTCTTTACTTCAGGATTACCAATGGGATGGTGCTGCACAATCCTGGGGTCTGTAACCTGCAAAGATAAATCCCTGCCGGATAGGCCCCAGTATTCCACAGATGCTCGTATGTGCCCGGAAGTTGGTGCATGTTTATCAGGCTTGCAATTTTTTGCCCGAATGTGTTGAAAATATCCAGATTTACGAGTCCAGCCTGCTTGAGGGTATAATGGAAGGTGGTGTTGTCCAGGGCAGGATTCGGATATGTGCGTAGAAGAATCTGGGTTGATTCCTTCTGTGGGATAATGCCTGCTTTTCTTGCTGAGAATATATATACCCTTCCCATGCAATAGCCAGTGGCATCATTCATCGGATCTCCCACCAGGATGTCAGGTGTATTATCTCCGTTAATGTCCCCTGCATATGCAATACTGCTGCCATAGCTATCTATGTCGGATGCCATTCCGGGCATTACCAGATCTGGCAGGCTGTCGACAGGATCCCCGCCATAGTAAACAAACACACATTTATTCTCAGTATCCCCAAACATAAAATCATCAAATCCATCATGGTTTAGATCACCGAGAGGTGTTATACTTATACCAAATCCGTAGCCTGATTTCCTTATGACAACATCTGGGATAGTGTCCATCACAGATCCTCCATGGAAGGCCATGATGCTTGAAATCCCGATGCCATTGCCCATATAGGGTGTGGACACCAGGATATCCCCATACCCGTCATTGTTAATATCTCCGCCTGCAGCAATGATAGATCCGAATTGATAATATTGTTCAGTGCCGGTTATGACCAGGTCAGGGGTTCCATCCATATCAGGACCCCCCAGGTAGAGATACAATCTGCCAAAATGGTTTATCCGGTCATAGCGGGGGGCGCCGATCGCAACATCATCATATCCGTCATTATTGATATCCCCGACACCTTTAACAGTTGCCCCGAAACTTATGCGTGCTGTACCATCCTTGAATACAAGATCCGGTTTGGTGTCCATGGTAGTACCACCATAATATATATATGCCCGCCCTGATTGCGTTCCTGCAGAATAATTTCCAAAATCACCTATTAGTATATCATCAAAACCATCCTTGTTCACGTCTCCGGCACAATCGATACTGCTTCCGAAATACTTGCTGGAATCCTGTTTAGTGAACTGGAGGTCTGGTTCATTGTCAAATGAAGAACTTCCCAGGTAAAGAAAAACACTGTCGTTCATTCCACCAGTCAAAAGGTCCTTGTAACCATCTCCATTAACATCCCCTGCACCGCAAATACTCTCTGCGTAAACTGCGGATGAATTGTTGTATAAAATAAAATCGGGCTCAGGATGAAGCATTTTCCCTCCCATATAAACAGAAACGAAAGCCTCTTGCGGAGAATAACCGGAGTATCTGCCGGAAATAACAAAATCGTCATAACCATCACTGTTCAGGTCCCCGGGGCCACAGACACCCATGCCGAATTCCATACCACCCCGTTCACCATAAAATTCAGCAGCGGGTGATGCAGGGAGTTGTGTCCCTCCATTGTACATAGAAATACATCCTGAGAGGTAACCGTTAACATCCGATTCCCAATCCCCGTTGAGGTAGTCAATAAATCCATCACCATTGAAATCACCCCAGGCTATGATACGTTTTGCTGAGGGAATAGCCAGGTCTGGAAGACTGTCCATTGATGCTCCTCCAAGATAAAATGCGTTTTTAATCAAAAGATCGTCGTACCCATCCTGATTGATATCTTCAACGGGGTTGCCACCAGAAGAACTTATTACGGTCAGATCAGGCAAGGTATCCGGATTGCTGCCGCCATAGTAAATATAAAGTCTCCCGCCATGCTCATACCGGTATGCACCAATCATAAAATCATTATATCCGTCCTTATTCAGATCCCCTGCACCCGATACGGAACCTCCGAAACAAATCTCAGCTTTTTCACCATTCAGGACTATGTCAGGAAGAGTGTCCATCTGTTCATTTCCAAAATAGACATAAGCCCTTCCGGCATCATACCCGTTTTTATAATATCCTGACGCACCCACGATCAGATCGTCATACCCATCGCCGTTAATATCCCCGGCGCCTGTCACATGATATCCAAAATTGTCGCGTTCGTGTTCACCATGAAAGGTAATTTCAGGATTAGCGTCAAAGGCATATCCTCCCAGGAAAACAGAAGCCTTGTTGCGGAATCCGATGATCATATCGTCGTATCCATCATTATTGACATCTCCGGCAGGCGCAATACTATATGGCCATTCACCCGGTGCAAGAATTAACTTTTGAAAAGTTTCTGCCTGTGCATTGCCGAAGCAGAGATAACTCCTGTCGCGGGCCACTACAAGGAAGTCATCAAACTGGTCGTTGTTCACATCCCCAATGCCATTTATAGAAGAGCTGTAGCTTTGTAACCCGGGGAACTCCGATAGGATAAATTCCGGTACCTGATTTTTTTGATAACTGGCACTTCCAAGCCATATGTATATTTTACCAATCTGTTCCCCTGATTCATAATCGCCGGCAGTACGCAGCAAAGCAGCCCAGTCGTCCAATCCATCCCCGTTAATGTCTCCGAGGCAATTTGCTGATTCGCCCAGTCTGCTGCCGTTCAGCCCGGAGGGAGGGAGCCCCGGATCCAGTTTCATCAGCAGGCTGAGTGTGTCCTGTGCATGAAGGATGCCACTACCCATTAACCACCAGAGGAGAACTATGATCTTTCTTTTCAGCATTACAGTAGTAAATTTCCGTTTAGGGAACTGGATATCTCAGTTCCCTGGCCTGTCCGACCCTTTTTCAGGGGCCTATTCCGGGCCAAGTCTTATATTTATTGGCATATTTTGCTTTTAACGAATAAAGATAATAATCTTTTGAAGAAATTGAATCATAAACCCCTGGCAGATATTTGATTGGAAATTCGAAAATACAGTCTCCTCTTGCCTGAAATATCTAAAATGGGCTGACTCTTTGTTTTTCCCAAATAATAACCAAATTTGTATTTATACAGTGCTGATCAGGGTCCCGCATCTTCTGCCTGTATTTTAATTGCCAGAAACCACCTAAACCAATATCCATGATTCCAAAATCCGAAAAGGTCAGCATCTTCGAAAAGACCGCCTATGGCCTGGGCGATATGGCCTCCAACCTGTTTTACCAGACGTTTACGCTTTTCCTCCTGTATTTTTATACGGATATCTTTGGGATATCGGCCGCGGCTGCTGGGACTATGTTCCTGGTAGTTCGTTTGCTCGATACTTTTTATGATCCGCTGGTGGGTGCATTGGCTGACCGCACCAAGTCGCGCTATGGGAAGTTCAGACCCTGGATTTTGTATACGGTCGTTCCATTCGGAGTGATCGGATTTCTCACATTCTTCACGCCGGAGCTGGCTACCTCTGCCAAACTGGTGTATGCTTATGTTACCTACACCGCCATGATGTTCATCTATTCCACCATCAATGTGCCTTATGGAGCCCTGCTGGCGGTAATGACTCCCAACTCCCTCGAACGCACTTCCCTGGCTGCCTTTCGTTCGGTATCTGCTTTCCTGGGCGGTATAATCGTGCAGGCCTTCACCCTGAAACTGGTAAATTATTTTGGTCTGTTGCATCCGGCAGCAGATGGTGCGGTAAATGAGCAATTTGGCTTTTCTGCAGCCATGGGTATTTATTCAGTGCTGGCAGTGATCATGTTCCTCACTACGTTTTTCCTTTGCAAGGAGCGTGTGGCGCCGATCAAAGAGGAAAACAACCGCATCCGCGACGACCTGAAGGATCTCCTGCATAACGTTCCCTGGTTGCTGCTTACACTCGTCGGAGTGATGACTTGTCTATATGTGGCCATCCGCAATGGATCCATTATTTACTATTTCAAGTACTATGTCAGCATTACAGGTTCGATAAAAATTTTCGGAATTGAAATGGACAGTGCCACGGTGGTTTCGTCCTTCATGGTAGTGGGCACCGCCTGCAGTATCCTGGGAACAGTTCTGCTCAAACCGATTGCCGCATTGATTGGAAAAAAAATGGTATACATAGTTGCTATGGCGGGTGGGACTGTACTCAGCATATTCTATTATTTTCTCGACAAGGATCAATTCACGTTAATGTTCCTTTTCCAGGCGTTGAGTAACCTTGCCGTAGGACCGGCAATGGCCATGATGTGGAGCATGTATGCCGATACAGCCGACTATTCCGAGTGGAAAACAGGTCGCCGCGCAACCGGACTTATCTATTCCACCGGTAACTTTGCCCAGAAGTTTGGCTGGTCAATTGGTGGTGCCATGGGTGGATACCTGCTGGCATACTTCGGATTTGTGGCCAATGCCCCTGCATCACCGGAAACAGAAAAGGGTATTCGCATCCTCTTCAGCTTCATGCCGGCCATCTGGAGCGCCATCGGGGTGATCGCACTGCTGTTCTATAATCTGGATGAGAAAAAAGTACTTGAGATAAACAAAGAACTTGCTGCTCTGAAAGAAAAGAAGTAGTGGAGGAGAGTGGCAGTGGCAGTGGCAGTAGCAGTGGTAGTAGCAGTGGCAGCGGCAAACCCGGAACGCGGAACCCGGAACCCGGAACAATTAAACATTTTTCAACATGCAATTCGGATACTTTGACGACGACAAAAAAGAATATGTGATCACATCGCCCGACACACCCCGATCCTGGAGCAATTACTTCGGGTCAACAGAGTATGGCGCGATCATCACCAACAATGCCGGGGGATATAGTTTTTACAAGTCGGCAGGGCAGGGGCGCTTCACGCGCATCCGCTTCAACTCCATCCCGGTGGATCAACCGGGGAGGTACATCTATATTCGCGATAAGGAATCGACTGATTATTGGTCAGCCTCCTGGCAGCCGGTGGGGAAGCCGCTCGACCGCTTTAAGTCCGTTTGCCGTCATGGCACTTCCTACACCGTCATTGAATCTGAATATGAGGGGATACGAAGCGAGACCTGTTATTTTGTACCCCTGGGCCAGACCTTTGAGATTTGGAAACTCCGGCTCAAAAATACGGGTAACAAGGTCCGTAATTTAAGCCTTTTCACATTTGTGGAATATGCCAACAACTGGAATGCGCTGGATGACCTTCTGAATTTGCAATATACCCAGTACACAGGCAAGATGGATGTGATCGACGGGATTATCTCGCACGGTACCAATGTTCATATTCCGGAGATGCCCGATAATTTCGGGGAGAAGGACCAGGGACGATATTCCTTCCTGGCATTCACAGGAGAAAAGGTTGTCGGCTTCGAGACCGACCTGCAGCGATTCCTGGGGAATTACAGGACATATGCCAACCCGCTCACAGTAGAACAGGGAAGTTGTTCCAATTTCAAGGGGGCCGGCGACAATCTTTGCGGGGTCCTGCAGGTAGATACACGGCTTGAACCCGGGGAAGAAAAGGATTTTGTTATCCTGATTGGAGTTGGTCGTGCTGAAAAAGAGGGTAGGGTAGTAGTTGCGAAATATAGTGATCCAAATGTAGTAAATAGGGAATTTGAGAAACTTATAAGTTACTGGCATTCGAAGATTCAGGGATTCACTGTAAAAACACCTGATCCGGAATTCAACAGTATGCTCAATATGTGGAGTCCGTACAACTGCCTTATCACCTATTCCTGGAGCAGGGCTGCCAGCCTTGTGTATACTGCCAGTGAGCGGGACGGACTCGGGTATCGCGACAGTGTGCAGGACCTGCTTGGGGTGATGCATTCCATACCCGAAGAAGCAGGAAAACGGCTCGAGCTGATGATCACCGGGCAGGTATCAACTGGCGGAGCCATGCCTGTGGTAAATAAGGTGAGCCACTCCCCGGGAAGTGAGAAAGCACCTGCTGAAACGGAGTATCGGTCCGATGACTGCCTCTGGCTTTTTAATGCCGTGCCTGCCTATGTAAATGAAACGGGCGATGTTTCATTTTACAATAAGATACTTCCCTATGCAGACAAGGGTGAGGCCACGGTGATGGCTCATCTCAGGCGTGCCATCGAATTCAATCTCGACCGGAGCGGGAAGCACGGGTTGCCCTGTGGATTGCGGGCTGACTGGAACGACTGTCTCAAGTTCGGTCATGACGGTGAAACTACCTTTGTGGCCATGCAACTGCGCCTGGCACTGGCGGGCTATATAGACATTGCAAAACTCCTCGGCAAGCCGGATGAAGAAGCCTGGGCAGCCCCTCTGCTGGCAGAGCTCGATAAAAATATTCAGCAGCATGCCTGGGATGGGGAGTGGTTCCTGCGCGGGTACCGGGCCGATGGATTCAAGTTCGGATCGAAAGAAAGCGAGGAGGGGAAGATTTTTCTGAATCCTCAGGTATGGGCTGTGATAAGCGGTGCCGCCAGCCCGGAACAGCAGAAAGCAGTGCTCACAGCCGTTCATGAAAAACTCGCTACTGACTATGGCATCATGCTTTGCGATCCGCCATACACCGATACCGATTTTAACATAGTACGCGCTGCATTAATGAATACCGGGATGAAGGAGAACGGGAGCATCTTTACGCATACCCAAGGTTGGGCTGTGATAGCCGAGGCTATGGCAGGAAATGGTTCCCGGGCCTATGATTATTTCAGACGGTATATGCCGGCTGCCTATAATAAGAGGGCTGAAATTCGTCAGATTGAACCTTATGTTTACTGCCAGAGCACGCATAGCAAAACAAGTCCGCACTATGGGAATTCACGCATACCCTGGTTAAGCGGTTCGGCTACCTGGTCGTATGTAGCAGCCACCCAGTATATACTCGGCATACAGCCGGTTGTTGATGGCTTGCGCATTGATCCGTGCATCCCGGCCGAATGGAAGGAGTTTGAAGTAAACAGAACATTCAGAGGAAAGAAAGTACATATTGTTGTGCAGAATCCCTTACACAAACAAAAAGGGGTCAGCAGCATATTACTAAATGGAACCGCAATAGCGGGACTTGTTCTTCCTTTCGAAAGTCTGGGGGATCAGAACATGGTACAGGTGCTAATGGGGTAAGTGAGATTCAGGTTCAACTCAGTAACTGAACTTGATTGATTCCTGCGGTTTCACTCCGCCCGATTTATTCAGCCAGAATTCGTGTTTTGCCATGTCACCTGTAATTTCATACATCACAGAGAGGTTGTAAGCTGCTCTGCCGGCTACTTTAGGATCATCGGAGGCAGCAAGTGGTATGAGTTCGTATATGGCTGCATCCCAGTTTCTCTGGCGGGTGTATTTTCGCATCTTGCCAAATCCTGTTCCAGCGAACACAGTTTTTGAGTCAGTTACTACCTGGGGATAAAACCTGTCGTAATATTCCTTTGAAATTCCTTCTGCAAGGGCGGTTATTGATGAACCTGCCTTTTTCAACCCGGGTGTAAAAAGCCAGATATCTGAGGTGAGAGAGGATCTGGATTTATAGAAAATATTTTTGGCAATCAGTTGATGATTCATCTGGAACCCGCTACTATTAAAAAGTAAAAATTCAGCCTGAAGATGCAGGAATACATTTTGAGATCTTATAGCCAGCAATTTGGGTTCCTCCTCCTCGTCGGCATTTTCACCGGTAAACCAAATCAGTAGAGAGGAAAGAACCAGCAGGGTGGGTGTTCTATTCTCCCTGCAGTAGCTTTGTACGATTTCAGGAGGCAGGTTAGCACCCGGGTAATATGGCGTTTGGCCGGACAGAAGTGTATCAGCTTCCAAAAGCCTGAAAGGAGCTTCTTCCTGAAAGTTTTCCTTCAGACTTCTAATCAATTCCATTGCAGCAAAATCATATGCTTCCCTGAATTTTTCTTTTTCGTTCTGAATCGATTCAAAATTAAAAGTATTTATAAGAGATGCTGTAGCTTTTTCTCCAGTAAAAGAAATCTCCGGGGGTACCGTTTTTTCAAAATATACCGGGGCAGTGCAGGATGTTAAGATTGCAAATAGCAAATATATCAGCATGAAACTTGCAGTGTTTTTCATCTTTCCGTAGTTTTTAATGCTTAAGGGCGAATCAATAAAAATTGAAAAATGCAGAGCTAAGTTACGATTAGAATTCCCCTTTGTCAATAATTATTTTACTTACATTTAATTGAAAGCTAAAGGATTATGAATAAGCAGATTTTCTTTGTCAGCTTCCTTCTATTCAGCAGTGCAGATTGTGGATATAGTATGAAGTTTGAGGAATGAATAAATACTGTAGGTTACGGGGGCTGATGAACCATGGTTCAAGTGAGGGCCTATCAGGCTCTGTTTGAATTCCGTTGTGTAAGAGAATGGATTTTTCTTTTCAGATCTTCAATATTAATAGGCTTATTAATAACCTCGTCGAACAGTCTGATATTATTTCCTTCATTATTATCAGCGGGGATTGCATATGCTGTTTGAGCAATGATAGGCAAAGCAGGACTGAATTCCCTGATTTTCCGGGTTGCAGTGTAGCCGTCCATCACCGGCATTTTAAGATCCATGAGTACTGCATCAATATGTTGGTGGGAACGGCATATATCAACTGCCTGCATGCCGTTCGAAGCGTGAATCAATTCAGAATAGAAATCCTTCAATGCTTCCTCCAGGTAGAGATAATTTGTCTTTTCGTCCTCTACCACCAGTAAGACGTATTGTTTTTGAATTGATTGGGGAGGGTTCTGGTTTGAAGTATGGATCAGAGTAAAAAAGGGAGGAGGGATTGTAATGGTGATGCAGGTTCCTTTTTTGGGTTCTGATTCAAGCTTTATGGTTCCATTCAGAGTATCTGTAAATCCTTTGACTATTGTAAGACCAAGGCCGGTTCCCCCATGCAGAATTTCAGAATTTGCCTGTTCATATTGCTGGAAGGCATCAAAAACTGACTGGTGCAGTTCAGCGGGTATACCGGATCCAGTATCGGAAATCGACAGGATGATGCCGTCCTGTCCGGCGTTCAATTCAAATTTTATCTGTCCTTCCGTTGTGAATTTGATGGCATTATCAAGCAGATGTGAAATAATCTTTTCCAGTTTGTACCGGTCGGCGGATACGATACAAGAATGCAATCCACCACAGACCTGTGGCAGCAGGATGGTATTCGAATTGGTTATTTTGTTTCTGGATTCGTCCAGGATCCTATCAATAAAGGGCACCAGATCGAATTCCTGTAATTCGGGAGAGACATCCCCTGCTACCAGTTTCGATGCATCAATTACATCGGTGATAATACCGAGAAGTTTTTTGCTGCTTTTGGCTATGATTTCCGAAAATAAATTAATGCTTTCAGCATTATCACGATTCTCCCTGAGTAATTGAGAAAAGCCATAGATGGCATTGAGAGGCGTTCTCACCTCGTGAGACATATTCCGGAGGAAGGAGGTCTTGATTTTTTCACTTTTTTCTGCTACTTCCCTTGCATAAGTAAGGTCAACATTCATTCTCCTGATTTCCCGGATGCTGTCGGCCAGTTCGCGGTTCAGGGTTACGATTTTCTTGTTCTGCTGCTGCAGTTCAGTTACATAATCTCTCGATTCCTGGAAGAGTTTGCTATTTTCGATTACCAGGGCTACCTGTGTGGAAATAGTTCTGTAAAGATCTATTTCATGTTCAGAGAATTCACGTATTCTGTTTTCTGTTCCAAGTATAAAAACACCTACCTCATTATTTTCTATTATAAGGGGAACGTAGAGCAGGCTTTTTAATGAGCGCTGCTCACAAACCACACGTTCCATGGGTGCGAGTTGCACAGTCTTCACATCCCGGATACTATGGGGTATTTTGCTGGTAAAACTTCTGCGGATATTAGGATGGTCTTCGATTTTTGCCATTATTAATTCTTCAGGAAATCCCGGGGGGAGAGGGGGAGTTGTGGCACCCAGGTAAAGCTGATTGTCTTTGTAAAGATAAATAGCTCCCGAATCGAGGTGTGTGAGCCATGTAGCCTGTTCGATAATGGTTTGCAGAAGTTTATTCATCTCCAGCGTTGAGAGCAACTCCTGACTGAGGGAAAGCAAAAGGTGTAGATTTTCGCTCTCCTGGACGAGGGCTTTTTCCGATTCTTTTTTCCGGTTATATAGTTTCCTGTACCAGATACCAGCTATAAACCCGGCAATCCCCAATATAAATGGAGTGATATAGTGATGAACATCAGAAAAAATATTTACCAGGGGGATGTCATGCAGCAAATCTTCGAGAGAAACACCTGCCAGGGTAACAAAGAAAGTCGTGATGCAAACAAGCAGGGCAAACCTGAGCTGTGACTTGAGCATAGAGTATAGTTTGTTCAGAAGACCTGATCCTTAACAAATATACTAAATTTTTCTTTTCACAGTTAATGAATACCCTATTGTTTTTTATCTGGTTAAACAGACAAAAACACCGGCAAATTCGGTGTTGGCTCAGATATCCTGAATTGAAACCAAAGTCTGAATTTATGACCGGCTGATCTTCCCCGGGAAACCGGGCTACGACAACTGTATGAAATTAAACCGGATTTTGGAAACTTTGGCAAATACATACCCATAGGCCTTGCTGTTCTCCACAGTTTCATCATAATACCAGTTCACATTCAGCTGGTATCCCTTTTTCCTAACCTTTACCAGTTTTTTAAAAAAGAGCGACAGCAATTCGGCCGAGGATGGGTCGATGAATTCCAGGTTTACGTTTACTGTGGTATCCCTGGGATTCTTGCTATATTCCTCCGTCCAGTCCAGTAATTCCTGGAAATAAGATAAGGTACCGTTCCAACGTGAGACCCCCTGTAGCTCAATGACCCCTTCTTCTTCTCTCATAATCAGCTCACTATCCATACAGTCGATTCGTTTCTGATTCATACAGGCAGTCTTTACCTGCATTTGCAAAAATCAGGATTGCAGCTCAGTATTTTTTGGTATGATGGATGATATTGGTTTTACTATGCTGATGATTTTAATCAATTGTCTATTATTTGCCGAATCCAGCCCTGTAGCTCAGTCGATTTGGGTTAACTTAATATGCATGGAAGGGTGAGAATGGGGCGAATTGTGATCATCCTATGACCGCAGGTTACAGGAACTTGGCCGGACAGCGGAACCATTTAATGACATAATTCGTACATTTAGAGGTTCTAAAACTAAAAATGCTGTTACAGTGCGAAAATTTAACAGACTCTCCGGATTCACCTTACTGCTGGCCCTGTTTGCAATAAATGCTGGTCTTATAGCCCAGGTAAGTTTACCATCAGGTTCCTCATACCGTTATATAAAGGCATCGCAGGCTGATAATTTGCCCGATAACTGGAATACATCGGCTTATGATGTTTCGTCCTGGGCTACCGCCTCTGCTCCTTTCAGGTACGGGGTAGGAGCAGGAGGTACACTTTTAGACGACATGCGCTATACCTATTCAACAGTATACCTGCGAAGCACATTTACCGCTACGAATGCTGCCAGAATTGAGGAACTGAATATTACAGCGAATTTTGATGACGGATTCGTACTCTGGATAAACGGGGAACCCGTAATAACAGCGAATGCTCCCGCCAGGCTCTATGATTCTGCTTTTGCCACCGCATTGCATTCCTATGACATTCCGGTTACCTATACGATATACACCTCGGATTTTCACCTGGCAGAAGGGATCAATACCCTGGCAGTTCAGGTACTGAACTACAATCTTTCGAGCAGTGACCTGTATTTTGATATCTCTATTACAGGAACCCCTGCCTTGCCCAGAGTAAATGAGAAACCCCTATTCAGCCATCCCAGTGGGTTTTACACTTCGAATTTCTCACTCACGCTCACAGCACCACTGGCAGGACTCAAAATTAAATATACGATTGACGGAAGCCTACCCGATGATTCTCCTACCGCAATCACAGCTGCATCACCTGTAACCATTGCGGTTAATCCTGCTTCCTCCACTGGTCGGGCTACGACACCGGCTTTTGTGGTAAGGGCAAGTTGCGTTAAAGATGGGTATAGGGCTTCCTTTCCGGTTGGAGCTACTTTTATCTATACTTCCAAAGTTAAAACTCAGGACTACCCTGGAGGAAACTGGCCTTCAGGCAATGTGAATGGTCAGGTCATCGATCTGCAGGTAGATTCAAAAGTAACAACAGACTCGCGTTATGCAGCATCTATAGAACCAAGTCTGAAAGCCTTACCCAGTATTTCGATTATTACGGATAATAGTAACCTGTTCGATGCGGCAACCGGAATTTATGTGAATGCGGGAGGGCATGGTGAGGATTGGGAACGGGAATGTTCTGTGGAACTGATCAATCCCGATGGTACCCCGGGTTTCAATGTGAATGCAGGACTGAGGATCAGGGGCGGGTGGAGCCGTCACGATGATTTTCCAAAGCATGCATTCCGCCTGTTTTTCAAGAGTCGTTACGGAGATTCAAAACTTGATTTTCCACTTTTTGGAACGGAAGGTGCCGGGAAATTCAATAAGATTGACCTGCGCTGTGAACAAAATTATTCCTGGGCCAACAATCCTGGCGATGGTGTGCATAATACACTCGTTAGGGAAGTATTTTCCCGCGACCTTCAACGTGATTTGGGAAAACCCTATACCCGAAGTCGTTACTATCACCTGTACCTGAACGGGATGTACTGGGGTATCTATCAAACCCAGGAACGCTCCGAGGCAGATTTTGCAGCCAGTTATTTTGGCGGTGATGCAGAAGATTACGATGTTGTAAAGGTAAGTACTGAAAACTGGAATTACCGCATTGAAGCCACCGACGGATTTCTAGATGCATGGAGAGAAATATGGAATCTCTGTCTTGAGGGCTTTGCTGATTCGGTAAATTATAATCTGGTGCAGGGAAAGGATCCTTCAGGCCTGAAGGTGGAAGGTGCCCCCGTATTGGTAGACATCGATAACCTGATAGACTATATGCTGGTTATCTTTTATACCGGTAACTTTGATTCCCCTACCTCCGCGTTTATGAGTAATAACGGGTGTAACAACTTCTTTGTTATTCGAAACAGGAAGTTTGAACGCGATGGTTTTACATTTTTTGCGCATGATTGTGAACATACCATGATGGCTGATGTGGTTAGTCCGGGTATCGGATTATATGAAGACCGGGTAAATATTGGTACAAGTTCAGGCAATAAAATGACAGTGGGAAGTTTCGATATTTTCCATCCTCAATGGCTTCATTTTAAACTATCAGCCAATGCTGAATACCGCATGCGGTTTGCTGACAGAGCCTACCAGGTTTTACGTGCCGGTAATCAGCTCTCCGTGGAAAGCAACCTTTCCCGATTTAATACACGCGTTAATCAGATTTCAACAGCCATCATCTCTGAGTCTGCACGCTGGGGTGATACCTATAAATCGTACGCATATACCAAAGATGATAACTGGATTCCTGAATTAGACGAGGTACGCAATGATTACTTCCCCTACCGGTCGGATATACTGGTAACCCAGTTAAAGCAGGCAGGTTTGTATACAACACTCGATCCTGCCATCATCAAAGCACTTGGTACTGCTCTCTTTGTTGATACCTTTTCTTTTCAGGGTACAGTGAATGTTTCCCTTTCCAATCCCAAGGTGAACGGAGATGTGTATTATACCCTGAACAATGAGGATCCCCGTATGACAGGAGGGGCCATCAACCCGCATGCCATCAAGGCCGGAAAGAGTATATCCTTTGATCTCACTACCTCCGCAGGAGTTATGGCACGTATCTATTTCAATGGCGTATGGAGTGTACTCACACAGGTGAATTTTCTGAAAACGAATGAAGATTATTCAAATCTGAAGGTAACTGAACTTATGTATCACCCGCCCGATGTGGTAAACGGGTACGATACCGTTTTCGGGACCTCACTTGAATTTATCGAATTTAAAAATACAGGTACCAGCTTCATCAATGTTTCAGGAATGCGTTTGCAGGGTGGAGTAAGTTGCGTATTTCCCCCAAACAGCATCCTTGGTCCCGGGGAATTTTATGTGGCAGTATCCAAAGTGAATCCCTTCCATTATTATTACAACAAGACAGCTTCGGCCAATTTCTCGGGTAATCTGTCCAACAGCGGGGAGTTGATTATTCTTGCCGATCCGGCCGGAAACCCCGTAATTGCATTCAATTACTCCGATTTCAATCCATGGCCCGCTGAACCTGACGGACAGGGAAATTCACTGGTGGCGGCACAGTTGAATCCAACAGGAGATCCCAACTATGCCAATTACTGGAAAGCATCAGCCGGCACAAAAGGATCACCCTTTGCCGATGATGACATTTCCATGCCGGTGAGACCCCTTGTGCAGGATATGGCTATTTCAGTATTCCCCAATCCCTCTGCCGACAAAGTATACATTAGCGGGCTAAATGGGAATACCCGGGAGGAGGTTCGTATAGAACTGTATGACCTGAACGGACGCCTTATCTTTGAACGGCAGCGTTACCAGGGCGAGGGGATATCTCTCAGGTCACAAGGCATTTCTCCGGGGATTTATCTGTTGAAGGTTCATTCCGGAAGCATGATACAGATGAAAAAACTGGTGTATAACCCAGGGTCAAACCAGAGTTTTGAGTAGCAGGTGAAAGACTTTTCATGCAGCCATCCAGGTATTGAAAAGGCTGGATTCGAATGCATAGCTTCCTGAGGAGGCAATTCATCCCTGTTCATTCCTGTTCCGGGGGAATATAAACCAACCTGCATGGCTTCACACTATGCAGGGCCCTATTCCCCATGCCCGTCCAGGCTGTGAATCAGTCCTTGTTGCCCGGTAAAAATTCTCCGGTTTCAATTAACCCGATCCGCACCGTTTTTTTTTCTATTTTTGGCAGGGAAGGATAGCCCACAAAGCTGCAGCAAATCCCATGAGCCGAAACAGCTTTTATTATATACTTACATTAGGATTTCTTGGTCTGGTTTTCTGGATTACCTTAGACCAGGGCCGGATGCTGGAATCGGGCAGGGAGATACAGCGGGCAGTGGTAGCCCAGGGCCAACAAATTCAGGAGGTTCAGGCTCAGAATACATGGGATGAATTTCTGAAGAATTTTCACCATCCCCTGGCAATTCTGATTTTACAGATCATTTCTATTATGTTAACCGCCAGGGTGCTGGGCGGATTGATGAGCGTAATAGGTCAACCCACCGTAATCGGGGAGATTCTTGCAGGGATTGTCCTGGGACCCTCCATCCTGGGATTCTGGTTTCCGGGGATAACGCACTTCCTGTTTCCTTTGGACTCACTGCAAAACCTGCAGTTTTTGGGTCAGATTGGGCTGATACTGTTCATGTTCATTATCGGGATGGAACTCGACCTGGGGGTGATCCGCAACAAAGCATCTGTTTCCATGATGATCGGATATGGAAGCATCCTGATTCCATTTGCTTTTGGAGTCGGGCTGGCCTACTATATGTACAGTGAATTTGCACCGGATAATGTGGCATTTCTGCCTTTTACCCTGTTTATGGGGATTTCGCTCAGTATTACTGCTTTCCCTGTACTTGCGCGGATTGTGCAGGAGAGAGGATTAACGAGAACCCCGATTGGAACCCTTGTAATAACCTCTGCAGCTGCAAACGATATCCTGGCCTGGTGCATCCTGGCCATGGTAATTGCAGTTGTTAAAGCCGGATCGATTGCCGGAGCCGGATTCACCCTGATATTTTCAGTGGTTTATGTTTTATTCATGATATTTGTTGTGAAGCCACTGCTGCAGCGTCTTACCAACAGGTATTTCACCCATGAGACCATCAGCAAGCCCATTGTAGCAATATTTTTCATGCTGCTCATGGGTTCTGCCTACCTGACGGAGGTGATTGGCATTCATGCGCTCTTCGGAGCATTTATGGCAGGTGTGATAATACCCTCGAACTCACAGTTTCGCCTGGTACTCGCACGAAAAATTGAGGATGTCAGCCTGGTTCTGCTTTTACCTTTGTTCTTCGTATTAACCGGGTTGAGAACGGAAATCGGGGTGCTTAACAGTGCACACCAGTGGGAGGTTTTTGCCATGGTTATCGCAGTTGCAGTGTTGGGGAAATTTGCCGGCAGTGCCTTTACAGCACGTTTTGTAGGACAATCCTGGAAAAACAGCCTGATGATCGGGGCACTTATGAATACCCGTGGCCTGATGGAACTGATTGTTTTAAATATAGGGTATGATCTGGGAATCCTGAGTACGGAAGTATTTTCCATGCTGGTACTGATGGCTCTGGTAACCACCATTATGACCGGTCCACTGCTCGACCTGATCAATTTTATTTCAAGGAGAAAAAAATCAAGATTACCACAGGTACCCAAAGCTGGTTTCAGGATACTCATCTCATTCGGAGCTCCGGTAACGGGAAGCAGGCTGTTGCGTCTTGCCGGCCGGATGAGAGACCAGCGAACCGGAAACCCTGAGATCACTGCCATCCACCTTACACCAACCTCGGATATTACCATCGAGGAAGCCCGGTTGTTCGAGCAGGAGAGCTTTGAGCCCATACTGGCAACCGCAACAGATATGGAACTCACCATTCATACACATTACCGCGCATCCAACCAGGTAAATCGTGACATCATACAGTTTGCAAATAAAGGGAATTACAACCTGATGCTGGTCGGGAGTTCACGCCCTCTTTTCTCCAACGAAGAAACAGGCGGTAAACTTAAGGTGCTTTTCGAGGAGGTGGATTGCAGCATAGGGGTCCTTATCGATAAGGAGTTCTCTCATCTGCGGAAAATTCTGGCCTTGATCACTTCTTCTGACGACCAGTATGTCGCTGCATACGGAGAAGCTTTCCTTGCAGATGATTTTTCCATGCTTACCATTGCAACATTTGAAGACGAAGGTAAAGGGCAGGTTTCAAAACCGGATTCTCATACCAATACACGCGATCATATTGAATTTTTGGAGATTAAGGAACTTACACCCGCATTTCTGCAGCATTACGATATGGTTATTCTAAGTCTTTCCTATTGGAACAGGATCAAGTCCATGAATGATTCCTGGCTCGATTACAGTCCATCCCTGCTGATCATAAATCATAAGAAGATGTATGGCAGTACGGAGGAACATGCTGACAGGCCCCGGGAATGAAAATAGAGAGAATGCAATATTACTGTCTGATTCTGAGTGATTCATGCCGGATTAATAATTATCAGTCAACCGATGCAGCCGACGCGGTATTTTTTGTAATATTGAAAGTATAAAACGGGCATATGAACAAGGAGATTTGGAACAAGCGATATTCGAATACGGGATACGTATATGGCACGGAGCCCAACCAGTTTTTCAGGCAGCAATTGGATTTACTTACTCCGGGTAAGATTTTGCTTCCGGGGGAAGGAGAGGGCCGGCAAGCTGTATATGCTGCCCGCAAGGGATGGGATGTAACGGCTTTCGACCAGAGTGAGGTAGCCCAGGGGAAGGCAAACCTGCTGGCAGCCCGTTTCGGAGTCAGGTTCAACTATTTTGTTGCCGGAATCGATGAAGCCAGTTTGCCCGAAGAATCTTTCGATGTATTGGCTCTAATATTTGTTCATACACCTTATGGGGTAAGAAAGGAATTTCATCGCTCCCTGCTGCGATATCTGAAGCCAGGCGGAGTTGTTATCCTGGAAGCCTTTTCGAAGGAACAATTAGCCTATACCAGCGGAGGGCCCAAAGATGAAGAGATGCTTTTTTCCATTGAAGAGATGGAAAAGGATTTTAAGCATATTCATCTTATAAACCTGCACAAGGAAATTATCTTGCTGGAAGAAGGAAATGCCCACAAAGGGGAAGCCTCCGTGATAAGACTCCTGGGCAGAAAATAATATCCGGATCCTGTGGCATCATTTAAAAATGAGCCTGGTTTTTACACAGGTATCCGCTTTTATCGTTACATCACCATTCCAGTAGGTCTGGCCATTGTTTCCCATAATCTTGTATTTTGCCAGCCTTGATTTTTCAGAGCCCAGGTCAATGGTTGCTGTAAATGCATGTTTGTCACCGCATGTAGGTGATTGATCTGTAAAGCGCATCACATCCATGGATCCAAGCTCCCGGTCATCGAGGTAATAAATAAGCCTGCTTACCCCGCTGAAATAATAGAGATTTCCGGCAGTAGTGTTGTTATGCCAGAAAAGCAGATAACCATTGTATCGACAGCAGCAGGAATCATCCGCTTTTGAATCGAAATTTCGTGCATGCGGATCGGTACAGCCCTCTTCGTGTCCGCATCCCGCATTAAGCATGGCTATACCCATCACTCCGGACCAAAGAATGAACAGGTAAAGTATTTTATAAGCAGTCCCCTTGTTTGTCATAAAAATACAAGGCAAACAGGTGCCGGAACAGCAGTGGAAAAACCAGTTTCCTCCAGGAGGCCCGTCCCCTGGTTTATTTTATATACCACGATGTTGTTCGATTTCTGGTTGGCGACCAGTAAGAAGGAACCGGAAGGATCAATGGCGAAATTCCGGGGAGATTTACCTGCAGTAGATTGATGTCCAAGCAAACTCAGGATTCCGGAAATGGAATCCACGCGGTAGATTGCCAGCGTATTGATATCAGCTCTGTTGGAAGCATAGAGATACCTGCCATCGGGAGTGAGGTGAATATCTGCACTGCCTGCAAAGGATGTGTCACCGGCCGGCAATGTGGAGATCGCTTGCATGCGTTTCAGACTGTCAGGATTTCCTGGGGTTGAAAAAACTTCGATAGTACCATTAAGTTCGTTAAGAATATAGAGTGGATTGCCAGAAGGGTGGAAAGCCAGGTGCCTGGGGCCGGATCCGGGAATGGTGGCAAGCGGAAGATTTTTTTGGGAGATCATGCCGCTTATGGGATCGATGTTATAGCGATAAACACGATCGGTACCCAGGTCGGATGACCAGGCAGTGTTTTCGTCAGTACCAGGAATGATCATATGGGCATGGGGGCCTTCCTGGCGATTCTTGTCCGGCCCGGAACCCTGATGCTGATCAGACCATACAGCCTTGGCCAGCATGCCACTGTTTGTAACAGGTAAAAAGACCACTGTGCCACTGCCGTAATTTGCTGTAAAAACAAATTTGCCATCATGGGAAACGCTCAGGTGGCAGGGGTAGGAGCCTTCTGAAGAAACCTTGTTAAGGAATCGTAGCTGCATCTGAATTGTATCCAGGATGAAGGAGGAGATTTCACCATTTTGATTTTCATTAACAGCATAAACAAAACGCTTTCCGGGATGTACAGCCAGGAAGGAAGGATTGGTGGTGAACGGACCTGCACTGATCTGGCTGAGAGCGCCTGTGCTCCCATTCATCCGATAAATGAAAATCCCGCTGTCAGCCACATTTCCCGGTGGTAAAGTTCCTGTATAGGTTCCCACCAGAAAATATTTGTCGGCAGGATCATTTTTTTCTGACGCAGACTGTCCCGAACAGGAATTAAGCAACATGATTCCTGCAAGGGCTGAAAGAGCATGCAGGAGTGGCATGATAAATATTCTCATGACAATTTTTGTGTAAAAATACACAAAATCGACGATGCACCGGCAGACCCACCTTTAGGATAGTTCAAACCTTACCGGATTCTTTTGCGTATAATCCATTCGGCATACAGTCTTGAAAGATGTATTGTCTGCGGGATTCTCGCACAAAATGCACATCTTTGTTTGATTTGGATGTTGACGTTTATCTCATTACCGGGTTGTTATCTGATTTAAATCATGAAAAATATTCTGTTAAAATCCTTGCTTCTATTGGGGTTTTTCTTTTCAGTGAGAGGGGCATCAGCTCAGATTGAGTTGGTTAACCACTGGGAATCCGTTGTTTATGCCAGTGACACCTTTAACTATTACATTGGAGAATCCTCCAATCCTCCGGCTGACTGGTTTCTGAACAGTTTCGATGCCAGCGGATGGCCGCAGGGTCCTGCCGGTTTTGGATATAACGACGGTGATGATGCGACTATTCTTCCTGATGGCACCCTTTCAGTTTTCGTCCGCAGGGCTTTTGAACTCACAGATGCCTCACAGATTGCACTGGCAATTCTGAATTTGGATTTCGATGATGGATTTGTTGCCTGGATCAATGGTGTTGAAGTTGCCCGCCAGGGGCTGGGTTCAGAGGGAGACTCTCCGGCTTATAATCTTGCTGCCACAGATCACGAGGCAGTTGTAAAGGATGGACAGCCATTTCCATATTTTCGGATTGAGGAACAGAAACTGGTGGAATGTCTCAGGAATGGCACCAATATACTTGCCATCCAGGTAAATAATCTTGGCCCCGGATCATCTGACATGAGTTGCATCCCTTATTTATCCATTGGTGTAAAGTATTCCGGTCAGGTCTATAGAACCACTCCTGGCTGGTTTGTAGCACCGGTTCCCCCTCCGCCTCCCACTGGATACAACCTTCCTCTCATCGAGGTTCAGACAAATGGCAATTATATTCAGCCGGATAATAAAATTACGGTTGGTCTGAAAATAATTGACAATGGGCCGGGAAACCTGAACTGGTCAGGTAATCCGGCCAATGTTTATGAGGGGAAGGCCGGGATTGAGATCCGGGGCTCCTCCTCTTCAGGATTTGATAAGAAGAATTACGGGCTGGAGCTTCGTCAGGCAGATGGTACAGACAGTGCAGTGAGCCTGTTGGGCATGCCGGCCGAAAGTGACTGGATTCTGCATGGGCCTTATTCTGACAAGGTTCTTGTCAGGAATCACCTGGCCTATACACTTTTTACCAGACTGGGAAATTATGCACCCCGCACACGTTTTGCAGAAATGAAAATAAATGATCAATACCAGGGGGTATATGTTCTGCTGGAGAAGATCAAGCGGGATAAAAACCGCGTAAATATTGCCAAGCTGGAGCCAACTGAAAATTCAGGTCTTGATTTAACAGGCGGATATATCTTTAAGATCGACCGTTCCTCCGACGGGAGCAACAACGACGGATGGTATTCGCAATATACCGGCAGCAGTGGCCAACTGGTCTTTTATGTATTTCATTATCCGAAATGGGAAGACATCACTCCGGAACAAACCGCCTATATAAAAAGTCAGGTAGACTCGTTTGAGATGGTGCTCAAAAGCACGTATTACAAGGATCCGGTAAAAGGATACCGGAATTATATCGATGTCCGGTCATTCATTGATTACTTTCTTCTGGTGGAGCTCAGTAAAAATACCGACGGATTCAGGTTGAGTACTTTTCTGCATAAGGACCGCGACGACCGCGATCCGAGAATACACATGGGGCCGGTTTGGGATTATGACATAGCATTTGGGAATGCCAATTATGGTGATGCAGATATTACAACCGGCTGGAAGTATTCCTATCCTGATGGGGGATGGGGTGGCAATCCATTCTGGTGGTCGAGGTTTCTGTCAGACCCCTGGTATACCGGCCAACTCAAATGCCGCTGGTTGGAGATGCGCGAAACAGTATTGTCAGATGAATCGATACAGGGTATAATGGACAGTGCAGCTATGCTCATGGGGCCCGCTATTGACCGGAATTTTGAACAATGGCAGATTCATAATACCTGGGTATGGCCCAATGTATATGTAGGTTCAACATACCAGGAAGATGCCGACTTCATGAAAGGGTGGATCAGTACGCGTGCTGCCTGGCTTGATTCACATATGCCCGGGTCCTGTGTGCCGAGTAATGCTGCTGAAGTTATTGCACAGGAACTTGTAATGAAGGTTTATCCCAATCCAGCCATCGAATATGTATCAGTAAGTATTTTCAACCCCGCGGCGGAAAAACTGGATTTGAGGGTGTATAATATACATGGTCAACTTGTCCGGTCAGTTGAACTGAATGAAGAGGTTTTGCAGGATGCACGCTTTGCATTACCCCCAGGTGTATACCTTTTGCAGTTGCAGGGTGGTTCATCCTACAGGACTGAAAAGCTGGTGGTGCAATAAACTAATCGACAATCGGTTTATTGGTTCAGTAGCTTGTCTGCCGCCAGCACCAGGAGCAGATAATCCGTGGTACCCCCACCCAGCACATATTCTGTTTGTTGCCACAGGAAGGGCCATTCCAGCAACTCAGGATAATCGGGCCGTATGAGGGCAGTGCCGGAAACAATGCCTCCTGGTAAATAACTCCATTCATCCCGGTTATATCCATATGCCACCAGTACGGAGTTACTGCCAACACCGGAAGCAAAGGAGGCGTTGTTGGGTCCCGGGTGACAGCCAAGAATAAAACTCAACGATTGCAGCATCCAGGTATCCGGGAAGATATCCGGGTAGGAGGTATGCAGAAAATACTGGTCAACCCCGAAGCCCTGGATATTCCAACCGGCGCCCCAGATATCAGGCTTATAAGGTACACCATATGGATTTATTTTCTGCAGGCTGTCGATTTCAGAGCGATATGCTTTTACAGCACTGCGCATGGCCGTTGTAAATTCCGGATCGTTGAGTTGCTGGAGTACCTGCCCCGCATCACCGGCCGTCCTCCTTGCCTGTTTCACCAGCAGGTCTTTTTGTGAAAGTATCCAGTCGGCATATTCCTTTTTACCTGTTGTTTTAAGCAATTGCACTGCTGCACTCAGTCGTTGAAGTGGAAACCGTTCTTTTGTCTTTACCCATAATTCTTCTGCAATCTGGAGGCATTGCAACGATAGGGTGTCGTTGAAGCCTTTCATGACGCGTGAAGCCGCAGCCAGGCAGCCGGCAGTATTCAGTTCACGCCCGGGATTATCTTCAGTGAAAACCCGGTTGTCATCCGGCACAGCCGGGTGATTAACCATGTTGTCCGTATTGTTGACAGGGTCACCCAGCATCACATATTGTTGCAGGGTAGGACAGATGATGCCCCTGTATAGTCTGCCCAGAGATCGATATCCGCCAACAATAGTTAGGCAACCATGTTCCACCTGCTGAAGGATGTCGGGTTTGCCGTCGGGGACATTCAGTCTTGCAACCCGTGATGTCTGATCGATGGTTGTATTATCTTCCTTAACCTGAAACAACTCATAAGCCTGAGCGAGTCCCAGTACTGTTTCGGCCTGTGATTCGATGCGCAGGTCATAATCACCGGCATCGTGCCAGCCACCGTGATCAAGACCGGGCACATGCTCACCCGGCTGGTACTTGCAAAGGGTGGAGGGACCCTGCAAATACCCGTCGAAATGATTCAGGCTCACCGGTGCCATGAGTGCATCATCGGCATGACAGAGGCCGTGCCATACCTTATACCGGTCTTCAACCCGCATGTGACACATCTGGATCGGCAGAAAATAAAAAAGAGTGGGTTGCCATACATCCTGGTGATAGACGCCGGCATCAATGCGGACAGGACCTGATTCCGTTTTACCATATTTCAGAATATATACACCAGGCTCCTTTATGGAGGAAAAATCAAACTGCAGGTAATGATAACGCAGGAAATCTCCCCATTCCACAGGTTTTGTCTCCAGAACCTTCTCCATTCCTCCGCCTGGTTTTATTTTGTGCAGGCTGGCCTGATAGCGTGTTTTATCTTTGCGGTCCAGTTCGATCACTGCAATTTTTTTCTGTCCGGGATGATAACCTGCCTGGGAATATTGTATCACGGGTTGGGACATCCAGTCATGCTGTACCGAGGGCGTCACAAGCCAGTTGATCGCGTTTTTGGTAGCACCGGCAGGTACCAGGGATCGAACCACAAACCAGCCGTTACTGTGTAAGGCTCGCCCATCAAATAGTTCAACGGGCTGGCCGGTTGCGGATTGAATGAGCATACCCAGTTGTTCCGATTCAGGGGCGATACTGAGCATATTTCCCTTGCCCATTGGCAGAACCTCTGCGGAAGGGTTTGCTGTCCTGGTTCCACCATCGTTATACTGCCTTGGGAAAATTCCGGATTTATCTCCTATTAGATAACTTTTGCCAAAGAGGTTTCCCGGGAACAATTCTAGATTGAATCCGACTCTGCCTACCCATTCTGCAGGAAGAGCCTCCTCGAAATCAACAATGATGCGGAATGACTTTCCCTCGGGCACAACGCGGATTATGTAGGCGATATGCAGGTCGGGATACTCGATGGGATTGAAGCCCTTCCTGTTTCTTGCTTCATCGGGATATTGCATCCGTACGCTGATCTCCTGTTTTTCTTTATCGATCATCCGTTTGCCGGGCTTCGGGATGGGTTGCCACTGGCCGGGAGTGGGTTCAAGCCTTATGTCACCGTTCGTTGCAGTGCGTAATCCATTCTGGATGATACCTACGCCCCCCTGGTGCCCTTCCGGGTAATAATCGTGGGCCAGCATAACATTCAGTCCCTGCATTTCAAGGTATTCCTGAGTATTGAGCGTAAGGCCCTTTTCCTGGGCCTGAAGACAGGAACAAATGATTGTGATTATCGCCAGGGAGAGATATCGATACAATGAAGTATTCATGGGAGAACGTATAGTGTTTCGGAATATAAAAATATAATTTTTCCGAAGACTTATTGCTCCCTGAATAAAAACCCCGGAATTCCCTTGCTCAGTAGAGTCGTTCGCCCAGGGCGGAGAGGAACCGGATATGACCTATTTCATAATCAATCTGCGATTTCAGCAAAAGGAGCCTGCTTTGAGAAACCTTGTCCTGGGCATCAAACAAGTCAAGGGAAGTCATTGCACCGGCTTTATAATTTACTACTGCCAATGTATATGCTTCCAGTGCCATTCTTAATTGCAACCTGTCGTGATTAACCCTTGAACCGGCTGATGCGAGGGTATTACAGGCTTCTGCAAGTTCTGTTCGGATGGTTCGTCCTGTAAGTTCTTTTTCAAGATTCACCGTCCGGATTGTGGACTGTGCAATTAAAAGACGGTAGTGGTTCTGGCGAGCATCAAAAATAGGAATACGCAATCCAACGCCTGCCGAAAAGTTTAGTTTAAAATCATTCAGATATGGCATGTATCCATTCTTGCCACCTGCATTTGCAAATGCTGTAAGGACTGGTCGGTTCTGTACCTGGATAAGTTTGTACTGAAGAAGAGCGATTCTGTTTTTTTCCTCCGCCTGTTTTAGCTCATCCCTCCCGTTGAGAGCCTGGACAAAAAGACTATCAGGTGCCGGATTCTCATATTGATTTGAAAGCAGAAGGCGAACGGGGTGAACTATTCCGCTTGAATCGCCCAGCAGGGAATTGAGTACCATTTCCTGTGTTTTCCAGGCTGATTCAAGATCCATCTTCTGGCTTTCAGCATTGGAAATATTCACTTTGGTAGCAAGAATTTCATACCCGGTGGCCGAGCCTGTTGCTTTCTTTTTTTCTACATATTGCAGGTGCTCTTTGTACAGCAGCAACTGTTCCTGTTTGATGCGGATTGCTTCCTGGAGAAAGGCGAGGGAGTAATAGACTGTTGCAGTGGAAAGAGCAAGTTTTTGTTTTACCTGTTCTACAGTGAGTCCGGCCAGGGCCTTATATTCATTCTCAATTTCTGTGGAGGTGGAACTGCGGCCAAAATCATAAAGTGTATAGCGGGCATTCAGACCCAGGGAGTAATTGTTTTCAGGGAGAAACTGAATGGTGCCAAATCCTGGAAAATCGAATGCAGGGACAGGGCCCTGGCGGTAATAGGATCCATTTACATCGAGTTCGGGTAAAAAATGTGCACGGCTGAGTGAAATTTTTGCATCAGCTGTCTGAATAGCTTCGGCCGCGGCCATCATTCCCGGGTGGGAATTCACAACCTGCTGAATTACTTTTTCCAGTTCCAGCGAATCAGCAGATAGAGCCGGAAGGTTCTGTGAGATGATCTGATTCACTGTAATCAGAAGAAAAAGCGAAAATGCAGGCAATCGTTTTGAGCAGTTAAAGTAATCCTGTAACTTATTCATGTGGTAGAGCTTTTTTCTGTGATTCTTTTTTCCGTGCCCGTAAGAAAAGGATGGGAATTCCCCCGAGCAGGGTAATGAAACCTGCAATGAGGAAATCATCATCGATGGCTTCTATATATGCTTCCCTGGATATTTGCGAGGAAAGAATGTATTGTGTTTGCTTCTGGGCAACAGAATAGCTGCTGCCGGCATCATATTGCAAATGGCCTGAAATATTCCTGCTTACAATTTGCATGGCAGGTGAATTGGGGTCGACGGACTGTCCGTATATCTGTGAATGATAAACGGCACGTGTGGATAACAATGTAGCGAGTATGGCCACACCAAAACTGCCGCCCAGTTGTCTTATTATATTGAAAATCCCCGATGCCTGAGCCATCTTGTCGCGTGGAATCTCGATGAGTGAGAGTGAACTGAGGGGTGTAAATATCATTCCCATCCCCAGGCCCCGGATGTAAAGGGATAGCATTATTTCTGTATTTTCCGAGAGAAAAGACAGGGAGGAATTAAGAAAGAAACTTATCGCCAGTAATCCAACTCCAATGGTCACAAGGATTTTGGGATTGATCTTATCAGAAAACCGCCCTGCAATAGGTGACATAAACCCTTGAATGATCCCAACCGGAAGAAATACAGCCCCGGCCTGTACTGCTGTATATCCAAGGGAATTTTGAAGATATACCGGGAGCAGGAATGTGCTCCCGAACATTCCCAGGGAAAAAATAAACATGATGATATTACTTATTCCGAAATTGTGATTCTTCAGCAACCGGAGATCAATAAGTGGTTCTTTGACAAAGTATGAGTTGGCAAGGAAAACCGTTAGTGCAATAATGGATATACCAAAGCAGATGAGAATATAGGGTGCACTCCAACCGGCTGAATTGGTCTGGGCATTGCCCTGGGTGAGCGCATAAAGTATGAGTGGTAAAAAAATGCTTATGGAGATAAAACCTACAAAGTCGAAATAGCGGGCTTTTTTGTTCTTATATTCCCGCTGGATTACGATGGTTGCCAGCAATCCCATCAATCCTACCGGAACATTCACATCGAATATAAGTTGCCAGTTGAAATGGTCCACAAGGAAGCCCCCGATCAGCGGGCCAAAAGAGACCGAAGCAGCAGCAGCGATAGACCAGAATCCGATTGCGAGTCCACGCTGATGAGGCGGAAATTCCCTTGTGATTATAGCCATTCCGATGGGCTGAATCGCACCTGCGCCTAATCCCTGGATGACCCGGGCAAAAATGAGAAAATCTTCATTCCCTGCCTTTCCGCAAAGAAAGGAGCCCAGGGTAAAAAACAAGAGTCCAAGGAAGTAAATTCTTTTGTACCCGAATTTATCTGCCAGCCAGCCGGAGGTGGGTAAGATTACCGCCATGGCGAGCATATACGCGGTAATAACCCATTCTATCTTGTCTATCCCCACACCAAAGGAGGCCATAATTTTCGGCAGTCCAACATTCACGATGGTTGCATCCAGAACGGCCATGAAGGTACCGATCATTACGTTGGCCAGCAACCACCAGCGGTAACGGGAATGGCTCGGGTGGAAAGAAGTGGCTCTCTCCCGCACCAATCTCCTGATTTTATGGGATGGGGTGATCCGCCGTTTCTTCATTCCTTAATGATCTTTACTTCAGCTGACATCCCGGAAAGGAAACGGAAAGAAGATAAGTCTTTATAACCTTCAGCATTATCCAATGAACATTTAATTTGTACCCGCTGGGTAACTTTGGTGAAATTGCCGGCAGCATTGTTTGGTGGAATAAGCGAAAATTGCCCTGCGGTGTTGGCACTTATGTAATTTATTGTTCCCATGAACCGGACACCGGGATAGGCATCCAGGAAGAAGATTACTTTCTGGCCCAGGTGCACCTGACTCAGTTTGGTTTCTTCCAGGTAAATACTCACCCAGTACCGGTTGTGATCCGTGAGGGTGAGTACCGACTGTCCAGGCTGGGCAATGTCGCCGGCAAGAAGCCACCTGCGTGCCACCACACCGTTCAGGGGCGAATACAGGCTGGTATTGGATAATTGAGTACTTACCACACCAAGCTGTGCCACAGTTGTGCGGGATGCTGCATGGGCGCTCTCTACCTGTGCCTGTGATACAGCCACCTGCGCTTTTGCAGTCTTTAAAAGTGCCTCTGCAGTTTCAAAATTCTTCTTTATGTGATCAAATTGTTCGCGGGTAAGCACATTTCCGGCGAATTGTTCCTTCGCACGATCCATGTCCTCCTTGGCCCTTTCAAGATTCACCTCCTGGATTTTTATGCTCTCCTTATCAAATGATAACCTGGCTTCGGCTTGCCTCATTCCTGATAAGGCTTGTTCATTCTGTGCCCTGGCTTGTTGTTTCTGTGCAAGAAGATCGGTACTGTCCAGTTGTACAAGCAACTGCCCTGCAGCGACAGTATCTCCTTCTTTTACGTGAATAACCGCAATGCGACCCATTATTTTCGAAGCAAGGGCTACATTATCAGCCTCCACCCTGGCATCATCGGTGGTGATATACCTGGCATATTCCTTATAATAATACCCTGCAGTTATCAGCACTATAACTGTAATTCCTGCAACAGGGATAATAAACCTGCGTTTCTTCTTCTTATCCAGATTCGCATCCATATAAAGTGATTTTATTTAATTGTAATTCCCTGAATGAATAATTCTGTAAACCGTTTTACCTTGCTGCTGAGCAAGGAATACTCATCTTCTTCAATGATTATATTTTCCTTGGCCTTCAACACCATGATCCTTAATCCACGGAGTATTTCTAGAAATAATGCAGCATCCGAACCAGGATTCTCACTGTAAAACTGCCTTTCCGCAATACCTTTCTCCAGGATTCCGGTAATGATTCCCAGTTCAGCAAGATTGAATTGCTCCTTGATAGAGGCAAGAGTTTCTTTCATAGAATGAAATTCCTGGAGACGCATCCGGCTAAGATTAGCCAGTTTGCGAAAATATTCCAGTCGGATGGTGGCATACTGCCTCAACATCTCAGCCGGGTCCTTCAGGAGCCCAAGTGTTTTATTTATGGTATCGATAAAAATGAGCTGCTCCTTCTCGGTAACAGCCCTGTACAATTCAACCTTGTCAGGAAAATAATAGTAAAGCGATCCCTTTGACATGTCCAGATCGGCAGCAATTTCCTGCATGGTGGTTTTCTCCAGCCCGTAAATCCCGAAACGCTTCTGCGCAGCCGTAAGAATGGACTCCAGCTTTTCTGCATTATCTCCCTGGTGGATTATTTTAACCATGATCTCAGGCTTTATATCCGAAACATTCAGTTTGACCAAATAGTTTAATGGGTCAAAGATAATTTTTCCGGTTAAGATTCCATATCAAAAACAGGGAACGAGGATTTATTTTCATAAGTAACACAATATGAATTTTATAGGCCTTGATCTTAAAGGTTGAATTCCGGAAAAAGTATTGGGGGTAGACTAAGGAGGAATTCCAAATTTGCTTGACTTTCAGCATTATTATTTGGTAACTTTAGATGAAAAATCATGTAACCCTTAATAACCAACAAATGAATAAAATTGTACGATGCGTTTCAGTGCTGATGCTGATTGCTATGCAGGGAATAGCCCAGGTACCCCAGACATTCAAATACCAGGCGGTTATCCGGGATAATACAGGTGAAGTAATTATAAATCAACCCGTAAGTATCCGGATCAGCATCCTTGCTTCCTCACCCACCGGAACCCTTGTATACCGGGAAACCCACCAGTTATCCACCGGTGCCAATGGTACAGTTTCGATTGAAGTGGGAGCAGGGACCACCGTCTCAGGCAATTTCTCAACGATAGACTGGTCAGACGGGCCCTTTTTTCTAAAAACAGAACTGGATGCCTCCGGAGGTACGAGTTTTCAGACCATGGGAACATCTCAATTGCTGAGTGTTCCGTATGCACTCTATTCTGAAAGGATAAATAAGAGAAACCGGCTGGAGGTGTCCCCGGACTCGACCTTTCCTGCTGACAGTGCACTCTTTGTTGTGAAAGACCGGACAGGGAGGCCTGTATTTGCAGTGTATGAAGATGGTGCCATTGTGTACCTGGATGAAAATGCGAAGGGAGGACGGGGAGGATTTGCTGTTGGGGGCCGCAGCACCGGTAAAAGCGAAGAGATAAACGACCTGCTGAGGGTAACACTGGACAGCACACGCATTTATTTCAATGATCAGGGAAAGGGTGGCAGAGGTGGATTTGCAGTGGGTGGACGAGGGACTACCAAGGCAGGAATCCATGATTTCCTGTCAGTCACTCCCGATAGTACCAGGGTATTTTTGATGGACAGTACAGGGAACGGATTTGCTGTTCGAAATATCCAGCAGGGTGCCAATACCAGCCTGATGAACATTACCACAAAAAACTATTTCATTGGGCATGAAGCAGGAAAATCAAATACAACAGGGTATGGTAATTCATTTCTCGGGTACCAGGCAGGAAAAAACAATACCAGTGGGTATCTCAATTTGTTCCTGGGATATCAAGCCGGGCAATATAATATTGGAGGTCAATCCAATGTGTTTATCGGGTATC
Source organism: Bacteroidales bacterium (assembly GCA_046329925.1). Classification (GTDB taxonomy): domain Bacteria; phylum Bacteroidota; class Bacteroidia; order Bacteroidales; family JAAYUG01; genus JAXLTS01. Next base: position 74,376 of record JAXLTS010000015.1, read on the forward strand.
ATGCTGGCTATTCCAACCTGGGGACACCCCCGCCTCCAGCTGGAAAGCTTGGAGGATCCAATAACACATTCGTCGGTACCGAAGCAGGTTATTCAAATCTGGAAGCAAGCCATAATGTATTTGTAGGGTTCAAATCGGGTTACAGTATGGCCTCAGGCGGTGACAATGTAATTCTCGGGTACCAGGCAGGCTATTTAATGACATCCGGTTCGGATAATGTGATCATTGGCATGATGGCAGGCCGAAATTCCCCGCTGGGATCAGGAAATGTTTTTTTGGGATCCGAGGCAGGTTATTATGAAAAAGGTTCATACAAACTGATTATTGAGGCATCGCGAGATACAATATCTCCTCTCATTTACGGAGATTTCAAAACGGGAATTCTCACCTTGAATGCTACCCTTGGAATCGGGACAAAAACACCATCCGCGAAAATGGAAATCGCCAATTCTGCTCTCGGTACTACCATTGGAAGCACTGTCCCCTGGCTCACACTCAACGGCTCCTCAGGGAATATGGATTATTTGAAAATCTACCACAAACGACATACAGCAGGAACCAACTGGAACTCGTCTGAGATCCGTATACAAAAAACGGTGGATGTTACCAATATGCATTATATCTCATTTAAAGGGCTCACCGGGAATGATATTGCAATGGAATTCGGGTACGACAACACCCCCATGATGACCCTAAAATCTTCCGGATATTTCGGAATTGGAACCACCAGTCCGCTTTTCCCCTTGCATGTTGCCGGGAACGGCAGTGTAATGGCATTGGAGGGTACAACATATTGTTATATAGGCTGGTATCCTGATGGGTATGCTGCAGGAAGAAAATCCTATATGGGATTTCCTTCTTCCAGCTCAATTGATTTTACATTAAAAAATGAGATTGCCGGTGGTGATATTCTACTTTCGCCTGGAACCTCGGGATACATTACCCTGGGAGGACTGGCTTCTTCCACCGGTACAGCTCTGGTGGTGGATGCATCCGGGAATATTTTCAAATCCAGTTCGGATATCCGGCTCAAGGAAAACATTATTCCGCTTAAGGGGAGTCTTGAAAAATTGATGCAACTGGAAGGACATATGTATACCTGGAAGAACGATCCTCAACATACCCCTGATCTGGGCTTAATTGCGCAGGAAGTTGAAAAGGTAATGCCTGAACTTGTGCTCACCGATGTGGAGGGCATTAAATCGGTAAAATACATGCAGCTTACAGCAGTTCTCCTGGAAGCACTGAAGGAACAACAACGGATTATAGTACAACAACAAGCTGAGATTGATGGTTTGAGAGCACTTCGTTCGGAAGTAAACGAACTTCGTTCCCTGGTTGAAAGAAATCAACAGGCTCCCTGAAACAACTCCGGAATAGAATGCACAAAAAGGATGAACTTGCCCCGAATAGCGGCAGGGTATTTCTTTGCTAAAATTATTTTTCTATTGCAATACGAAGGGAGTACTAATAATCGATCCGATCCATATCTTGCAGGCTGCAGAAAAAGGACTGTGTTTGTATGTCCGGCATTATTTTTTTACTTCTCATGCAACATTATTGATTTTTTTAAGTCTATAAACTGGCTATTATTTCTTTATATGATCAGAAACTACCTCCTTATTGCTATCCGGAACGCCCTCCGGAATCTCACAGTTTCACTCATTAATATTATTGGTTTGTCCATCGGGCTCACCTGCACCATGCTCATCTATCTATGGGTGACGCATGAACTGAGTTTCGATCGCTTTCATCAGCGGGCAGAGGATATGTACCGGGTGGAAGAAGATCAGCACTATACCAACGGAGTATATCATGTAACCGTCACCCCCTGGCCATCGGGACCAGTATGGAAGGAGAAGATTCCGGAAATAGAGGAAGCCTGCCGGGTGACAAATGCCGGTAGCCTGCTGCTTCGGTATAAAGACAAGGCTTTTTATGAGGACGGGGCACTGGCTGTTGACTCAGGCTTTTTTAAGTTATTCAGCTTTCAGTTACTACAGGGTGAAGCCGACAAACTGCTTCGGGACCCGGGAAGTATTGTGATCTCTGCCCAGATGGCCGAAAAATATTTTGGAAAGGAAAACCCACTGGGGAAAACGCTGGAGGTGAATAATGCAGGGGTTTTCCAGGTAAGCGGAGTGATGGCAAAAATGCCTGCCAACAGTACCTTGCAGGGAGACTTCCTGCTGCCTTTCGACTACATGAAAAAATCAATGTGGTACTCGGAAGAATGGGGGAATAATTCGATCTGGACCTATGTGCGGCTGAAACAGGGTAGTTCCGTAGATGAAGTAAATAAGAAACTTACTGCCGTAGTTAAAGAGCATAATCCGGATACGCAAACCGACTTTCTTCTTTTTCCGTTTACCCGTGTACATCTCTATTCCTATTTCGGTTATGATCATTCGCCCGGTGGAATTCTGAACGTTTATATTTTCTCTGTAATTGCACTGCTGGTATTGATCATTGCCTGCATCAACTTCATGAATCTTGGCACGGCTAAAGCCTCTACACGTGCGAAGGAAATTGGATTACGCAAGGTAAGCGGTGCACAACGAAAAAATTTGGTGATTCAGTTTTTTGGCGAGTCCTTTCTGATGTCATTTGTATCCATGCTGGTGGCTTTTATTATAACCGGCTTGCTCCTGCAGCCTTTCAACCTGATTTCGGGAAAGGATTTCAGTGAGTCGGTTCTTCTCACGCCCGTTTTTCTGTGCGGAGCGCTTATCATCACTGTTTTTGCCGGATTTCTGGCAGGCATCTATCCTGCCATTGTTCTATCAGCATTCCGACCTGTGAAAACGATGCGTGGTGATCTGAGTATGGGCATGAAGGGCGGCTGGTTCAGAAAGTCAACCGTGATCGTACAGTTTGCCCTGAGCATACTCCTCATTACTTCCACAATTGTGATCTACCGTCAGCTTTCCTTTATGCAATCACAGGCATTGGGCTACGACAAGGAAAACTTGCTTTATATTCCTATCCGGGGCGATCTGGCAGCCAGGTACCCCTCCCTCAAGCAGGAACTCTTAAAGGAGAGCCTGGTGAAGGCTGTCAGTGCCAGTTCCCATCCCCCTTATCAGATCGGGAGTAATTCCGGGGGAGCCTACTGGGAAGGGAAAGATCCCCAAATGCAAACCCTGGTAAGTATGTCGGGAGTAGATTTCGATTATGTGGAAGCGATGGGGATTCAAATGAAGTCAGGACGGGCTTTTTCGCGTGAATACCCCGGTGATGCAGCACACGATACGGTGGCATCCTTCCTGGTTAACGAATCCATGGAAAAATTGATGGGGAAGGAAAATGCTGTTGGCACCATCCTTTCGTTTATGGGATATAAAGGTCCCATCGTAGGAGTGATGAAGGATTTTCATTATCAAAGCCTGCGTTATACCGTGGAACCTCTTGCAGTTGCTCTAACAGAGACCGGTTGGGCCAATTTTATCTTCATGCGTCTGGCACCCGGTGATCTCAAATCCTCCATGAAACAACTGGAGACCGCCTGGAACAGGATATTGCCGGATTATCCCTTTGATTATCATTTTGTGGATGATGACCTGGATCGTATGTACCGTTCGGAACAACGCATCAGCAGCCTGATGAATTATTTTGCTGCCCTTGCCATTCTCATCGCCTGTATCGGACTCTATGGACTTGCTACCTTTACCGCTGAGCGTAAAACCCGGGAAATTGGTATCCGCAAAGCACTGGGAGCACCTGTATCATCCATACTTTATCTTTTCTCCGGCGAGTTTGTACAGTTGCTGCTCATTGCTTCAGCTATCGCCATCCCGGTTGCATGGTATCTGCTGAAACAATGGCTGCTGAATTTTGGATACCGGACCACACTTGACGGCTGGATATTTATAAGCTCTGCCCTGGGCTCATTGCTGGTTGCACTGCTGGCTATTTCATACCAGGCATTCCGGTCAGCATCCGTCAATCCTGCAGAGACCCTAAAATACGAATAGAAACAACTGCTGATAAATGAATCACCCGCCTTTTACGGGGAATAGTGTGCCGGCCCAAGCTTTTAAAATGCCAGTTACTCAATACTGGCAAGTTCATTGGAACTGTAATAGTATTTCTTCTTGAATCGCGCATATCGGATTCCTGCAAATGCAGGATCAAAAGATGCCTCGGCATATCGGCGCAGATAGTTTCTCAGCCCATGTTTTATGGCAATGCGATCCGTGCGGTGTTCAAGGCGGGCCCGGTGCAGCAGGTATTCCAGTCCTTCCCGGGCAACTCCTGCCAGATGATGATGATGATAATCCAGGATATGCGCCAGTTCATGCCCGATAAGTCCGATCCTGGCACTGTCTGAAAGTCGGAAGAAAAGGCCGGTGCGGTTTTCGTCAAGGGTGTCAACAGTAATGAGGTATTCCCTGTTTTTCCGCCTGCTGACAAAAGCCCGTATATGCGGGCGGGAATTCATGGAGGTGGCTATATCCGAGCAGCGGATGCGAATGTGAATATCCCCTAGTTCCGGGAAATACACCAGTGCTTGCTGAAATTGTTTTCTGAAGGATTGCTGGAAGGAAGGATCATCGAAAATCAAATTTTCAAAAGCGGGAATTGAATCTGCAGCATCCTCAACATGAATCTCTGAGGCAAGTAATGATACCGAAAGGAATAATATTATAATCAGTGGAATTCCCCTGTATGCAATCTGATCTCTCATGCCAAATGTTCATCGGATTACTGCGCAAGGTAAAAACTATTTCGAAAATTTCGTTTAATGTTTGGAGCAGTAAACAATTTCAAGTATTCATCTATCTTTGAGAAAAGCTTCTGTATGAAACGTCGTCATTTCCTTTTTTCCTCGGCTGCTGCTGCCGGTCTTGGATTGGCAGGGGGTCTCCAGTCATGTATTAAATCTCAGAGTCCGGGTGAAGGAACAAGTAAGCCAGATGCAATGACGATGCCCGAGTATTCCGTTTCCACCCTGGCTAAAATGTTCCGCTCAGGTGAACTTTCTCCAAGGGTAGTGGCAGAGCTTTTTCTGAAACGGATCAATGCCATTGACAAAAGCGGACCATACCTGAACAGTGTGATTGAACTGAATCCGGATGCTCTCCTGGATGCCGACAGGGCCGGAAAAGAGTTGAAGGAAGGGATAGACCGCGGCCCCTTTCATGGCATCCCTCTCCTTATTAAAGATAATATCGATACGGCAGATAAGATGCATACCACTGCCGGTTCACTGGCACTGGCTGATTCCATTGCCCTTGAGGATGCAGGTATAGTAGCAAGACTTCGCAAGGCAGGAGCTGTTATCCTCGGGAAAACCAACCTCAGTGAGTGGGCCAATATCCGTTCCTCACATTCCAGCAGTGGATGGAGTGCCCGGGGTGGTCAAACCAGGAACCCTTATTACCTGGATTGCAATCCATGCGGATCGAGTTCGGGTTCAGCGGTGGCGGTATCGTCCAACCTCTGTACCCTGGCCATCGGCACCGAAACAGACGGGTCTGTTGTTTGTCCTTCCTCCACCAATGGAATAGTGGGTATCAAGCCCACGGTGGGTCTTTGGAGCCGTTCAGGCATCATTCCCATCAGCCATACCCAGGATACCGCCGGCCCCATGGCCAGATGCGTGGCCGATGCGGCAGTGCTCCTGGGAGTTTGCCTGGGTCCGGATGAACGGGATCAGGCAACCAAAGCCTGTCCTTTCCCTGAAAACACAGATTTTACCAGGTATCTGGATATCAATGGACTGAAAGGGGCCCGTATCGGGGTGGACCGCAACTCTTTCGGTTTCAGCACCGCGGTGGATAAGCTCATGGAACAGGCAATCCTGGTCATGAAACGACTTGGTGCAGAGATAATTGATCCTGCACCCCTCAACCTGCCGCGGGAAGCGGGGGAAGCCGAAATGGAAGTTTTGATGTATGAGTTCAAAGCAGGGCTGAACAAGTACCTGGCTGGTTGTTCTTCCGCGGTGAAGGTGCGGAGCCTGAAGGACCTGATCCGCTTCAATGAGGAAAATGCTGAAAAAGAAATGCCCTGGTTTGGACAGGAACTTTTTCACCTGGCCGAGTCGAAAGGTGATCTGGATGACCCTGCATACCGGAAGGCCTTGGCCGGCTCACTGCGATTTTCCCGGCAGCAGGGGATCGATAGAACCCTGAAGGCCTATGGTCTCGATGCCATTATTGCTCCAACAGGTGGGCCTGCCTGGAAAACAGACTGGGTAAACGGTGATCACTTTTCGGGCGGCAGCTCTTCCGCCTCAGCCTGTGCCGGGTACCCGGCTATTACAGTACCGGCGGGTAATATCCATGGTCTCCCGGTCGGTATAACCTTCATGGGTGGGGCATGGAGCGAACCCCGGCTTATTTCCCTTGCATTTGCTTACGAGCAGGCCTCCGGGGCGCGAATTTCTCCTGAATTTCAAGCCAGACTGGAGGGCTGAGATTCCCAACCCTTCAAACCTTATTATACTGCCTTATACGGGGAGCCAGGCCGGTGTGCCGGGCTAATCGGCCTGTATGGCAGGACTTTTCCTCTCCGGTTCAAAACTTGGTTTTCGTTTTTTTGGGAGCAGGGGTAAAAAATAGTAGTTTTGAACTCCTAAAATATAAACCGCATATGAAAAAGTTGATTATTTCAAGTATTTCGCTGCTTGCAGCCATTGCATTCTTTTCTCTCCCCTTCGTATCCTGCAATAATGCCCCTGAGAAACAGGTCGGACTTCAGCTATATACCCTTCGTGATTCCATGAACAGCAACCCGGTTGCAACTATTGAAGAAGTTGGTAAAGTCGGGTACAGGATCGTGGAAGCTGCCGGCTATCGTGATGGTAAATTTTACGGCATGACACCTGTGGAGTTTAAAGCACTGTGCGATAAAAACGGGCTGAATTTTCTGAGTTCACATACAGGCATGCCTGCCCCTGACAGCGCCAACTGGGCCAGTACGATGGCCTGGTGGGATACCTGCATAGCCGCACATATCGAGGCAGGAGTTAAATATATTGTTCAGCCCTGGATGGGTGATACTGCCTATAAAAGCCTGGCTGGTCTCAATAACTATATAGCATATTTCAATGCAGTAGGTGAAAAATGTAATGCCAAAGGCATTCGCTTCGGCTACCATAACCACGATCGCGAGTTTCAGAAAATTGACAGTGTGGTAATTTATGATCATATGTTACAGAATACTGATCCTGCCAAGGTTTTCTTCCAGATGGATCTATGGTGGATTACTGTTGGTGGAGCAAATCCTGTTGAGTACTTCACTAAATATCCCGGTCGTTTTGAGTTGTGGCATGTGAAAGATGAACTGGAAATAGGTGCCAGCGGCAAGATGGATTTCAAACCGATCTTCGAAAATGCAGCACTTTCCGGAATGAAATATTACATCGTGGAGCAGGAAGCATTTGCAACCACTCCTTTCGAAGGGATCAAGGCATCGATCGATTTTCTGCTCAATGCTCCCTATGTAAAACAGTAAGGGTTTTAGTCGAGATATACTAAATCATGTGGGCCAGTAGAGTTTCTCTCCGGCCCGTATTTTTTCCAATTAAACCAGTTTATTCATGATGAATGGTATCCGTCAGGAGCTTGTGCTGGAAGCCTGTGTGGAAGGAATTGAGGAAGCAATGAGGGCTGAGGTTCAGGGTGCACATCGGATTGAGTTATGTTCGGCACTGCAGGAAGGGGGCATCACCCCGTCAATTGGCCTGATCAGGGAGGCTGTATCCTACCTGACCATCCCGGTTTTTGTGATGATCCGGCCCCGGGGAGGGAATTTTGTTTACTCCTCCTCCGAGATACGTGTAATGAAGGAAGATATTGTTGCATGCCGGGAAGCGGGAGTCCATGGTGTTGTATTCGGGATGCTGCAACACGATGGCAGTATTAACCTGGATCAATTATACACACTGGTGGAGGTGGCCCGTCCCATGCAGATTACCTTTCATAAGGCCATCGACTCCAGCTGGAACATCCCGTATGAACTGGGCCGACTTCGTGATGCCGGGATACACCGGGTACTCAGTTCAGGTGGCTGCGAAACAGCCCTGGAGGGAGCCCCTGTACTCAATGAGATGCTGCGCATCGCCAACGGGAAAATTAAAATAGTGGTAGCCGGGAAGGTTACCTGCGATAATGTAAATGACCTGGCTGCCATGATTCCGGCAAGCGAATTTCATGGAAAGAAGATTGTAGGAAACCTGAATTAATTTGATGATTCCCTGGACATCATTCATTTTAAAGGAATGGTAATGGATAAATGCCAATTATTAATTTTGGAATTTAGTTTTTTTATTTTATAAGTGTTTGAATAATTGAATTTTATAAAAAGGATAGCCTGGTTTTGTCATTTTATATGTTATTAAATATTGCACTTTAAAACCATTTTTCTTTCTGATTTTCATATGTGCCCTGAATCAGTTCATGTTTTAATCAATGTTCTATATATACTTTAAAACCAGGTATATGTTGTTATATTTACTAAGACTTATTCTAAATTGAATGTTTTTAATGCGCAAAAAACGTGAATAAAGAATGTTTGCGCAAATAGCTTGAAGAATGTGGACTAAATACGAATTCTATCGAAATACAAATGGCTTTGAAGCGTAAAGTAAATTTTATTAAATATTGATAATGAAATAGATACGATCGTTTGCATGATGAAGCTGGATATATTTGTTCTATCCAATTCTAATACAAACTAAATTGTATCCTATGAAAAAATCAGTACAACTAATCAGCGCAGTTTTTACAACTGTACTTTTTTTGCCGGCATGCAAATGCAGGCACAGAACAAAGGACCAAGGTTGATCCTGTTTTTACCATTGGTCAGACTGCCGCAGCCATCACTATCGATGGAACGTTGATGCAACACTGGGATGGAATAGCCAGTTATGTGGCCGTTGACCCTACTACCTGGACATAGAGTGCGATTTGAAAAGCATGGATGGTACATCCTTTACCTGGTCAGGCTTGTGGGATGATACTAATCTTTACTTGCTGGTAAGGCTGAAGGATGATGTAGTGACGATTGGAGATACAGCGGGTGGCTCTGCTGCAAAAAACTGGATGAACGACAACATTAGTGGTGCTTAATGATCCGGCTCATCCGCGAAGGAATATAAATATCGTTTTGCTTTTGGACGTGATAATGATCCCCTGGTTGCCGGTAATGGCCCCGCCGGGTTTACATTCGCGACAGCAACTGTGAGTGGTGGCTGGGTTCTCGAAGTTGCCATCCCCTGGGCCAGTCTTACCAATGACAGTATCGACTTCTCAAGCTATCCGGCAGTAAGTAAGGTTCTTAGTATGAATCTGGTTATGGCCGACCTGGATAATCCTGCCGGGAATAACTGGGATCAGTTAAGTGGTCATCAATATTTAAAAGGCTGGTCAGCAACCGATGTTGTATGGTGACGACTGCAACTGTTGATAATGCTGCTCCTTCAAAAGTAACAGGTGTCGCCACCTCGAACCTGACGTATGGATCAGTGAGCCTTACACTGGACAGCTGCTTCTGCAGGTGAAGCATTGGGATACCTTGTTACAAGAAACAATGCACCTATTAAATATATTGACAATCCTGCAACCACAAGCCTCGACATTATCGGACTTTCACCTTCAACGGAGTATAGTCTGGTTGTATATGCAGTTGATGCACAGGGAATTTCAGTTGCAAGTGATGCTGCTGTGGTAACCACCTTGCCAAACCCGCCTTGAAGAGTATAGATATTTCAAAATACACAGGACCCAAAGCAAATCCCTTCGAGGACCTGGATGCATGGGATGCTGCACCTTCACAGCCTGTAAGTTATGTTGTAGCCGGCTCAGTTGCAGACGAGGCAGATCTTTCAGCTTCTTTCAAAGTAATGTGGACCAGCAGTAATCTGTGTATTGAACTAATATTGTTGATCAGGAGCGTGATGAATTGTTCGCTACAAAATGGTGGGAAACCGGATAATATTGAGTATCATTTCGACATGGGTAATCAGCGCGACGGTGCCTCATGCGAAAGTGTTGATCCTGACACCTATGATCAGGATAACTTCCAGTACAGGGCTATTGTCGGGAAGGGTGAGTTACAAACCGGTTCTACACCGGCTCCCAACTGGAATGGCATTCAACAGGCTACTTACGATTTGTATGATGAAGCCGGTACAACGGTTATTGGTTATACAATCGAAGTAAACTTCCCCTGGGCAACCCTGAACACCACTTCCGGATTAAATTTTGTTCCGGCAAATGGAGCTCATTTTGCAATTGACCTGAAGGTAAGTGACACAGATCCTGTGGCTGGACAACCCTGGTCAAGCGTTACCTGGAGTACTTATGAGTTCAGTGGACTAAACCGGAACGACAGTCAGTTTGGTGTTATGACCATTACAGGTGCTACCGGAATTTCCGAAAACAGAACTCTTAAGCTGGATGTATTTCCTAATCCTGCCCATGATTTCGTAACAGTTAGTCTTGAAAAAGCCAGTTCAGGTTCCATTTCTTTAGTTGACATGACTGGAAAAATCATCAGCAGCAGAACTCTCCAAAACGAACAACTGGTGCGTTTTGATACCCGTAATTTCAGCAAGGGAATCTACTTTGTCACTGTTACTGAGAACAGCCAGGTTTATAGGTCTAAGCTGGTTATTCAGTAATTTATTTGCGAAGATTTAGTACTTAACATGCTGTCAATGCCGGGAGGTGCGATTAATCGTATCTCCCGGCAGACAGATTGTTTAGCATCCAATCTTTTTCTTATACATCAAATCTTCAAATCCGTTATCCGGTATAATTATATTTCAATTTAGTTTGAGATAATTACCGAATCGACACATTAACCCAACCCCCAAATGAAATATTTTATTCTTTTTATTATCCTGGCGGGTCTGCAGTTTACAAATATTACCGGGCAACCTTTTGTTGTTGTGTCAAGGACAGCCTCACCGCCAATAATTGATGGATACATCGAAGATGCCTGGGACGATGCATCAGAATATCCCATATCCTGCTTATTTGCCGGTGCAGCCCGCAATATGGATGATTTTTCCGCAAGTTGGAAAGGCCTCTGGGATGATGATAATATTTATTTTTTCATATCAGTTTCAGATGATTCTCTTTACAACCTTGGTACCGGGGCATCCAAATTCTGGATCCATGATTGCGTTGAATTGTTTTTCGATTTATTGAATAATAAAGATCTTGTCAGCACAGATGATAGTCCATCCGATGATAATTACCAGTACAGGTTTATCTGGAACCTGGACAATGAACCAATATATGAAAATCCTCCTGCTGCAGGACTGGAAAATGTGTCAAGGACAGTTTCCGCTGGTGAACAAACGAAGGGATATACAATGGAAATTAAAATTCCCTGGGCAACACTTATTGGGACTCACCCCTTCGGGATACCTGTAAAAGGTGATAAAATAGGTTTCGAAATCAAAATTGCCGATCTCGACAAATCTACGGTAGCTGCAAATGTCTGGGCTCCTGATGCTGAAATTACATGGGCAAATAAATTAAAGAAAGACCTGAAAATAAGTGCGAATTTTGGCACCCTCCAACTTGTAGAGAGTGCACTTAATGATACAATCCCCCCACATCAAATAGAGAACCTGATCCTGACTCCGGTCGGATCTTCCAGCATCGACCTGAAGTTTATCAGTCCTGCCGATTCAAATACAGGTATGGTAAAGGATTTTCAGGTATGGTTAAGTAATGATTCAATAAGTACCTCGAACCTGAACCTTGCAACTCTGCTCGATTCCTTTCCTGTGCCATTGCCGGCAGGGGCGTTGCAGGAGTTTGTAATTGATAACCTTCCTGAGGGTCATTTTATCTGGGTTGCACTGCAATCAACCGATTATTTTGGTAATACTTCTCTTTTGTCCCCATCATTTAAAGTCAGGACTTTCGACCCTGATTCAATTGGTCCGGCTGCTGTTAACGATCTTGCTGCAGATTCAGTCGGTTCATTCTCAGTATTTCTTTCTTTTACGTCTACTGGTGATGACAGCCTTACCGGGAGAGCAACCTCTTATGATTTGCGCTACATGGAAGGCGAATTATCTGGTGATAATTGGAGTGGAGCAGTAAAAGTTGACGCATTACCTGAGCCAGCAGATGCTGGCAACATGGAGCGTATAAACATCAGAGGACTTAAGCCGGATCATACATATTCATTTGGCCTGAAAGTTATTGATGAACGCCCGAATACCTCTGCACTTTCCAATATAATTACAGTTACAACTCCTGTTTATGTTCACAGGCGTATTTATACAATGGACCAGTTCATCGGGACCAATGCTTTTATTGATGTTCCGCAGGAAAAAATGAAAGCTGTCGGATTCATTCGTGAATATCATCCCTGGTCTTTCACTGAGGAGGTAAACGACCAGTTTGAATACAACAAGTGGAATGGCTTTTGGGATTTTGATAATTACTACAAATTACTGAAGGAAGCGGGAATCGATGTCTGTCCTGCCCTTTGGGGTAGCCCCTCCTGGCTTAAAAGCAGCGATCTCAACAAGCCCGTGGTCGGTACAGAGAGCCCTCTTCTTCCCAACTCATATAGGGAGATGGCAGAACTCATGTTCCAGTATGCTGCACGTTATGGCTCAAAGGTTATCGACAACAGCCAGTTGATTGTCGGAACGGGACAGGTAAAGAAGTCAGGACTCGGGTACCTCCGGTATTATGAGGACTGGAACGAACAGGATCGCTCATGGGAGGGACCTGATAAACGATTCACACCGCAGGAGTATGCCGCCATGGCCAGTGCCAATATAGATGGTCATTGCGGTACCATGGGAGCAAACCTGGGACTTCGGCAGGCCGATCCGGATGCCCGGTTTGTAATGGGAGGTCTGGCGGGATTAGGAACTGACTATGTGAACCAAATGATGCAATGGTTTTCAGAAAACAGGCCGGACAAGCTTTGGCCGGTGGATGTAATCAATATGCATCATTACTGCGATAAAAATGGTTTGATTGGCACCAGTCCTGAGGATGGTCTGCTGAAGCAGAAGGTAGCAGTGGTGGCGCAATGGCGGGATGAAAACGCCCCGGAAAGTGAATTCTGGCTTACTGAATTCGGGTATGACATGAACAGCCAATCAGTCAACCGGGTGCCGGTTTTTGCAGGATTTACCCAGGAACAGGTACAGGCTCAGTGGCTGCTGCGTTCTTTTCTCATTCTTTCATCCACGGGGGTTGACAGGGCGGCTCAGTTTATGCTGCGTAACCAGGAACCCACCAATGCAGAACCACGTTTCCGTGACTGTGGATTAACAAGTTCACATAATATAGGTTACATCCCAAAACTTTCCTGGTATGCTGTTTATTTAATGAAGAACACACTTGCAGGCCTGTATTTCGATCAGTTTATCACCGAAAACAGCGATGTGTGGGCATACCGCTATACTCATCCTGACAGCAGCAGGCAGGTTGTCGCATTGTGGTCTCCGACTTCTTCGGGCAAAACCTATTCGTACAGGATGCCTGTGCCAGGCGGGTTTAACAGTGCAACACTTGTTTCGGTAAACGGAACTATAAGCGGGAGCCGTGAGCCTCTGGAAGTATCAGCAGGTAAGGTGCTGGTGCCCGTTTCCGAAATGCCTGTTTTTGTGGAGTTCAGTCTCTCGACTCTTGCGGAGGATGTGCCCGGACCTGACAGACTGGAAGTTTTTCCAAATCCGGTTTCGGAACTGCTCACTGTTCGCTGGACAGCATCAGCAAAATCGGAGGTGTATACAATAAGCCTTTTTGACTCCGGTGGACGAATTCTTTCACGGACGAATTGCCCCGCATCCTCAGGGAACTGTTCTGTTGAGACAGGAATGCTTGCTCCAGGGATTTATTTTATCTCAGTTTCAGGAAATAATTTCAATAGCAGGAAATTAATTAACAAAATAAACTAACCCGATGATAAACCAGGCTATGAAGCAAATTTCAATTCTTTTTCTTTTTCTCCTGTCTGCCGGTCTTTCGGCAGTGGCACAGGACCTCCGGATTACAGGGACGGTAAAATCTGCATCGGACGGGCAGCCTTTGCCCGGAGTAAATGTACTTCTGAAGGGAACCACAACAGGAAGTATCACCGATCTGAATGGAGTTTTTACAATTACTGTTCAGAATCCCCAGGATGTTCTGGTTTTTTCATTTATCGGTTTTCTGCCGGAGGAGATTACTGTAGGTAGTCAGCGTGAGATCAATGTTACATTAGTTGAAAACATTGAAACACTGGATGAGGTGATTTTTGTCGGGTACGGTAAAATAAAGAAGAGCGACCTAACAGGGGCAGTATCTTCCATTACCTCCGATAAGATGAAAGATGCTCACAATACCGGAATCGACCAGGCGCTGCAAGGACGTGCGGCAGGTGTACTGGTAACAAACAATACAGGTGCCCCCGGTAGCGGAGTATCTATCAGGGTGCGTGGAATCGGATCAATTGCACGCAGTAATGAACCCCTTTATGTAATTGATGGTGTTCCTCTGGATAATTCACAGATTTCCAATCCGCAGACAGGTGAATCAGGTGACAAGATCAATCCGATGGCAAACATTAATCCATCCGATATTCAGTCACTCGAGGTGCTAAAAGATCCTGCATCATGTGCTATATATGGTGCACGGGGGGCCAATGGAGTAGTGCTTATCCGAACCAAACGCGGTGCCAGTGGAAAGGCTGTTATTGAGTTCAATACCAGCATGGGATTTTCTGAGGTGGCTAAACGGTACGATCTTCTGGGTTCAAAGGATTATCAGCGCCTGGTCTATGAAGGATTGCGGAAAATGCGTGTGCCACTTGCAAATCCGAGATATATTAAAGATTGGGAGGTTGAGAAATATAATACCGATTGGCAGGATGAGATTTTTACAAGGGGGACTTCATACGAAGCAAATCTGTCTGCCCGGGGTGGAAATGAAAATGCCCGGTATTCGATTTCCGGTGGATACCTGAATAACCAGGGCGTGGTAATAAACAGTGGTTTCGAACGCTACAGCCTGAGAAGCAATCTGGATGTGAAGCTCTCCCCGAAAATCAATGTAGGAGCCAGTATTTCGGTTAGTCAGTCCGGCGGTCAGCGTCAGCGTAACAGTGTGAGTAATCCCTCAATTGAAAGTAATAAAACAACCGGAGGGCCAATTGTGATGTCAGCTCTGGCAACAAGTCCTGTTTACCCGGCATATGACAGCCTTGGCAGCTATGGTGTTGACAACCGGAACAAGGCTATCGCCAACCCTGTGATGCTCGCCAAAGAACAAAACATCGAGTATTTCACTAATCGTGTTCTGGGAAACCTGTCACTCAACTGGGATATTATTACAGGATTGAGTTTTAATACAGTACTGGGTGGTGACCTCCGGAACACCAAGGAGAACTTCTTCTGGGGACCCTACTACTACGAGGATAAGACTCAGATGGCCGGATCGGGAAGAACCTCAGATAACAATTTCAACGGGCTTTCCCTGGTATGGACCAATACATTGAATTATGACCTTGCAGTTAAAAAACACCATTTTACCTTGCTCCTGGGGCATGAGGCATCCATGATTTCGAGCGAAGGAACCTATACGGAAGTTGGAGGAATGCCCTTGTCAGGTATACAGACATTTGGTAGTTCTCCCGCAAAACTGGTTTCACGAAATTATGTTTCCGAAAGTGCACTTGAATCTTATTTCGGGAGGTTGAATTATTCTTACGATGAAAGATATCTTGCCCAGGTGAACGTGAGAAGGGACGGATCTTCCCGGTTCGGGCCGGATACCAGGTGGGGAGTTTTCCCCGCGGCATCTTTCGGATGGAATATATCCAAAGAAGCATTCATGGAGTCTGTAAGTTTTATCTCCGAGCTTAAACCCCGCTTCAGCATTGGTAAAACAGGAAATCAGGAGGTGGGCGATTACGACTGGCGTGGGAGCTTTTCTGTAGGTACAATTCCAAATTCCTATGATGTTGACAACGAGGTAATGAATTATCTGGATCTCCTGGGCGGGCGATACACTTCAATTTCGGACTACGGCTGTTCCTGGGAGGAACATACCACGGCCAACCTGGGTATTGACATGAGTTTTTTTAAAAACAGAATATATCTTTCTACTGATATCTATAAACGTGTTTCGGACGGGTTGCTGCTTTGGGTTGATCTTCCGGCTACCACCGGTATCGGAGGTGCATGGAACAATGCAGGCAAGGTAACGAATAAGGGCTTTGAATTCACCCTTACGACACATAATCTTGATGGAGCTTTTAAATGGACAACCGACCTGAATTTTGCAACGAATAATTTTGTTGTGAATAATCTTGTTACCGACAGTATTCAAGGGTTTCAGACTATACTGATTGAAGGGCAATCACTTGGATTTTATTCCTATGTGCGGGAAGAATATGTCGATTCAGCTACCGGCTACGTAAAGCTGGCCGACCTGAACAAGGATGGTAAAATTTCTTATGGAGGAGGGCCCCAGGATCGCACCATCACAGGATCTCCATTACCAAAATGGTATGGTGGAATCACAAATAACTTTTCCTGGAAAGGATTCGACCTGAGCATTTTTACCCAGTTCGTATATGGAAATGAAATCTACAACGCCACGCGTCAGGCGCTGGAAGATCTGCAGGTTGCAGCCGGGCTTACCGTTGGTCTCAACTGCACGCAGGAGGCATTCAATAAGCGCTGGCTTGATGCGGATGTACTCGATAAGGATGGAAATGTCCTTTGGAAAAGGAATGTGCATACAAAATACCCAACCACCAACTACTCCGGTGCTAATATCGACCAGCGTGAAGGAAATAATGGATTTATCGAGGACGGATCCTACCTCCGGGTTAAGTCAGTTACATTAGGTTATACCATACCAGCACGGATTCTCGAAAAAGCAAAGATCCAGGCAGCAAGGGTATATTTTACTGGAAACAACCTGTTCACGTTTACCAGGTACTCCGGATTTGATCCTGAGGTAAGCAGTATTACTGGCGAGGGGATAAGTGCCAACCTTTCACAGGGAATTGATGGTGGCGCTTACCCACAGTCGAGGAGCATTTTGTTTGGTATCTCTGTTTCATTCTGAAATAACTATTAAATGAAGACTGATATGAAAAAACTCATATATATATTGACCGGAATCCTTATTTTGAATGCATGTTCCGAAGATTTTCTCAATCGGGTTCCAACCGACAGGCTTGATCTTGAAAATTATTACACCAACCCTGTTGAAGCAGAAATAGGGCTTACAGGGGCTTACAGCAGGATAATTTCCAAACACATGATGCAGAATATTTTCTGGTTTACAGTTTCTGCAGATGAAATGACTGCAGCCAATCATGCCAATTCAGGAATCGGATCAGGGGACCATCGGGATCTTGCAACCACCAGCCTCTACGGAATGCTTGGAACCTATGTGATGCCTTATACTGGCATTTGTAATCTGAATCTTTTATTACAAAAGGTACCAGAAATTCCCGAAACAAGTTTTGCCCCGGGAAGAAAGAATGAGTTACTGGGTGAAGCTTATTTTCTGAGGGGATATGCATATTATATGCTTGCCATGGTGTTCAGAGATGTACCATTACAGCTGGAGGTTACAACCAGTTCCGACCCCAATGAGAATTTCATGGCTAAGAGTCCACAGAATGAAGTACTGAACCAGGCAATATCCGATTTCGACAATGCCATTTCTCTCTTACCGGACAAACTTAGCGGGATGAGCGATCATGATGTGCGGGGGCGGGCCAGCAAATGGGCAGCCAAGGCATTCAAGGCCCGTATTTATCTTTGGCGGGAGCAATGGGCTGATGCAGTTCGTGAGTGTAATGATATTATTGGCTCAGGTCACTGTACGATCACGCCCAAATGGACAGATATTTTTGCAGAAGAAAATGATAATGAAGAGGTGATCTGGCAGAGCCAGGGACAGAGTAGGGATAAGTACGACTTCATGGGTGTGTACCGCTGGTATTGCGATGCAGATCCGACAGCACCTCTGCCACCCTTTATGGTGGAAGCCGGAATGACGGCTATGTTCGAGAAACCTTACCGTGATGTGCGGCTTGAATACAGTGTACGGGCCATCGGCAGAGCCTCCGGAAATGCAAACTACGGAGGACGTGCGGTGAAACATTTTCATGTTCCCTCAGGGACCATCCTGCAAGGTGTCACTGATGAATCGCGTGATAAAAATTTCCCGATTGTCAGGTTGGCAGAGATTACACTTATGAAAGCCGAAGCCATTGTGCAATCCGGATATACACTGGGCACACAACAGGAGGTACTCGAAATTTTGAATGAGCTCAGAAATCGGGCAGCTGACCCGACGTTTACCCCCAGGGAACCTGATACCCGTTATCCGGGTGCAGGAGGAGGGTGTACCGGAATACCTGTTCTTACCCTGGCCGAGGTGAATCTCCAGGCTGTGAAAGATGAAAAAAAACGTGAGTTGATGTTTGAGGGAGTGCGTTATATCGATTTGTTGCGCTGGAGCAGAATGGAGGATAATTATGCCTCCGTAATGACATTGATTGCTGCTGTTGACACAAACAGGCTTTATGCCCCTATACCGCAGCAGCAAATTGATGCGAACAAGGGAGTGCTCATACAGAATCCGGGGTATTGAATTTTTTACTTCCTGAATCTATAAATAGGAATTATTGGAAAGGTGAAACAAAGCGCTATGGTGAAAGTACCAATATCCGGCAGGTGTTTGTTTGATTTGAATCTGTTAATATTCACGAATAAAAACTATCTGATAAATCATCGCAGATTGCTGTACTGGTTTTTATGCATGTTTGTTCTATGCATAGGTATTAATTCATGCAAGGGTAGGCCACAAATTGGATATTTTGGGGATACTGCAGTTTCAGATACTTCAATACATGATTCTATTATTAATCCTGTTCTTCCCGGATTTAACCCGGATCCTTGCATCCTGAGAGTAAAGGATGATTATTATATCGTTACTTCCACTTTTGAGTGGTTTCCGGCTATTCCTATCTATCACAGCAGAGACCTTGTTCATTGGCAACAACTGGGGCATGTGATCAATGATGAGAACCGGTTGAATCTTCGGGGAATTGGAAATTCATCCGGTATTTTTGCACCATCCATTCATTATTTCAATGATAAATTTTATGTGTTGTACACAATTGTTTCAGGGCAATTCCCTTTTTTATCCTCAGCAAATTATATAATCTCATCTTCTTCGATAACCGGCCCATGGTCTGATCCGGTGTTCCTCAACTGCACAGGTTTCGATCCTGCACTTTTTATGGATGACGACGGGCACTGTTACCTCCTCAACATGCAACTGGATTTTTACCAGGAGACAACTACCGGGGGAATACTTCTGCAGGAAATTGATCTTGAGCATTCAAAACTGCTTGGGGAGGCTGTAAATATTTTTAAAGGTACTTGTTTTGGTACGGAGGGTCCGCGTATTTATAAACGGGAAGGATACTATTACCTTTTTACTGCGGAGGGAGGGACGGATTGGGCTCACCAGGAAACGGTTGCCAGGGCGAAAGATGTGCGGGGACCCTATATTCCTGATCCGGGAACACCTCTTATCACCTCAAAGGGCGACTCATTATTACCTGTTCAGAGAGCAGGGCATGCTTCACTGGTGCATACCCAGAACGACCGCTGGTATATCGCCTACCTGGGTTCGCGTCCGGTGATGCCGGGACGAAAAAGCGTACTTGGACGTGAATCCTTCCTGCATCCTGTTGTTTGGACTGAAGACGGTTGGCTGAAACTGGCCACCGGTGGTAATACCCCATTGCTAAAGGTAGCCAGTCCAGGGCTGCAGGCATATACTTTCCCCGCAGAGCCGTATACCGATTCATTTGAAGGAAATGAACTGATGGTGAAATATCAATCACTGCGGGAAGGATTTCACCCCGATTGGATCAGCCTGAAAAAACAACCTGGGAAATTGGCCATCCGTGGAAGGAAACCTTTTAATAATCTCGATGATCAAAGCATGCTTATGCAACGAGTCACATCTTTGGTTGGCTATGCAGAAACATCTGTAGAATTTGAACCATCCGGCTACAGGCATATGGCTGGCCTGATGTGCTTTTATGACACCCGCGACTTTCTGTTTCTTAAGGTCACTACGGATGAGGTACTTGGTAAATGTATTGGTATTACTATTCAGCAGGGTGCTGCAATAAACAAGGAGGAACCGGAAAAAATAAGGGTGCCGGAAAGCGTACCAATTTTTCTCAGGGTTGACTTCAGGTACGATTCTTTATTCTTCTCCTATGCTGAAAAGAAAGGAGAATGGAAGCGCATAGGTCCGAAGTACGATCTCCGGCAGCTTTCGGATGAGAACAACAGGTATGGTTTTACTGGCGCCATGGTCGGTCTGGCAGTTTATGACCTCGTGTATGAAAATCGCTGGGCCTATTTTGATTATCTCACTTATGAAGCAAAATAGAAACCGGTTTTCTTTTATATTGAGTCTTCTGCTTCTTGTTATCCCGCAGGATTTCATACTGGCTCAGGAGAAGTCAATAACTGTTAATACAGACTGGGACCATGAGAGGCATGCATGGAATGCCTGGTGGATATCACATCCGACAGCTCCTGTTTTTGATTACGGAGTATTTCTGTTCAGGAAAACAGTCCATTTAGATGTACTGCCTGCTTCATCCAGGATATGGGTCTCGGCGGACAACCGGTACAGACTTTGGATTAACGGACGTGAGGTACTATCAGGACCTGCGCGCGGGGATTTTATGAACTGGAGGTATGAGGAGCTGGATCTTGCTCCATACCTGGTAAAGGGAATGAATATTCTGGCTGCCGAGGTTTTTAATCTGGGTAAATACAGGCCGGTGGCCCAGTTCTCCCGGCAGACAGCTTTCCTTCTGGATGGGGAAGGAGCTTTGGGTGATTCCATCAGGACGGGAAAAGCTTGGAAAGTAACGCAGAACAGGGCCTACAGCCCTATTCGTGTAGAAAAGGAAACGGTTCGGGGTTTTTATGTGGCAGGCCCGACTGATCGGTTTGATGCTGCGAATTACCCATGGGGATGGCAGAATGCAGGTTTTGACGATTCGGAATGGATTCTTGCAGAACCTGTCTCTGTTGCGGCAGGCAGGGGATATATGCACGGGATCCCCTGGCACCTTGTACCACGCACTATTCCGATGATGGAGCAAAGATCGCTGAGAATTGAAAAGATCGCACGTTTTGAAGGCCTTCAGGTGCCGCAGCAAGTTCCGGACGGACGGCAAAAGTGGCATATCCCTGCCCGTACTAAGTGGACAATTTTATTGGATCAGCAGTTTCTTACTGCAGGATATCCACAATTGTATTTTTCGGGAGGAAAAGGATCTTCTCTGAAAATTACCTATGCAGAATCTTTGTATGATTCATTGTTCAGAAAAGGAGACCGTAACAGGATTGATGGCAAACAAATAGTAGGGTATTATGATCTCATTTATCCGGATGGATCGGAGGCGAGAATGTTCAGTCCACTCTGGCTACGTACCTGGCGGTACCTGCAACTTGAAATAACAACAGCAGATGAAGCATTGTGCATCGATAATCTGTTTTCGGTTTTTACAGCATACCCATTTGTGAGGGAAGCAACATTTAATACGGAGGATATATTTATTCAGTCTTTATGGAACACAGGCTGGAGAACCGCCAGGTTATGTGCGTTGGAAACGTATATGGATTGTCCCTATTATGAGCAATTGCAGTACCTCGGAGATACCCGTATCCAATCGTTAATATCATTGTATCTGACGGGCGATGACCGGCTGATGAAGAATGCAATCAGGCAGGCAGATGAGTCTCGGATACCTGAAGGTCTTACCCTTGGAAGAGCTCCCAGTTCCATTCCTCAGGTTACCCCTCCTTTTTCACTGTACTGGGTGGATATGATTCATGATTTCTGGATGCATCGATCAGATGATGCATTCGTGGAAACCGTTTTGCCAGGGATCGAAGCGGTACTTGACTGGTTTGAACGCAGAATTGACAGCACAGGACTACCCGGCCCCTCCGACTGGTTTAATTTTACCGACTGGACTCCCGGGTTTCAGGTTGGAGCCCCGGTTGCTGTGGATACCGGCCACTCAACCCTGCTGGCCTTAAATTATGTATATGCCCTTCAACGGGCTTCAGAATTGTTTCTGGCATTCGGGCATGTTGATAAAGCCAGTCATTATTCACTTCTTGCTAACCGCATCAAAGAGGTTGTGAGAAACAGATGTTATGATTATGACAGGCTACTATTCTCAGATACTCCGGGAACAAAGGTATTCAGTCAGCACACCAATATCTTTGCCGTGCTTACGGGCCTCGCAGATGGAAAAGAAAAAGAGGCGATTCTAAACAGGATTCTTACAGACCAGGATCTGATTCAGACAACAGTGTATTTCAAATTCTACCTCTTTGAGGCGCTGAGAGGAACAGAAAATGCAGGTAAGTATCTGGATATGCTGGGTCCATGGAAGGAAATGCTGCGGTTGGGATTAACTACATTCCGGGAGGATGATTATGAGGATCGTTCCGATTGCCATGCCTGGAGTGCCAGTCCTCTCTACCACTTACTCTCACTGGTGGCTGGAATACGACCAGGTTCAAAAGGTTTCAGCTCTGTAATAATTGAGCCGGCTCCTGGTTCATTGCCAGTGCTGGGTGTTTCAATGCCGCATCCCAAAGGCAAAATCGGGATGGAACTTTCTTTCGGGGAGAAACATACAGTTAAAGGAACGGTTACTTTGCCACCCGGGACGAGTGGTGAATTCCGCTGGAACGGGAAAACCATTGAACTGCATGAGGGAATTCAGAAAATTAATATCCCATAGCCCGATGAGCACAACTGGTTTTTCACAAAAATGGCTCCCGGAGACATCCCGATATCATGTTATATATCGATATAGCCTGCCTCTGAATTACCTGGTATGGATACCGATTTTATTCAGCCTGTTATCCCTTGTTCATTGCAACAGCCACGAAGGAGAGTTGATAAAAATAAAGCCTGGTAATCTGATCAATGAAAGCGGATATGGGAATGCCATGGCACTTTTTGATGAACCCGACACTGCATTAACTCCGGTTTCATCTTGGAAAACCCCCGGACAGGTTGACTTCTGGCCTGCAGGAGTAGTTATTGATCTTGAAGAAGAATATATGCTTACTGGAGTCTGGTACTTCGATGGTCCGGTAACAGCGTATAATGGAACGGAGTATGAACGAAAATCAGGACAATTGGAGTTGAATACCGGAATCCCCTTTGAGTGGAAGATGCATCGGAGTCTCCAGATGGTGAATGATTCTGCCTGGCATTTCGTACATCTCAATGTACGTACCCGCTTTTTTCAACTTAAGAAAATTTCAACAGCAGATTATAGTTGGCATAATCAGGGTCCCTATCGTTGTGATTTAAATTTGGGCGAAGTATTATTTGAAGGTTATCCTTTGCATAAGAGAAAAAAATCGGGTGAAACCATATTGAACAAGCAAGATGTTGTGGATTCTGATACGTCGGCAAACCATGTGGATTTTTCGAAAAAATTTCCCGATGGACCCAGGCTTCCGGTGGAATGCTTTGCCGGAGTGAATAGTTTTGCATGGGAAGATCAGCGATTACTCGATCAATTTGACTTTATCAGGGAATATCATCATTGGAAGATAAATGGAGTGATAAATGAGTCAGAACCGATAAGCTGGCATCCCGGTCCTATTGATTTTGATTCGTTTTACCGGAAGAATGCCGGGAAAGTAATTGTTGATGTACACCGCCATGTACAGGAAAGTCAGTATGGTGAATCCCGTCCTGATTTTGGAGAGGATCCGGGAAAGCCGGAATCATACCGTCTTATTTCGGATTATGTTTTTCAACTTGCGTTAAGATATGGGAATTCGACAACTCATCGGCTACTTGCCCGGAATGTCCGGGATGAGCCGGAGACTTGCGGTGCAGGCTGGGTTTCAGGAATAGAAGTTTGGAACGAACCGGATCGCTGGTGGGGGAAGGAGGGAGATCATTTTACTCCGTACCAGTTGGCAGCGATGGCCAGTGCTACGTTTGACGGACACATGGGAGCCATGGGACAAGGGATGGGAATAAAAACTGCAGATACCTCCATGCTTGTTATCCTTGCAGGACTTGGCACCCTCGATACCAGCTATATCAAAGCAATTAAGTTTTGGTGCGATAATTACAGGAAAGGATCATTCCCGGCAGATGTAATCAGCTTTCATCATTATTGCAACACTTCGGGAGGCCAGGGATTTATTGGTGGAAGCAAGGGTGTGAGCCCGGAGGCAGATGATTTCAAGGGGCGTATGCAACGGCTTGTGGAATGGCGTAACAGGAACCTGCCTGATTGTCAGGTATGGATCACCGAATTTGGATGGGACGCTTTACCAGGCACAGCTCAGTCTGCAGCCGGGCATAAACTGTTTCCAGTTAAATATACAGCTGAAGATCTGCAGGCAGACTGGCTGGTACGGTCATACCTGGCAGGAGCTGCAGCCGGCATTGATCGCATGAGTATGTTTATGCTGCGTGATGAACCGGGTGAAGGATTGTTCAAGTCATGCGGTCTGGTTGCAGTCGACGGGAAGCCGAAGAAAAGCTGGTTTTACCTTACAGCATTTTTAAATACCCTCCGTGGAACGACATTCATTCGGGAAGTGCCGTCGGAACAACCCGATACCTGGATATACAACTTCTCAAACAAAGATCAAAGTCGGGAGGTTTATGTGCTGTGGTGCCCTACAAGTGACGGAACAACAGTGAAGAACTATATGTTTTCTATCCCGGGTACAAATTGCATTGCCCGCATGGTTCAACTGGCTGATGATCTCCCTGAAGGGAAAATAACCCTCCTGCAGAATATTCATAACATGGTGAGGATTGATGTAAGCGAAACTCCCGTGATGATTATTGTTGAACGATAATGTGATCATTTGGGAACAAAAAGGTACATGATGAATCCCATGGACGTAAATAAGTAAATGGATGTAATAATATAAATCAGGATCAATGATCGGGTCTGTATTTAAAAAAGAAGCGGCTTTCTTCAATGGCCAGCCAAGGAATGTAAGGATTCTCCTTATCACAAATCTCATATACGCTCTGGTATTGCCGGTGCTTGAATTGTTTGTGGGAGCCTATATCCTTCGCGAATCAAATAATAATTCCTACGTGGTAATATACCAGTTAATGGTGTACACGGGGATCCCTTTTACTTTTCTGGTGAATGGTTTTCTGCTCCGTAGGATTCCCATTGCACGCCTTTATTCACTGGGTATGCTCATGAGCGGAGTAGCCATGACTGTAATGATGATCCTGCCGCAACTCGATGTGACCGGAATAGGCCTGGTTGGTTTTATCATGGGTTCCTCCTATGGCTTTTTCTGGGCAAATCGTGATTTTCTGTCACTATCCTCCACCAATGAGGGGAACAGAAACTACTATTTCAGTCTTGAAACCGTATTCTATACAGTAACATTTATTGTAATGCCCGCGGTTGCCGGATTTCTCATTTCGGCTGGTGAAAAATACAGCTGGTACTCTACCAGGGCTGCATATATAGGCCTTACTGTTGCTGTGTTTTTGCTCACCATTGTCGCAAGTATAGTGGTACATAAAGGGAATCTTATCAATCCCCCAAGGATTCGTTTCCTGTATCTCAAATTTCACCGCGACTGGTATTGGATGCTGGTAATGGGCTCCTGCAAAGGGATTGCCCAGGCAGCCATATTCTTTTTCCCCATCCTGCTTATCCTGACCTTTGTAGGTGGTGAGGGATCGCTTGGAGGACTGGTGGCGGCCGGGTCACTGCTTACAGCGGGCGTACTTTACCTGGTAGGCAGGTTCTCAAAACCCAGACACAGGATACTCGTTTTTTCTGCCGGGCTGCTTATTTTCCTGCTGGGAGGGTCTGTGAATGCCTTCTTCTTTAGCGCGCTCGGTGTTGTTTTTTATCAACTGTGCAATTCTCTTTCCAGGCCTTTGCTCGATGCAGCCTATTTTCCTATTCAGTTGGGAGTGATTGACCGGGTTGCGGCAATCGAAAATAAAAACAAGTTTGCCTATATTTTCAATCATGAGGCCGGTTTATTTGCAGGACGAATTACCGGATGTCTTTTATTTCTGGTTACTTCAAGGTACTTTACCCCGGAGGCCGCACTGAGGTATGTGCTGGTTATCATTGCACTTGTTCAGGCATTATCAATCCCTGTTGCCATTCACCTTCACAGGAAAAATTCGATGGCTGCTTCAGTCAATTCTTAAAATTATTCTGTTATGTACAAATACGGATTTTTCAATCACGACGGAACAGAATTTATCATTACCGATCCAGCCACTCCCAGGGCATTTGATAATTTTCTTTGGAATGATGCCCTGTTTTCCTCAGTGCATCAAACAGGAGTCGGTTTCATCGATTACCAGGTTGGGAAGCATGAGGCAGTTCAATTGCTTACCGGGATAGGTCGTATTTGTGATTTTGATGTGTTTGGCAGGGATGGCCTCATGAGCAGGCTTATCTTTATCCGGGATAATGATACCGGAGAATTCTGGAATGTAAACTGGGAACCTGTGAAACACAGGTTTGAAAGTTACAGGTGTACTCATGGATTGGGATATTCTGTCGTCGAGTCTGTAACGAATAATCTTTTTTCTGCATTCAGAATATTTGTTCCGCCAGGAGATGATCCGGTAGAGCTGTGGACGTTGCATCTTAATAACAAATCAAAAGTGAAGAGATCATTCTCTGTTTTTGTATATAATCAGGTACAGATCTCGTATAAGTGGGGATTTAACAGCTATGGTGATATGTTATTCCGCTCTGCCTGGTTTGATGAGAAGCAAAATACGATGTTTGTAAAAAAGAAACCGCATATCTCACCCCATGATTATCAGACAGTGTTTCTTACCAGTAATCGGGTGATAAGCGGATGGGATGGCAGCAGGGATTTTTTTGTTGGAACCTATAATCAGTTAAATGAGCCGGAGGCAGTAATAAAAGGGAAATGCAGCAATACTCCGGGCTCCTCTGATTCGAGCATTGCGGCCGTTCAGTTTGATGTCTCGCTTGATGCAGACGAAGCGATCAGCATACAGATGATTCTTGGTGTTACTGATGAGGAGTCGAAGGTTGAGAAACTGAAGAAGAAATACCTGGCATCAACCGAAAGTTGGTTCAATTCCCTGTTGAGATTTCAGCAGGAACGAAGAACGGGCAATGTCGTTCAAACCCCCGACGAACATTTTAACAGGATGCTGAACAACTGGATACGGCATCAGACCAGCTATGGGGCCAAATGGTGCAGGTGGGGATGGATGGGTTACCGTGATATTGTTCAGCATGGATATGGAGTCTCCTCCTTCGACCCTGATCGCACCAGAGAGATACTTGCTGAGGCCTTAACATACCAATACAATAACGGGATGGCCCTCCGGGGCTGGAATCCTGTTGATGAAAAGCCCTATTCCGACAGCGCCTTATGGTTGGTGTTTACGCTGATTTCCTACCTCAGGGAAACATCCAACTTCAGTTTCCTGGAAGAGAAATTTCCTTATTTTGACAAGGGTAAAGGATCTGTGGAGGATCACATTACGGCTGCCCTCAAATTTCTTGAAATAAACAAGGGAAAGCATCAGCTCTGTCTCATTAAATACGGTGATTGGAACGATTCGCTTACCGGTGTAGGTAAGGAGGGGCGAGGCGAGAGTGTTTGGCTGAGTATGGCATATGCAGAGGCCCTGAAACAGATGGCTGGGTTGTATGACCAGTTAAGCAAACCGGACAAAAAGGAAGAATACCTGAGAAGATATAAAGAAATAAGTGATGCGGTAAATACTCATGCCTGGGATGGCAACTGGTATTTGCGTTGTTTTGATGATCAGGGTGATCCAATAGGTTCACATCAGAACAATGAGGGTAAAATATTTCTCAATACCCAGAGCTGGGCTTTGATAGCAGGAATCGCAGGAAAGGATCGGGAGACGAAATTGCTGGAGTCCTGCAGGCAAATGTTGCGAACCGGCATGGGATATAAACTCCTTGCCCCGACTTTTTTTGAATTTGATCCATCCATTGGTCGCATAAGTTGTTTGCAACCCGGTATCTGTGAGAATGGCACTATATATTCTCATGTGAATGTATGGATGATCCTTGGCCTTCTAAGGGCCGGTCATGTGGATGAAGCCTATGAGGCTTTCAGGTTGTTCGCACCGGGATATCCATCCGGGATGAAAGATGATCCAAAGCAAAAGATGCCGCCCTATATTTTTGCAAATGGATATTATGGCCCCGATCATCGCAATAACAAATACCAGATGGAGTTCACCTGGATTACGGGTTCGGTGGCCTGGTATTACAATGTGCTTTGGAAGGAAATGATTGGTATACAGCCATGGTACGATGGGTTGAAAATTGAACCCCGAATCCCAACGGAATGGAATGAAATAAAAGTAACCAGGACCTTCCGCGGGCAAGTATTCAATATCAGGATGCTGCGAACAGAAGATCCAGTACAAAGTATAAGACTAAACGGGGAACTGATACTAGACTCATTTATCCCGCTTACCGGGGCACGAAGTATGAATGAGGTAGAGGTTAATCTCCCGCACAATAGAAAATAATCCTTATGAATCAGCCGGGTGCCATAAATTGGATGGTAACCCATTGAGCCATATTTTACCAGGCTTTGGAAGGGATTGCGATTTGCAGGTAATGGCAATGTGTTTACGGTTTCACAAGTGATAAACACGAATCCCTTGTGTTCTAAATTCCTTTAATTAAATTAGCAATCCACAAATATGCTTATGAAGGTGCCTGCCCGGCTATTGATTATATTCTGCCTTGTTTTCCTGGTGAATCTTTCGGGAAATTCGCAGGTCGATATGCAATTCAGATCCTTATCGGTAAGTGAAGGGCTCTCTCAGAATTCCATAACCGCAGTCTGCCAGGACCAGCGTGGATTTATCTGGGTCGGGACTTTCGATGGACTTAACAGGTATGACGGTTATTCTTTTCAGGTATACCGTAACAAACCTGGTGACAGTACAAGTTTGAAGAATAATGCGATTTTTTCACTTTATCTGGACAAGGCAAGGCGCCTGTGGGTTGGCACCCTGGGAGGAGGTCTCCATCTGTTTCTCCCTGAGAAGGATGCTTTTTTATCCGTTGACCTGGGTCTGGAAAAAAATGTTATCCGAACCTTTCTGGAAGATTCCGGTGGAAATTTCTGGATCGGCACCAATGACGGGCTGCTTCTCTTTGACCCGGAACGGCGTAAGGTTCTTAAGCGCTATCTGCATGATCCGGATCAACCCGGATCGTTGTGCTCAAATATGATTAATTCACTTTGTGAAGACAAGGAAAAACGACTATGGATTGCTACCCCGGATGCAGGTCTTGACCGGTTCGATCCTCTTACCGGAATTTTTTTCCACTATTCTCATACGGGTTTTACGGCAACCAGCATTCCTGATAACAACCTGAATCAATTATTTCCTGCACCGGACGGCTTTATCTGGATTGGAACAAGAAATACCGGTTTACTTCGTTTCAATCCTGAAACGGGTGAATTTATAGCCCTTCCGGCAAAATTTGAAGTATTCCGGAAGGATGCACTGGCTCATTTCGTAGTCACCTGTATCCTGCCTGAGTCGGACCATGAAATATGGGTGGGAACCCAGGGCGGTGGCCTGAGTCTCCTTGATACACGAACCATGCTTTTCCGTCACTTCCGTCATCAGGATGATGATCCCACCAGCCTTAGCAAGAATGCCATCTTATGCATCTTTAAGGATCAGAAGAAAAACCTTTGGGTGGGAACTACCGGAGGAGGAGTTAATTTTCATGAGCTGAAAAGAAAGCCCTTTTTCGTTCTTACGCACAAACCATCTGATGAGAACAGCCTTAGCCGGAATTCTGTTCTCTCCCTTATCGAGGATCGACAGGGAACCATCTGGGCTGGGATTGATGAGGGGGGGGTGAATACAATCAGTGAGGGAATGAAACAGGTTACCCGAATCCCTTTTGGAACCGGGGAAAGGAGTTCGCTTAGCCACCACGTGGTAAGTGCTCTCAGGGAGGACCGGAGGGGAAATGTCTGGATTGGATTTTCAAGCAATGGAATTGATCAGTATGTTCCGGGGCAAAATTTTTTCAAACATTATTCCGCTGACCTTGCAGGGAATGGAAGAATGAGTTCCAGTTGGATTTTCAATATATTCGAGGACGGGAAAGCAAGGTTGTGGGTGGGGACTAACGGCGGTGGTCTTAACCTTTTTGAACCAAACACCACGAATGAAATATTCTTTCTGCATAATGAAAATATCCCACAAAGTATTTCCAATAATTATGTGACATCCATTCTTGAAGATCACAAAGGCAGGCTGTGGGTTGGAACCTGGGAAGGACTCAATCTGTATGACGAGAAAAGCAACAGTTTCATTCGTTTCATGCACCGGGTAGACGATTCCACAACCATCAGCAGTAACAGCATCACCTGCCTTTTCGAGGACAGCCGAAACAGAATATGGATTGGCACCTATGCAGGAATCAACCGGTGGAATGAGGAATCAGGAAGCTTTGAACTTTTCAACGAGGAAGATGGCTTTCCTAATAATGTGATTTGTGGAATACTGGAAGATAAAAAGGGGAACCTGTGGGTAAGCAGTTATATGGGACTTACCTGTTTCAATCCGGAAAAAGGAAGTTGCAAAAACTATGACCATTCTGATGGTCTGCAGGGAAACCAGTTTAACGAACGAGCCTGTTTACGAACACGTGATGGCATCCTGATGTATGGGGGGATTCATGGCCTTACCTGGTTCAATCCGGATAGCATCATCGAGGATACCATACTCCCGGCTATTGAATTTACAGGTTTCAAATTATATAATAAGCCGGTACTTATCGGTGCCAAAGGGTCTCCCCTTCAGGAAAGTATCTGGGAAATTGATAAACTAAACCTGAAATATAACCAGGCAACCTTTACCTTTGAGTTTGTTGCACTTAACTATTCTGCATCCACCAAGTGCAGGTATCGGTATATGCTCGAAAACTATGACAAGAGTTGGATCGAAAGCGGTACCGCACGTTCAGCTTCCTATACCAATGTTCCTCCTGGACGATACCGGTTCAGGGTTATAGCCTCCAATAGTGACGGGTATTGGAATATGGAAGGAAAATCACTCAATATAATCATTTCACAACCACCCTGGAAGCAAGGCTGGGTTCGAGTAATGGCAGTACTTGTTGCAGTGGGTTCTGTGCTGCTTGCGCATAGTATCAGGGTTAACCAGATTAAGAAACAGAAGCTGGTTCTTGAATCACAGGTTGAAAGACGAACCCGCCAGGTGCTACAACAAAAGGAAGAACTCCAGATGCAGGCGGGCAGATTGGAAAAAGCCAACCTCGAGATACTGAATCAGAATGTACATCTTGAATTCCAGAATGATGAGATAGAACGCCAGGCAGGCGAAATAAAGCGAATGAATCTTTTATTGAAGAAACGAAATGAGGACCTGAGTCAGAATGTGAAAGACCTTTCCCGTGCCCGAGTGATGGAAAAACGGGTTTCATATGATGAATTCCGGGAGATATACCCGGATGACAACTCCTGTTATCAATTGATAAGGGAGCTGAAACAGACAGTACCGTTTGAATGTGCACACTGCCAGGCAAAAGAATTTTATTTACTGGAAGAGGGATCTTCCTTCCGCCGTTGTAAAAAATGTGGGTATCGTGAACCGGTTACCGCGAATACGATCTTCTTCAGAATAAAATTTCCTATTGTAAAGGCATTCTATATTCTCTACCTGGTTAGCTCAGGCCGCGATCTCACAATTGAAGAATTGTCGCGTCTTATTGACCTCCGAAAGGAGACCTGCTGGGCTTTCAGAAATAAGATCAAAGAGATGATGGCGGGACGTAAACGCATTGAAAATCCCAATGAAGGGTGGAAAGAACTCATCCTCCTGCCAAGAAAAATTATCAGGAAAGGAGAAGGCCGGTAATTTTCAAAACCGGAAGGTATTGAATGACTGTGCCTCCAGTACCGGTTTGATCACCTGTTTTCCCAGTTGAATAGTGATTTTCTTTGCTTCAGCAGCATCATTATATACAACCAGAATGGTTGACCCGTCCGGATTACGAAAGGCAAGCGCATTGTCATAACCGCTGGTAGCGATCCGGGTTGCCCCGGGTTGTACAAAATGACTGAAGTGTTTCATCAGGTAAAGTTCATGATTAAACTTTACAGTGTTTTTTGTAGTATCCACCGTAAACAGGGAGTTCTGCTGCCAGCCCCAGCGGCTGAATCCACCCTCGTCCAGGCTGATATTCCAGTAAAGGTAAGTCCCGGCCCCGTTTGAAAGGTAATGTTTCATCAGGCTCCAGGCATAAGTGCAATAGGCCCAGTCATTTTTCCCGTCACCGCATTCCTGTTCGGTCTGCCACATTTTCAAATGGGGGTACCTGAAATGGATCTCTTCAATGGCACCCTTTCCGGCCCACTGAAACCCTACACCCTTTAAGAACTGCGAAGCCAGTGAATCCGTGAGAACGGTATCAGCCAGGGCGGTGTTGGCTCGTTCCATGGTCCCGAACATCAATTCCACATTTTTTTCCTTCATGCGCGGACCCAGGTATTTCCCTATGAATTCAGCCAGCCCTGCAGCAGTCCAGGTGCAGCTCGGGAAAATCTGACAGGAGTTAAATTCATTCTGGGGCATAACGATTGAAATGTTGATGTTCTGTGCGCGGTAAGCCTCGATGAATCGCGCAAAATATTCGGCATAGGCAGCAAAATAGGCATCTTCCTGAATGAACATATTGGTTCCTTCCTTACCTTGTTTATCTGCAGGGAGATAATTGCTGAACTTTTTATCCAGCCCGGGCCATGGAACAGCACAGGCATAATGCTTGTTCCATTTCATCCAGGCAGGCGGACTCCAGGGAGAGGCCCAAAGTTTGAGATCAGGATTGTATTTCAATGCTGCTTTGATAAAGGGGATGAGTGTTGTTTCATCATTTTTGAGGGAGAAATTCTTCATCTCAAAATCACCTGCAGTTTCGTTATAGGAATACCAGTCGCGTGAAAAATCATTTGCACCAACTGGCATACGGCAAACAGTGAAGTTAAGCCCTATGCCGGGTTCAAAGAGTTCCTGCATTACAACTTGCCTGTCCGCTTCACTCAGGCGGGAAAGGGAAAGCCAGCCAAGTTCGTTAAAACAGGCTCCGAAACCCTCTATCTGCTGGAAGGTGGTCTGATCATCGATGATGAGGAGGGTGGCCTTGACCGTTACCGTGTCATTCTCACTAAGTTCATCCGGATCAATACCCATGTCCGTTTCAGTATCCGGTTCATTTTCAGCATCTGTATCAACATTGAACACGGAAGCTTTAATACTGCGGCTTTGCCAGGCTTGTTTTTCGGTGGTTGAAACCCAGGAAATTTCCTTGCCGCAGGATACCAGCAACGGAAGTAGCAATAACAGATATATTTTTTGACACATAGTGTGAGGTATTTACCTGGCAAAAGATACGGAAAATTGATCAGAAAAAAAAGTTGATGGGTCCCATCATTAATTATCTAATTATGATACTGCTTGCAGATTTTTTAAGGAGAACGACTGGTGGAATCACTTACCTAAAGTTTTTATATCTTTAAATCCGGTAATCGGAGGTATGACCAAAAAATTTTGTTTCAATGAAGCATTGCCTGTGTATTTCAGCTCTGATTTTATTTGTTTTTCTTTCCCCTGTGGCAGGTCAATCAAATATTGAAAAGAGTTTTATTTGCCTTCGGAATGATTCAATCCTGTATGGAAGATATTCCTCCTATTATAGTTATTTAACCATCGGGAACAGGATGTATCCTGAATTTAAGACTATCCGGCCATCACAGGTGAAATATGTGAAAAACAGGGACGGACTGTTTGCTAATACCAGAAGTAAGAATCTGTTCCATACGAACAAGTTTATAAGATGCACCACTGAAGGGGAAATAAATCTCTTTTTGCACAAAAGAGAGTTGCTGATTCTTAATACGGATCAATATCGATATTTCCCATTAAGCTTAAAAAAAATGAGGGTAGATTCATATACACGGATAAAAATTTCACGAAGTTTCTATAGTGTCGGTCTTGGTAACATCAAAAGACCCAGCTACCGGAAGCTTGCCCCCACACTGGAAAATTCAACCGAGGCACTTGATTATTTGAAGCAATACAGAAACAAAACCTGGATAAAAAATATTCTTTTTGTCGGGGGCCTGGGTGCAATGACCGGGGGAATTCTCACCCTTGCCAATGTTTCAACTGGAAAAGGTTTGGGGTATAATGAAAAGACAACACCGGGCACAATTGCAATTATTGGTGGTGTGATGTGTTTAACAGTCACTTACTACCTTTCTGTTTCACGGCCACCCTATCTGGAAAAAGCTATTGAATCATATAACCGGAAATGATAATTATCCTCTTCAAATAGCAGTAGACCAGGAATTTGTAAAGTGTATAATTGTTAAAGCATAAAGAAATGAGAAAAATCATATGTATAATACTTATATTTATTTCCTTGCCGATAATGCATGGATGGAGTAATTCCGAAAGCCTGCCGCGTCTCCATGTCGAAAAAAATATGTTCGTTGATGCACAGGGGCAGGTCGTAATATTTAAAGGCCTAAACCTTTCGGACCCGGATAAGCTGGAGCGAAGCGGCCACTGGACCCGTGAATATTTTGCCAAAGCCCGCGAATGGGGCGCTAACATCGTTCGTTTTCCAATCCACCCGCGGGCACTGAACAGCAGGGGATATGAAGCCTATTTTGCACTTGTCGACAAAGGCATCAACTGGGCCGAGGAACTGGGCATGTATGTAATCATCGACTGGCACTCCATCGGGAATCTGAAAGACGAGAAATTCCAGGCTGAGTCCTATAGAACGACCAAAAAAGAAACTCTTGAATTCTGGCGCTATGTGGCAGGACGTTATAAAAATCGCGATGCAGTGCCATTTTACGAGTTATTCAATGAACCCACTGATTTCGGTGGACAGTTGGGGAAAGCCACCTGGGCTGACTGGAAAGCTATCAACGAGGAAATAATAAGTATCATATATGGAATCGACAAAAGTAAGATTCCTCTGGTTGCAGGATTTAACTGGGCATATGATCTGACCCCGGTAAAAAAGGATCCCATTGGATTTGAAGGGGTAGCCTATGTTTCACATCCCTATCCCATGAAGCGCGAAAAACCCTGGGTCCCTCAATGGGAAGAAGATTGGGGCTTTGTGGCAGATACCTATCCTGTAATGCTCACCGAGATCGGTTATTGTTTTAAAGGCGATAAAGGTGCGCATATCCCGGTGATTACTGATGAAACCTACGGACCTGCC
>JAXLTS010000016.1:0-106082 GCA_046329925.1 Bacteroidales bacterium
CAGCTCGACATGGAAAAGAAGACCGGTACGAAGATGGCCATCAATCCGACAGGCAGTCCCAACATGGACTTCGAGAACCTCAGCGAGGAGATGAAGAAGGAGATGAACCTGAAGAAAATCGGGTCTGAGGATTTCCTGGGATATGACTGCGACAAGATGAGCATGGACTACACCAAGATGCAGATGAAAGGCGAATTCCTGGTATACAAAGGAGTGGCCTTGAAAATAAACACCGAGGTAGGTACCATGAAGATGGATCTCACTGCCCAGAGCTTCGAGGAAAATCCCTCCGTACCTGCCGCAAAATTCGAGATTCCGGAAGGATTCACCATTACGGGAAATTAAGGTAATATTGAGAATTCTCAATTGATTTCATTCTATTATCGGACAGTAGTCTCTACCTGTCCGATAATAGTATGAATGAACCAGCTACAAATAGCAGCGATATTTCCTGATTTTGGGTTTGCTATCACCAAATAAGCCTAGTTTACCATCCTGTTTTGGAATTATATTCGAAATGGTGAATTAGACCTGTATCAGCAATTAGTGGAGGATATAAGGTAGTTGGCACCAATAGTAAGAAACAGTAAACAATTAACATATGGATTACAAAACAGTTTTTGAAATAACGGACAAAGGATTTGAAATGATTACACTAATGCCTTTGTTATTTGTAGTAATTGGAATTGGAATTTCTTGGTTTAACATTAAATACAACAAAAGTACTTCACCCAAAAGAATGTTTACAATCGTTTTTGGATTTGTTTTTAGTGGATTTGCTTTGATAATGTTATTATTGACAGTTCCGAGTGGAATTACAAACCGCAACAAAACAAGAGAGATTTTTGAAAAAAAGGAATTTCAAGTTGTTGAAGGTAAAATAGAAAATTTCCATCCTATGCCTCATAGCGGTCACGATGTTGAAAGTTTTGATGTTAACGGAGTACATTTTGAATACTCAGACTATATTCTACAATATGGATTTAATAATACAGCGTCTCATGGTGGTCCTCTAACCCAAAATGGACAAGAAGTTCGATTATCATATATCACAATAGACGGAGAAAATAGGATTTTAAAAATTGAATTAAAATAATAGATTATGCCAGCAATTTTCAATCATTTTTGGATAATGTTTATAGTTGTAACAGTTGCAAATGGACTAATTTGGAAATCAAGGTCAAAAAAGTATATTGCCGAGAATCCTGAATTACAGGAAGGTTACGACAGTCTAATTAAAGGGTGGTTCATATACGGGAATATTCCATGGATTATTATGGGAATTGGAATGTTGACAGGAATGACCAAAAATATGTTTGAATTTTTCAATCCACGTCAAATGAATCCAATTGTGATTGTTTTCTTTATTGCCATAATAATAGAATGGATTTTAAGTGTTTACTGGATTTTCTTTAATGGAGGAGCGGAAAAACTTGTAAAACATCCAGGAATGTTTACGCAAACCGGGAATGGGAATGAAAAGTTTGAGACAACGTGAAAAATTAAACTTTTTTGTATTGCAGGAATCATTGGGGAATTATTGGTATGGCAATGATGTGGAAAATGAATATGCCGATTGACACATTTGGAAAATAAACTACTGAATTTGCCAACAACCGGTCATAAAATATGGCGGAAGCAATACTTGATATCAAGGCTTTCAGCACGCTTTGAACATTCGTGAAATATGAGTAAATTAGCATTACGAAACCTGCCACATTTCATACCGGCGGACCGTTGTAGCCCATCTAAACAGACAAAATATGCAGAAATTTACGCTCTCTTTGGCGATCATTTTTATAAGTCAAATTTTATTTTGTCAAACTGATATCTCTCAAATTTCCTTTGTTTCCTATTGGTCAAAGGGAGATTCCTTTGATTTTGAGATTGTCAAAATGCGAACACAATGGAAAGCTGATACTCTGGCTAAAAATGATACCTCACGTTATATTGCAAATTTCTTAGTTGTCGATTCGACAGATAAGTCCTATACTATAAAGTGGAGTTGCAAGACTAACCTTAAATATACATATAAGCTACCAGATGATATTGCGTTAAATTTGTCAAAATATGAAATAACTGAAGTTCTCTATCAAACATCAGAACTTGGGGAATTTATTGGTATAATAAATTGGAAGGAAATAGGGGCGAAAACAAGATCGATGTTAACAGATATGTTTTCAGCGCTGGGCCTTGATGAGAATGAAACTACCGTAAGGATTGAGCCTTTTATTTCATTACTTAGTACAAAAGAGGGAGTTGAAACTTATATTTTCCCTGAACTTAGATATCTACACTTTCCATCTGGTGCTTCGTTTTCAGTAGAAGACACAATTGAGTATGAGGAGAATTACCCTAACCTTTTAGGTGGAGATCCAGTTAGAGGTAAGGGTATATTGTTTATAGAAAGTGTTGATTTTGAAAATGACCATTGCGTCATGAGGCAACAGGTTCGATTAAATTCTGAAGATACAAAAAAAATGATATCCCAGCTTTTGTTTAAGATGGGGATAACAGACAAGGAATTTGAGAAAGAAATGAAAAGGGCGGAATATGACATTATATCAAATAATAGATTCGAGTTCTTTTATTATCCTGGAATTCCGATAGATATTGATGCAATAAGAGAATCAATTATTGATATAGGAAGTGAATCTGGTAAACGTATAGATGAAGTGCATATTACGTTATATTAATAATCGTGCTACTCAAAATGGAGCCCTTTGGACTTAAGTCGGCCTAATGGGAAGGCTTTGCCTTTTTGTAAACCTGATAGTGATTTATACATAAGTTTTGTAAATTTGTTATTGAACTGGAAAAGTATTCATAACCGAAAAGTTCAGGTATTGCTGTTTACCTGACAAGAAGGGCGGGGGTGAGAATGAAGGCGTGCAACTCCTTGCATATATCGACTAGCAATCATTGTAAGGCAACCGAAGGCATATAACGAATAAACAACAATAAAATGAATAACCAGGTACAATACATCAATCCTGACGGACTTTTTAAGAATCCGGCATTTTCTCAAATTGTGACAATACAGGGAAACGGAAAGACAATTTACATTGGAGGACAAAACGCCGTAAATGCACAAAGAGAAATTGTTGGGAAAGGAGATATTTCACGGCAGACAGAACAGGTAATGAAAAATTTACAAATCGCACTTGCATCCTGTGGTGCAACATTTGACAATCTTTTAAAATTAACAATACACATTGTCCAGGGACAAGATTTGTCACAGGGATTTCAGGCATCACAAAAGTATTTAGGTAGTATGAAAAATCCTGCGGTTATTACTGGTTTCTTTGTTTCAGCATTGGCTCACCCGGATTTTCTGATTGAAGTAGACGCCATAGCATTCATTCCTGAAGAATAAGACTGAGAGAGCCCATTAAAAAATTGGGGTAAACAAATATCTCTTTTTTGAAAATACAATAGCTATATGTTCAAAAAGATTGCTTCACATTTTACTAAATGCATCCTGATTATAGTCTGGTTATTTTTTTGTCATCAAGAATTACTTGCGCAAAGTTTTATTAAACTAAAAGGACGGGTTTCTGATAAAATAACCAATCTTCCTTTACCTTTCACCACTGTATATATTCCCAACTCAGGCACCGGTGTTGTTACAAATGAATATGGTGAGTTTGCCTATTATATACCTGATTATCTTAGGACAGACATGGTACATATTTCATATATGAGGTATAAAAAAATGTATCTGCAAGTTGCTGCAATAACGACAGATAGTATATATTCCTTCGAAATGGTTGAAGAGGTGAAGGAATTAAAAGAAGTAAAAATTTATGGCATAAAAGGAATCACTGCGGCAGTTGTCGTCAAACGGGCAATTAAAAATATTGCAAGAAACTATCCTAAAAAGGAATATTTATTACACGGCTATTATCGCGATTATATCAGGGAAAAAAACACAAATGATTATAAGAACGTGACAGAGGCAGCGGTTTTAATTGAGGATCAGGGGTTTAATAAGAGTGACTATCAACAAACAAAAATTAAGTTGGAGCAAATTCGCTACAATCCCGGATTCGTTGTAGATTCAGCATTAAATTCCGGTTACAATGATACCTCAAAATACATACCTTTTACATCCTATAACGAAAAAAACGAATTGGCGATCCTTCGACTTCATGACCCAATCCGTAACCACAATAAAAAATCATTC
This sequence comes from Bacteroidales bacterium, assembly GCA_046329925.1. Lineage (GTDB taxonomy): Bacteria > Bacteroidota > Bacteroidia > Bacteroidales > JAAYUG01 > JAXLTS01. Next base: position 4,187 of record JAXLTS010000016.1, read on the forward strand.
TCATTTGTTGATATATTTGATCATTCTTTCGTCCCGAACCACTCATTCCGCTATGAATCGATAATTAAAAACGATTCTTCTGAAATTTATGAAATCAGTTTCGGGACGTATCGGATGCTCAGTGAGACAGCAAAAACTCAATATTGGGTGGAAGGTAGAATCTATATTGATTCGAAAAACTACGCCATACTAAAATTTATTTACACAGTTACTTGTAAACTCCCGTCCTATTCAGGGAAATTTTTCGATTTGACCCTTGAATACAAAAACTATTTAGGTAAGTATTATTTAAATTACCTGTCTCTATGTAATTATTTTGAAACTTTCAATAAAACGGCATTGACAGAGCCAGATAATCCGGAACAGTATTTCCAGTACCGTGAATTATTTATTAATAGAATAATTACCAAACCTTTTATGTCCATTAAGCCGGAAGCGGCTATCCGAAAGAATACCATTCTCAATAGCAATAAAGTTCCCATCCGGGATGGTTTCTGGGATACATATAATTACACAAGCCACATTAAATTTATCGATTAATATCGTGTAACACTAAACTGCCGGGACTGTGGCAATGTAAAGAATTATTTAAACCGAAATAAATTAAAGTGTTTGAATGTATGGGAATACAGCCCATTTGCGTGGACGATAGCATTAACCTATATTTGCATGATTGCCTGGGATATCATAAATTAGTAAAAAGTGTTACCTTTATTCATCCTTACCCTGTTTTACTGATTGAAATACAGTTCAAAAGGATGATCCGGGGTTTATCTGATTTATCCCGTAAAATTCACCGGCGAGTTTTTATTTAGCAATACCCGACTGGAATTATGACTTTCGCACTCTCCAAATACATACACAGCAAACGCCTGCAGAGAGATGTAGCATTAACATTTCTGTTTGGTACCCTCTCAGTTGTTTTTCGTTTAATAAATTTCGAGATACCCGGTATTGAGGGAGTGCAGAGCGATCTGAGGGAACTGCCCCTGCTCATAGGGATCATACACCTCACCAACCCGCTGTACAGTTTCGGGATGAGTGCCATTTCTTCCATTAGTTTCTCTACCACCAACGACCACTACATTTATACATTTCTTGGGCATGCCATTCCACTTTTTGTTTTGTGGTTTTTCTTTAAAGCCCTGCAGCAACAAAAGTTCAATGGCTTTCTGAATGCCTTGGCAGGTCTGTTTCTGGTAGTGGTCTATTATCTCTTTTCCTGCCTGCTGGCCCTGGTGGTTCCGGATGCCATGATTATCGGAGTTCCGGGAAAAAATTTTCTGGAGACTTATATAAGTCTGTTCAAGGGAGCCAGTTTCGAGATGATTTACACCGCCATAGCTATTTCATTTTATTATGTGCAGCTGGAACTGCGAAGGGAGTTACAGGAGCATAAGCTGAACCTGGAGAAGACAGTGCATGAACGAACCGAGCACCTGAACATGGTGATAGAGGAACTCCGGACTGCACAGAATCATCTGGTTCAATCGGAGAAAATGGTTTCCCTGGGTACCCTTACTGCAGGCATGGCTCATGAAATAAACAACCCGCTCAATTTCATTTCCGGGGGAATAAATATTATCCGGGATATCAAACCCGAGTTTGAAAATAGCTTAAGTGAAGAGCAAAATGAACACTGTAACCTGGCGATCAATATTATCACCGAGGGCTTGGACCGGTCAATCAATATAGTGAATACCTTAATGAGCTTCTCGGGAGTGGGAGAGTCCCGGCTGGAGAATAAGGATATTAACCAACTGATCGACAATACCTTGTTGTTCATGAAGGGCAACATCCCGGCGGATATTGTCATTTCGAAGGAGTACGAACTGGAGGACCTGGTTCCGGTATATGTAGAAAAGATGCACCAGGTTTTTATCAATATTCTGAATAATGCCATTTTTGCATTGGGTGCTAAGGAGCAGCCGGAGAAGCAAATAGTGATAAAAACATACAGGGGAAACAGTACCGCTGTTATTGAAATATTCAATACCGGACCGGAGATTCCTTCGGGGTACCTGGGCAGGATTTTTGATCCCTTCTTTACCACAAAGGAACCGGGCAAGGGGAAAGGCCTGGGACTGGCAATCTGTTATACCTACATCAAGGAACACAAGGGGGAAATACGGGTGAGCAACCTGGAGAATGGAGTATGTTTTATTATTGAACTGCCGCTTGAGCAGTCCTTTTCCAATAAAACCTGACAGGTGCCAGAGTAATCCCCTTATGGATCGGTGCACCGGTTGGATTGCGCAGAATCATTTATCATGAATACCGTATGTTAAGTAAGAATTTATTATTTGCCATCCTTATAGCCTTTTGCAGTAAGATGTATGCACAGTCCGATAGCTCTAGGATTAACTATTTGGGCTCGTTCTTCATTGTACCTGTTGAATTTCCGGTTATTGAGAAATCTACGCTTAATAATAGCCTGTCTGGTTTTGGATATCCGGAATGCATTAATCCGATTGCTTCTATTGGAGTTGGATTTCAATTTTTTATAGATCGTTGGATTATGGGATTCAATTATGTAAACAGCTCGAAGGAAAGTGAAACCCAGACTTCTTATTTAAAAGTCAAGTACAGTTCTATTACACTGGATATGGGCTATGATTTGATTAAAAGCCATGACTTTGCATTCTATCCAGCTCTTGGGCTAAAAATTGGTGGACTGGACTATTTATACCAGCATTATTTGACACATACAACGAGTTTCACCAATTATTTTAACTCCTCTTTGGATTATAAGGAGATTTATCATTCGAGAGCCAATCTTGACCTTGGACTTGGCTTGTCATATTATAATCTATTACTAATTAATTTTAGGGCTGGATATTTAATGCCTCTTAATAATGGAAGTTTTTCACTGAGAAACAAATATTATAATCATCTTTCTGGTTCACCCCCCGTGAATTACAGATTCTATTTTTCTGTGGCTTTTGGTTACGGAAAGGTAACAACCGACAAATGGGAAATTAAACGAAGAATGCAGTTATGATTGCAACTATATTTCATTGATCTTCTCATATTAGAAGTTATTGGTTACCTGGACACTTTACTCTTGTTTACCCCTCCGGGAGCTGGTATTTACCTTTTTGAAATCCAAAATTCACCATTTCTGAGTACCATCGATACGTTAATAGTAGGATAAGTGCGAAGGCTAACCATTTTTCACCTGTGCAATTTGTAGTTACACCTTTCCTCCTTTCCTGCAAAAATTCCACGCTGTAGCTTTGTTTTGAATTCCCTCCCTTACTGAATTCCAAAGGATATCGCCCCCACCCGGACAATTGATCATTAATCCCGAACTTCCCTCTCCTTCAGGAGAGTTAGCGCGCAAGCCTGTGAGCCGGCAGAGGGTGAGGTCCCACCCCCCTAAACCATTTTCTTCCCCGTTTGTTACTTATTTGCTCATCACAATTGCCGGTTAGGGAGCAGAGTTATCTTTTTTGGAACTGCGTAAAGAAATACTCCCGCGCCGGTGTATAAATCAACAACCAAACAAGTTCAGGCATGGGAACAAAAAAGGAGATATCCGTTAAAGAGGCTGGCGAACTCCTCAGCCTCCTCAAAACCCGCTTTGAGAAAAATAAGAACCGCCACCAGGGGCTCGACTGGTTGAAGATACAGACCAGGCTGGAAGCCTCCCCGGAAAAACTATGGTCTTTGTCGGAAATGGAAAAAACCGGCGGAGAACCTGATGTAGTGGGGGTGGACAAAAAGACCGGTGAATACCTGTTTTTTGATTGTTCGCCGGAAACCCCCAAAGGCCGCCGGAGTTTTTGTTATGACCGCGAGGCGCTCGATTTCCGCAAGGAACATAAGCCAGAGAACAGCGCCATGGATATGGCAGGGCAAATGGGGGTGGAACTGCTTACGGAGGAACAATACCGCTACCTTCAGGAACTCGGGGCCTTCGATACCAAGACATCCAGCTGGATAAGAACGCCCCCCGCCATCCGGAAACTCGGTGGAGCCGTCTTCTGTGACCGCCGTTACAACCAGGTCTTTCTATACCATAACGGGGCAGACTCATACTATGCCGTACGGGGTTTCCGCACCGCCTTACGTGTTTGATTACCCCTCTGCTTTAGTTTGCAGGGTGCGGGGACCAGGGCGATGGGAGAGTAAGAGGGTGGGGTACTTTTCCCATATTTCAAACTTCTGCTTATCTTGCGATAAAATATTTTTAGGTGAAATACACATTTTTCTCTTTACTCATCCTGCTGGTCTGCAGTGAACCCAGAGCCCAGGTAGTGATCAACGAAGCATCCAACCGCAGTATTCCAGCTATATGGGGAGACAGGCGAAACCTACGACTGGTTCGAAATATACAATACGGGTTCTTCTGTTATAAACCTGCTTGGATGGTCGATTGCGATAACAAGGCTATCCCGCGTAAATGGGTTTGCCTTATTATATTATGCAAGGGGGCGAGCATGCTGGCGATCTTTGCCTCCGGGCTGGATATCAAAGAAGCCGTGCTGGTCAATCACTGGGAATTAAGCCATCCTGCCAGACAACACCTTCGATTACCGGAGTTCTGACGCTGAGACGCCCGCAGACTGGTATACCGCCGCCTTTGATCCCTCTTCCTGGGCACAGGAAAAGCTGGCTTCGGCTTTGGTGATAACGACGACAGCACCCTCATCGATCCTTCATCCTTTAGCCGTTTATGCAGGAATTTTACTATTCCCGATACAACACTTATCTGGCGCTGTGTTGCATGTCGACTACGACGATGGCTTTATTGCCTACCTCAACGGCGTTGAGATTGCCCGTGCGAGGCATCAGTACGCCAGTATGGAACAGCTTCTCAGACCTGGAGCATGTGAAGCCCTGATGTATCAGGGTCGGGATCCCGTGCGATTTGATCTGGATATGTCACTTATCCGGGACAACTGGATACAGGGAGAGAATATTTTTGCTATCGAGGTACACAACATACGCCTGAGCTCCACTGATATTACCTGATCCCTTTTCTGAGTTTCGGCCTTCGTACCGACAGTCTTCTTTCAGCCGCTTCCCTCCTGGTTCCAGGATAATGCGGGAAAATTCATGCATACAAACTTCAAGATCGATCCGGACGGTGAAACGCTGCAAGCTTCCTAGGCCTGATTATGGATTCCTGGCCATCAGGATTCCGCTGAATACCTCCTTTGGAAGGATAAAAGACGACACAGTTGCAACAGGTATATTTTTAACCGCAACACCCGGCAAGACCAACAACAGTTCCCAGAGCTTATACAAACGGCTCCGACCTGCCCCGCAGTTTCTGCCTGCGGCAGGTTTTATTCACCCTCCGTTACAGTAACGATTTCTTCCCCATCTCCGACCTCCGTAATCAGGTATACGGTTGATGGCTCGAATAACCCAGTTTCTTCATTTCTTTACCAGGGTAAGCCGATTACAATAACTTCCACCCCGCTTATTCAAAGCAAAATGTTTCAGTACGGCAGATAAGATGCCAGGCCCTGCTGCCGCATCGACTTATTTCATTAATGTTTCGCATACGGTGCCGGTCATTTCCATCAGTACCGACAACGCTAATCTGTACGGTGCCACAGGCATCTTCGACAATGTAAACCAGGACTGGAACAAACCCTGTTATGTAGAGTATTTTGATGCCGGGAAAAACCTGATCTTCAAACAGGCAGCAGGTATCCAGCTCGACGGGGGCGCCGGGGGAAGCCGCACACAGCCACAGCATTCCTTCCGCATCGAACCGGGCAACGGTACATTTGGCGATGGGGATGTCAAATATGCACTCATCCCCGACAGGCCCAACCGCAACGACTACTCTTCCTTTTACCTGCGCAACGGGAGCAACCAGTACAACACCCTGCAGTACAAGGATGGCCTGCAGGTGAAGGCTATCGCCAAAAATACTTATACATACTATTCAGCCCATTCCGCCATCGTAGCCTATATCAACGGAGCTTATTCCGGGGTGTATGAATTACGCGAGAAACTGAATGCCGACTTTCTGGCCGAGAACTATCTCATGAACATCGACTCGCTGGATCTGCTTACACTCTCCTATTACAAGGGTCAGGTGCTGGAACCAATCGAGGGTTCGGTGGATGGTTTCTGGGAAGACTACAGTCGTTTTCTGAGTTTAACACCAACCAGCACCGGGTTTCTGGGAGAGGCGGGTAAGATTCTTGACCTGGATAATTATACCGATTACATCATCGCACAGGCCTGGATAGGAAATACCGACTGGCCTTTTAACAACATACGCGTGTGGAGGAATAGTTCCACAGGTTTCAGGTGGCAGTATGCCGTGCAGGATGTGGAATGGTCCATGCTGCCCAACGGATGGACTACCGCTACCTACGACATGATCGGTTATATGCTGGGAACAGGAACAGGCTATCCTTACACCGGTTATTGGAACAGGCTGATGCAGAATAGTACGTACAAAGTCTCTTTCATCAACCGCTTTGCCGACCTGATGAACACCAATTACCAGTTTTCGAACCTGGGTCCCATGGAGGAGGAAAAATATTCCTTCCAATATGCAGAGATGCCTGCAGAATTTGACCGATGGGGAAATTCAACCATGTCGGCCTATATCAGCAATCATAATGTTTTGCGAAACCAGTTGGAAATTCGTACAGGATATGTTCGCGATGATATACTGACGCATTTCGGATTGACCCGCCAGGTGGAAGTAACCCTCGATGTACAGCCACAGGGCGCCGGGCAGATAAAGATCAGTACCATTGTCCCTGTCGATTATCCCTGGCAGGGGGTCTATTTCAGCGGCAACCCGGTGAAGATAACCGCCATGGCCAATCCGGGATACAAATTCAAAAACTGGAGTACAAACAGCCTGATAAGTAACCCTGGAAACGCAACCTTCACCGCGAATCTTTCTGATGCAACAGAAGGCTTTACAGCAAATTTTGAAGCATCCAATGCGAATTTTCAGGGAGTGACCATCAGTGAAATCCATTACAAGAACGGGAAGAATGAGGCTACCAACGATTGGTTTGAACTCTTTAACGGGGGCTCCTCCCCGGTTAATTTAAACGGATGGTATTTTACCGACAATGATACAGCGCATGTGTTCCGTTTTGGCAGTACAGCAACCATAGCTGCGAATTACGACTGGTACCTGGAAATAATGTAGGTGATTTCAGGTTGCACAAGTGCCGGAGGTGACGAATTATTATGGTTCTGCCTTCAGCTTTAAGCTCGGTACACCGCTCGATGCGATTGAAGCTGTATAACAACCTGGGTAGTCTGGTTGAAGCGGTGAACTATTCGGATATCTTCCCCCTGGCCCTGAGCGGGGACGGCTCGGCAGGACTCTTGGGCTTCGCAATCCGGGAGGCAATCTGAGCGACCCCTCCAACTGGTTTGCAGGATGCATCGGTGGCTCACCTGGCAGCAGTTTTGCCCCTGCGGTGAGCTGGATAACTTCATTCGCCTGCTGAAGACCGGCACCATCCTTTCGGCCTATCCGAATCCTGCACGCGATTTGTCAGGATCAACCTGAATCTGCAGCAGGCATATAGGCATGGAACGGTGAAACGCCTTAATGTGATGGGCAGGGAAATGAAGATCATGGAGTTGGATCATCCGGAGGCAGGTCCCTCCCACCACGCCCACACCATGAATCTGTCCGGTACTCCGGCGGACTCTTCATCCTGGTCTTCCGGGCCCCGATGATATCCGGGGAGAGCATCCGGATAGTGCATGTGGAATAATCTCTCGCACTGGCTTTTATCATACAGAGCCGGGGAACGAGGCGTTGGCCTACGCCGAGGCTTCAGCGCAAGCGTAAGTCCTGTCCGACCTTTTTGGAGGGCGGAATCTGCGCACTGGCATGTTTGGCAAGGCCTTCATTCGCCGATTAGAGCATTACCGTTAAAAGAAGATTCTTCGGGCACTCCCCGCTCGCGGCCACCCAGTGCCCTCTGAATGACAAATGGCCAGGCTTTGTCATACAGAGCCGAGGCACAGGGCGTGCGCCTACGCTGAGCTTCAGCGCAAGCGTAAGTCTTGTCAGAGCCTTTTGGAGGCGGAATCTGCGCTGGCATAGTTTGCCAAGACCCCTCATTCGCCGATTTACAGCATTCATCATTAACAAGAGATTCTTCAGGCACTCCCCGTAACTGCCTCGGTACCCTCTGAATGACAAATAACCAGGCTTATGTCATACAGAGCCGGGGAACGAGGCGTTGGCCTACGCCGAGGCTTCAGCGCAAGCGTAAGTCCTGTCCGACCTTTTTGACGGGCGGAATCTGCGCACTGGCATGTTTGGCAGGGCTCACACTCGCCGATTACATCATTCAGCGTTAACAGGAGATTCTTCGGGCACTCCCCGCTCGCTGCCTCCCGGTGCCCTCTGAATGACAAATAACCAGGCTTATGTCATACAGAGCCGAGGCACGAGGCGTGCGCCTACGCCGAGGCTTCAGCGCAAGCGTAAGTCCTGTCCGACCTTTTTGACGGGCGGAATCTGCGCGCTGGCATGGTTTGCAGGATACTCATTCGCCGATTACAGCATTCATCGTTATCAAGAGATTCTTCGGGCACTCCCCGCTAGCTGCCTCCCGGTGCCCTCTGAATGATAAATATGCGACGGGCCTTATTATTTGGTGAGAGATGGTGACGATCCTGTTTTAGAAGTTGTTTTTTTATTAACTTGCTTGGGAATTTTACCTGGTGCTGTACAACTGCCGGGAAAATTGAAGGGAAATGATCAAATCTGTCAACCAGATTACTTATCTCTCTTGCCATGAATAAAAATGAATGGATCGCACCGGTTTTAATCATCGGCCTAAGTTGCATTTTCGCCCAGGTCTCTGCCATGGTTTATTTGTCCAAAGGGAAATCCGAATACTGGATATCCAGGAAATTGAGGGTTGGCGCATTCCTGCTTACCCTTACGGCCATTTCCACCCAGTCCTGCGAGGATGCTGTGCGGACCTGCTATGATCCTGCACCGGGAAATTATTTTAAGTTTGATTCCACCGAAGTTGATATCGGGGTGGTGGTGGATATGAGCCGGACGAACTGGGTAACCGGTATTCTTTATGACCGGACGTTTGCTGATTACTGTTTTAGTGTTACAGATACGGCAGGTACCGATACGCTGCAGGTTGGCGTTGTAATCCCAACCGATGGAAAATTTAATAGTTCGAGGGAACAATTTATTATTGAACTGGATAGAGATTTGCCTGGAAGTCTGTATTATCTGCATATTTTTTCTGGCAGCAACTCGATGCAATCGTATCAAATTGGTATGTATCAGCTGAAAGTAATTAATGAAAACGAAGCTGCCGGGAATTAGTTATGAGGTAACTTCCTCCTGTAATCTAAATTGCCGCTATTGCTATAATCATTGGAAATGCAATGACAGTAGCCCTCGAAGTTCCAATTCATATAAGGAAGCCCTGCGTACCCTTAAGAAACTCATGCAGCTTGCTGATTTTAACCAGGTGAGTTTTACCGGGGGCGAGCCGCTTATGGCCGAGCGTTTTTCTGAACTGGTCCTGTATGCCCGGATGAAGGGCAGACAGGTTGCGGTCATTTCAAACGGTAATTTTGGTGGTTTCAGGGAGTATGAAAATCTGGTAAAGCTTGGTGTAGCACTCTTCGAGTTGCCTGTGCATTCCTGTTTTCCTGAATGTCATGACTATCTCACCGGTACGGCGGGTTCCTGGCTCCGGTCAACAGAGATTATCCGGGGGCTGATGCTTCAGAAAACAGATGTTGTTGCGGTAATTGTTTTAACCAGGGTCAACTGCCTGGAAATCGAAAAAACAATTAGCTTTATCCGGTCCCTGGGTATAACCCGCATCATGTTAAACAGGTTCAACCTGGGAGGACAAGGCTTACAGGAAATGAAGAATTTACTTATGTCGGCCGGGGAGCTCAACGCTGCATTCAGTAAGGCATCCGACATGGCAATCAAACTGAAACTTTCGATATCTTCCAATGTATGTACTCCAATTTGCATTTTGGATCCTGATAAATACAGTGGAATACGATTTTCATTCTGTTCTTCCGACTTTACCAGGCGCCCGCTAACACTCGATATTCTGGGCAACCTGAGATTCTGCAACCATTCACCCGTGGAGCTGGGGAATATCTTTAAGAATACACTGGAAGAAATTCTTACTTCATTCGGGGCAGAAGCCTGGAAAAATACGATTCCCGGATTTTGCAAAGACTGCAAGGCATACTACCGTTGCCAGGGAGGATGCCGTGCTGCCTCCGAACAAATGGGATACGGTCTGGATCACCCGGATCCGTTGCTTGATTTTACCTTACCCGATGAAGTTGAATTGAGCCGTTTAAAGTCTTAAAGAGTTAAGAAGGCAATATAAATGAAAATTCATCTTTCTCACTCCTGATGAAACAGATCATTCCGGGCTTTCCCCAAATGATTTTATCTTTACATTCATATGACCACGAATACGATTAAGAAATTTCCCGAATCACGCATAGCTACAATAGACATTTGCGAAATTGGAAAACGCCGGCATTATGTAACCGGCTTCCTCGAAGTGGATGTGACTGAAAGCCGGGAAAAAATTAAACTTTACCGAAAAACTACCGGCAATATTTCATTTACCGCATGGATGATAAAGGTAATTGCCCATACCCTGCATCATCATAAGCAGGTTGCAGGTTTCCTTAAGGGCAGGCAAAAGGTTTTAATTTTTAATGATATCAATATTTCCTTCCTTGTTGAGAAGGAAGTCAACGGGGAACCGGTCCCGGTTCCGCTGCTACTGAGAAAGGCAAATGAGGAAAGCCTGGAATCCATTACGAACCGGTTGAAGGCTTCAAAAGAGGCCCCGATTGCCGAAGGTAACCTGGTACTTCACCGGAGAACAACCCTTATTGAGCGATTGTATACCAGGCTCCCGGGATTTGTCCGCAGGACAATCTGGAAAAACATGATGAAACGGCCCGGACTCGTTTTCAATACGATGGGTAATGTTGCGATTACTTCCCTGGGGATGCTTGGTAAAGTCAATGGCTGGTTTATCCCGATTTCCATTCATCCGGTCTGCTTCGGACTGGGGCCTGTAATCAAAAAACCGGTTGTAATGGATGATCAGGTAGTAATCCGGGAGATCTTGAATTTTACGGTGATGCTGGACCATGATGTGATCGATGGCGCCCCCATGGCACGATTTATTGTGGAGCTTACACGGAATATCGAAGCAGGGATTTTTTTATAAATGATGAAATACGTTAAATATAGGGAAGAATGAAAAAGATAATTACCCTCGGTCTGCTGTTCCATTTTATTTGCGGTAGTGCACAAACTGACTTGGCACAGTATGTCCGGCCTGTTATCGGTACCGAAAAAATGGGACACACCTACCCGGGTGCCACGGTGCCTTTCGGAGCGGTACAACTTAGTCCCGAAACAGATACCATCCCCTATGATTTAAACGGCAGGTATAATCCCGATGTTTACCGTTATTGTGCCGGGTACCGGTACGAAGACAGTACCATTGTGGGTTTCAGCCACACCCATTTCAGCGGCACCGGTCACTCCGACCTGGGCGATTTTCTCATCATGCCAACACAGGGGCCATTGCAACTGAATCCGGGTATTGCCGCCGATACAAGGACTGGCTACCGGTCGGGCTTTTCATAGTAATGAACTGGCTGAGGCGGGGGTATTACAAAGTCAGGCTCGACGATGATAACATCCTGGCAGAACTCACGGCCACCACCCGGGTAGGGGATGCATCAATACACTTCCCGGAATCGGGACAGAGCCCATCATCCTCGACCTTATCGCAGGATATACAATTATGAAGGCAAAGATGGTATACCTTGTAAGGGTTATCAATGATACCCTGGTAACAGGTTACAGGCAGACCAACGGGTGGGCCCGTACACGAACCGTTTATTTTGCAATGGCTTTTTCAAAACCATTTATTCAGTACGGACAGAAGAATTATGATAATCCACAGGTCTATCGTGGTTTCTGGCGGAAATTCGACCAGAGCAGAAATTTTCCGGAGATAGCAGGGGGAAAATTAGAATGTATTTTGACTTCAAAACACAAGAGGGGGAAGATCAAAATAAAGTTTGCCCTATCGCCAGTAAGCCAGGAAAATGCACTGGAAGAATATGCAAGACCGAAATCAGGGATTGGGATTTTGAACAGGTGAAAACGGAAGCACGTGATCTTGTGGAACAGGAACTCAGCAAAATAGCCATTACAGCACCGGAGGATGTGAAAGTTAATTTCTACACATCCATGTACCACCTTTATCAATCCCACGGTATACATGGATGTTAACAGACAATACAAGGGGCTGGACCAGGATGTCCATACTGCCGAAAATTTTACCAATTACACCACTTTCTCCCTTTAGGACACCTACCGGGCTCAGCATCCTTTTTTCAATATCATACAACCCGCACGCAACAGCGACATGGTTCAATCCATGCTGGAACATTATAACCAGAGTGCTCTCCATATGCTGCCTGTCTGGTCGCATTATGCGAACGACAACTGGTGCATGAGCGGGTATCACAGTGTATCTGTTGTTGCCGATGCCATTATCAAGGGAGTGTATACCGGGGATGCGGGTAAGGCCCTGGATGCCTGCGTTACCACCGCACGTCACCGCGACTGCGAGGGAATAGGATATTATGCCGACTCCGGATATACTCCCCTGAAAAGAGCGGCATATCCGTTTCAATACCCTGGAATATGCCTTCGATGACTGGTGTATTGCCCAGCTGGCAAAGAAACTGAACAGGCAGGAACTGTATGAAATTTATCAAACGTTCCGTCTGGCAGAACAACTTTAATCCGGCAAACGGTTTTATGCAGCCCCGGATGGCCGGCGGGAATTTTAAGGATGACTTTGATCCCGAAGTACCAACGGGCAGGGATTTATTGAGGAAACAGCTGGAACTATAGTTTTTTTGTGCCACAGGACCCGGATGGACTAATTCAGAAAATGGGGGGAGAAAAAGCTTTTGTCTCCCGTCTGGATAGCCTGTTCAGCATGCATCTGCCAGACCAGTTTTTTGCCGAAACAGAAGACATTACCCGGGAAGGGATCATTGGTGGCTATGTCCACGGCAACGAACCAGCCCATCATGTAGCCTATCTGTATAACTGGACCAGTGAACCCTGGAAAACGCAGGCGCAGGTACGTCGTATCCTGAACATGCAGTACAAGCCGGCCCCGGATGGATTGGGAGGCAATGACGACTGCGGGCAGATGAGTGCCTGGTACATCTTTTCCGCCCTGGGCTTTTACCCCGTTGCACCGGGTTCGGACCAGTATGCCTTAGGATCACCCCTTGTTAACCATGCAACAATTCGCCTTGAAAACGGAAAGATTTTTACTGTGGAAGTTATCGGCCAGGGCGATAAAAATATATATGTACAAAAAGTACTGCTGAACGGCAAGTTACTTACTCGACTGTTCATCTCTCATGCAGATATTACCAACGGTTCTACACTTACTTTTTTCATGGGGCCGAAACCGAAAAGAAAGTAAGTAATAAAAGAATGGAATCAGGAAAATCTGACTATCAGTCAGTATCTTCCAGAGAAAATATTTCATTTACCGGCTTGTTAAAAAACCTGGATAGTTTCAGCGCCAGAATGGTGGAGGGAACATACTTGCTCAATTCGATGGAATTGATGGCCTGTCTGGTAACCCCGATCTCTTTGGCCAGATCCTCCTGGGTTATATTCCTGATAGCCCTCTCTACCCTCAGATTATTTTTCATGGCCCAGTGATTTTTTTGATTTGTAGAGGATGTAGTAAAACCGTGCGATAAAAAATATCAATATGGTGAACATATTGAATATCATAACGAGCAGAAATTCCATGTTGAAGAAAAACAGGAAACAAATGGCAAGGACTGCATAATTGATGTAGGTTGCCCAAACCAGGGATTCGAGCCGGGTTTTTGCGATAAACTCATCTTCCTCCTTTTCCTTTGAGAAGGCAACCAGAATGGCTCCAAGGACAAAAAGAATGCCGGCAATAGTTGGTGAATAATTCCCATTACCTGTCAACCCAAACCAAACCGGGTGATCTCCGGGGAAACCCTGCGAGTAGATTGTAAATAATTTTGAATCCATGAAATCAAATTTAAAATCGAAAAAGAGGATCAGGATGCCAAGAACTGTTGAAGGGATTAATAAAATCCATCCAATTCGTTTGCAGCGGTGTGGGAAAAGAAGTCTTGTTTTCATATTTTTATTTTTGAAATGACAATACAAATGTAATGCATAAATTACATAAAAGCAAGTAAAAGTTACAAAAAGTAATTAAAAAGAGACATTTATTTTATAATATATTGGTATTAAGTGTGATGATTCGGTAGAAACTTCAAACTCACCATATGACAGGAGGCATTGGAACCGTTCACGACAATACCAGCCGTGAGCAGACGAACCGGGATAATTCCGACCGCATCAGGTATCTGCAGGACAGGATAAGAAAGGCTTATTCTAACAAGACCGCTCATCTCGTACCCGAGCCCGAATGTGACACTCCCGAAGCGCGTAAGGCAAAAGAAAGGGTTATCCAAGGAATCCGGATAACAGCCAGACAGGAGCATATCCGCAACAGGAGTATCCTGGTCATCTTTTGTGTCGTGGCAGTCCTGCTTGCCCTGGGCTTCTTCCTGCTTATTACTTGAGAAACTCCTGTGGATTTAAACGATGTCCTGAGAAGGCCTTTTTCCTTTTTTATGTTAAATGAAAAATTTCCCTGATTCAGGGAGAATATCAATTCAGAAAGGCCATCAAAGACGCAGCAGCCTGGCTTTTGCCTTCAGGTAAGCATATTGTTCAAACGGACGGATCGGTAAAGACTAATGGAAATTACCTTCTAAAATTCAGGCCATACCATTTCTTTGCATTCCCGAAATAAATTTTATCCACCACTTCCCTGGGCAGGTGCAGCCCTCTGAAGGACTTTTCGACTTCAGCCACCTGCATCTCCTGTTCGGAAGTGAAGTAGAGCCAGTCTGAGAACAGCACCGTCCTGTTATACTCAAAAGATGTACTGTCCAACCCACCCGAATAAAACTGGTCGGTGCCATAGAGCAGACGGTCCTGGTACCGGAGGATGAAATTTCTTACTTTGTCATAATCCACAGCGCTCTGATACTGCAGGTGACAGATACGCGCAGCCATATCCACCGCCATGTTGGGGAAACGGTCCAGGGTTCTTGCCAGTGCATCCACATCATATTCCAGGCTACCGAGGTGACAGCCTACGAATTTAAGTCCGGGATGTTTTATGAGCATGCTGTCCCTGGCCCGGAGCTGGTCTTCATAGGAGGGATACTCAGGGTGCAGGTACATGTGGTAATTGGGATGTTCACCGAAGTATTCCCTGTCGTTTTTCACTGTCATGGAATCCAGCGGGAGCCAGCAATTACGTGGTTCACCGAAATGACCGGTAAGGACAAGCCCCTTCTTTTCGATCCGGTTCAGGATATTGTCGAAACGATCATTGGAGATCATTATGAAACTTCCATCCCGGTCGCGGTGTACCATCCCGATATTCTTCCATAACTTCACACCAACGGCTCCGGGGGCAGCATTTTTTTCCAGCTCCTGCCATACAGATTCTTCCCAGGATGGGTTGTTCCACTGCAGGCTGTCGAAATGAAAGCATGCCAGGTAAGCAATACGCAGAGGGAATTTCTTTACCAGCACAATGGCTGTATCCCATTGACTCCTGCAGTGCAGGCTGTCGCCCGAATCGGTGTTGAGCGTGATCAGTCGCAGGTTATACCGGTCTGTTAGCCGGGCCAGTTGGTCACTGGTAGTGGAGATGTGCACATGTGCATCGATCTTAGGAGTGCTGTAAAAATCCTGTTCGGAATAATACTCTGCACGCTTACAGGAAGTAGAAAACAGAAAAATTGTCAGCGTGGCAGAGAATAAAAGTTGCGTTATTCCAATTCTGTTCATGCGCTTTCTTTTTGAAGGAGGTACTTGATGTAAAGTTGCATTTTTTGGTTCATGCTAAATGTAAATGGCAGGTTTTTTCCTGTGTAGAGCCATGCCATGGCATGGCTCCATTGCGAGAAAAAACCTGCCATGGCACCCGTCTGTAATCCTTCATTTCCCTTCTTAGCCCTGAAGCACCGGATAAAAAATAAAGTCAGCTTTGCTTACAATTCCGCTTAAACTGAAACAAAAAGGCATAGCAGGAAATAACCTGTCTTTCGCAGAAATTTTCTTCAGGGCTTTTTATATTACCTCCTGCACGCTATCTTAGTATGTTCTTTCAAAAATGTATTTTACATCCTTTGCCCTTATTAGGAATATCGCCATGAAACATATAATCATAATCACCGTCCTTCTGTTTACTCTCACTTTGGGTTCTGCCAGAAATGTCCGTTTTTCAATTGTCATTCCTGATACGTCCAGAGTGGAGATGATCATCTCTGTTGAACTTGAAAAATTTGGTTTTTCAAATGAAGACAATCTTAGCCTGTACTATGATCAGGGCAAAAAAAAGATCATTGTTCCCTCACAGGTTGAAGGCAACAGACTTTGGTGGATAATGGAGGCCCCCGTATTGCCCGGGACTAAATGGTATGAACTGAGTTCAGGTAAGACAGAGAATCAATGGTCTGCCATGCAGCTGTCGGATCTGGACGGCAAACTTACGGTTCACCTGGGTACACAGGAACTGCTTACATACCAGGCTGCCACCGTATACCCTCCTCCCGGGGTGGATACAGTTTTTAAACGCAGCGGGTTCATTCATCCCCTTCGCAGTCCGCATGGACAGTATTTAACCCTGATACAGCCAAAAGATCATTACCATCATTATGGCATCTGGAATCCCTGGACGCATGTGCTGTTCGAAGGAGACACGATCGATTTCTGGAACCTGGGATACAGGCAGGGTGCCGTTCGGTTTGCCGGCCTTACCAGAAAATTTGAGGGACCAGTCTTTTCTGGATATGAGGTATTGCATGAACATGTGGTTTTTAAGCGCGGGGGAACCGAAGTCGTTGCCCTCAATGAGCTTCAGGAGGTACGCGTTTATCGTCCTGCGACCGACCGTTACCTGGTGGATATAACCATCCGGTACCGTTGTGCCGGTTCATCTCCCTTTCACATCCTGGCATACCGCTACGCGGGACTGGGATGGAGAGCCACTGAGGGGTGGAATGATACCAACAGTGGCATTCTTACCTCTGAAGGAAAGGACCGATCCAATGCCGATGGATCACTGGCACGCTGGTTTGTTTACCAGGGGCAGCTGGGAAATGATTACGGAGGCATGGAAATGATGTCATCACCTGCAAACTTCAACCACCCGGAGCCCCTCCGGATATGGCCGCCGGGAATGAATGGGAGAGGGGATGTTTTTGCCAACTTCGCCCCTGCCAAAACCAGAGATTGGCTGCTCGAACCCGGGAAGCACTATGCGCTGAAGTACCGGTTCCTCGTATTCAATGGCAAACTGGACGCAGACGCGGCAGAAGAATGCTGGCGTGCATTTGCCGGAAATGAATATGCAATTGAACTGAAAAAAGATTAAGCAACTCCCCTGAACAATCCATCTATGAAAATTCAATGCCGAATAACCATGCTGATACTTGGAACCACAGCCACACTGCTATCAGCCTGCAGAAACGATACTTCCGTAAACGATACGATCCGGTTGATTACCTTGGATCCCGGACATTTTCACGCTGCCCTGGTACAGAAAAGCATGTACCCCGGAGTGGACACAACGGTGTATGTTTATGCACCTGCAGGTCCTGATCTGAATAAACACCTGGACCGGATTGCTGGATACAACAGCAGAACAGATTCTCCCACTCATTGGAATACTGTTGTTTACACGCGAGAAGATTTCCTGGAAGAAATGATTAAGGAACGAAAAGGAAATGTGGTGGTCCTGGCAGGGAATAACCAATCGAAAACAGATTATATCCTGCAATCAGTGCAGGCAGGATACCATGTGCTGGCCGACAAGCCCATGGCAATTGATCAGGATGGATTTGAAAAATTGCAGGAGGCATTTAAAACGGCTGCCGGAAAGAAACTGCTCCTGTATGATATAATGACGGAACGGTCCGAGATTACAACTATCCTTCAGAAAGAACTCTCGCAAATCCCTGAAATCTTCGGCACCCTTGAACAGGGGAGTCCTGAAGATCCCGCGGTGACCAAGGAGAGTGTGCACCATTTCTATAAATATGTTTCGGGCAAGGTGAATATCCGCCCTGCCTGGTTTTTCGATGTGAAGCAACAGGGAGAAGGGATTGTCGATGTTACTACCCACCTGGTCGACCTGGTGCAGTGGGAATGTTTCCCGGAGCAGATAATCGATGCCGGGAAGGAAATCAGCCTTGTCAGTGCCGTACGTTTTCCCACTATGCTGAGTAAGGCAGAGTTCTGCGGTGTAACCGGGCTGAATGATTATCCCCCCTTTCTTGCAGGGGACGTGACCGGGGATTCCATGCTAAGGGTATTCGCAAACGGCGAGATTATATATCAAATCAGGGGAGTCTATGCAAAGGTATCCGTAAGATGGGCTTACAAGGCACCTGATGGTGCCGGCGACACACATTATTCCCTTATGCGTGGAACGAAAGCCAGCCTGGTGATACGGCAGGGTATGCAACAACAATACAACCCCATCCTGTATATTGTTCCTGCAAATGGGTATGATGGGTCAGAAAGGGAACTGGCGTTGAATTTCGAACCGCTCAGGAAGAAATACCCCGGGATCGCACTGGAGAAAGCCGGTAACGAATGGATTGTTCGTATTCCCGAGAAATACCATGTCGGGCATGAGGCTCATTTTGCAGAGGTGATGGAGCGTTTTATTCAGTATTACAGGGACGGGAAACTGCCTGACTGGGAAGTACCCAATATGCTTGCAAAATACTATGTTACCACCGGGGCACTGAAGATAGCACGAACAGCCAACACCGACCCGGCTTCTGAAAGATAGGAAACTAATTCGTTTTTTCTGGAACTGGAAGAAAAATATCCGCCTTCAGGGCCCTGTAGTTGCAGGGTATGCAGGAATTATTGTCTTCGCCCGGGGTGGTGGACCGTACATGAGGCCGAAATGGCATTGGAAGCAGGGTATGCCGGAAGGATGATGCTGGAGCTGTCTCCCAGGGAGACATACGGCGTTCTTTCACCAGCTTTCAAGGGGAATGAAGGATTTGTGTCACTGCAGGTATTTTCGGGGAATGCCTGTACATTTTTCACAAACGGTTTGTGTGAGCTGTATGGAACAGCATTTCAGCCCCTCGAATGCCGATTCTGCCATCATGATCGAAAAGGCAGGGGGTATTATTGCCACCGCGAAATAGGGAAAGACTGGAACAACCCGACTGCGCAGTCACTTATCGTGAAATGGGGCAATATTACCGGATTCTGGCGAAAACAGGGATATATTCTTACCCCTCGCCAGGGATAATCTTTTTATCCGGAAGGAATACCCCATTTAAAAAATGAGGTTTTCCTCATTCATTTTTGAAATAATCATCTACATCCTGTTCGTTCGTGTAAGGTACTTTTGTATCAGATAAATCACATTCTTTTACAAAAGGGAAAATTTATGAAAGCAATTACTCTCACTTCCGTAATCCTCGCAGGTCCTGTAAGCTTCACCATTATGTTTATAGTGATGCGGGTTATGTTTAAAAAATCGCTTCTGTTTAAAATTGGTATGGCCACCGGGGCTGCCATTGTAATCGTTGCCTTTATTTCGGGTGTGATCTCCAAGCTGGGACCCATTCATAACCTGTGGGGTTTTCCTCTTCAGGTGATTCTGGCCGGTTCGGCATATGTATATATAACAAGGGTAATCAAAAAACCCCTCATGAATATCATTTCCTCTATTGATAAGGTAAGCGAAGGAGATCTTACCACGCAGATAGATGAACAGTTGCTGTTACGAAGGGATGAAATAGGCCAATTGGCTAATTCCACACAGCGGCTCAGCGGGAAATTATCGGAGGTTGTGGATATGATCTCATCCAGCGCCAACCAGGTTTCATCCGCCGGGGAGCAGTTAAATGCAAGTTCACAGGCTTTGTCAGCCGGAGCCAATCAACAGGCTTCTTCTGTGGAGGAAGTATCCAGTTCAATGGAAGAAATGACTTCCAATATTGAACAGAACAGTGAAAATGCCCAGCAGACCAATAAACTGGCAACTGGCACCTATAGTAAAATGGGCCGGATAGAAGAGTCATCCAGAAAAAGTATTGATGCTGTAAGGGATATTACAGGCAAAATAGACATCATTAAAGATATCGCCTTCCAGACTAACCTGCTCGCGCTTAATGCGGCAGTGGAAGCAGCCAGGGCTGGTGAACATGGAAAGGGATTTGCCGTGGTCGCAGCCGAGGTACGCAGATTAGCTGAACGCAGCCGCCTGGCCGCTGCAGAGATTACCGATTTATCAAAGGTGAGTCTGCAGGTGACCGAAGAATCCGGTAATTTGTTGAATGAGATACTTCCCGATATAAATAAAACTGCAAAACTGGTGGATGAGATCGCTGCCTCCAGCAGGGAACAGTCACATGGAACCGCCCAGATCAATTCTGCCATTCAACAGCTTAATACCGTTACCCAGCAAAATGCTGCTGCCAGTGAAGAACTTGCCTCAAGCGCAGAAGAACTTTCGGCCCAATCAGAGCAGTTGCTTGAGGTTATTTCTTTTTTCACGACGAATGAAACAGGTAACAAACTCGCTGAATCCAGGAACAACGGGCGGCAGGTTAAAAAGGCAAATCACCAGACAGACCCGCAGCCGCGGAATACAAAGGGTTATGCCTACAGGATGCCTGCCTCGAAAACCGCCGGAAAGAAGTATGTGGCCTGAGCCCGTTTGTGATCCAAATTATCTTAACTGAAAATTCAAGCAGATGTTTATAAATGATTACAGGGTCCTTATTGTCGATGATAATCCAACATTTGTAAAAACCCTTTCGGTACTCATCAGGGCAATTCTTGGTGAACGACTCAAAACGCTTGATGTGGCAGGGAATGGGTTTGACGCTATTGAAAAAGCTTTTGGTGAAGAAGTTTACGATGTGATTTTTATGGATGTGGATATGCCTGGAATGGACGGATTGTCTGCAACACGGGTAATAAAACGCAGATTGTTCCGTGCGACCAGGGTAGTCGCTATCTCCTTCCACAAGGATTTAGATACAATAAGGGAGATGGTTCTGTCAGGGGCGGAACTCTACATCAGCAAGGACAATCTTACAATTGAGTCCCTTGAACGAACCTTCGACCTCCGGCTTTCATAATTCGATAAGCCTGTTTCTTATTGCAAAAACTGCGAGTGCAGTCGAGTTGGGCGAGTCAGTCTTCACCAGTAACTCTGCACGATGTTTTTCGATGGTACTAACGCTGAGGAACAACTTCCCGGCAATTTCGGAAGTGGAAAGCCCCTTACATATCAGTTCGAGAACTTCCTTTTCTCGTTGTGACAATTGAATGGCGGGACTTTGCTTTTTTGTATTCAGTATACCCAGCAGCAGTTCCTGGGAGAAATATGGTCTGCCGTTAAATACAGAATCAATTCCTCTCTCCAGTTCATTATAATTTGATTCCTTGAGCAGAAACCCGCTTACCCCCAGCTGGACCATGGCATCGTAGCTGTTGATGTCGTCATGCATGGAGAGCACGATTATTTTTACATCCGGGTAGATTTTAAATGCTTCGCGTGTGGCATCAATCCCATTCATGCCGGGCATGTTGATGTCCATAAGGATCAGGTCGGGCTTGCAGGTTTTAAGAAGTGCAATCAGTTCCAAACCATTGGAAGCCTCACCTGCAAGTTCAATATGCTTCATTTCCTTTAGCAGGGCTTTGATTCCGTCCCGTAAAATCCGATGATCATCAACAATGATAGTTTTTATCTTCATTTGGATTGGATTATAGTCTGATCAGTGATTGCAAATGAAATCCCTCCCCGGGCTTGCTTTCTATAACACAAGTCGCATTGAGCGAGGTTAACCTGTTGCGAATGTTCTGCAGTCCCATCCCTGAAATTTTATTATTTGGAGTATTATCCATACTAAAGCCCTGCCCATCATCCGCATAGGAGAGCGAAAGCGTATTATCGCCAAAGGTCAATTTTATCAGGACAGATTTAGCTCTGGCATATTTGAGGGTATTATTTAAAAGTTCCTTGATAATCCTGTAACAGGTTAATTCAATATTTCTCGGAAGACGCAGCGTTCCGATATTCTCCTCCAGTTTTATTTCAAGCAGTTTTCTTTCTATTTCAATGAAATTGTTGATTGCCGGAAGGAGCCCGTAATTGGTAAGAGTATAGGGTGCCAGGTTGTTTGATATTTCCCTCACATTTCTGATGGCATCCTTAAGTATCCCCTGCATGTTTTCAATGATCTCCCCTTTATTCTCCGTTTGCTCCCTGTTCAGCAATGACATATACATATTGAGGCTCGACAGGAGCGGACCGACATCATCGTGAAGGTCCCGTGCCAGTCGCTGCCGTTCCTTTTCTTCCGTTTCGACAATTGCATCGATTTTGGTCTTTTCGAAACGGATACGGTCGGAAATGTCATGCAGTATAGCCTGGTAGATGAATCTCGAACCGTCCCGGATGAGATTCAGGCTCATGAGTGAGTCGATGACACTCCCGTCGGACCGGACGAATTCCCATTCAGTGATTCGCTCCTTATCGTTTGTATCTTCCCTGAAAAACTCTTCAAGCATGTCGGCTGATGAATGTCCGTTTGATTGGCATGGAGGGCAAAAATCAACCAGATTCCGGCCTGTAAGGCTCCCTTCCTGTGCTCCGAAAAAGCCATATGCTACCATATTGCAGTCGGTAATGACCCCTTTCTCAACCAAAAGGATTGTATCGTTGGCACTCATGAACAAACTGCGGTATTTTTTTTCACTGGCCAGGACAGATCTTTCCATCTCTTTTCTGGGACCAATATCCGTATGGGTGCCCAGTACCCTGGTTGGTGCACCGTCTTTATCCCGTGCTACCACCTTCCCCTTTGTCAGGATCCATTGCCATTCATCCTTGACATTTAGCATACGGTACTCAATATTGAAATTTTGTGTATGCCCATTAATGTGTTCCTGGATATTTCTGTGCACCTCCTCTGCGTCATCGGGATGGATCTGCCCTTTCCAATCAGCGTATCCCTTAAAAAAATTACTGTGGGCAAAAGGTAGAATCAGTGGATGTTTGCTGCTTACAAAGCTTGAATCTTTCTTAATGTCAAATTCCCATACAACCTCGTCAACACTTTCGAGTGCCAGTGCCAGGCGTGCCTCACTGAATGCAAGGTTTTCATATAACCTGCCAAAATTGGTATAAACCATTCCCAGTGCTATTACAGCCATAGCTGAGAAACACAGAAAAAACACAGCCCTGGATATCCATTGATAGCTGGAATAATTCAATTCATTGAAATCAAAACCGTAACTGATCCACCTGAAATGGATCAACAGGGTGAAGATGAGAAATGTAATTGCTGATAGTCCAAGGGTAATCAGGCCATATTGCATTCCAAAAAGGGTTGTAACAATAATTATTATAAAAAACAAAATAAGCGTACCCAACCCGAAAAGACCAAAGGTTCCTAAGCCAATAATCCCTATAAGGAAAATGTAAACAACCAGGGGGACGAGCCGGAGACGGTAATTGATTTTGTGACGGGCCAGGTATGTAACCAACAGTACAAGGGAAATGGATACATCAGCAAAAAACAAGAGCCGTGGGCCCATGAGAAAAATCCTGTATCCTGAAAAAATAGCTGCAGGAATAGAAACAATGGTAGCTACCAGCAGAAGTTTATCCGAAATCCGCTGGCGAATATGTTCGAAATTTGCAGGAACAGACATATTGCCGGATTTTATGTACAAGCCATTTTATAAGAGGCAACAGTAAAGATATGGAATTGGCAGATGTGAAAACCCGGTTTAAATATGTTTATGATGCAGAATCACCATAAATGGATACCTGGTTCCTCCGGCTATTCACATTTGAATGCTGAAGTTGCTGATAATCCAATTCTTGTAGATTTCTGTTTTTTTCAATCTGTAAAGGCAGCAAAATGGCAGGGCAGCTCGTTCAAGAATTGAGTAACAGATTATTTGGGATGAAAATGCATGAATTTAATTGAGAAGGTCGATCCTGAAAATTGAAAAATATATCTTAGCAGGAAAATTGTCAGAATGAAAAGTTTTAATTATCAGTATGCTCTGATCCTTATATTATTAGTTTTTACTGCCTGTGACACGAACGAAGAGAAAGACCCGGGTCCTTTGCCGGTCCTGTCTACCGCTGAAGTTAAAGAGCTTAATCTTACCAGTATGTTAACCGGAGGAAACATTACCAGTGAAGGCGATGCTCCCGTTTCCGCAAGGGGGATCTGTTGGAACTACAGATCAGAACCAACTATACTCGATAGTATCACCATGGATGGAACCGGAACCGGAAGTTTCATCACTACCCTTACCGGGTTGATCCCTGATTTAGATTATGCTGTAAGAGCATATGCCACCAACAGTTTTGGTACTGCCTACGGGGAGGAAATTCTTTTCAGAACAGGGGCGGTGATGGATCCGGACGGGAATATCTACCACAGTGTGCGCATCGGGAAACAGACCTGGATGCTCGAAAATTTTCGTACAACCAGTTACAGCGACAGCTTCTGGATACCCGAAGTCGCGGATGACCTCCAGTGGAACTCCCCTGACGAGCCTCGATTCTGCTGGTATGAAAATAAAGAATCAAATAAGGTTCCTTTTGGTGCATTGTATAATTGGGCTGCTGTTAGCTCCGGCAGATTCTGCCCCAACGGATGGCATGTGCCGACTTCAGCCGAATGGAACACCCTCTTCACTTACCTTGGCGGAACCAAGGTTGTATCGAATAAACTCAGGCAGGCAGGGGATGCAAACTGGATGACCCCCAATACCGGAGCCACCAACAGTTCAGGTTTCACTGCCCTTCCAGGTTCTTTCAGAAATACGGATGGCAGTTTTGGAAACTTCGGATATTATGGCTATTGGTGGACATCTACTCCCAATGGAAGCACCCAGGCAGTTGCTGTAAAAATGATTACCAGCAGGGCTGAAATTTTTTCGGAGGCTGTGAATGTGGGAGCCGGATTGTCCGTGAGGTTGATAAAAGACTGAAGGAAAAGGGTGAGAGGTGAGTGGAGAGTGGAGAGTGGTGAGTGGTGAGTGGTGAGTGGGGAGTGGTAAGTGGTGAGTGGTAAGTAGTGAGAGCTGAGTGGTAAAAAGTTTAAGGTATACGGTAATTTGTCAAATGGATAAATGGTAACAGAACCTGGTAAATGGTGATTAGTGAGAGATGAGTAGCTTGAAGTTATACGAAAAAATATAAACAACTTTATATGAGAAGTCTTCGCACATTATGTATGGTCCTGGTGACCGGATGTTTCCTGTTGCAGGTTTCCAATGTTTCAGCTCAGAAAAAAGAAAAGGATGCTGCCGGTAAAAGCAAAACTACCGGTGATACGCTGGCCGGTAAACTGGGCGGGTTGAAATTTCGCGGAATAGGACCTGCCTGGGCATCAGGAAGGATCGCTGACTTTGCAGTAAATCCTGGTAATCCGTCTGAGTATTATGTAGGAGTTGCTTCCGGTCATGTATGGAAAACCACAAATAATGGCAATACTTTCAGCCCGGTGTTCGATAATTATGGTGCTTATTCAATCGGTTGTGTAGTGCTGGATCCAAAAAATCCAAATGTTGTATGGGTTGGAACAGGTGAAAATAACCACCAGCGCGCACTGGGATACGGCGACGGGGTTTACAGGTCGAATGACGGAGGGAAATCTTTTAAAAATATGGGTTTGAAAGATTCCAGGCAGATCGGTGATATTGTAATCGATCCCCGTAACACCAATGTAGTCTTTGTGGCAGCCGAGGGATCTGTGTGGGGTCCCGGAGGTGATCGCGGACTTTATAAATCGACCGATGGAGGAAAGAACTGGAGAAAAGTACTCGATATCTCGGTTAATACCGGCGTGAACAACATCGTGGTGGACCCTGCGGATCCTGACGTTCTTTATGCCACATCGGAACAGCGTCGACGTCATATTTATTCCAAGATTGGTGGCGGACCAGAATCAGCTGTATACAAATCCACTGACAATGGGGAGAGTTGGAATAAATGTATGAGCGGGTTGCCTTCGGTAGATATCGGAGGTATGGATATCACGGTTTCACCTGTGGATCATAATGTGGTGTACCTGATCATGGAAGCAGCACTGGGGAAGGGTGGCTTTTTCCGTTCTGTCGACCGGGGAGAGAGTTGGGATAAGATGAGTAGCTACAATGAGTCAGGTCAGTATTTCAATGAGATTTTCTGCGATCCTAAAGATGTGAACCGCCTTATCTCTGTCGGAGTGGTCACCGATGTTACATTGGATGGTGGCAAGACCTGGAAAGCCCTTGGGAACAATAACCGGCATGTGGACGACCATGCCGTATGGATCGATCCACGCGATACCAGACATATTTTTATCGGAGGTGACGGCGGCATGTATGAGACCTTTGATGATGGTGCCAACTGGATTTTCAAGAGCAATTTGCCGGTTACTCAATTTTACCGGGTCGCTGTGGATAACGAACTCCCTTTCTATAATGTATATGGCGGTACACAGGACAATAACTCCATGGGCGGTCCCTCCAGAAATCTGAAACAGAACGGTGTTGCCAGTGATGAGTGGTTTATCACCATGGGTGGTGATGGTTTCTGGGCTGCCATTGACCCGGTAAATACAAACATTGTATATACTGAATACCAGTATGGGAATATGTACCGGTACGAT
Organism: Bacteroidales bacterium; assembly: GCA_046329925.1. GTDB lineage: Bacteria > Bacteroidota > Bacteroidia > Bacteroidales > JAAYUG01 > JAXLTS01. The sequence continues at coordinate 31,019 of JAXLTS010000016.1, forward strand.
AAGAGATCCGGTGAGGCGACCTTGATCAAACCCCGTGAACGTAAGGGCGAATTAAGCTACAAATGGAACTGGAATACTCCCATGCTCATTAGTCCGCATAAGAATACCCGTATCTATGTTGCTGCCAACAAGGTATTCCGGAGCGAGAACAGGGGAGATAGCTGGGAGGTGATCAGTGATGATCTTACCACAAAAACCGACCGCAATACCTGGCCCGTGATGGATAAGTTCTGGAGTGCCGAAGCTGTTGCTAAGGACCTGTCGACCTCTCTGTGGGGAACCATTGTATCCCTTGCAGAATCACCTTTGCAGGAAGGGTTACTGTATGCCGGTACCGACGATGGCGTCATTTCTGTTTCTGAAGACGGAGGCAAAAACTGGCGACAAATAAAGAATTTCCCCGGTGTACCTGAGTATACCTTTGTGAGCGATATATGGCCCGACCGTTTTGATGTAAATGTAGTCTATGCCAGCTTCGATAACCTGCAGCGCGACGATTTCAAACCCTATATTCTGAAGAGCAGTGATAAAGGGAAAAACTGGAAATCCATCTCGGCTAATCTTCCTGAGAATGGCACGGTACATACTATCAGCCAGGACAATAAAAATGGAAACCTATTGTTTCTGGGTACTGAATTCGGATTTTTCTTCAGTGTTAATGCCGGTGAAATATGGACACAGCTGAAGTCTGGCCTGCCTGTAATCCCGGTGAGGGACATCGCCATTCAGGAAAGGGAGGGCGACCTGGTGCTGGCTACCTTTGGCCGTGGGTTTTACATTCTTGATGATTATTCACCTCTGCGTGTATTGTCGTCAGACCTGCTGCAAAAGGATGCATTTCTTTTCCCGGTGCGGGAAGCACTGAGCTATACCAGGCAGGACAGCCGGGATAATCAGGGATCCTTGTATTATTTTGCCCCTAACCCCGATTACGGAGCTACCTTTACCTGGTACCTTAAAACTGCTCCCAAAACAATTACTGACCTGCGACGCGAAAAGGAGAAGGAATTGTTTAAAGCCGGAAAACCTATTCCGCAACCCGGCTGGAGAGATCTGGAAATTGAAAAAAACAGGGAGGAACCACACCTTATTTTTTCGGTGAAGGATGAATGGGGCAACATGGTCCGCGAATTGCGCAGCAGTCCTTCGGAAGGTCTGAACCGGAGTACCTGGGATCTTCGCTATACAAGGTATGCACCGGTAGGGACCATCGATAAGTTTTCTCCCGTTGAAAGTGGAAATGCCGGAGTGCCGGCTCTGCCAGGGAAATACTCGGTGAGTATGTCGCTTTGGAATGACGGTGTACTCAAAGAAATAGCCGGACCTGTGGAGATAAGGGTCAGGGCCTTGAATAATGTAAGTCTTCCCGCTGCCGACCAAAAAGAAGTGGCCGATTTCAGCAGGGAGGTTTCCAGGCTCTCAGGAAATGTTGAAGGAGCAAATCGTATGCTGAATGAATTGATAAAACGAGTGGAAACAATCCGGAAAGCCTTGTACCAGACTCCGGGAGCCCCGGTGTTACTCTCCGATAAGGCACGGGCATTGGCAGTGTCACTCGATGAGATTAATTTTAAGCTTAATGGAGTACCTGCGAAAGCAAGTTCGGAAGAAACACCTCCAGACCAGGTACCTGTGGCTGCCAGGCTTGATAATATTGCCTATATAAGATACTCCTGCAATTCTGCAGTTACCGGAACAGAGCGGGAACAACTGGCTATCGTGAAGGATGAGTTCCCCGGATTGCTGAATGCCCTGAAGAAAATAGCCCTCGAAGATATTCCTGCACTCGAAGCAGAAATGGACAAAGCCGGGGTGCCTTATACACCCGGACGAATACCTGCAATTTAGCGTACCCCATCGAAGGGCAACCTGAAGACAGACGCTTGATGCATAAACGTTTTTTATTTACAGAAATCCAAAAGCCTGAATTATGAATAGAATATTGATAACAATTATTTTCACAGTTGGCTGTTTTTTGCCTTCTGTAGGACAAATCCAGACCGGTGAAAATGTTGCGGTAACAAATACCGCAAGTGGGAAGGTTCGCGGATTTATTCATAAGGGGATATTCATTTACAAGGGAATACCCTATGCGGAGGCTGCACGTTTCGAAGCACCACACAAACCCGGGTCCTGGGAAGGGATTCGCAGTTCTATGACCTGGGGACCTGTGGCTCCGCTGATGGATCCTACCACTTCGGTGAACGATGAGAGCGAGTTTGTATTCAACCATAACTGGGGATATACCAGTGAAGATTGCATGAGGTTGAATGTCTGGACCCCTGGCATCAATGACGGAAAAAAACGACCTGTACTGTTCTGGATTCATGGAGGCGGATTTACGGCCGGCTCATCGCAGGAGTTACCCTCATATGACGGAGAAAACCTGGCAAAGAAGGGCGATGTGGTTGTAGTTTCAATCAATCACCGGCTCAATATCCTCGGATTTCTCGACTTGTCTGCCTATGGTGAAAAATACAAATACTCTGCAAATCTGAGTATCCTCGATATTAAGGTGGCCCTTGAATGGGTCAGGGATAATATATCAAATTTCGGCGGTGACCCGGGAAATGTTACCATATTTGGACAGTCGGGCGGGGGTGCCAAGGTAAATACCCTTTTGGCCATGCCGGGTGCAAAAGGGTTATTTCACAAGGCAGTGAACCAGAGCGGCTCGTTCAGGATGAATATGCTGGAGAAGGAGGTAACACAGGAAATCGGGGCTGAGGTTTTACGATTGCTGGCAATTATCCCCGGCCAGGTTGATGATATCCGGAAGGTGCCTTTTCAAAGGCTTGCCGATGCAGGCAAAAAAGCATTGAAGAATATCAGTGATAAGTATCAGAAAGAAGGTAAAACCTTTCCCGGTTTTGGCCTCAGCTGGGGCCCCAGCGTGGATGGCGACCTGCTCCCGTACCAGCTTTTCTCCACGGAGGCTTTCGAACTTTCGAAAGATATTCCTCTGCTCATCGGTACCGTGAAAAATGAATTCATGGCTTCAGGAAACGCCGGGCTCAGCAATGCAGGAATGGATCAGGTAAAGGAATACCTGGAAAAGAAGTACCCGGGAAAATCCGAAGCGTACATTGCTGCTGTGAAAAAGGCATATCCGGCTGATAAGAAGCCATCTGATCTTGTCGATTTCGATCTTATGTTTCGCCCGGGGGCCATTGCCCAGGCGAATGATAAATCTGCACTCGAAAATGGAGCCCCTGTTTTTATGTATGTTTTCACCTGGCAATCCCCCGTTATGGATGGTAAATACAAAGCCATGCATTGCATGGAATTGCCCTTTGTATTTAATAATATCGACCGCTGCGAGGAAATGACCGGTGGATCAAAAGATGCTTATTTGCTGGCAGGTAAGGTCAGCCAGGCCTGGATAAACTTCGCACGTTCAGGAAATCCTTCTCATCAGGGTTTACCGATGTGGGAGCCCTACACCCGGTCGAATGGTTCAACCATGCTCCTCGATAATAATTGTGTCCTGGTTCATAACCACGACAAAGCTGTATTCGAGGCTATTAAATAGAGAGTAACACTGCTTACGGCGGATTTATAGTCTTCATCCCGGGAATTTCCCGGGATTTTTTTTATGATTTCAGCAACTTTCAAAGTACTTATTTGTGACCTCCATGCGCCAATTTCTTTGTCCAGGCTATTTGCATGGCTCTCCGCGCAAGATCGCTGACAGGGAACGGAAACCTGATTAATCACAGTCCGGGATGAATCCGGGGATGTAGCTTTTCCTTAATGGACTGTTACAAACAGGGAAATGCAATAACAGAGAAGAATTGTATCTTTATAAAGAATATTTAAACATCAGGGAGAAACACATGATCATAGTAAACAGAATTAAAGCAGGTGTTCTTATTGGCATGGTTTCACTTACCTGCCTTTTTGCCCAGAACCCTATCGTTCCCCCGGGTCTGTATATTGCAGATCCCTCAGCACATGTGTGGAAGGACGGTAAGGCATATGTATACGGTTCCCGCGATGAGTCACCCGATTATTATTGTTCACACCTGCATTATGTACTATCCTCACCCGATATGATAACCTGGACCATTACGCGGGATGCCTTCGCCTCCTCGGGAACAATTGATCAGGTGCCATACAGCGACCATATACTCTATGCCCCTGATTGTCAGTATCGGAACGGAACTTACTATTTGTACTATTGCCTGGCAACGAATGTAAAAACGGAGGGTGTCGCCACATCCTCCAGTCCCCTGGGGCCTTTCAAAAACGGGCAGGCCATCAATACCGGGGGAATAGAACAGATCGATCCCTGCGTTTTTATCGACGATGACGGACAGGCTTATTATATCTGGGGGCAGATGACGGCTAAAATGGCCAAACTGAAACCCAATATGACCGACCTGGATCTGTCAACCCTGCATGAGGCAGTGGTGACGGAAAAGGAACATTTTTTTCATGAAGGAGGTTACCTGGTAAAACGAAATGGGATCTACTATTTTATTTATGCGCACATGGGACGGGCAGGCAGGCCTACCTGCATTGGTTATTCGACCGCCACACAGCCCTTTGGTCCCTATAAATATGGCGGGGTGATTGTGGACAACGATCACTGCGATCCGGGAGTGTGGAATAACCATGGATCAATAGTTGAGTTCAATGGGAAATGGTATGTCTTTTACCATCGTTCCACGCACAACTCGGTTACCATGCGAAAGGCCTGCCTGGAACCGATTACATTTAATGAAGACGGCAGCATCAATGAGGTGGAGATGACAACTCAGGGAGCTGCCGGCCCGCTGGATCCATTGAGAAGGATGGATGCGGAAAGAGCCTGTCTGCTTTACGGGAATGTTCGGGTCGTGGCTGAGGGTCCCGATAATGAGGTACTCACCGGTATCAGAAATGATGATAAGGCTGCCTATAAATATTTTGATTTTAAACCAGGCATAACAGGCTTTGATATTTCTGTTGCGCCAGGAGAAAACCCCGGGAGAATAGACATTGCTTTGGATAATTCCTGGAGTTCTTCCATAGGAGGTGTCGATGTCCCCGGGGGCGGGGATGGTAAAACCTTTGTAACCCTGCATGGGGATATCAAAGGGAACCCCACCGGGGTGAGAGCGTTATGGTTACGGTTCTATGTGAAGGATGAAGACTTTTTTAAGGTCGATTTCTTTGAGTTTAAGTGAGGTTATGTGAAGATAAAAATGAGTGAAACATGGATGGACTTAATCCCTTAATTTCGTCACGACGTGCTATTATGGCATTTTCTTCCAGACCGGTTGAAGAAGCGAAAATATCCCTGCTGCTCGATGCTGCCCGCCTTGCACCTTCAGCATTTAATGCCCAGCCCTGGAGAATTTTTGTCGCAAGGAAGGAAGATACCCCTGCCTGGAATCTTTTATTTGAATCTCTGAGTGAAGCTAATAAACTGTGGGTTCAATATGGCTCGTTGTTAATTCTCATACTAGCTGAAACAATAAATCCGGCAAGGAATTCCCCAAACCCTTACGCAAAACATGACTGCGGGCTCGCACTCCAGAACATGATGCTGCAGGCTGAGTACATGGGACTTGGGTCACATCCGATGGCAGGATTTGACGGAAATGAAGTGGCTGTGAAACTTGGATTGAAAGACGGGCTTGAGCCACTTACAATCTCGGCATTTGGCTATCCCGGAGATACAGCCCTCCTTCCCGAAGCACTACGCGAACGACAGATGCGCGCTCGTATCAGGAAGGGAATGGACGATCTGATTCTTCGGTCAGGGTCTGTCTAATGATCTCCTGATTATTTCAGAATCGCATGGATTATCAAATCCTTTAATCTCCGGACAAGGATACCTGCGATAATAAATTCGTGATTAAAGCTGAAGTTCTGATTTCAGGAATATCTGACGAATTAATCTTTTGTTATATTTGAAATCACAAGCTAGTTTTATCAGGGTGGATTTGTATTAACCATTTAACCTCTGTCTATGAATCTTTATTTTTCTTCAACAGGTTTAATTTTCTCCATAGTTTTTATTTCTTTTTTCTCACCTGCATCTGCACAGGGACCTCTCAGGCCCGGGTCCGTAATTCTTAAAAATGGGGACAGCATTCAGGGGCTTTGTGATTCAAGGGAATGGAAAGCGAATCCTTATGGCGTTGATCTCTGGAAAACAAGTCAGTCAAAAAAACTGGTCTTTACCCCGCAAAATGTAAAATCATATCAGGTTGATGGCGATATCTATATTAGTGCATGCGTAAAATCCAGGGTTAATGCCATGGAGTCCTCGCTGTTACTGCCAGACCCCGAGCCCCGGTTGATGGAGGACACCGTATTTTTGCAGGTATTGGTTGAAGGGCCCCGGTCGTTGTACTACTATAGAAATAAGGCAGGAAATGATAATTTTTATTTTAAAAATGATTCGTCGTATGATTTGCTGGTCTTCAACAGGTATGTGAGTGCAAGCAATCCGGTAAAAGTAGTAACAATGAATAATAAATACATGGGACAATTGAAATACTACCTCAGAGATTGCAGTGGGTTGATAGTGGATCCTGGAAAATTAAAGTACCAGAGCGTTAACATTTTAAAAATATACCAGGCCTATTATGATTGTACCAGTCAATCGCCTTCTTATATAGTCCCGATTAATAAACCAAAAATAGAATTCAGTATAATTATTTGGGCGGCAAGTTCAGGTTATGAGGTGGCGTACAGCTATACTGGTCGGGCCATGGAATATAGAACACACAAATACAGGCAGATTGTTCCTTCAATTGGAGTTGAGGTGATCTTTCCTAAAAGAGGTTATCACTGGTCCCTGAATAATGAGTTATCGTTCTACAATGTGAAAACAGAAGGGACATCCAGGTTTTATACAGATGAAGCCAATAACACCTTACTTACTGTACAAGCCGGTTTCAAATCGCTCAATATTAATACAATGGCCCGTTACCGGATTCCTTATACAAACGGAAGTTTTTATTTAAACGGAGGAATTGTTTATGGATTGGTGTGGGATGAAATTCGCAAAACGCATGAGTTAACTTATTTAGGCGGTGAATTAAATGAGCGTTCAATAACATATCCAAAGCCTCTGTACGCATCTGTTCTTGGACTCTCAGCAGGCTCAGGAGTCCGGTGGAAAAATATCTCGCTGGAATACCGGTATATTATCGGTATTACCAGAAGCAATATGATTGGCATCGGATATCACATTTAGAAAACTCAGATTGGAATATCTTAAGATGAATTGCGGGTCGCGCAGAAATCGGTTATTGTAAATTGCATTGCTATACCTGAGCCCATACATGCGGGAAAGTATGAATAATCACTTAAATTATGGGGCCGTTATGCGGGAACCTTTTGAGTGGCAACTGTTACATGCACCTGAAGATACAGGTGAATTCATATAGGATTTCGTTCCTGTGCTGTTTTCTACAGCAACGTATAATCCATTCCCAAAATCGATGGATGAGGTGGTATAGAAATTACCGCTTTTATCAGCTGTAATGGTCTTTACCAGGCTGCTCTCGTTGGCCTTTTCTGAGTAGAGGTAAACCTTCGCGTTGGCAAAAACAGAGGTGCCTGCAGTATTATATGCAGTACCTGCTACCAGGAACCAGCCCTCTCCCGATCCTCCGCTTTTATGACAGCTCATGCAGTTATCGCCCGCATGATGACTGGTCGCACTTGAATTGCTGATGTTGGTTTCATTCCCCCCGCCTTCTTTTTCACATGATGTTGACAGAATAAGGAATAATCCGGCCATTAACACTGCTTGAAATAATTTTTGTTTTCGCATAGCTTTGATTTTATTAAATGGGTTTGAATACATAGTAAACGTTTCATTTTTCTATTAATTATATCAGTACACGAATACTTCTTAAATTGTATAAAAAATGAATGCCGGGAACCGGCATTCATTTTTTCTTTGAACAATCGTTTTTACAAGCTTGTTCAGGGAATGAATTTCATTCTGGTCATAGCCTTTTTCTCCACCAGTTCCCTGGCTATTACATCCGCATGGTATTGATCATGCACATACATATTGGTCTGATTGCAATAGAATGGGCTGGAGGGAATGCCTGAATTTCCTGTGGGGATAACTGTAAGGGATTTATTCCAGTCCGACAGATCGAAAATGTGACGGTGCGAAGCGCCATGTGCAGATTTGAAGGCCTTTTCGAAATCATAGGAGTAGGGCCGTACGGTATGGAAACTCCCACCCACCGGGAAAGGCCCCCTGTTCAATCCAAAAAGTTTATCCAGTATTTTGGCTTTACTCAGGGGGTGTTCCAGGGTAAGGGTATGGATGGCACCCCAGGTCCAGGAATCAGGATCGGGTCCCAACAGGTTGGTAAGTTGTTCCATGCTCTTCCTGAAACTCTTTTGAATATCCACCTCAAGGGTCTCTGTAATATCCCTGGTTGATATATCATCGCACCAGGCAGAGGAAGGGTTTCGCCAGATATAGTAGAGAGCGAATTTTGGAAGCCCGGTGTTGTTAAAGTACTTCGTATATAACTCATCACCCATCTCATCTTTCAAAATAACCGGTATCAGATTCTGGTAGGTCGATTCAAAAATAGCTGCGGCTGCTGAATTCGCGTGCATCTCAAAATCCCATGATTTCAAGATCCCTATGGCTTTTTTCTCCCCGGCTGCAGGATCGGGTAGTCTATCCAGGGCCTGCAACATGGCAGGGATCATCTCCTCAGCCATTTTCGATTTTTCATCTGTCTGGATCTTCATGAAATCCTCCATCGTCATTTTTTCACCTGCCTGCAGCAGTTCCCTTATCCGCTGCTGACGGTAGGGAGTGGAAAACCAACGCCCGATGTAATAGGGATACTGGTCTCCGACTGTTCGGTTATTGGCTGAGGATACAAAACCTTCCTGCGGATTGAATACATGAGGAAGTTCAGGTGTAGGAACAAAACCTTTCCAGTCGTATTCGTCCGTATCTCCCGGTAGAAAACCGATGTTGCCCGTCTGTTTTCTCAACGGGATTCCGGCAGCAAAGTACAATCCTATATTGCCTTTCACATCTGCATAAACAATATTCTGACTAACTGCCAGAAAGGTGCTGATGGCTGTGGTGAAATCATTCCAGTTACCGGCCCGGTTCAACAGATAAACGGTGCGGAATTCATTACTGTATTCATCGCCCACCCAATGGAGAGATACTACCTTGTCGCCGAAACCTTTAAATCCTGAAACGATTGCGCCCCGGTGGGTAAACCTCAGTTCCCTTTCATGGGTTTTACCGGCTTTATCTTTGATAAGTTCCTTCTTTACCTGGATATCTCTCCATTCCCCGTTGAATTTGTACTGGTCAGGATTGGAGGGGTTCACCGTTTCAAGATAGAAGTCTACATTGTCTACGTAAGTATTTGTCATACCCCAGGCGATACTGTCATTGTGCCCGGCAATCACAATTGGTTGCCCGGGGAGTACCAGACCGGTAACATCCAGTTTGCCGGGAATGACCTGGTGCATCTGGTACCAGATACCGGGGATGTTCAACCCAAGGTGCATGTCGTTTGCCAGCATGGGCTTGCCCGAAGCAGTCTTTGAACCCGATACGGCCCAGTTATTGCTCCCGTTGAAAATGTCAAGTCCGTTATTATCGATGAATTCTGTAAGGTTTTTGAATTTCTTCTCAACCTGCTGTGCAATCTGCGGTTTATAGTCAGGATACACAACGGTGCTGTACCACGAAGGTTGAGGAATGAGTTGATTGCACAGGCTGTCTCCCACTTTCGCGCGCACCTCTTCCAGCATGATCTCACTCCACCCGGATTTCAGATCCCAGGCCATGTAACCTACGAGATTAAGCGAATATACTGGTTCCCATGGCTCCGGTTTGTACCCGAGGATTCTGAATTCAGGCGGCAGACCATCGGGATGCTGGTTGATGTATTGATTTACTCCCTCGGAAAAAGCCGTAAGACAGGCCATGATCTCAGCACTGCAACTGTCCATGATCCGTCGCGATTTTTCCGTATAACGCAGGGCCCTTAGCAGATGGTCATTTTCCAGCATGCTCTCCCCGAATATTTCAGAAAGCCTTCCGGTGGTAAGCCTGCGGAGCAGATCCATCTGCCAGAGACGATCCTGGGCCATGAGGTACCCAACCGACAAATACAGGTCATGTTCATTCGAGGCATATACATGAGGTATGCCAAGCGAGTCGCGCATTACCTCCACAGGTTCTGTTAATCCGGTAAGCTGAACATCTGCATTATAATCGGGGATACCGCTCTTCTTTACCTTACCCAGGAATATGCTACCGGCAAAAACAACCAGGACAACCACAGCCAGCAGGATGACAAGAATACGTTCGATGGTCTTCATAAGATTTGTGTTAGTTAAATTCTGTTATAGGTTAAAGCCCGGTGAGTACTATGCATAGTATTAACACCACACTGCAGGGTGGCGATGTTATGATTACATGCTAGCCATCATTTTGTTCCTCCCCGGACTCTTTAATAAATTCCTGATATTCTTCCTCCCAGGTTTTTGTTCGGTGGTGTTCTTCCTGATTACACGGATATATGGACGGACATATTTCAGATGTGAAGGACTAACAGATCCTCCATAATATTCGTCAGCCCCACTCAAATTTAGTTTTGTCGGTTATTCTTGTTTATCCAATAAGAAGATTCTCCTTTCAGTAGTTGCATAACCTTAGCCAGTGTCTGATCCGGATGCAGAGAGATGAGGCAGTGCATATGCTCCTGGTAACCATTAATATGGTCAATATAGATACCTTTTTGTCGGGCATTTGATCTGATATGATCGATTACTTTATATCGAAGTTCATGATCTAAGAATTTAACTTTGTCTTTTGTTCCCCATACACAGTGTATCCAGTTTCTAACGAAGGGCATAAGTGTTTTTTTTAGGGGCTAAAGCCCGGTGAGTATTGAACTTAGGATGACCCCCACCCTGAAGGGTGGAGTTATAGGAATTCTGTATGTTCTGATACGGGAGGACACAGCAAGTGAAGGACTGAGCTCCTGCATCCCTGAATTTGTATCCGGTGTCAGTAGATAATCCATTCCCCCGAATGGTACTTAAAGTGAGAGGACGCCTCTCTCTGCAGGGCGCGGTGCAGAAAGTTATAGACTGTACCCCTTCATACCCAGATACGTATCTTAAGCGAGTATCTTTAACTCCACCCTTCAGGGTGGAGTGGCTAGGAACCTGACTAGACCTGGCTTTAGCCATCACCTCCTCAGTCTGAAACGAGCCGTAACCGGGTGGTGATCCGAATTCGCAAAACCCAGATCCAGCGTCTTCACTCTTACAGCTTCCACATTCGGTGATATCAGAAACATATCAATCACGGTAGTTCGTGTGGTGGAAGGATCATACGGGAAATCCACCCTGCGATTACTCGGTGTTGCCGGATCATATACCCATTGCCAACCCTCGGGGAATAGTTTCCCGTTGATATGAATCAGGTCAATCGTATCGAATTTATTATTTGCAAATTGCGGTACAAAATCCGGAGGAGACTGGTTCCAATCACCCCACGTTCACATAATTCCCTTTTTCAAATTCCACTTTTGCATAATTACTCAGGAACTCCAGTTCTTTTGTGCTGAGTACACCATTGTCGTATGCCGAGCTATGCGTGTTGATTATGAGCAGCTCTTTCCCGGATACCAGTGGAAAGCGGGAAACAAGAAAACAACGGTCAAGCATAAATAGCTTCATGGGCCAGGCAAAATTCACCGGGAAGGCATACCTGGTTACAGATGCCGGAGTGAACTTCATCATACTTACAATGCCCGATTTTACTTGTCCCATTGGTGCTTTGGGAGGCAGGGGCACAAAAGTCACATCGTAGTTCATCCCCGTATACATCTGAAAGCTTTTCATTTTTCGCATAAGACTGTCACCCTCATTGAGCCGGTAACTTCTCTTCGAATGGAAATCAACTTCCTGCAGCAATATAAAATTCATGCTGTCGTGGCGCTGTATTTCACCGAGTATAGCCTGAATGTTCTTTTCAACCTGGTCACGCGGAGGCCTTACATTCTTTCCACCATCATAGAAAAAATCCATTTCCTTCGAAAGTCCGGCATAGCCAATATTCCAGATCATAATATCCAGCACAAGGCTATCGTTAAGGACATCGGGATTATCGGCATTAAAAATCAACTCCTCGGGTGCAGGCTTGAAATCTGTGATGGTTGAATAAAACAGGAAGATACCGAAAAGCAAGACAAGTATCAGAACCAGGTAAAAAAGTTTACGTATGATTTTCATGGCTGTCAGGGTTGATTAATATTGTTTTATCTGATGATGATCTATGAATTACTTAGAATTTGTTTCTTGCCAATACCCCATGAATGATCAGGTACTGCCCCAGAAAATAGGTTAAAAGAATACTGAGTCTGCTTAAGGGGAATCCTGGTCCGAAGCGCGAAATTGCAATCATGGAATCTGACATTAGAAAAAGGACCGCGCCACTTATAACAAATAGTGTGGCCTTGCCCGGGTATAGGGGGAGACGGGATAAAGCGCCCATACACATCAAAACGATTACCGATGCATAAACCGAAACCGGGATCAGCATTTCTCCAAGGCCGGCTTTAAGATAAAATACCAGGGTAAGTCCGTAGACTGGAAGAAGGATAAGGGCCGGCCAAATTTTTTTTAGCCTGTAAAGTGTTTTCCCACCCGAAAAAAAAGCCAGGGTATAAAAAACCTGGGTAAAAAGAAAGGCTCCCAACCCGAAAATAAAGAAACCATCCTGCCGGTTATTCCATTGCAGCAACAGATCCCCTGCCAGCGAAAAGATGATACCGGTGAGGATAAGTCTGTAAAATAGGGGATTTCCCGTTTTCTTTTCCGTGATGCCCCATAAAAACAGGATTATCATAGGAAGTGCCTTGGCGAAAAATGTTATCATCCAGGCAGGATTAATATGCTCCAGAATGGTATACCCCACAGCGGCTGAGGCATAGATAAGGGTAATTACCAGATGTTTCCGCATGCTGTCGGTATTTGGTTTACTTTCCGAAATTAAACAAATTTAGATAGCTCTTTTCCCATGTATCATGAAATTTATTCTAAATTAGGCATCTGAACCTAAAACACTTGTCCTATGAGAAAAATTCTGCTGTGCGTTGTTGTTCAGCTGTTTGCGGTGTGTTTGTTATCTGGTCAGACCGATAGCTCGGCAGTCGCAAATAATGATGGAGAGTTGAAAACTGGTTGGACATTTGGAGGAGTTCCGGCCATCGCCTTTGATTCTGATATTGGATTTAAATACGGGCTGGTCCTCAATTTCTTTAACTACGGTGATGGCAAAAGCTATCCCAAATACCATCATAATCTGTACTTCGAATGGTCGAGGACAACCAAAGGCAGTGGGATTAACCAGTTCACCTACGATTCGGAGCATCTGATACCGGGTATCCGTGTTACATCCGAATTCAGCTATATGACCGAGCAGGCTCTGGATTTTTATGGGTTCAACGGGTATGAGACAGAGTTCATTGCGGATTATTCCGATGATGAGGCAAGCAATTACCTCAGCAGGATGTATTACAGGATGGACCGCAAGCTGCTCCGTATTAAATCCGATTTCCAGGGTCCGATTACCGGTCCGAAATTTCGTTGGCTGGCCGGATTTGAATTCTCAAACATTAAAACAGGTACCGTTGATATTGATAAACTAAATAAGGGGAAAGATCAGGATGAGATGCTTCCTGATACTGCTTTACTCTTCGATAAATATATCACAAATGGATTAATTGCTGCAGACCAGAAAGACGGGGGCTCAGTTGGCCTGGTCAAGCTGGGCACTGTATATGATACCCGCGACAATGAATCAAATTCTTCCAAAGGTATGTGGACCGAAGCACAGATTCTTATTGCTCCTTCATTTCTTGGTAGCAGCGGGCTTTCCTATACAAGGCTGGCTGTAACTCACCGGCAGTATTTCACACTGGTCCCCCAAAGACTGACATTTGCCTACAGGTTAAGTTACCAGGGAAAACTTTCTGGTGAAACCCCTTATTATATGCTCCCGTTCTTTTATAATACGGCTCCGCAATATACAAGAGACGGACTTGGCGGTGCCAAAACAATTCGCGGAGTATTGCGCAACAGGGTGGTGGGAGACGGTGTTGCCCTGGGTAACCTGGAATTACGCTGGAAGGTGCTCCGCACAGTGATAGCCAATCAGAATTTTTACATTGCCCTCAGCGGATTTCTTGACGGGGGAATTGTAACCCAGCCTTATAAACTGGATATGACTGCTCTGTCGCAGACCCAGAAAGATGACCTTGGACTGTTGAGCACCAACGAATCACTTCATATCGGCTATGGCGGTGGTATCCGCTTTGCCCTGAACGAGAATTTTATTGTTGCTGTTGATATGGGATGGCCGCCAAAAAAGAAGATGGTAAGAGCGGGTTGTATATCGGATTGAATTGGTTGTATTGATAAATACCCGTTACATTTTCAACCTGGCATTAGGAATGAAGGCTTAAACGCTGATTAGGCATTGAGGCTGCCAAAGATTCCGGACCATTTAGAAACTACTTTAGAAAACTTCAAAAAAAAAGCATCCCGTTTAGGGATGCTTTTTTTTTGGGGAATACTTTTTTACTTGCTGAGAGAAATATTAATACCAGCAGAGATAATCATCGTGTTCTTGTAATAGGTCTCTTTGGAAAGAATCTGAGTGCCATCAGGAGCAACATGTCCTACAAGTTTTTCAGCGTCCTGGTAAGCAGTGTAACCCACGCCCAAATTCAACTTCATCATATCGTTGATTGTGTATTCACAGCCTGCACCGAAGGTATTGGAATTGTTGCTGTATGAAAGATCATTCTGATACAACTCATTTACACCGGTTCTTGCCATAAGGAAACCACCGGAAAGCAGGAGCTTTTCATTAAACTGATATTCAAGACCTGCAGCCAGTTCGTAGAAATTCCGGTCAATCACATCCTCATTGCTGAGTGCAAGAGAAGGGGTTGCAGGATTCATATCATAGTCAACTTTCTTTCCGTAGTTAGCAGTTTTGTCATTGTAAATATGTGTGCCTAAGGAAAGGTTGAACTTATCGGACAGTTTATAATCCAGACCAACAGAGATCATGGAAGGCATGTCGCTCTTAACTTTTTCTCCGTCGGGGAACATGGTAACAGAGTCTGCGGCAGGACCAGCCCAGTAGGTAGTGAAATCCTTGGCAGTTTTATTCTGCAGTTCCATTTCAGTGATAAATTCATACTTGAATCCTACGTTGAGTTTTTCACTCAGGGTGAGGTTAATGCCAATAATGGGGCAGAAACCCGATCCTGTCTGTTCAGCATCAGCTTCCTGATCGCGGAGCAGATGGGCTTTTGCTCCTGCAACCTGGGCCTGACCTGTAAGTGAGGTAGCAGCAGTTGAAAATGCACCTTGAACTTGCGCAACTGTTAAACCGGTAGGATCAACACCCAAGGCTGTAAGCCCCCCTTCTAATTGAGCCTGTTGAGTGGGAGTAATAAAATTTAGTCCAACCGCCTGAGCCAGGGTAAGAGTTCCACCTCCACCTGCTACAAGCGGATTGAGGCTGGCTGCAGCACCGGCAGCAGAAGCAGCACCGGCAGCAGCTTGTGATGATAAGGAGCCAAAAAGTGCATCAGCGCGCATCCAGTTGGTACCCTGTAGAACCTGAACATCTCTCAGGTACCCGCTGTAAGTGTTTTTGGCTGTAACATAGCGAATACCACCATAAATTGAGACAATGTCATTCAACTTGAATGTTACACCACCCTGGTAACCGAAAAACACAGAGGTACCTTCAAAATACGCTTTCAATTGGTAGTCTGTTACACCAAACTGTGTTAGACCAGGTACCAGATCGGAAGGACTCATTTCGAACGAGGGGAGACCCTTGTCGAAGGTTGCACCACCACCGCCACCAATAGGATTGAACCCGAAGGAGAAAGCCACTTTATCCATCTTGTAAGCAGCGTAGAAACTCGGGAATAACGGGGCTTTTACGCTACCTTTATAGAGTGACTGGTTCAGGTAGGGATAAAAATTCTCTACCTCTTTCTTCTGGGTAATGTACTGGTTACTCAATGAAAAATGGAACCCATTGTTCAAAGCCATGATACCAGCAGGGTTGTAATATACCGCCTCAATACCCCTGGAAGCATCACGGGCAGGATTCCTTACCCAGGAAGTACTCTGGTTGGTATTGGTTACAAGCCCGCCAGCAAAGGCAGAAACAACTGCGAAACCAGCAGCAATAGAGAAAAGCAAAAGTCTTTTCATAGTTTTAGGTTTAGTTTATCCGGGTCTAATTTAAACCATATATTATAAAGTACAAGCACTTCCCGTATGGTGTTGGATGAAATGAATAAAAAGTATTTTTTTAAAGAGCAGAAAATCAGTACTATAGCTTTCAAGGAGCTGGTTGAAAACATTGCATGCAGGATTAAACTTTTAGAATTATGGAATATATTTGATCAGGATTAAATTCGGAGATTATTTGGAATTTGATTTAATCGACTTGCTGGCAAATTATGAACAGGAAGGATTCCTACAGGCGGAATGAATTGAGAAATAACCCGGAGAGTCTGCAGTCAGGTTTTTGGGAATGGGTTCCGGTCTCTGATCAACTCATCCTGGATGAGGCTTGGTACAAGGTTTTTTGGCAGAATTCGGGTGTCCGGATTCAGAGCATGCAGGAGAAGCTGGATCTCATCCATCGATTTGACCGGAAAAAGGTACAGGACATGCTTGGGAAAATCCTTTCAGGAGCAATCTGGGAATTCCGGGTTGAATATAGGATGAAGGATCCGGATGGGAAATTTTTTGAGATAGCTGAATTCATTCATGTGGCAGAGCGGTCAGCCTCAGGAGTACCTGCCAGACTGGTTGGATTGGCGCGGAAAATAGACACTTACCGACTACAGCCGGGATTAAAAGACCCTCACAAATCTTTTGTCGTCTCAGATTTTGTTACCAGCCTTAAAATTCCCTGCCTGCTTGTAAACGCTGATTCCGGGAAGCTTGGAATGTGGAATGATGCAGCTCTTGCACTTTTTAAACTTTCAAGGGCGCGTATGGCCTCCGCTAACCTGTTTTCCCTTTCAGCAGAACCTGTAAAGCTTAAAAATTCATTGGTGGGAAATTTATCTCTCATCCCATTGCACTACATACGCAACGGGGAAGGTCTGCTGCTGCCAGTCGAAATTATTTTCAATTCATTTCTGGTGGAAGACCAGAATTATTTTTTCTGTGTCCTCCGTGACCTTACCCAACAAAGACAAATCGAAAAAAAACTCCGTGAAAGCGAGCAGTCTCTGCGAAATACCATCTCTTCCCTGGGGGACCTTATCCTGGTTGCTGACCAGCATGGAAATATCACGGAACATTTCGAAACGGGGTGTACCCTGTCCGACGCCTACAAGGAACTTCTGAAAAGCGGAAACCCGTTTCCGGGTAAATCACGTACGATTTTCCTGAAAGCACTTGACAGGCTGATGGAAACTCAGGAGGTACAGCAGTTCGAAGTAAAAGCAAAAAGAAATGGAAACTGGTGGTTCGATATCAGAATGAGCCTGCGCAGGGACGAGTTTAACCAGGTTACAGGAACTACGGTGGTTGTCCGTGATATCAGCAGGGAAAAAGAAGCCAGGAATATGTTCAGCGAACAGGGAGAACGATTCGCGGAACTTGCCGAAATAATGCCTCTCTCCATGGCTGAATTTGATGCCCGGGGAAATATCCTGTTTCTGAATACACACGCATTAAGGCTATTTGGAGTTCCAAGGCATGGATTACGGGGTAAGAAGCTAAGCCTCCGCGAATTTTTAAGTGCGGATGATTTTCAGAAATTTCTCTCACTCGAGGCACATCTTGAGCAGGGCAGTAAACAACGTGCAGTGGAGTTTTTTATCGTCAGGCCCGATGGCAAGCGCACTCCCATTATATGCCAATTTGATATACAATTGCAGGGTAGCCAGCTTATAGGATACAGGGCTGTACTCATTGATCAGTCTTTGCAGCATTCAATGGAAGATAGCCTTGTTGCCTCTAAAGACCTGGCAGAAAAGAAATTCAGTAACCGGATGAACCAGATAAGCAGATTGCTGGGAGAGGTATCTGCTCGAATGTATGAACTTGGTGATGATTCGTTGGCTGCCCTGAATAGTGAGGATGATAAGGAACACCTTAAGGGGCGTGCCGGAAACCGGAGAAAAGAAATGATGGATCTCAGAATTTTTTCTGGCGACCTGAACCTGTTGGCCGGCCTGGGAATCGATCGTGAACTTATCTCCCGGACTGAATTATCTTCATTTGAGATTATCGAATGGATCAGTGCCGGAAGATGGCGTAATGAAGATAATGTAAAAAACAGTGGAGTCCAGAACGGAATTTCTGTTTCGTATACCAATGATTTCTTATTGTTAACCGACAAATTATTGTTTTTCAAACTTCTCAGGCATATGTTGATTGTGATGGAGGAGTCAGATAGTTTGATTGACCGAACCCTCCGGATAAATTTTGCAGACGGGCAGGCCACGTTCTGGATCGGAGACGAAAAGCCATCCTCCGTAAGGAAAAATAAGCTGGCCGACATGTTGAAGATTAAGGACGGGTTGCCAGCATTGGTTGAAGCAAGGGATAATGAAGGATTAAGGATTGGAATCATGAATCTTCTTGCAGAAATGATCGGGGGAAGTCTAATGAACAAAGGATCTCTCCTGAGTTTGAATCTCCCCGCTCAATTAGCTGTTCCCACGGGATATATACCAAGTGCCGGAAATCAGCAACTTGCTGGAAAGAGGATACTGGTGGTTGATGAAGATTGTTCTTTTACTCAGCAGCTCAAAAGCAGGCTGTCCGAAACAGGTGTTCGGCTCTGGGAGGTTCAGACGGGTCGTCAATGTCTGTTTTATTGCCTTCATCAGGAATTGCCCGACCTGGTACTGATTGATCCCCGCCTGCCTGACCTGCCCGGGATCGATGTATTGAACACCCTTCGAAAGAATGATATTTTAATCCCGGTGATTGCACATACTGCATTTGCAACACAAGAAGACCGGAAAAAATTTATGGCAGCCGGCTTTTCTGATTGTCTTCCCAAACCATTCAATCCGGAGGCCCTTATTCAGACCTTGCTGAATGCTCTGTCAGACTGATCAACCCGGGAGGAGTGAATTCAAAGATTTGGGGTGAACAGGAATGGCAAATCTGAATTTTCCTTATTCGACAGGAATGAAACTGAAGGGGAGATTGAGAATGGTGGCATAGTAATTACCGCGTTCGAGCACGTCGTCGTCACCTTCTTCGTAATACCAGTTCACACTTACATTCTTTCCTTTGTTTCTCAGATCGGCCAATTCGCGCATAATATGCAATACTGATCGCGATGAGCCCGAATTGAAATACTCGAGTTCGATATCGATATGTGTATTCTCAGGAGGATTCTGGCAGTATTCGTAAACCCATATATACAATGCATCGTAAAATTTGGTAGGGTCTTCCGGTATGGAACGCCCTGCCAGACGCATATGTCCGTCGCGCCTGAAATTAACTTCCGGCGTTCTTTTAGTTCCGCTGATAATCAGATCTTCCAAAGAAGTTTATAAATTTGATATAAAGTTAATAAAGATTTTGAATTTATTTGATTTCCTGAAACCAATTATAAGTCGGTTGAAATCATGAAATTAGTTGATCCTACCTAATCTTTTTTCAGATGTTACCGTCAACTTGCTTCATTCCGCAGATAATCAACGCTTTGGATTTCGCTGCCCGCCAGCATAAATTCCAGCGCCGGAAAGGCTTCTACAGGATTCCTTATATCAATCATCCTATCAGGGTGATGCTGATTCTTGCAAAGGATGGAGGGGAGGATAACCCCGTACTCCTGTCGGCTGCAGCCCTCCACGACGTAGTGGAGGATACTGCCTGTACACCTGCCGAATTGGCGGCTGTATTCGGGGAGGAGGTCTTGCACATTGTAATGGAGGTAACCGATGATATGAGCCTTCCTTCTGCAGAGCGAAAGCGGAAACAGGTCGAAAAAGCCCCTTCTCTCAGCCCGGAGGGACGCATGATAAAGATTGCCGATAAAATTGCCAACATGCAGGATATCCTGAATTATCCCATTGAGTGGAGTAAGCAGCGAAAACGGGCTTATTTTGAATGGGCTGCCGAGGTGGTAAATGGCTGCCGGGGTATTAATCCGGCTCTGGATAAGGTATTTGATGAGGTATATGAGAAGGGTATTCAGACCCTCAGCTGATTCATATATCCATACGGGCCAGTGGACTTACGGAATGATCGGTAAATTGCCCCTTGAGATACTTGAAATAGCCGGTAATGGCAATCATGGCGGCATTATCAGTCGAGTATTTCATGGCCGGAATATATACTTCCCATGCATTCTTCTCCCCTTCAGCCACCAACCTTTTACGCAGGGCTGAATTGGCTGAAACCCCTCCGGCAATTGCAATGCGCCTGATCCCTGTTTCTTTGACCGCCTTTAAAAGTTTGTCAAAAAGGATATCCAGAATGGCCTGCTGGATGGAGGCGCAGAGATCGTCGCGATATTTTTCTGTAAAGCCGGGGTCCTTTCGCAGTTGATCCTGGAGAAAATAAAGGAAGGAAGTTTTTAATCCGCTGAAACTGAAATCCAGCCCGGCTACCCTGGGTTTGCTGAAGGTAAAAGCCTGTGGATTACCGAGAGCACCGTATTTGTCGATAAGTGGTCCCCCGGGGTAAGGCAGTGCCAGTATTTTGGCGCACTTGTCAAACGCCTCACCTGCGGCATCGTCAATGGTTCTGCCAATAATACTCATATCCAGGTAGTCGCGGATAACCAGTAATTGTGTATGCCCGCCTGATACCAGGAGGCAAATAAACGGGAAACCAGGGGGCAGGAATTCCTTATCTCGTTCGCGGATAAAATGCGCAAGGATGTGAGCCTGCAGGTGATTCACCTCTATGAGGGGCCTTGACAGGGCAACGGCGAATCCTTTTGCAAAGGATGTACCTACAAGCAGCGAACCCATAAGCCCCGGCCCCCGCGTGAATGCAACTGCACTTATTTCATTTGCCCGGACACCCGCGGCTTTCATGGCCTGGTCTATTACAGGTACGATGTTCTGCTGATGGGCCCGGGAGGCTAGTTCAGGAACCACTCCCCCAAAGGATTTATGAACATCCTGATTGGCGATAAGCGTCGACAGGATCACGCCATCCTGCACGATTGCAGCTGCAGTATCATCGCACGACGATTCTATTCCTAAAATGGTGATTTGCACAGTGCTCGGAATAAACTATTTTTGCTATCTCTTCGTTCTGATTGCATGCGCCAAAGTATTAAAAAAATATACAAATCCGTACTCATTTCACTCCTGGTACTCTTCCTGTTACCTGCGGGCGCATTCCTGCTTATTCAGAATAACAAGGTCCAAACCTATCTTGTTCAGAAACTTACCGGAATTTTATCGGAAAACCTGAATGCTCAGGTTACACTGTCGCATGTGAATATCGGCTTTTTCAACCGGATCAATATTGATGATCTGCTTATCCGCGACCAGCGGGCCGATACCATGATTTACGCCCCCCGGGTTACCTGCAGTATTACCGGTATCAGCAGGGTAAAGAAAGAGGTGGTGGTGCACAGAATGATTTTTAACAGACCTTCAATTTACCTGTATACTGACAGCAGTAAAAATATCAATATCCAGTTTTTGCTGGATGCGACTAAGTCAAAGCCCGATACTACCCGTGAAAAATGGGATTTCCTGGTTAGGGGAATCAACATCTCAAAAGCACTCTTCACTTATAAATATGATGTCCCCGGTAAAATCCAGGAAGGTTCTATCGATTTTACCAACATCCGGGTAACAAACCTGAATTTGAATATAGAGGACCTGAATCTCCCGGGCGACAGCCTCACCCTGCATGTGAGAAAGCTTAACGGAATTGAAAAAACGGGATTGAAAATTAACGAATTCAATACGGATCTCACCATCGATTCGACCTTCCTCCACTGGAGAAATATTGTGATTAAAACGGATCGTTCCACCCTCCTGGCTGATTATTTTCTCATGGACTACGCTACTATCCGCGATATCGCTGTTGGGCGGTTCGGGAAGAAGGTCAGGCTTAACCTGGCAATGCGCCCCTCCGTACTTTCACTGGAAGATATGGCTTTTATAACACCGGTCTTCCGGGGTATCCCTCACAGCCTCGAGGTGTCGGGCAGGATAACGGGAAAAATCAACGACCTCAAAGGACGAAATATCCGGATGGTCTACAACAAGCGCTCAGTACTGAGCGGCAATTTTGATTTTCTGGGTTTGCCGGATATTAAGCATACTTTCTTATATGCAAACATTAAAGAGTTTTCTACTACTGCAGAAGATATCGAGAGCATTGACATTCCGGCTATGAAACGAAAAATCGAATTGCCTTCGGCTGCCAGGCAGTTCGGAATGATTAACTATACCGGGAGATTCACAGGATTTTTTGATGACTTTGTCGCGTATGGAAAATTGGAAAGCAGGCTGGGGAGTATGTTCGGTGACCTTGTCATTACCCATGATAACGCCAGGAACTTTACTTTTCGGGGGAGTCTTTCGGGCAGTGACTTCGACCTGGGAAATTTAGTCCCGACCAGGAGAAATCTCTTCGGGAGAGTTGATTTTGCTGCCGAGGTCGATGGAATGAAGGATGGAAAAAGACTGAATGGTAAAGTTGAAGGGAAGGTCTCTTCCCTGGGATTCAATAAATATAACTATCACAATATAGATATACACGGAACATTTACCAACGACACCTATGACGGGTCAATCACGGTAAACGATCCGAATTTTGAAATGGACTTTCTGGGCCGGCTCGATTTTTCCAGTGAAAGACCCGAATACGATTTTACAGCCAACATACCCAGAGCCAACCTGCATGCCATGAATTTTTCGAGCCAGGACAGCCTGATGAATCTCTCCTGTATTCTTACTGCAAACTTTCTGGGGAATAACCTGAATACCTTTGACGGGGACATCAAACTGCTCAATGCCACCATAGAACGAACCGGTAAAAAACTATATCTGTACAACCTGGGTCTTTCTGCAGTAAATACAAGTGATTCGGGAAGTCTTGTACTGCGCTCCGATTTTGCTGATGCCCGGCTTGACGGGCAGTATGATTTCAAAACACTGGCATATTCCTTCCATGGGCTTATCAGGAAATATCTCCCTTCTTTTACCGACTTGCCTGTAAATCCAGATACAACGGCCATTAACCGCTTCCGTTTCCAGGTTAAAATTAAGGACGCGCATGAGTTATTCTCATTTTTCGAACCTACCCTCAGTGTCTCCAACCGTTCCATGGTTAACGGTTTCTATAATCCGGCAGGACAGGAGCTGGTTGTAAACGGTTATTGTGATACCCTGATCTGGAAAGATTTCCGATTCGATGGGTTGACGGTGAACGGCAGTTCTACCGGTGAAGAATTCGAAATCTCCTCAGGAAGCAAACTGTTATCTTTCAAAAATCAGTTAAATTTCGAAAATTTCACTTCCACTGCCAGACTGCATAACGACAGTATCTTCGCAGTAACACGAACCATCAACTGGGATACCCTTCTGAATAAGGGGAATGTTGTTGCCTCAGGAGTCGTTTATCGTCTCCCGGGAAATACAACCCCGGTCCTTGATTTTCTTATCCAGCCATCGCAGGTAATCGTTAAAAATATTGCCTGGAATATCGATCCCTGCAGGATTTCGGTAGATACTTCGGGCATCTCAATCCGCACCTTCAATCTGTTTAGCGGGGATCAGTTTTTGCGGGTCGATGGTGAGGCCAGAAAAAATGAAGGGGCTAAACTCAGGGTTGCCGTTCAGCAGTTGAATGCTCAGAATCTGAATATTTTTACACGCGACAAGGGATTTACATTTACAGGCAAAATTGCTGGAAGTGCAGCCCTGTCAGATTTCTTCAAAGCCCCTGTTTTCGAAGGTGAGTTCAATATTGATTCACTCACCATTAATGGTGAAGTCCTCGGGAACACCAGGGTCGGAATGGCCTGGAAGAGCGAGGAGAATAAGATCGATATCGATGTGGCCTCCTGGAGACAGAAACTTCAGACAGTGGATGCATCGGGATATTATGTCCCCGGCACGCACGAAATAAATATGGACATCAGTCTGAATAAGCTGCGGGTAAACATCCTCCGACCTTATTTCGCAAAAATATTCAGCAATATTAACGGACAGGCATCCGGAAAACTGCATCTGGGAGGAACCACACTGGCACTTCTGATGGACGGAGAACTGGACTGCCAGAAGATTTCATTCATGGTAGATTATTTAAGGACTCGTTATAATTTCAGCGATATCATCAGGGTGGAGCAGAACCGGTTCTACTGTAATAATATAGCCGTTAATGATGAAGCCGGAAACAAGGGTCTGCTCAATGGCTGGGTATATGGACGTAATTTCAAGTACTGGACCATGGACCTTAATCTGGAAGCGGTAAATATGCTATGCCTGAATACCATGGCAAAGGATAATGACCTCTATTACGGAAAAGTCTATGCCACAGGTACAGGAAGTATCACCGGCCCGATCGAAAACCTGAAGATGAATATTAAAGGTTCAACCGACAAAAATTCTGTTTTGTATATTCCTCTCACCTCCGGGGAAGAGGTAACAGAGAACAGGTTTATTACCTTCAAGGGAGGTCGGACCACGGATCATAAGAATTCATTGCCTGCCAATAACCCGCTCAATCTGGCGGGAATCCAAATGAACTTTGAGTTTACCATCACCCCGGATGCAGAAGCGCAGCTTATTTTCGATCCCAAAATGGGGGATATAATCCGTGGACGAGGTAACGGAAATATTAAAATGGATATCAATACACTCGGTAAATTCAGGATGTTCGGAGATTTCGTGATTGATGAAGGAGAATACCTGTTTACACTGCAGAATGTGATAAATAAGCGGTTTAAAGTCGAGCGCGGAGGCACTGTTTCCTGGAACGGCGACCCCCTCGATGCCAACCTGAATATCCGTGCTGTATACCCCGTTAAGACTTCAGTTTATGACCTGCTTATACTCGAGGCTAATGAGGAATATAAGAAAAGAATCCCCATCGAATGCGAGATATATCTTACCGACAAACTGATGAAACCAACTATCAGGTACGATATTAACCTGCCCACAGCTGAGGAGGAACTCAAGTCCAAGGTGCGCGATGCGGTGAATACCCAGGAGGAACTGAGTAAGCAATTCCTTTCCTTACTTGTACTCAACAGTTTTATGCCCGATCCAAACCGCACCACAGCGGGTGAAGGCACCAACGCACTTGGAGCCGCAGGTGTAGGGGTAACAACTTCGGAATTACTCTCAAACCAGCTGAGCAACTGGCTCTCACAAATCAGCAACGATTTCGACATTGGGGTTAACTACCGGCCGGGTGACGAGATTACCAGTCAGCAGGTGGAAGTGGCACTTTCAACCCAGCTCCTGAACGACCGGGTAAGCATCAACGGGAACCTCGACGTGCGCGGAAACCAGGCCGAGACTACTACCCAGACTTCCGCCAGCAATATTGTGGGAGACTTTGTGGTGGATGTGAAACTCACAGAATCAGGGAAACTCCGGGTGAAAGCCTTTAACCGGACAAACGATAAAATCCTCTATGATATATCCCCTTATACACAGGGAGTGGGCATATCCTACCAGGAAGATTTCAATAATTTTAGGGAATTGTTGAAAAGGTATTGGAGTAAACCAATCAAAAAAGAGGAAGAACCAGTACCTTTACCCGTCATTGAACGGAAAGCGCCGTAAAATAATCTTTTCGGACCTCCGTTATTGTAATGGCTTTAGTCGTTTAACAGTTTAATAGTATACCTATGATGTTACTTACCACTCTGCTCCAGTTGAATGTCCGGCAGGTAGCCGACTCAGCATATGCAGCCGGTGCAAAGGAAATGGGGCTCTCATACTGGGATCTTACTCTCAGAGGGGGAATCATCATGATCCCGATCGCAATTCTTTCCGTGATTGCAATCTATATTTTCTTTGAACGCTATTTTGCCATTCGTGCCGCGGCAAAGGTGGATGAGAATTTCATGAACCGTATCAAGGATTATATCCACGATGGCAAGATCGATTCAGCGCTGGCACTCTGCCAAAGCATGCCTAACCCCGTGGCCCGAATGATAGAGAAAGGCATTCACCGGATCGGACGGCCCCTGGGGGATGTGAACACCGCAATTGAAAATGTGGGCCAGCTGGAAATTTATAAACTTGAGAAAAGCCTGCCTACCCTCGCCACCGTGGCAGGAGGAGCACCGATGCTCGGCTTCCTGGGAACTGTAACAGGTATGATCCGGGCCTTCTATGACATGTCCATGGCTGGAAATAATCTTGATATTCAGCTTCTTTCAAATGGTATTTACGAGGCAATGGTAACAACAGTGGCCGGACTTGTTGTGGGTATTTTAGCATACTTCGCATATAACATTCTGGTTGCAAATGTTGAAAAGGTTGTCAACCATCTGGAGGCCACCTCCGTGGAATTTATGGATCTCCTCAATGAACCGGTGAAATAATACAACCCATGGCAATCAAATCGCGCAGTAAGCGAAGCATAGAATTCAGCATGGCCTCCATGAGCGACCTGGTTTTCCTGTTGCTGATCTTCTTCATGATGTCTTCCACCATGATTGCTCCCAACGCTATCAAACTGCTGCTCCCCAAAAGCAACAGCCAGGTTCAGGCAAAAGCCGTCACCACAATTTCTATTCGTGCCGACCTGCAGTTTTATATTGAAACGACGCCCGTAAACTATGAACAGCTGGAGCTGCTGCTACAGGCCAAAATGAAAGGCGAATCAGAACCTGTAATTTCCCTGCATGCCGATAAAAGCGTTCCGGTTGAACAGATTGTAAAGGTCATGAATATTGCCCAGCGTAATAAATATAAACTGATCCTGGCAACCACAGCCGAATAATGAATAACGTACTGGAACATAAGAACGGACTGGTCGGCACGATTCTGCTTCATGCAGCACTTGTACTGCTGTTGATCTTTTTTGGTTTCAGAACACCTTTGCCACTTCCACCGGAACAGGGGCTGCTTGTAAATTTCGGAAATTCCGAAACGGGATTCGGCGAGTTGGAACCACAGGATAACACTCCTGCCAGCAATGCTATTGCCCCTGCAGAGGAGAGCCGGGAGGAAACAAACCTCACCCAGGATTTTGAAGATGCACCTGCAATTGAGGAGAAAAAGGTTGTGGAAAAGGTGGAGAAGAAAACACCGGATAAGAAAGTGGTGGTGCAGAAAAAGAATGAAACCGTACCGGTGGAGGAGGTAAAAAAAGTTAATACCAAAGCACTGTATACCGGCAAAACACCGGATGGCGGAGCCGGGAACAGCCAGGGAGTTGCCGGAGGTGAAGGAAACCAGGGAGTGGAAAATGGAAGCGAGAACGCCCCGAATTACGGTCCTGGGGGAGGTGCCGGAAACGGTGCGCCTTCATTCAGCCTGGCTGGCAGAAGTTCACTTAAACTGCCACAGCCTGAATATCATTCGAAGGAGCAGGGAAAGGTAGTGGTAGATATTACAGTGGATAAGGAAGGAAATGTGGTGAGCGCTCAGCCGGGCGGCAAGGGGACAACCACCTCTGATCCCAGTCTGTGGGAGGCGGCCAGAAAGGCTGCATTTTCTGCTAAATTCGACCGCAAGCCCGATGCTCCTGCTACCCAGAAAGGCAACATCACCTATGTTTTCCTGCTGGAATAGAATTCAGGTAAGGAGATCCGGAACAGACAAATTTAACTTTGTAGGATTACCGACTTTGCAGGATTACCGCATCGATTGCCTGATCAGGTCCAATACATCCATTAGCTGAAAGGCCGAAACGATTATCATGATTACGAGGAACCAGCTTATAAAGGCTGGTCCTTTTTTTATGGATAGCTTCACTGCAAGCCATGCCCCGGCTGAACTACCTGTTGCCAGCACAATACCCGGCAGGAAACTGACCTGGCCGTTCCATAAAAAAACAACGAGTGCCACCAGGGTAAAGCAGAGGACAATAAAATTCTTATATACATTTGCGGTAACCACATCCAGTTTGTTTCCCCACACAAGACCTGCCAGAAGCAGGAAACCTACTCCTGCCTGGATAAACCCCCCGTAGATTCCGATAACAAAAAGAATGAGCCACTGCCAGGGCCCCATCCTGGTTGGTTGTGGAATGCCGGCAGGTTTAAACCAACGTTCAGGTTTTATTAAAATGATAACCAGCATGCATAAGAGCAGGACCCCGATAGCCTGTTTCAGGATTTTCTCATCCAGATCCGCTGCGATCACCGCTCCGGCCAATGCTCCCAGGGTGGCCGGAACTGCCAGGGAAAGCCCTTTTTTAAGGTTCAGTAATTTTCTGCGGTGATAGCCGAATGAACTGATGGAGGTTTGAAACAATATGCTTACCCGGTTGGTGCCGTTGGCCACCGGAGCAGGCAATCCCAGAAAAATCAATAATGGTAAGGTAAGCAGGGAACCGCTGCCTGAGATGGTATTGATGAAGCCGGCCGCAAAACCGACGAGTAATACAGCAGCGACTTCGAACCATTCCATCTTCTACCAGGCAAAAAGCGGGTAAACTTTCATGAGTTTGTTCACCTTGCTCCGAACCTCGGCAATCACCGATTCACTTTCACTGTGGGTAAGAACAGCATCGATCAATTCCACGATCTGAGCGATCTCAAATTCTTTCACCCCACGGGTGGTGATAGCAGGTGTGCCAACCCTGAAACCCGAAGTGAGAAAAGGCGACCTGGAATCGAAGGGAACCATATTTTTATTCAGGGTGATATCAGCCTTCACCAGTGTGTTTTCGGCTACCTTTCCTGTAATATCAGGTAGTTTGGTTCGCAAGTCTATGAGCATGCTGTGGTTGTCGGTTCCTCCTGAGATTACTTTGTACCCCAGGTCCATGAAGGCCTTTGCCATTACTTTGGCATTCTTCATTACCTGGATCACATACTCTTTATAGGAATCAGAGAGTGCTTCACCAAATGAGACAGCCTTGGCTGCAATGACATGCTCAAGCGGTCCGCCCTGTATTCCGGGGAAGACTGATGAATCAAGCATCTGGGTGATGGTTTTCACCTCTCCCTTGGGTGTGGTTATTCCCCAGGGGTTTGGGAAATCTTTCCCCACCAGGATCATGCCGCCACGTGGACCGCGTAGTGTCTTATGCGTGGTGGTGGTAACGATGTGGCAATGGGGGAAGGGCTGGTTAAGCAACCCTTTGGCAATAAGCCCTGCAGGATGTGCAATATCAGCCATCAGTAGTGCACCAACGCTGTCTGCAATTTCCCGCATCCGTTTGAAATCCCAGTCACGCGAATAAGCTGAAGCACCGGCAACAATCAGTTTAGGTTTTTCCTTATGGGCTGTTTCTTCCATTTGCTTATAATCCACCTGCTCGGTTTCGGGATTGAGCTTATAGGAAACTGCGCGGTACAGGAGCCCTGAATAGTTAACGGGTGATCCATGCGTTAGATGTCCGCCATGCGACAGGTCAAGCCCCATGAAGGTATCTCCCGGCTTAAGTACAGTGAGCATCACCGCTGCATTGGCCTGGGCACCTGAATGGGGCTGTACGTTGGCCCATTCACAGTTAAAAAGTTTCCTCGCCCGCTCAATGGCCATGGTTTCAACCTCATCGATGTACTGGCATCCACCATAATACCGTTTGCCCGAATATCCTTCGGCATATTTATTGGTCAGCACCGAACCCATGGCTTTCATGACCTGTTCGCTGACAAAATTTTCGGAGGCTATAAGTTCAACACCGTGTAACTGACGATTGTATTCTTTTTCAATCAGTTCAAATATAAGGGAGTCACGTTCCATAGAGTGATATAATTTGTTTCAAAATTAGTCTTTTAGGCGAATTTTGCCCCTGGAAGGGGATGGATTTGTCAGCCTTGTTTCAACAATTCCGGAAGGGCTTATTCTTCTGATACTTCACGCAGCATTTGCCGATAAGCTGCATAAACACGGGGTTTAGAAACAAATCCGCAATATCTTCCCTTGTCAATCACCGGGAGTATACGGGCACCAGTGTCTTCAAATTTATTTACCACTTTTTCCATTCCTTCCTGAAGGTATACGTATGCCTCAGGCAGTTCCATGAGGCTTTCCACGGTGATCATTTGGTACATATCCTTATCAAATATGATATGTTTGATCTTCTCCAGCAAAACGATCCCGATGATATAACCATCGGGATCCAGCACAGGATAAGTATTTCGTTTGGAAGTACTCATGACATTTACGAGTTCGCCCAATCGCATTTCCGGGGTAATGGGCTGAAAGTCATTTTCTATGAGATCCTCCAGTTTCATGAGAGTCAGAACAGCTTTATCCTTGTGATGGGTGATCAGGTCACCGCGCATCGCCAGCCTGCGATGGTAAATGGAGTGAGGCTCAAAATACCGGATTGTAAGATAGGAGAGGGTTGCAGTGATGATCAGGGGTACAATCAACTGGTATCCTCCCGTAATTTCGGCAATGAGGAAGATGGCAGTGAGCGGAGCATGCATAACTCCGGCCATCAATCCGGCCATTCCTGCCAGGGAAAAATTCCTTGCAGAGATATCTGTAAACCCAAAGTGAATTAATATATACGCCAGGAGGTATCCTGCCATTCCGCCCATAAAGAGACTTGGAGCAAACAGCCCACCTACTCCGCCCGTTCCGTTGGTGAGCGCCATGGCTACTACCTTGAAAAACATTACCAGCAGCAGGTAGGCAACGAAAATATAGAAATCGTTCTTGTATGCGAAGAAGATACTGCGGTTGGCCATGTCTGCAGGATCACCTCCCAGCAGTGAACGCAGGGATTCATATCCTTCCCCATAAAGTGGAGGGAAAATATAAATGAGCAAGCCAAGGATAAGGCCGCCAATGAGAATACGCCGGAAAGGATTGGAAATCTTTCCGACCTTTGTTTCGACGAAAAGTGCAACAGATGAAAAATAATGCGACACCAGTCCGCAGAATACTCCAAGAACCATATAAAAAGGGATTCTCCTGAGTACAAAAGGCTCCGAAATGGTGAAGGAAAATTCGGCACCCTGTCCGAGAAGAAAGGCGGCCACCAGCGCAGCTGTTACGGATGATATGAGCAGCGGAATGATGCTGGCCATGGTCATATCGAAGAGAAGCACCTCCAGCACAAAAATGATCGCTGCAATGGGCGCCTTGAAAATGGCTGCAATGGCCCCGGCAGCCCCGCATCCCATTAAAAGTATAGTGGTCCGGTAGGGCAGCCCAAGTATCCTTGAAAGGTTTGATCCCAGGGCCGATCCTGTCATGACGATTGGTGCCTCCAGCCCGACAGACCCTCCAAATCCTACCGTGAGGGTACTCGCGATCATGGAACTCCAGGTGTTGTGAGAGGCCAGGTTACCTTCCTTCCTGGAAATTGCATACAATACACGGGTTATACCATGACTGATGCTGTCCTTTACGAAAAAACGGATGAAAATATAAGTGAGAAATATCCCTATCATGGGCAGGGCAAAATACACCAGGCTCGATTCATTGATGCGCAACTGCCCGGATAGGATCTGATGTGTAAAATGCACCAGGTTTTTCAGAATTACTGCAGTTAATCCTGCCAGAAACCCAATTAAAAGACTCAGTAATAAAATAAAATTACGTTCCCCTGTATAAGGCTTTACATATTGTACAATCCGTCGTATAATCAATTCCATGTTCAAAGATAACAAATGTTGGCATAAACCCTGCAATCATTGCAGTAATCAGAAATATCCCCTTCCGGAACCATTGATGAATGCCATTTTTACTTCCTGATGATTATTGAAAAATGTAATTTACTATCAGGGCAAAGCTGAGTAGCCCTTTTTTCTGCAAAATAATTTCAAAACTCCTTATGACGGTGGTTCTTTCATGACTTTGTTGTATTTTTAATCTGCGAATAATTCTCTCCGGGCAGAGTGATCATAGATGGTGTTGGGATAGGATGAATTGTAAACTGGTTATTTTCACATTTCAGTTGAAGCGCTTATTTGTAAATTCTCTTCATTCGGGTAATTTCTTTATTCAATAATTACACGGGAAATTAACATGACCACACCAATTGCCTCGTCAAATCACAGTTTCAATTTTCTGAAAAACTCACCTGTTTTTCTGCAAATTCTGATGGAGGAAATCAGCAGCTGCATCCTTCTCCTGAACAAGGAACTAAAGTTATATGCCTTTAATGAGCCACTACGGACTATTTTTTCGGATAAACCCGCTGAATTATTGATGTTCCGGAAATGCGGAGAGGTAATCGGTTGCGCTTATTCGGTGGAAGAACAGACTGAATGCGGATTTACCACACAGTGCGAATTCTGCGAATTGCGTGAGTTGGCACTAAAAACCTGCTATACACATGAACCTTCAGGCAAACGAATCTTGTCGAGAGAATTCTACAAGACGGATAATCAGAAAGTACTGAAACACCTGAGGTTTTCAACTCGATATTTCCCCTTTGACGGGGAGGGATTTGTGATTGTAGTGATAGATGATGTGACTGACCTGATTAATGGCAATGTTAACTGGTATGTACCCGGGAAGGTATAAAACGGACTTCAGCAGGGGAACCCCGGAATAATCGCCAAAAGCCCGGTCTGTCGACGATGGGGGAAGTTTTTCATAATACAGGAAGGTAAAAGTGTATCATATTGTAAAACAATGTATATTTCGGTGCTGAAATAACCGGATGATTAGAGTCGCGCTATATACATTTTTATCCCTGCTGGTTTTTGCCTCCCTGTAGCTCGTTACCATTATCCTCATTATTATAGCCCTGTTCTTTGCTTATCTGGGATTCCGGAAGACCCTTTATTATATGATTTACATTTGGGCAAGATCCGTTTTTGTGATTATGGGGAAACGAATCAGGGTAAGTGGCGGGGCCCATATTGAGCCGGGGAAAAAATATATACTTCTTTCAAACCATGCCAGTGCATTCGACGTTCCTGCTGTCATGTCATTTTACCCGGGCGTAAGTTGGTTTGGCCGCGAACATTTGCTTAGGATTCCACTGTTTGGACAGATACTGAGGGTCTCCAATTTCATTCCGATGAAAAAAGCCGGGGCAGGGAAAACCAGGAAGATGCTGGAACAACTTATCCGCAATTCAAATGGCGCAACAATTGCTATTTTCCCCGAAGGAACCCGTACGCTCACCGGGAGAATCAACCGTTTTCACAAGGGCTTTGTTCATGTGATGCGTACTTCAGGGCTTGATATTTTGCCTGTAACACTGAATGGATTCTATCAGCTCAAACCCAAAAACAGGTTTTACATCTCATTTCATGCACCCATCAGCGCAACCATTCACCCTCCCATCACACATGAAGAATTATCGCTGCTCACCGATGATGAGGTTATTTCAACCGTGAGGAGAACAATGACTTCAGCATATCACCTCAGGTGATCATAACGCTGAGGTAACGAGGAAACATAAAATAAACGTGTGATGGCAAACGAGAAGTGGTCTTTTATCGTGAATCCGGTAGCAGGTAATGGCTTTGCCGGAACCTACCTTCCCAAACTGAAATCCATTATCGATGATCGCAAACTGGATGCAGAAGTTGTTTTTACAGAGTATCCCGGACATGCTACCAAACTGGCACAGGAACGTGTGGAACAGGGATATCGCTATATCATCGGTGTCGGTGGTGATGGAACCATGAATGAGATCTGCCGCTCACTCATTGGCTGTCCGGGCATTATTACCGGGTTGATCCCTGCAGGTACCGGAAATGATTTTGTGCAGATACTGGGATTTCACGACCATTTTGAAGATCAGGACTGGGATATTTTCTTCAGGAAGGAAACCAAAGCTCTCGATACAGGTAATTGCAACGGCAAGATCTTCCTGAACGGGATGGGACTCGGATTCGATGCCCAGGTAGCTGCAGAAAATTACGATGAAAAGGGAATGGTGAAAAAGGGTGGTAAGAATAAATACATTTGGCACATCCTCAAGACACTCATTTTTTTCAGAGAAAAACATGTGCGCATTCAATCTGGCAGAGGTACCATTGAGACAAATTGTTTCATTCATACAATTTCCATCGGAAGACGCTTTGCCGGAAGTTTCTTTCTGACACCCGAAGCTATTGCAGACGATGGCCTGCTGGATGTGTGTATGATCCGAAAACTCTCACTGCTTCAACGACTGAGTATTCTGCTAAAAGTCCCGCATGGTACACATATACGCTCCAAAAGAGTTGATTATTACCGCACCGCCAGAATAAAACTGGAATTTAACGAAAAGGTACCTTTTCATGTCGATGGAGAATTGTTTTTTGATACGGTCGTTCAAGTCGAAGTGCACCCCCGGAGCCTGAATATCATTTATAACCCCGGGGGAAATCATTATTTTGAAAAGGCACCTGTTTCTGCAGTCTCCTCACTTACCGCCTGACAGGTATGCCATTAAAGGAAACTTGTTCCAATTGATCTGATATGGGACCAACCGGCACCTCATATCTTGTATTCTGCGACCTGGACCATACACTCCTCAGGGTAAACAGTGGAAAAGAACTCGCACTGGCAGCGCGCCGTTACGGGATATTACCGCTAAAGACCTATTTTTCTGCCAGTATCAGCGCGACCTTGTACCGGATGAAGCTTCTTTCGGCCAAAACCATGATAAGCCAAATGGGTGAATGGCTAAAGGATTTGCCGGTCGACAGAATGAACAACTTCATCGATGAAGTGATAAGCAACGAACTGTTACCGGAAATACGTCCCCAGATGACAGCCGAACTGATGAAGCATAAGACGAATGGTGGCCGGATATTTATACTCTCCTCTGCCATCGAAGAGGTCTGCGAGCCTTTTGCGCAAAAACTTGATCTGGATGGAATCATTTGCACCCGCATGGAGCGCAGGGATGGTGTGTTTACCGGAAAAACCCTGGGACCCTATTGCTTTGGAACCGAGAAAAAAAATGCGGTAATGGAACTATCAGATAAACAGCATATTAATCTTGCCGACTGCTGGTATTATGCCGATGATATCCAGGATATCCCGGTTTTCGAAATCGTCGGACACCCGGTTTGCGTAAATCCGGGTAAATCCCTCACCAGGATTGCAAGACAGGCCGGCTGGCAATGCTTTTTTTACTGAAAAATCATTTTTTCCTTGCATTGAATGTTATATTATTCTAACTTTGAGTTAGAAATAAATAACATTAAGACTTATGAAAAAATCAACTTGGGTATTTGTAATTACCGGTATGGTCTTATTGACCTGTATAGCCTGGTTTGCCTCAGCGCAGTTCAGGTTAAGCCGGATTGACCTCCTGCAGGTCGCTGTTTTGCTTATGATACTTGGCTTTGCTGTTTTTATCGGGATATCCCGGTTAAAGAGTGAACGCAGGGGGCAGCCCTCCGAAGATGAACTTTCACGTAATATTATGCGGAAGGCTTCTTCGGTTTCCTACTTCATATCCATATATATGTGGCTGGGGCTGATGTATTTTTCCCCACGTCTGGGAATGGATTCTGAAATGCTCATCGGTACAGGAATCCTGGGGATGGCTATTTTATTGGCAATTTGTTATCTTGTTATCTATTTAAAGGGATTGCGCGATGCGTAACAGGATCAGAGAACTCCGGGCCAGGGACAACCTTACACAGGACGAGTTGGCGCAGAAGGCCGGAGTAAGGAGGGAAACCATCGTTTTTCTGGAGAAAAACAAGTATAACCCGAGCCTTAAACTGGCATATGATATTGCGCGTCAGTTTGGATGCACGATCGAGGAGGTGTTTCTTTTTGATCCTGAGGATTAGTTGGCCCTCCAGGATATGAACGTTTTTTCAGGAATGGAAGTATTGGCATAAGCATGGAGGTATGTCATTTGATATCCGCGTCAACTTGTTTACCTTCGTGTCAGGATGAATCGGATTGTACAATTATTCGGGATACGGTACCCCATTATTCAGGGTGGGATGGTTTGGTGCAGTGGCTGGAGGCTGGCTTCCGCAGTTAGCAATGCGGGGGGGCTGGGACTGATTGGAGCAGGTTCCATGGATCCTGACCTCCTACGTGAACATATTCGCAAGTGTCGTGAACACACCCGGGCTCCCTTTGGAGTGAATGTTCCGCTGCTTTCGAGGTATGCAGTAGATCATATCCGGGTTATAAGGGAAGAAAAGCCGCGTATTGTATTTACCTCTGCCGGGAATCCTGGGCTTTTCACACCTGAGTTGAAGGGTGAAGGGATACTTGTAGCCCATGTGGTTGCGGGATCTCGTTTTGCAGCCAAGGCCGAGGAGGCCGGGGTGGATGCCATTGTGGCTGAAGGTACGGAGGCAGGGGGCCATAACGGGCGTGATGAAACTACTACAATTACACTGATTCCTCTCATCCGAAAACAAACAACCCTGCCACTCATTGCAGCGGGAGGCATTGGCTCAGGTGCTGCCATGCTTTCGGTAATGGTCCTGGGCGCCGACGGAGTGCAGATGGGTACACGCTTTGCCGCCAGTGAAGAATCATCGGCCCACCCTGCTTTTAAAGAAGCGATATTGAAAATAAAAGAAGGGGACACCCGTTTTCTCTTGCGTAAACTTGCCCCTGTGAGAATTATCCGGAATTCCTTTGCCAGGAGAATCGAGGAGGCCGAAGATAATGGAGCAGGTCCGGAGGAACTGGAAGAACTCCTGGGAAGAGGACGTACCCGGCGAGGTATATTCGAAGGAGACCTGGTGGAAGGGGAATTGGAAATAGGACAGGTGGCCGCCCACATTCAAGAAATAAAACCAGCAGCAGCGATAATTGATGAAGTCGTACGTTCATACAGGGAACTCTGTGATTCAATACAGGATGATAAATACCGTTTCTAGACTGCATATTTATTTCCTCCTTTTTATGTTTTTGCCGGTATACTGCCTGCACGCACAGGACCTCACTCCCGGTCCGCCAGTTCTGCACAGCGCTGATATTATTCCTGGAACGGACAGTCTGAGCGTTTCCTGGAAACTGAGCGATTCAAACAATGTGGCCTATTATTGTGTATACACCAACTATGGGAAGGGCTGGATAAAGCTCGACAGTACCGGTAACGCCTCTGATACCCAGTTGGTATTCAAGTTCCCCGCGATTTTGCTCGGATCACAGCGAGTCTGCCTGGCAGCGGTACCTGTAACAGGAAATTTCAACAGTCCTCTTAGCAATGAACACAGTACCAATTTTCTGGAATGCCGGTTTGATTCCTGTTCAATGAACATCCATATGCAATGGACAGGTTATTCAGGCTGGGGTGCATCACTGTCCGGTTATTTGGTTTACCGGCGTCAACCGGGAAAATTTAACGAACTCCTTGCCAGCCTCCCGGCAAGCTCCCTTCAATACAGTTTTAAAGCTGAAGCAGGCATGGACTATTGTTTATGGGTGCAGGCCACCAGTAGCAAGGGATTCCAGGCAGCATCAACCCTTTCCTGCCTCAATACATCCGTTCCGCGTCCCCCTGCATGGATCAATGCAGACCAGGCTGTGGTGATGCCCGACCGGAGTGTGCAGTTGCAATTCAGTATCGATCCTTTGGCAGAATCACATACCTATACACTGCTTGGGGCACCTGCAGCTTCCGGTCCGTTTGACTCTATAACCGGCATGGCTGCAACAGATGAAAAATTACTGGTAATACGGGCCCCCGCATTGAATACTTTTCCTTACTGGTATAAACTATGGGCAGTGAATACCTGTGCTGACAGCCTGGTTAGTTCCGGCACTGCTGTGGCCATGGCAACACAGGTGAGTATCTCGGGTGAACAGGTGCAAGTAGAATGGACCCCATACGAAAACTGGCCTTACGGCGTAAATACCTATTCAGTTTATCGGGTAGTTTCCGGTTCCCCGCCCGAGAAGGTTGGTGAAACATCCGGAATAGTTACAACCTTTGATGAGGCTCTTTCAACCCTGATTGCCTTACATATAAAGGGAGGATTGTGTTATTATGTTGAAGCATCGGAAAATCCAGGCAACCCCTATGGAATCTCAGGCCTGAGCAGATCTGCTTCAGGATGCATTGCGTTGGAAACCCGGTTCGTTGTGCCCGATGGATTTACACCTGACGGAGATGGTGTAAATGATGAGTTCGCCGCGGTATTCTCTTTTTATCCCTCTGATTATTCCCTTGTAGTTTCCACTCTTTCCGGGAAGCTGCTTTTTCAGACTACCCGTGTGGATGAGCCATGGACCGGGAAAGGAGCAGATGGCCGGGTAATGCCTCCGGGAGCATATGCCTGGTCGCTCAGGTTTACCGATTTCCAGGGACGCTCTGTTAGTAAAAAAGGATTGGTAACACTATTCCTCCCCTGATTGTTGGTAGGAAGGATTAACCACCGGAAGACCAAAATCATTATCTTTGGAGTTTGCGCGAAAGGGTAAGGTATGCTTACACAAAACATTACAGGACTTACCGAAGAGGAGAGGGAGATTATTCAGCAGGACTTTGAAGATCTGTTGAGTAAGTGTGTACGATGCGATAATCCGGAGGACCAGGAACTAATCCGGAAAGCCTTCAGGATTGCATACGAACAGCACAAACACATGCGCCGCAAGTCCGGCGAACCTTATATCATTCATCCTATTGCTGTGGCCCGCATCTGCTCTTATGAAATGGGACTGGGGGCTCGTTCTGTAATAAGTGCCCTGCTGCATGATGTGGTGGAAGATACGGATTACACCCTGGAAGAAATCAAATTTCAGTTTGGTGACAAGGTGGCCTCAATCGTTGATGGCCTTACCAAAATTTCCGGTGTTTTCGATAAAAATTCCAGTCTCCAGGCAGAGAACTTCCGAAAAATGCTGCTTACCCTGAGTGATGATGTAAGGGTAATACTGATAAAACTTGCAGACCGTCTGCACAACATGCGCACACTGGGTTCACTCCCAAGCAGCAAACAAATCAAATTTGCAGGGGAGACCCTTTACCTGTTCGCCCCGCTCGCACATCGCCTTGGATTGTATGCAATCAAAACCGAACTCGAAGACCTTAGCCTGAAATACAGTTATCCCAAGGTATACGAGGAAGTATCCAGGAAACTGAAGGATAATGAAAAGAGCAGACAGGGTTTTATCAACATCTTCGCACTGCCTATCATTGAGAAACTTACCGCACAAAATATTTCCTTCGACATCAGCGGACGTCCCAAATCAATTTATTCCATCTGGAATAAGATGCAGACCAAAGGTGTGGGCTTCGAAGAAATTTACGACTTGTTTGCCATCCGGCTGGTTTTTGATCCCCTGCCCGACCAGCAGGAGAAAACGCAATGCTGGAATATCTACTCCATTATTACAGATATTTACATGCCCAAGCCCGATCGCATCCGCGACTGGGTGAGCACCCCCAAGGCAAATGGATATGAAGCACTGCATGTAACCGTGATGGGACCGGGAGGAAAATGGGTGGAAGTGCAAATCAGGAGCCGCCGTATGGACGAAATCGCCGAAAAGGGATTTGCAGCTCACTGGAAATATAAACAAAGCGGGGCACATGAAAGCGAACTTGACAAATGGATCAGGAAGATCCGCGAAATGCTCGAAGATCCCCAGAGCAATGCCCTCGAATTTCTCGATGACTTCAAACTAAACCTTTTTGCTTCCGAAATTCTCGTCTTTACACCCAAAGGCCATATTAAAACCCTGCCCAAGAACGCCACAGCCCTCGATTTTGCATACGAAATACACAGCCAGATCGGTAACAGGGCTATTGGAGCAAAAATCAATTATAAACTCGTACCCCTCAATCATAAACTGAACAGCGGCGACCAGGTCGAGATTCTTACATCCGACAAGGCAAAACCACACCGGGAATGGCTCGATTATATCATTACAGCCAAGGCGAAAGCCAATGTGAAACAGGCTTTGAAGGCCGAAACCCGCAACCGTACCGAAAAGGGTAAGGAAATACTGGAGAAAAAACTAAGAGAGCTAAACCTCCACCCAAGCTCGCGAATATTCCGAAAACTATTGCCGGCATATGAGGTCGGTTCGAAGGATGAGCTGTATTCGAAAATTGGCCTGGGGATCATCCGGCTGGAAGACCTGGGAGAAATTCTCCGGAAAAATACCCGGAACAAACTTATCCAGTACTGGCAATTGCAGTTTCAGAAGATTACCGACCCTGTATCCGGAACGGAAAGACCTGTGGAACAGGAGTTCCCAAGGTATAATAAGGATAAACCCTACCTCCTCCGCGAAAACATAGATGATCCGGAGAAGTCGTACGTCATAGCCCGCTGCTGCAATCCTATTCCAGGTGACGATGTAATAGGATACATGAGCCCCAGCCAAAGCATGATAATCCACAAGGCAAAATGCCCTACTGCCCTTAAACTGCTGGCCAGCCAGGGTGACCGAATCATCCCTGCCAAATGGACTACACACAAAATCCTTTCCTTCCTGGTAAGAGTGAGCATACAAGGGATTGATCGATTCGGAGTTTATAACAATATCACCACGGTTATTTCCAAAGAACTCAGCGTTAACATACGCACCATCAACCTGAGCAGCCACGATGGCATCTTCGAAGGAACCATCGACCTGTATGTTCATAACACATCCGACCTTAATAATCTGATTATGAATCTTATAAAGGTTAAGGGTGTGGAGAAGGTAAGCCGGGTGGAGAATATTGAGGAAGAGCGGGATTCACCCTCCGGTAAATGATTTTAGTTTCCCCTTTTGCATAATCCTTTACTAAAATTGTTTTACTTTAGTCCGGTTATTTTTAATTAGACTAATTATGATTCTTGATGAAACCAAAGAAACCGTAAAAAAGATTTTTACCGAGTATTTGGAAAAGAAGGGACATCGGAAAACACCTGAACGCTATGCTATTTTGGATGAGATATATTCCAGGGTGGGGCATTTTGATATTGAGTCTCTCTACATCTTCATGAAAAACAAGAATTACAGGGTAAGTCGCGCCACCCTGTATAATACCATTGAGTTGCTGCTCGATTGCAGCCTGGTTGTAAAACACCAGTTCGGTAAGAATATTGCCCAGTTTGAGAAGGCATACCAGTGTATTCAACATGATCATCTCATCGATATCAAAACAGGCAGGGTAATTGAATTTTGTGATCCGAGAATCCAGGAGATAATCAAAACTGCCTGTG
The DNA here is from genome assembly GCA_046329925.1 of Bacteroidales bacterium. Taxonomy (GTDB): domain Bacteria; phylum Bacteroidota; class Bacteroidia; order Bacteroidales; family JAAYUG01; genus JAXLTS01. Next base: position 72,225 of record JAXLTS010000016.1, read on the forward strand.
AACTCAATAATTTCAGTCATTCCCACCACTCATTATATATTTATGGCTATGCTGACGAGAGCGAAGAGAAGGAGAAAAAGAAATTCAAAATCCACAATCCTCCGGCCGGCTCACAGTGAAATTATTTGTCCATCAGAGCCCTCTTTTCCCAAAACCAATCTCACTCGCGTTAATTGAGCAAGCACAGCCCATTGACTTTGCAATTGCAGCAAATCAATTGGCTGATAGGTCCGGAAATTTAATTGGGATATTAAGGAAAATCTCGTACCTTACCCTTTCAAAAAAACTAATGTAATATATTGGCTATCAATGAAAGCAGATATTTTATTGGGACTCCAGTGGGGTGATGAAGGGAAAGGTAAGATCGTCGATGTGCTTACCCCGCAGTATGATGTGATTGCCAGGTTCCAGGGAGGGCCCAACGCGGGCCATTCACTCGAGTTCAACGAAATAAAACATGTACTGCATACCATTCCCAGCGGGATCTTCCATTCCGAGAAGATAAACCTGATTGGTAACGGGGTAGTGATGGATCCGGTGATATTTAAGTCAGAGATTGAATCATTGGCGAAACTGGGTGCACCGGTGGGTGATAACCTGCTCATATCAAGCAAGGCGCACCTCATTCTTCCCACCCATCGCATTCTCGACGCTGCCTCCGAGGCTGCAAAGGGTGCTTCCAAGATAGGATCCACACTTAAAGGCATCGGGCCCACCTACATGGACAAGACCGGACGCAATGGTCTGCGGGTTGGTGATATCCTCCACCCTGAATTCCGGAAAAAATACGATTTTCTCAAAGCCAAACACCTGGAAATTCTCCGACAGTTCGATTTCCCCTTCGACATAACCGAGGCAGAACAAAAATGGTTTGAAGGTATTGAAAGTATTCGCAGCTTTCAGATTGTTGAAAGTGAGTATATCGTAAACGACTTTTTAAACCGGAAAAAAACTGTTCTTGCAGAAGGCGCCCAGGGTACCATGCTGGATATCGATTTTGGTTCTTATCCGTTTGTTACCTCTTCCAATACCATCTGCGCAGGTGCCTGTACCGGGCTTGGCATAGCACCGGGACGTGTAGGAGAGGTTTTCGGAATTTTCAAGGCATACTGCACCCGGGTGGGCAGTGGTCCATTCCCGACTGAACTGTCTGATGCCACCGGGGAAGAACTCCGCAAAAAAGGTCATGAATTTGGCGCTACCACCGGGAGGCCGCGTCGCTGTGGCTGGCTTGACCTGGTAGCGTTGAAATATTCCATCATGATAAATGGGGTTACTCAACTCTTCATGACAAAAGCAGATGTACTCACTGGTTTTGATACCATCAGGATCTGTACTGGTTATCGCATCAATGGACAGGTAACAGAGATACTTCCCTTTGATATCGATGCCCCGATTGAACCTGTTTATATTGAGATGAAACCCTGGAAAACCGATCTCTGCGTTATTACCAGCGAAAGTGAATTTCCTCCGGAATTGTCAGCCTATATTGCCTTTGTGGAAAAATATACCGGCCTGCCTGTCACGCTGGTGTCTGTGGGTCCTGACAGAAAGCAGATTATCAGCAGGCACTGAACTTATACCTTCATCTCGCGGCTTGGCTGGTTCAGCCCATATCCATATTTTTTGTCGTTGCGTTTCAGCAGGATTGCAAACAGCAGGGCAAACAATCCGAAAATGGCAAAGGTCGCCATGGTATAGGTATAGTTGAGCGGTTCCCCGCTTACCTTTTCAGGATTGGAAATATCGATTATGTATCCGGCAAGTATTGGTACTGCAAATAGTCCGAGATTCTGCAGGGAGAACATCATTCCATAAGCCGTTCCCAATTGTTTTTCATTAACGATTCGTGCAACACTTGGCCACATAGCTGCCGGTACCAGGGAGAATGCCACACCAAGAAAACCACACATGACGTATGGATTCGCATGTGTAAAGGCAAATAAAAGATGCACACAAATAACGATGATTGCCCCAAAGATCATAAGCGAAGCCGCTTTTCCACGATTATCGACAAACCATCCGAAGATAGGAGTGAATATAACAGTACCCATCGGAAGCCAGAAGGTAATATCACCGCTCTCTTCCTTGGACACGCCAAACCTATTAAGGAAGAAATCAGGCGCGAATTTGAGGAATGGGAAAAACGCCGCATAGAAGGTTACGCAGAGAATGGTTATGAAAAGGAAAGAACGAAGTTTCAGGAGACCGGTGACATCACTTAGACGAAATTTTTCCTCCGGATTGCTTGCCAGGGCCGGATCATGCAACTGTTTGTCGAGCCGCAAATCATTAACAAGATAAACAAGGAAGGCAACTAGGCCGATACTCATCAGAATAGCTGCGTAATAGATTGGATTATTCCATTCATGAGTCGCAAAGCGAGGCCCCATTTTGATAGCCAGGGCTGTACCAAATCGTGCGATACCCAGGTTTACTGCAAATGCCAGGGCCATCTCATGCCCCTTGAACCATTTAACGATTATCTTATTGAATACTACGATGCCTGTTTCTGCGCCCAGCCCGAAAATAAGCATCCCTAATGCCATCATTTTCACGGCAGGTGACCAGGAGGTAAGAAAAGATGACATGAAACCATGACCGATTCCGCCTGAATTGTAGTATTCCGTTGATCCATAATAGGTCAGCCAGGCACCGATTACCATGAAAACTACGAACACACTGCCTGTTATACGAATGCCGATCCGATCAAGAATGATTCCCCCCAGCACTGCCATCAGAAGAAAGGTGTTCGGGAAGGCATAAAATCCAACCACCACCCCAAAGTCGGTGCCGGAGAAATTGAGATGTTGCCTCAGAATATCAAAAATGGGCGTCAGCGCATCGTACACATAATAGTTGGCTGCCATGGCAAAACTCACCAGCAGAAGCATGCCCCAGCGCATCAGGGCATTGTCGCGCATTGATTTAGCTATTTTATTCATAGGGGCAAAAATAACAAAGATAGTTTTTTCCACCATAAGCGATCAGGACCAGCAGCTCATACTCTAACTTTGCCCGCTAAAAAATGCTTTACATGCCTGTAAAAGCGGTATAGATGGCTTTTTTTTGCTACTTTGGCAGTATCAATCCTGCATCTTATGAAAACCCTGATTGACCTTTTTGAAAAGACAGCTGATAAATTCAGTAACAATCCCCTTCTGCTGGAGAAGAAAAATGACAGATTTGAACCCACCAGTTTTAGCCAGACCCGCGAACAGGTCCATCGCTTCGCCGCGGGCCTCATGGCTCTCGGAATTCAAAAAGGCGACCGGCTGGCATTGTTGTCTGAAGGACGTAATGACTGGGTAATCAGTGAACTTGGTATTGTTTATGCAGGTGCCATTAATGTACCTCTTTCTATCAAACTTACCGAGCCTTCTGATTTGAAATTCAGACTGGTACACTCCGGTACCCGCATGATGGTGGTCTCTGGCGGACAGAATGCCAAAATGAGCAGCCTCAAGGAAGAACTTGCCACACTGGAAAAGATCATCCTGCTCGATGCCCCCGAATCGAGACATCCAAAGGATATTTTGTACTCCGAAGTGCTTAGTTTGGGCGACGAATTCCTTAAAACAAACAAAGCCGGTTTTGATCAGCGGGTGAATTCAATCGGGCCCGATGACTATGCCAACATCTGTTATACCTCCGGCACTACAGCCGATCCTAAGGGGATAATCCTTTCACACCGCAACTACACCTCCAATGTGGAACAGGGACTTTCATTAATGGATGTGCATCCCTGGTATACCACCCTGCTCATCCTCCCCTGGGATCATGCCTTTGCACATACGGCAGGTATCTACATTCTCATGAGTGCTGGTGGCAGTATTGCGTCGGTGCAGTCCGGGAAAACACCCATGGAAACGCTTAAAAACATACCAATCAACATTAAGGAAGTTAAACCTGTTTTTCTCCTGAGTGTTCCAGCCCTGGCAAAAAATTTCAGGAAAAACATCGAAAAGGGGATTAGCGATAAAGGCAAACTGGCCGAAGGGCTTTTCAGTCTGGCACTTCGCACTGCTTATCTTTATAACGGAATTGGATGGGATAAGGGGAAAGGCTGGCGTATCATTCTGAAACCCCTGGTAAGTCTTTTCGATAGTATACTCTTTAAAAAAGTGCGGGAAGCCTTTGGAGGAAGACTGCGGTTTTTCATCGGTGGCGGAGCCCTACTGGATATTGAGCTGCAGCGATTTTTCTATGCCATCGGGATTCCTATGTTCCAGGGCTATGGATTGTCGGAAGCCGCACCCATAATCTCTTCCAACTCCGAACGGAAGGCAAAACTGGGTTCGTCGGGCTACCTGGTTAGTAATATTGAGGTTAAGATATGCGATGATAAGGGTCTTGAACTTCCTACAGGAGAAAAGGGCGAAATAGTTGTCAGGGGAGAGAATGTAATGAAAGGCTATTGGAAAAATGAAATGGCCACAGCCGACACAATTAAGGATGGCTGGCTGTACACCGGCGATATGGGATACATGGATCCCGACGGATTCCTTTATGTGTTGGGTCGGTTTAAAAGCCTGCTCATTGCAGATGACGGCGAGAAATACAGCCCGGAGGGTATTGAAGAGGCTTTCTGCGATAGTTCAAAATACCTCGACCAGTGCATGCTGTATAATAATCAAAACCCCTATACTGTTGCCCTGGTGGTTCCAAATAAAGAAGCACTGAAGAGATATCTGAAAGAAAAACATCTCGATCCTTCTTCTGAGGAAGGCAGGGAAACCGCACTTCAACTCGTGGAATCAGAGATTTTTGAATACCGTACAGGTGGAAAATTCGCAGGCATGTTTCCCCAGCGATGGATGCCGCCGGCAATCGGAGTATTGAATGAAGCATTCACCGAAGATAATCATATGATGAACAGTACATTGAAAATGGTCCGCGGGAAAATTACCGAACACTATAAAGCAAGGATTGAATACCTTTATACTCCTGAAGCCAAAATAATAACCAATCGGCAAAATTTGGAGGCTATGCAGAAATTGCTTGGATAACCTGCTGGAAGTTCGTTCCGGAAACCGGGAAGGTGGGTTAGATGGATGCTCAGCTATGACAGGTTTTTCCCGGTATTCCCCGCAGGGGGAGAATCCTGCAGGAATTATTTGTTTACTCACTTCACAATGATAAGGTATGTGGAAATTTAGCCGTATTTTAATTTGTGCTGCCTTCACACTGGCTCCTTTCTTTCCGGCACAAACACTCACTGCACAGGGAGGGTATCCCTTTATTGTAAACTACAGCCTCTATTCGGTTATCGACAAACATCAGACAGCTATTGAACAGGGCCCCGACAATATGATGTTTTTTGCAAATCCCAAAGGCATCATTACATTTGATGGCGATCAGTGGGGCTTTCTGGCCCAGGATAATTCTGTCTATTCACTACTGTTCGATTCCATTTCAGAACAGCTATATGCCGGGGGACAAAATGATTTTGGCTTTCTCCGAAAGGATGCACGAGGGAATTATACCTATCAGTCCCTTTCAGATAAAAGCCTGAGTGGTGAAATATATAATCACATTGAACTCACTTCCGATGAGGTATATTTTGCCAGTGAAAAATCGATTGTGGCGTTCAGCAGGTTTGGAAACAAGCTGGTCCACCAATGGCAGTCAGTGCCGGAAAATCCTTTCACAGGTATTTGCCGGGTAGGGAAAAAAGTGTTTGCCCTGGTTTCAAAGAAAGGAATATTTGAACTGTCCGGGGATAAAATGAACCTTCTGAAGAATACGGGAATCCCGCAAGAGGCAAGGATACTCTTCTCCTTTTCTTTCGATGCAAAAAATACCATGTTCGGTACCACGAAAAATGGTCTGTTCCTTTTTGACGGGACAAAGGCAGTACCTTATGGCATATCCGATAGCACCTATTTAAATGGAAGTGTGCTGCAAAATGGTACGAACCTGTCGCGCACTCATTTCGCCCTGGGTACACTGATCGGGGGATGTCTTGTAATTAACAAATCAACACGTAAAACAGATCATACACTAAACTATAATACAGGCCTTCCGGATGATGAAGTGTATGCCCTCGGAAGGGACCGGTCATCGGGCTTGTGGATATCGAACAGTTACGGACTGAGCAGACTGGATATTGAGATGCCGGTTAAGAATTTTGGGCGTTACCAGGGACTAAACGGCAGTATTACCTCCGTACTCAACTTCAATGGAACACTGTATGTTGGCACCAGTGAAGGTGTATACCGCCTTGCCGAAGTGAAGGAATATTCCAGCCAGAACGTACGGGTGAAAATTAATACGGAACCAAAGAAAAGTACAACATCGGCGATAAAATCTGCCACCACAGCCACTACTGCAACAACTGCTCCGGAAACCGGAAATGCAAAGGACCAGCAGAACCAGGTGAAGTCTAAGTCTGGCAAGGGTTTCTTCGCCAGGATATTCAGTTCCCCTGTGAAGAAGGATGAGGCCCAGGCTGATCTGAAAAAGGAGGAAGAGATTATAAAAAAACAACAACTGCAATTCCGGAATGAAAAGATATATACCCTGCAGTCGGTAACACATAAGTATGAAAAAATTTCGGGTATCAGCGAGAAGTGCAAACAACTGGTTGCAGCAGAAGACCGGATACTGGTCTCAACCAACAGTGGATTGTTTGAAATCGCCAATGGCAAGGCTTCTCCAGTATTGAAGGATAAATATGTGTTGTTTATTTCCCGTTCACAGGTGCCGGGTCGTTTCTTTGTAAGTACTTCCGAAGGGCTCTATTCCATCATTAGTCTGAATGGCGATTGGGAAGTGGAATATCATTTTACCGAACTCCCGCAGACGATATATTCCGCAGTGGAAACTGCTCCCAACGAATTGTGGCTCGGCTCTGAAAATACCTTGTATAAGGTGAGTACAAATGCTCTTGGGGCTTTAAAGGATGTCAGGTCCTTTTCAATCGATTCGCGCTATGCCGAACAGGTACATGTTCGTTTTATTAATCAGGCGCTTTATTTATTCCTTTCATCGGGTATCTATTCCTTTACCCAGGACAGCCTGGTACCATTGGGCACTACCACACCCGACTTCTTCTCGGTACCGGTCTACCTGTTCTCCGACGGGCCAGAGGTTTGGATCAGAAACAACGGGTATTGGGAGAGTATGTGCGATTCGGGCCTGTACAACAAAACCATCGATCTGTTTTTAAATCTGTTCCCGGAGATCCAGTATATTTCTTTTGATGAAGACGGGAACCTTTGGCTCATTGATAATTCCAATAATCTTGCAAAAATTGATGCTGAAGGAATTCATCGGTATTCCACTGATTTTAACCTGTTCATAAAAGATATACGCAATAATCAGGAACTGCTGACAAGTATTTCAGGAATAGAGATCAGATATGAGGATCTGGCTCTCGAATTCAGGATAGTGGCACCTTTTTATGTGAAATCCAGCACGACTCAATATCAGTATAAACTCGAAGGATTACGCGATAGCTGGTCATCCTGGAGCAGCAATCCGGTCATTTCAGTCCCTGTGTTGCCTGCAGGCAAATATACCCTGCATGTACGCGCAAAAAATATTTTCGGAAAAGTCTCTGAGGAGAAATCAATCAGTTTCAGGGTAAAGCCTCCCTGGTGGTTATCCATCTGGTTCCTGGCTCTTGTGGTGGCAGTAATGGCTGTACTTGTCTGGTTTTTCATCGGTGTGCGTACGCGCAAGTTACAGCACGACAAAAAGGTGCTGGAACAGAAAGTGAAAGAACGAACAGCTGAAATTGAAAGGCAGAAGGATGAGATTCAGACTCAGAACAATGAACTGGCCGAACGGAACGAGGAAATACTCCAGCAGAAGGAAGAAATAGAAGCACAACGTGATGAGATCGAAGCCCAGAAAAATGAGATGGAGATTCAGCGCGACCAGATTGCCCTGCAGAATAAGGAGATCACCGACAGTATACAGTATGCCAGGAGGATTCAGACAGCGGTACTGCCTTCGGATCAGTATCTCTCCGGCTTGCTTCCAGAAAGTTTTGTATTCTTCCAGCCCAGGGACATCGTGAGCGGAGATTTCTACTGGATGACCCATCGCTCAGGTAAAACCATCGTGGCAGCAGCAGACTGCACCGGCCATGGCGTGCCGGGAGCCTTCATGAGTATGCTGGGTGTTTCCTTCCTCAATGAAATTGTAAATGCCGAGGGCATTGTTACCCCTTCAGAAATCCTGTTCAGGTTAAGGGACCGGATCAAAACCACGCTCTCCCGGGGTGGACAGGAACATGAAACCAAGGACGGAATGGATATTGCCCTTTGCGCCCTCGATCCTGCAACAAGTACGGTTGAATATGCCGGAGCCTTCAACTCCCTGTACCTGATACGGAACAAGGAATTTACAGAGTATAAGGCAGACAAGATGCCAATAAGTATTTTTGAAAGCAGGGCTCTTCCGTACACCAATCATAGTTTCCGGTTCCAACCAAACGATGTGATCTATATTTTCTCCGACGGCTACATGGACCAGTTTGGCGGGCCTGCCGGGCGTAAACTCATGTCGCGCCAGTTTAAGGAACTGCTTATTTCCAATCACCTGCAACCCATGCAAAAGCAAAAGCTGCTGCTGGAAAGCTTTATCAGGGACTGGATTGGCAATAATGCACAAGTGGACGACATGCTCATTATAGGGATGAGGATCTAATCAGGTTCCGCCTGGCATATCCTGATCGGGATGTCTTTTACCCCGGGGCCTTCAGTTTTCTGCGAATGCAAAAATTAATTTGTACTTTTGCATTATGCTGAAAAACATATATTCTGAACTGAAACTCCGGGTGCTGGTACTGGATGGTGCAATGGGGACCATGATTCAGCGTTATAAGCTGGAAGAGAAGGACTACCGGGGTACACGGTTTACCGGATGGCCTTCCCCGCTCAAAGGCAATAACGACCTGCTCTGTATCACCCAGCCTTCCATTATAGCCTCCATTCACCGCGAATACCTGTCTGCCGGGGCTGATATCATTGAAACGAATACCTTCAATGCCAACCGGATTTCCATGGCAGACTATGGCATGGAGGAGATCGTGGACGAGATTAATACTGCCGCAGCACGACTGGCAATCGATGCAGCAGCGGAATGGACTCTGAAAACACCGGAGAAACCCCGTTTTGTTGCCGGTTCACTGGGGCCCACCAATAAAACAGCTTCTCTTTCACCCAACGTGAACGATCCGGGTTTCAGGGCAGTGGAGTTTGACGATCTTAAAAAAATTTATACAGAACAGGCACAGACACTCATTAATGCGGGAGTGGACCTGCTCCTGGTAGAGACTGCCTTTGATACCCTGAATGCCAAAGCAGCCCTTTTTGCAATCCAGGATATTGCCCGGGAACTCGACCGCAAAATTCCGGTGATGGTATCCGGGACCATTACGGATGCCAGCGGACGAACACTTTCCGGACAAACCATTGAAGCCTTTCTGTACTCCCTTTCTCACGTCGATCTGCTCAGTATAGGCCTTAACTGTTCACTGGGTGCTGCAGAGATGAGGCCCTATATAGAAGAACTATCCCGGAAGGCACCCTTTTATGTCAGTGCCTATCCGAATGCCGGTTTCCCGAACCAGTTCGGCGAATATGAAGAAACCCCGGAGCACATGGCCGTGCATATCAAGGATTTTCTCGATCACCGGTTTGTTAATATCGTGGGTGGCTGTTGCGGTACCACCCCGGATCATATCCGGCTCTTTGCCGAAATGGCTTCCAGGGCGAATGTGCGTCCGCCTGCAGATACCAATCCGCAACTCAACCTGAGCGGACTGGAGCCTCTCACTGTTTTTCCCGGAAGTAATTTCATCAACATTGGTGAACGCACCAATGTGAGCGGATCCAAAAAATTTGCACGCCTTATCCGGGAAGATAAATTTGAGGAAGCTCTTGCTGTGGCACGCGAAATGGTGGAAGGAGGAGCCCAGGTAATCGATGTGAACATGGACGATGCCATGCTGGATGCAGAGAAAGCAATGCATACCTTTCTGCATCTTCTCAGCTCTGAACCTGATATTGCACGCTTCCCGGTGATGATCGACTCTTCACGCTGGTCGGTGATTGAAACAGGATTGAAATGCCTGCAGGGTAAATCGATCGTGAATTCCATCAGTCTGAAGGAAGGAGAGGAAGTTTTTATCAGCCAGGCCCGCAAGATAAGGCAGTATGGTGCAGCAGTTGTGGTAATGGCATTCGATGAACAAGGTCAGGCCGATACCTATGAGCGCAGGATCGGGATCTGCCAAAGAGCCTATAAGATTCTCACGGAGAAATTAAATTTTCCTGCAGCAGATATCATCTTCGATCCCAATGTGCTGGCTATAGCCACTGGTCTCGAAGAACATAACAGTTATGCGGTAGACTTCATCAATACCACCCGATGGATCAAGTCCAATCTGCCCGGTGCGAGGGTAAGCGGAGGAATCAGCAACCTTTCTTTTTCATTCCGTGGAAATGATGTTGTACGCGAAGCCATGCATTCGGTATTCCTGTATCATGCAGTGGCAGCTGGTTTGGATATGGGTATTGTAAATCCCGGGATGTTGCAGATATATGAGGATATCGATAAAGATTTACTCGGGCTCTGTGAGGATGTAATCCTTAACCGCAGGCCGGATGCCACCGAACGACTCATTATTTTTGCATCCACCCTGAAAAAGGATGATCGTAAAACTGAGAAAGCAGATGCCTGGCGCAATATGCCCGTGAACGAGCGGTTGCGTCATTCGCTTGTACAGGGAATAACCGATTATATTGATGTGGATGTAGAGGAAGCCAGGCTGGGATTTTCAAGGGCACTGGAAGTGATCGAGGGTCCTCTGATGGATGGGATGAATGTGGTTGGTGACCTCTTTGGCGCCGGGAAGATGTTTTTACCGCAGGTAGTGAAAAGTGCCAGGGTAATGAAAAAGGCTGTGGCTGTTTTGCTACCCTACATCGAAGCCGAGAAGACTGCAGGCGCAGCCTCTTCTGCCGGAAAGATACTGTTGGCTACCGTAAAAGGTGATGTACACGATATAGGTAAAAATATTGTTGGCGTTGTACTGGCCTGCAATAACTACGAGGTGATTGACCTGGGAGTGATGGTCCCGGCCGAGAAAATCCTGCGGGTTGCACGGGAAGAAAATGTCGATATGATCGGGCTTAGCGGGCTCATAACTCCTTCCCTGGAAGAGATGGCGCATATGGCTTCGGAAATGGAACGTCTCAATTTTAACCTGCCTCTTCTCATCGGAGGTGCCACCACATCCAAAGTCCATACAGCTATCAAGATTGCACCACATTACCATGCACCGGTGGTGCATGTAAAAGACGCATCACGCTGTGTAAATGTAGTGGGACAATTATTTTCTGCAGAGAACAGTGAGAAATTTGTTAAGAGTGTAAGGAGTGAGTTCGAGGAACTTCGTATACAATATGCAGCCAGCAAATCGAAAACCAGTTATGTTTCCCTTGATGAGGCACGTGCCAACAGGCTGAAGATCGACTGGCAATGCACTTCTATTTACAGACCGGAACGAACCGGAATAATCCGTCTGAATGATTATCCTCTGGAAGAAATCAGGGAGTATATTGCCTGGGTGTTCTTCTTTATCGTATGGCAGATAAAAGGGAAATATCCCGATCTCCTTCAGGATCCGGTAAAGGGGAAGGAGGCTGCAAAACTTCTTGAGGACGCTCAGAAACTCCTTGATGAGATCATCCGGAAAAAACTTCTTACAGCAAATGGCGTGGTGGGCATCTTTCCTGCAAACTCAGTGGGTGATGATATTGAGGTATACACCGATGAAAGAAGGTCCGAAGTACGTGCCGTATTCCGAAACCTGCGCAATCAGGCCAAAAAGGAGGATGGACTGCCAAACCTTTGTCTGAGCGATTTTATTGCCCCTCGCGACAGCGGGATTGTCGATTATCTTGGAGCCTTTGCTGTTACAGCCGGCATCGGGATAGAGGATATGCTGAAGAAATTCCAGGAAGATCATGATGACTATAACAGCATCATGGTAAAGGCTTTGGCCGACAGGCTGGCCGAAGCATTTACCGAACTTATCCACAGACGGGTGAGAAAAGAGTTCTGGGGCTATCTCCCGGGAGAGAATCTGGGACTTGATGATCTCCTGCTTGAACATTACCAGGGGATACGCCCGGCACATGGCTATCCGGCCTGCCCTGATCATTCAGAGAAAATGACCCTGTTCAATCTCCTGGATGAGGAAAAATCAACCGGCATAATACTCACCGATAGTTTTGCCATGTACCCTGCCGCCTCGGTAAGCGGACTTATTTTTGCCCATCCTGCCTCGCAGTACTTTTTTGTTGATCGTATTTCCAGGGACCAGGCCGAAGATTATGCCCGTCGCAAAGGAATGACTCTCGAAAATATTGAGAAACTGCTGGCTTCCAACCTTAATTATAAAATGTAAACCTAATGAAGGTATTAGACAAGATAAGAAATCCTGAGCGCACCTATTTTTCATTCGAGTTGCTTCCTCCCCTGAAAGGAAATCATATCCAGGTGATCTACGACGCTATTGATCCGTTGATTGAGTTTGACCCGATTAATATCAATGTAACGTATCACCAGTCGGAAGTGGCTTACAAACATTTACCAGGGGGCCTGCTCGAAAAGAGGATCATCCGTAAACGGCCCGGTACCATTGGAATTGCTGCGGCAATTATGAATAAGTACCCGGTTCCTGTGGTGCCGCATATTATCTGCGGAGGATTTACGCGTGAGGATACGGAAGACGCTCTTATTGACCTGCACTTCCTGGGAATCCAGAATATCCTTGCCCTGCGTGGTGATCCTCAGAAGGGTGAGCGTAATTTCATTCCGGAACCCGGAGGCCATGCACACACAGCAGAACTGGTAAAACAGATCCGCGATATGAACAATGGGAAATACCTGGATGACCAGTTGCAGAATATGGATCCCACTGATTTTTGTGTGGGAGTGGCCGGTTATCCCGAGAAACATTTCGAGGCTCCAAACCTGCAGGCAGACCTCAGGTATCTGAAAGAAAAAGTAGAGGCCGGTGCACATTACATTGTTACCCAGTTGTTTTTCGACAACAGGAAGTTCTTTGACTTTGTGAAAGCCTGCCGCGAGATAGGTATCGGGGTGCCGATCATCCCCGGCATTAAACCGGTTAATACCATCAAAGATGTGATGCTGTTACCCCAGGTATTCCATGTGGATATTCCCGATGACCTGGTGCAGGCTGTGCAGAAATGCAAAACGAATGCTGAAGCCAAGGAGGTTGGAATCGAATTCTGCATCAAACAATCACAGGAACTGGTGAAAGCGGGTGTTCCGGTGATTCACTACTATACCATCGGGGTCTCCGATAATATCCGTAAAATTGCCAGGGCTGTTTTCTAGACTGCTCTGTTCCAAAATATTTTGATGCGGGAAGTATTGTTTAAGAATTCAGAAAGATTTGATGGCAGCATTTGATAAAAAAATGAATGTGCCCGGGTGTTAATCAAAGGCTGAAAGATTCTTTTCTCACGGTTACTTTTTCAAGCATCTCCGGGATGACTTCAACCCCTATTCCTTTTCCATCGGGCACGTTCATGGTGCCATCGGGGTTCACTTTGAATTCAGGATCAACGATATCTTCGAGGTAATATCGTTTACTGGCAGAGATATCTCCCGGCAAGGTGAAATTCGGTAGCGAAGCAAGTGCCACATTACCTGCCCGCCCGATCCCCGATTCCAGCATCCCGCCGTGCCACACGGGGATATTCATTTGTGCACAGTAATCATGGATTTTTATTGATTCGGTAAAACCCCCGACCCGTCCGGGTTTGATATTGATGATCCGGCAACTTGCGAGTTCAATGGCTGCACGGGTGTCGTCGAGGGAATGGATGCTCTCGTCGAGGCATAAAGGTGTTCTGATTGCGCGCTGGAGCTTCGCATGGTCGAATATATCATCATATCCAAGGGGCTGCTCGATGAGCTGCAGATTGTATTCATCCATTCTCTGAAAAAGATGAATATCTTCCAGGGTGTATGCAGAATTAGCATCCACCTGCAAAAGAATATCCGGAAATTCTTTTCTGAGTGCCTGGATAAACCGGATGTCATCACCGGGGGCGATTTTGATTTTAATACGACTGTAACCTTCTTTAAGGTATCCTTCCACCTTTTTAATAAGCAGCTGTTCAGAGTCCTGGATACCAATGCTGACACCCACATTTACTTTTTGCCGCTTCCCTCCCAGCAGTTTTGAAAGAGAGACTCCATTGCTTTTTGCAAGTGCATCCCATAGGGCTGCTTCAAGTCCTGCTTTAGCCATCATGTGGCCTCTTACCCTGGAATACAAAGCTACTGCTTCAGCTGCATGGTTGATTTCTTTACCCAGGATGGATGGAATGAGAAAATCACGCAGAATGTGCCAGGCGGTTTGCACCGTCTCATAGGAGTAATAAGGTGTGCCTTCTGCAACACTTTCACCCCAGCCTGTAACACCTTCACCATCGACTCGAACAATGATGTGTTCTTCATCTTTTTCAACTCCCATCGAGGTTACAAAAGGACTTACCAAATCCATCCTGATATGGCGAAGTTCAATCCGGTCAATTCTCATAATGAAAAGTGTTTGCTGAATGAATTGTTGATTATTTTTTTACAACCCGCAGAATTGGATAGTCTTCTCCCTTTCGCAACAGCCCTGAACCCAGTGGATAAGTCACAAGTCCCAGCATCGATCGGGGTTCCAGGGCAATCACCAGAAGGTTTCCTTTGAGTTGATTCGTTGGCAGGTATAAGTAATCCGTGGTCCTGATTTCCTCTTGCAGCAGGGTGGATTGCACTTGTGCATTCACCACAATGTCTCCTTCAAAGTCGATGGAATCAATTGAAACCACCTTGTATTGCTCAATGTCAGCGTGTTTGGGAAGTTCGCCGTAAACAAACCCAACGCGGGTTGCCCAATCCATTAGCAGGAGCATGTTTTTTGGAATCAGGTAGCCCGAAGGTTTTGCAACATCCAGAATCGACTTTACCACCGGGCGGTAGTCTGATATTTCAATAGTGGTATCTCTGCCCGATGCATATGAATTTACCGGAAGATGAAGCACAGTTCCATCAGGGGTATGGGCACACTGTATGGCTACCTTATCGGGAGAGCCGCTGATCAATTGTTTTCGTTCCCCGGCAACCGTTTTTTTGATTTCTGCTGCATGGATCCAGGCGTATTCCAGCAGACCACGCATACCGGTTTCCTGGCTCAGTGCCCTGCGTTTTAAATTATCTGCAAAAACATCTTTCCCGTTCATTCCTTCCTGTATAAAAGAGAAGGAATTCTGTATAGCAAAACTCTGCCTTCCGTCGTTGATGTCAAAAGTGCTCTGTCTGGTATATCCCTCTCCCGGAGGGCCTCCGGGCGAGTATACAAATCCTGAGACCTCGTGTTTCTGCAGGTAATCCATCATGTACGGGAAATAATCATTTTTGGATAAATCCCGAAGTTTTGAGGATACATTTATATTGGTTGCAACCCCCAATAGTACGTCTGAATTATTTCTATAGCCAAAATTTTTCCAGCTCTCCCCAAAGGGATAATATTCATGCACATCGAGTGTGACATCAAACAGGTATTGGTCAAAAAGCCGGTGAATAGCAATCACTTCGGGCTCTGTTAGTATTAGATGATTCCGGTTAAGATCAGCCTGATTCCCGTTTCTTCTTTTATTGCCTTCCGAGCCATCGGGGTTAACTTGCGGAATGATCAGGATGTCAAGCCGGTCAAGGAGATATGCGTTTGCCGGTTTCAGCAGGTCTCTTGCAAGAAGCAGGGCGGCTTCCTTCCCGGATTGCTCATTGCCATGCTGCTGGGCAAAGATGAGAATCCGCAGTTTGCCGGCGTCGCTGCCAAAAACTGAACCCGAAAACTGCAGTGCATAAATGTTACGCCCTTCAACAGTTTTTCCAGCTATATCGACTTTAACTGAAGGCGAATATTGGGAAAGTAATCCGGTGAAGTCACATATCTCCTGGTAGGTAGTTGGCCTGGAGAATTCTTTTTTCTCCAGGGGGGTCTGAATTTCCTGTCCGGTTAATAAGTACGAATGGCAAACTATAAGCAAAATGAAAAGGGACAAAAGGAGCTCCTTTTTTTTCATGAAACTGGAAGAGAGTCCTATGCTGGCAGCGAAATATCCCGGATTGGAAATACTATTCATAAGTTCCTTTTTTTAGCCGTTGGTAATTATGAACCATGAGTTGTCCCCGGGCAACGAGGTCGGAGATTCCAAAATCCTTATCCAGTAACAGACAATCAGCATCTTTTCCCGGTTCGATTGTTCCCTTTTTCTTAAGTTTAAGGATTGCAGCCACATTGGACGTTACAACCCGAACTGCTTTGTCAAGGGGCAATTTTTCATGTTTTACCAGGTCACACATCTCGTCAAATATTGATCTGGGCAACCCCATGTCTATACTGATCAATTGCCCTTCTTTATTGAAATTGGGCAATGAGCCGTTTCCATCTGAGGTGATTGTAATATGTTCGAGGGGTACTCCCGAACTGATAAGATCAATAATGGCACGGGAGGGTTTTATTTCATTTTCCATATCATATGGATAGGAACTGGCAGTAAGGTCCAGGAAACCCTTTTTCCCATATACCCTGGCATCTTCAAAAATGTATGGATTTCTGCTGCAATGGGTGGGATAAAACTGGGAGAATTTCAATTCACTTTTTTCGATGGCATCATAGATGGGCTGAAATGGGTTTCTTGCATCACCAAAGTGGATATTTACAATGCCTGCTTTTCCCCCTAACATTCCCCCGACACGGGCATGTTCAGTTAACCTGATCAACTCCTGTGTTGTTGGACAGGAGCTGCGGTGGTCAGATAATGCAATTTCTCCAACGCCGATAACTTCTTCAATGAGGGCGATATCCCTGCCCGGATCTCCAAGAAGGGTGGGGGTGGGTACCTGGTAAGCCCCGGTATACATGTATGCTGAAACCCCTTCGGCTTTCAGGGCTTTTACTTTCATCAGTACTGATTCGAGGGAGCGTGTGAACCCATCCGTACCAAGGCATCCGACAATGGTGGTTATCCCTCCATCGAGCATGTGAGATAGCCTCATTTCCGGTGTCCTGGTTGCGGGTCCGCCTTCACCTCCGGCACCTGCAATGTGCGCATGTGCATCTATAAGACCCGGAACTAGTTTTTTTCCTGTGGCATCAATGATGATCGCACCCAATTTTTCCATCTGCCGGGCATCAATGTTTTCCCGGATGCAAACAACCTGTTCCCCTGCAATGAGTACATCTTTCTTCCCAAGATAATCAGGTTGGTATACTTCGGCATTCTGAATAAGGATCATTTTGAATTTGAATAAACAGGTTTTTGTTCGGAAAGTTTAAAATCCATTCAGTTTCATTGTAACTGTAGGTATCAGGAGGAGAAAGCCAAGGACAAAAAGAAAAAGGATGAGGGGCCATACCCACTTCAGCCATTTTTCGAATGGAATCTTGGCCACACCCAGCACCCCAACCAGCACGGCAGAGGTGGGCGTGATCATATTTGTAAATCCATCACCAAACTGGTAGGCCATCACCGTAGCCTGACGCGAGACATCAATAAGGTCTGAAAAAGGTGCCATAATTGGCATTGTTAGGGCAGCTTTGGCAGATCCCGAAGTGATGATCAGGTTGATTGCTGTTTGAATACTGTACATAATGCTCAGCGACCCGTATTTTCCGACATCATCCATTGATCCGGCAATCCCATGCAACATTGAATCGATTACTTTCCCCTTTTGAAGGATGATAATGATACCGCCTGCCAGAGCTACAATGAGTGCAGCCGAAAGAATATCCTTCACTCCGCATATAAAGAGATCGGTGATTTTATTTGCGGAATAATTCATGGCTAATCCGCTTGCGATACCCATTCCGAAAAACAGGGTGGCAATTTCCAGTACATACCATTTATATCCCATCACTCCAACAATAAGGTATAGGATGGTAAAAAGAAATATGTTCAATATAAAAAAGTGCACGGATTTCCTGAGTGAGATAATGGAAGTGATGGCAAAAAAAACAGTAAGCAATGGTAGTACAGGAAAGTTAACGATTGTCTGTCCCAGATTCATGCTGGTCATTGGCAATGTGCAGGCAGCGACTGTCATAACTGCAAGCAGCATTACAAAAACAATCCATGCAGACCGCGGAGTTTCATATTTAACTTCTTCAGGTCCGGTTTCAGCGGCATTACGCCATACTATATCGTCATCATATACAGGTGAAATTTCAGGATTTCTCTTTACCCGGGCGGCATAGCGGAGAATAAAAACTATTCCCGACAACGTAATAACGACCCAGCATACGATTCTGTATTCAAGTCCTGAAAAAAGAGGGATGTCCGAAAGTCCCTGCGCTATGCCAATAGTGAAGGGATTAAGCGTGGCACCGGCAAATCCAAGACCCGCAGCAACAAAGCACAGGCATACTCCCACAATGGAATCGTATCCCATGCGGATGGCAAGGGGGACAAAAATGATAATGAAGGCAATGGTCTCTTCGCTCATACCGAAAACCGAGCCAAAAAGGCTGAATATAATCATGATCATGGTCATGATTATATTGTTAACACCCAGGTAACGTATGACCCGGATTTTTTCAAATCTTTGCGAGAATTTCAGGAAGGAGATGATAGCCACATCAATTGCCTTGCTGGCGTTCATGATCCAGAATGCACCCCCAATAAGCAAAATAAAAACGATAATATCAGCTCTTGCCACAAAGCCTTCAAAGAATGCAGAAAATATCTGCCAGGTTTGCGGTTGGCTGGGAACTGACTGGTACGACTCGGGAACGATAATGTTTTTAGAACTGCCATCCGGAAGTATTTTCACCGTACGCCCATATTCACCGCCCTGTGCGAACCAGGTTGAGATGGCAGCTATGACAATGATCGCAAAAACGATTACAAAAGTATGGGGTATCTTTTTTTTCTTCTCCATCAACTCTGGCATTATTCATTCACATCGAAACTCTCTCCTGGAAGCAATACATCCAGCTGGATACCCTGCGTACCAAGAAATCCGTTTACCTCCCTTTTTTGTTTTTTTACATTTCTGAGCACCACTACCTGGCGCGAACCCACCACAGTTGCCGTGTTTCCCTTAACAAAGAGTGCAGTAGATTCATCAATACCGGCGCATATCTCATCGGGGTTCTCAATGGACACGCTGATGAGCCTGTTAAGCCGCTTACGAATGAGAAAATGCTGATCAATTATAACAGTTGTAAGCATACCGAGGCCGGTAAGGACCTCAACGTTGCCTGCTTCTATTGTATTAAAATTGCTGCTGTCACCAGGGTATTTGTGCTCATTCCCTGTAATCATTTTCCTGCTCATCACAGCGGCTCCGGCGCTGGTTCCGGAGATAAGTACTCCTTTCCGTGATGCCTCATGAATGGCCTCCTCAACTCCGGTTCCTTCAATGGCATTCATGAAGCGGGCCTGATCTCCACCCGAAATAAATATGAGTTTTGCATTGCGTATGGAGTCAAGTTTTTCTGCGGGTACCGGTTTACCTTTCTCGACAAACAATCCATACATGGTAGAACAACCCTGACTCAGAAATTCGGTTGTAGTTTCAAGAACTTCTGTGTCGGGTTGTATGCTGGCCATGGGAAGTACCACTCCATAGCCACCTTTATCTATCCCCGATTCCCGGATCATAAGCTGCAGCATTTCCGCAGGCTTGGGGCCGCCCCCTATAATGCAAAGTTTTCTCTGTGTATTTCCGGTATCTTTGTTGCATGATATTGCAAATATTGCAATTAATCCAGCTAAAATTAAGAATGCGGGTTTCATCAGTAAATGATTTGTTAAAGTAATTTGTAGTTTTCGGGTTAATTTTTACAAGCATTTCACAATTATTCCATTCTTTCCTGTTGAACGGATACAACGGTTTTTATTTTTTCACTCCAAATACGATACCCCTTGGACTTGATCCTGGGGAAGTATACCAGGATTCAATGTTGGAGCCGTCGAGATCGGCACGCATGATTTTTCCAACATTACGGTCACCCCAGTAAATCTTTTCGCTATCGGGTTCATATCCGATTCCAAAAACAACTTTGGAAATTCCGGTGGTAATCGTACTTATGCCACTGCCGTCCAGTTTGGCAGATTTAAGATGGATATCACCGGTAGCCACCCACTGGTCAAAATAGATACGATCTCCAGCTACCATTGTACTCCCACCTTCAATTGCCGGGATTATTTCTTTTTCATTGGTTCCATCCAGGTTTTTCGACCAGACTCCCCCGTTATAGCAAGCCCAGTATAATTTTCTGTTGACAGGATCAATTGAAACGCCTTCCGGATCATTAGCCTGACCAGTTACAAAATCTTCCACCTGACTGATAGTATTGTCGGATAAATTGGCACGCTGTATTCCGTCATCTGTATCCCAATAGAGTTGATTTGCCTGGTAATCTATAGCCAGACCATCTGGTCCCAGGAGGTTTGAACGGAATGTGATGATATTCTTACCGTCAGGGTCGCATTGGAATATTTTTTTGGCATCAAAATCACTAATGTATAGTTTGGAGTGCACAGTATCAAAAGCCAATCCATAGGAATCCTGGAAAGGTCCGATTGGCAAAGCTGAAAACACGGGAGGATCTTCGTTAAGAAATCCTGAGAAAACAAGAGTTCCATTTGTGAAGTAGACTGGAATACCTGTGGCATTGGCATTTTTTATCAGAATATCCATGGAATATTCTTTGACTTCTTTGGAAACAGACATTGTAACAACCAGTGTTACAGTATATACCCCTGCAGAATCAAATAAGTGAACAGGATTTACTCCTGAAGAACTGGTACTGTCTCCGAAATTCCATAAAAAGGATGGCTCTCCGGCGGCTTCAGGGGTTATAGATTCATTTGTAAACGAAACTGTGGAAGGTGCAAAACCATCGTTGTCAGCAGTATATGAAAATTTCGGCACTGTACTTGCCGGAGGAACAGGAAAGTCATCTTTTTTGCAACTGTATAGGAATAAGGGAACAAGCAACAGGCAGAATACCTGAATAGTAAGATGTTTTGTATGCCTGGAATATTTCCACAAACGTTGGGGAACATCATTATTTTCTGCCCGGGCAAAGGGCCTGCAAGTTGCATGTGTTTTCATAGAGTCGATTCAATATTTCTTATACAAGTCAATCCTGTATTCTTTGATTATAACCGGGAAGGGAGCATTCCCTCCCGGTTATAATAAGAAAGATTCATTTATCTCAAGGCAGTAATAGTCCGGCTAATTATTTAAGCAGGAACAGACCTCTTGGACTGGCAAGACCAGTGGCAATGGCTTCTTTCCCGGTTCCGTTGAGGTTAGCCTTATAAATCTCACCCATATCCCTGGCTGTCCAGTACAGCGTATTGCTGCTGTAATCAATGGCGATGCCATAGATGCGGGTATCGGTATTATCTATGTCGACGATTCCGGTACCGTCAAGATTGGCTCTTCTAAGGGCAGGAGTATTCTGATCGTCGAAATAGATCTTACTGTTCTTGGTGTCAACAAAGAGGGCATAGCCATATACACCTTCGATGAGCGGGGTTACCCCTGTACCATCCAGGTTGGCCACGTACAATTTCTCCATATTTACCTCGTAGAAATACATTTTATTGTTGGCTTTGTCAAGGGCAATTGCTCTCATCCAACCATCGGGTATATTCACCAGACCTATTTCCGGGCTTGAACCATCAAGGTTTGCACGGGAAATATTACCGGCATTGTCTGCCCAATAGACCTTACCTCCAGCTACATCCAGGGCAATCCCATAAGGATCCGAAATCCCTTCAGCAATGGCTTCAAGTCCGGTGGTGTCCAGATTCATTCTCCAGATCCGGCCATTGGGGGTTACATCATCGTAAAAGTCGCTGAAATAAATCTTTTTGTGCTTATCATCATAAGCGATCCCAACGCCCGACATTTCAACGATGTTTTTAACATATTCTACCGTGGGAGTTTCGTCAAGAACGATTTTTTGCATCAGTTCATCGCTGGAATCCATAAAATACAGGGTGGGCGTGGTTTTTGGCTTATCCTCGTCCTTGCTGCAGGATACAATGAAAAGAGGAGCCAGCAGTGCAATAAATAAAAGAATCCGAGCTGTTTTCATAATGGTTTGTTTTAGGTTAATTAAAAATTAATATCCATGATTTTGTTCCATCCCGGGACTGTTGTTTGTCTGAAGTTCCTGAGTTGGTATTGGGAAAAGTGTTTTATCAGCATTCGTTACAGTTGGAAGAACACTCATGGCACGTCCTGTTCTTACCAGGTCGAACCATCGGTGACCTTCAAAGGCGAACTCCAGACGGCGTTCATTTTCTATCACCAGGAGCAGTTCTTCGCGTGATGTTGCTGCCGTAGGCGGTAGATGGGCTCTTCCCCTTATTTCGTTTATGTCATCCTGTACGGCATTGGCATCAAAGCTAGCTTTTCGTACTTCTGATTCGGCACGGATGAGGTACATTTCGGCAAGCCTGAGTACGATCACGTTATCGGCTCCTTTGCTCAGGTCGTTGTATTTATTGGCATAGGCATTTGCACCATCATAGGCAATAGTTACATTTTTTCTAAGGGTATCATCCGCACTAAAGGCGCTAATGAGCAAGGGGGCTGGAGCAACTTCCCTTCTGCCGTTAAGAGATTTCGGAAAGTTGTATTCTGCGATCCTGTTTCTGTCTAATTCAGTGAAATCGATTTCAAAAATTGTTTCGGCGCTGCCATCATTACTGAATATGCTGCTGTAATCATCAAGAAGGGTATACCCTCCTGCCTTAATTACTGTATCGGCTTTTTCCCACGCGAGATCATAATCTCCCTTGTACAGGTACACACGCGCCAATAGAGCCGTAGCAGCAAATTTGGTTGCGCGTATCTTGGTTGAAGAATTTCCCAGGTGCTGCTCTGCAAAACTCAAATCATCTATAATCTGCTTGTATACTTCAGCTACAGTATTTCGTGCGGCATCCAGGTTTTTTGCTCCGACTGTAGGTTTTGTCTTCAGCGGGACAGGCCCGAATATGTTCATCAGGTTAAAATGATTCAGTGCCCTGATGAAATAAAGTTCTCCCAGTGCAGCATTTTTTTCCTCATCACTCATATCAGTCATCTCGGGAACCTTTACTATAACATTGTTGGCCGTATTGATTCCACTGTAGGCCGCAGACCAGAAGTTCCATACGGCTGAATTTTCCGGAAGGAGGGCGTTGTTGTCGATCTCAGCAAAATCTGAGTTGGTGGCATCCGGCGGGTGAATCAGGTTGTCAGCAGCAAGATCAGAAAAGACAAGAAAGGCCCTTCCGTAATAACTCAGGCTCTGGAAATCCGAATAGCTGCCAAGGATACCCCTCTCGATCCCTGTTTTGTCTTTAAACGCTGATGCAGCAGGTATGGAATCTTCCGGTTCAACGTTTAGCACATCACAACCGGTAAGGAGGTATATAAGTGTAAGTGATAGAAACAGTTGCTTAATCATAGATCAGAATTTTAGATTTACACCCAGGTTGAAACTACGTGACTGCGGATATGTGAAAAAGTCGGTACCAATAACCGTATTGTCGTTTCCAAGATAATTGACCTCCGGGTCCAGTCCGCTGTAGCTGGTAAAAGTGAAAAGGTTCTGGCCGGTGAAGTAGATACGCAGGCTTGAAAGCTTTACACGATCCATTATCTCTTTTGGGAAGGTATACCCCAGCGTGAAGTTTTTGACCCTGAGATATGAACCATCTTCCAGGAATCGGGAAGACACCCGTTTATTTTCGGCCGCTTTAACAGGATCGGAGGTAGCACGGGGAATATCGGTAATATCACCGGGCTTCTTCCAGCGGCGTATTACATCCTCCACCTGGTTATCTCCACCCTGCAGGGATTCAAGGTATAAACGCGATCCGTTGAAGACATCATTGCCATAAGAAAATTGCAGGAACAGGCTAAGGTCGATTCCTTTATAATAAAGGGTATTTGTAATACCTCCTATCAGATCAGGGTGAGGGTTTCCAATGATTGTCCGGTCGGCAGAGGTGATTTTATCATCCTTGAAAATATCTGCATAAACCACATCCCCGGTTGAGGGATCTACTCCTAACCATTTGTAACTGTAGAAAATTCCGATGGGCTGGCCTTCCATAACCCGGTTTCCACCTCGGCCAATGTCATCGATGGGTTCTCCGTTGTATAACTTTAAAACCTTATTCCTGTTACCTGAGAGATTTACCTGGGCATTCCACCTGAGATCACCAAATTGGTTGGTAGTTGAGACACTTACCTCAACACCCTTGTTTTCTACCTTCCCGATATTCTCTGTCAGGGTTGAAAAACCGGAACTTCCTGGCAGAGGGCGTTCAAGAAGCAATCCCTGGGTTTGTTTGTTATAATAATCAGCGGCCAGCAGGTACCGGTTGTCAAAAATTCCAATATCTATCCCCAGGTTAAATTGTGCAGTACTTTCCCATTTGAGATCGGGATTTGGAATACTGCTGGGATAAATTCCTGATTTTCCCCCATACGTGGTCACCCCGTAAAGTTCGGCATATAGAAACGGAGGTATGTCATTGTTCCCCGTCAACCCGTAACTTGTCCGCAATTTAAGTTCGGATACAGATGGAAGAAAATCCATAAAGTTTTCTTCACCTATCCTCCAGGCCATTGATACAGCCGGAAAGAATCCATCCTTATGGTTTTCTCCGAATTTGGTGGAGCCATCGATACGACCCGAAAAAGAAGCAATATACTTATTATCAAAATTATAGTTCACTCTTGAAAACCAGGATCGCAGGCCGGTGGCAAGCGCATCTGCAGTGGCAGAGACAATTGTGGAAGCAGTATTGATATACTGGAGGTTGATGTCAGCAAAATCCTGTCCCCTGATGAAGGATGAATAATGCTTATTTTGTTCAAAACTGTAACCGGCGAGAATTTCAATGTTGCTTTTACTAAAAGAGGCCTGGTACTTCAGGACATTGTTCGAAACCAGGTTAATTGCATTGCTGTATGTTTCAAACCCCAGCCCGTTATATTTTCCACCTTGCACTGTCTTGATCGATTCGTAGGCATGTTCCCTGAAATTCAGGAAATCAACACCCCACTTTGATGAAATACTGAGTCCCGGCAGTATTTGGTAATTCAGAACTGCGTTTCCGGCAGTCCGGAAGGAGAAATTCTTATTAATGGCCTCATTGGCAATGGAAACTGCATTTGAATACGGACCCTCCTGATTATATGAACCATCAGGATTATACACCGGGTATATGGCAGGAGTTGAAATTCCATTGGGCAGTGGACCATGCAGCGTCTGATCGCCTTCCACCCTGTCGGTGGTAGCATAGGTTATGCCCATGCCTGCGCTGAGGGTGAGTTTCTCAGAAAGGTTGTGATCCACGTTCAATCGGGTGTTCAAACGACGGTAATCGGTTCCGATAACCGTACCCTGCTGGCGAAAATAACCCCCACTTATAAAAAATTTGGTTTTTTCATCACCACCATTGGCAGTCAATTCATAATTTTCAATTGGCGCTGATCTGAAAATGATATCCTGCCAGTCGGTATCGATTGTGATATTATTCATGTCATCTTCAGTAAAAACGGTTGTTCCGGCCAGATCGTTGCGGTATTCCATCCATTGCCGGGCATCGAGCATTTTCAGTCTTCTCCATACCTGCTGCGTACCATAATAGGAATTGAAGTTAATTTGGGTCTTTTGGTTCTTTCCCCTTTTTGTAGTGATCAGCACCACCCCGTTGGAAGCTCTGGCTCCATAGATAGATGCTGCTGCCGCATCTTTTAATATACTTACAGATTCTATATCGCCCGGATTGATATCGGTAAGGGCATTTGTTCCCTGCCCTTCATAACCAACCTGTGCAAAGTCTCCTGTAATTACCGGAATCCCATCGATGATGTAAAGAGGCTGATTGGACCCGCTAATGGAACCCACCCCGCGTATTCTAACCGACATCTCACCACCCGGAGTGCCCGAATTCTGGGTTACCTGCACTCCGCTTACCTGGCCCTGCATCAATCCGTCAATAGTCGACAGGGGGATGTCCTTCAGTGCATCCGATTTTATAACGCCAACTGAGCTGGTTAGCAAAGCTTTCTGTTCCACTGCGTAACCCACTACTACTATTTCGGAGAGTACTTTTGATTCAGCCAGCAACATAATGTCAATAACTGTTTGTGTGCCAACTGTGACCTTTTGTTTAAGGTATCCAAGGAATGAGAATTCCAGTTCACTGGATGCGGAAGGTACCGAAATGCTGTAGCGACCATCCAGATCTGTGATCACACCTTTAAATGTACCAACCAGAATAATACTTACACCCGGCAAGGGGGTTCCGTCATCGGCGACTACCCTGCCGGTTACTGTAATCTCCTCCTGGAGATTCCCGGAACCCTGCACAATCCCGGTTGGATTTTCAGGGAAGGGTATCACGCCAGTTGCACCTGCAGAGCTGAAATGCGTGGTTATTAATTGCAGTACCAGGATCATGCAAAGCTGAAGGGTCCATCTCATGATAATTGTCTGGCTGCTAAAACTATGCTGGAATTCTTTCATAGGTTAAACGTATTATTGAGAAACAGGATCATTATCAGGGGGCAATTCTATTTTTTACCTCAATTGCACGATTTTTCTGCACCGGGAAGTGAAAAGTGGGTTTTGTGCGCGCAGAAAAACAGAATTCGATATGTCAGGTTGCGTTTTTTTGAAAATTTGCATTTCTGCTGCAGTTTGAGCACACCCTGCATATTCTGATTTCGTTAGCTAATATATGTATTTTGTTGATGAATACTATATGCTATTGATTATTTTTGATCATAAAAACACACAGTTTCAGATCCGCATATTCCTGTCAGGATGAAAAATGGCATAATCAAATCTGGCTGCTCAGCATTTCTTTTCCTGTTCATCTCAGCCGGGCTGGAAGGACAATCATATTCCTCCTATTTTACTGGCAACAGGAAGGATACAGTAAGCTATCCTTCCGGTGGAATCTGTATGATGGGCGGAGCCACTGAAAATGACCAGGCAATGAGGTGGTTCCTGGATCGTTGCGATCATGGGGATGTTCTTGTGCTGAGAGCTTCCGGTTCGGACGGCTACAACAATTACCTTTTCAGTGAACTTGGTGTACAGATTAATTCGGTTGAGAGCGTCGTATTCAAGGATAAGTCCGCTTCCGGTGAGGAATATATTCGTCAGAAGATCAGGCAGGCAGAAGGTATATGGCTGGCAGGAGGGGACCAATGGAAGTATGTTTCCTACTGGAGAGGCACAGGCATCGACAGTCTTATCAATCAGGCTGTTCATGAAAGAAAGGTAGTGGTAGGCGGAACCAGTGCAGGGATGGCCATTCTTGGAGAATATTATTTTTCGGCACGATTCGGAACGGTTTCTTCAGGGGAGGCCCTGGCAAACCCATATGACAATGCTGTTTATGTTGAATCGGATAAATTTCTGGATGTCCCGTATCTGAATAATGTAATTACGGATACCCATTATAATAACCCCGACAGAAGGGGCAGGCAGGTTGTTTTTTTGGCTCGCCTGCTGGTAGATCAGGGCAGGAAGGTTAAAGCAGTCAGTTGCAATGAGTATACTGCATTATGCATTGATAATGATGGAATTGCAAGGTGTTACGGAAGTCCTGAGTATACTGACTGCGCTTCATTCTTCATTCAGATGAACTGTGAGAAGACAGAAAACTGGCCTGAAACCTGTAGCCCGGGTATTCCACTTGAATGGAACAAGGAACAGGCTGCCTTGCGCGTTTGCAAAATCCCTGGAACAAATACGGGAGAAAATTTTTTTGATTTGAAGGACTGGAAATCTGAATCCGGGGGTGCCTGGGAGTCGTGGTACGTTATGAATGGATCGCTGATAAGCAATCCTGCAATATCACCTGAATGTAATGAAACATTAATTCAGTCGGCGGATATGGATCTTTTACGCGTCTGCCCTAACCCGGTTAACAGTGGAATTGTTCGATTTAAGAATGAATCCCCTGGCGTACTCCAGATCAGTTTACTGGATATTTCGGGCAAAGCGCTTAAAAATTATATCGCTGCCGGTGTGGGCAACGGTTCGTTCGATTGTTCGGATCTTGCTGCCGGTATGTACCTGTTGGTAGGCAGGTCTGCTTCCGGATATTTTCCCTGCAAGGTATTCATCCGGTAGTATCAGGGTGGTTCAATCCATTGGCTGAACAATATTGAGAACCTTACTGAAGCATAAATTCAGTAAATTTAACCCTTCACTATGTTTATCTTTATTTTGGAAAGAATATTTTTGCACTGAATTTATACCGCTTTCTTATTATCCAACAAACGCAATACCAGTGAGATTTATCGAAAAATTTAAGCCGGGAATTCCCAGAAGGTACCTTCTTTTTCTGGCAGCATTTGTATGGACTGTGGCCGGAGGTATTTTACTGTACAGAGGAGAAATCATGCTTTTTTCTGTAAGGAGTTTAATTTTTTTACGTGGGCTTGCAGGTGCGATTGGCGGATTACTTTTCTACAGGTTACTATTTTCAGGCATATCGTTTAAACATGTTCGCAGGATTCTGATGTTGAAAGAAGAGCGGCCCTGTGCTTTCTCATTTTTCAACTGGCGCAGCTACTTCCTGATGGTTCTTATGATAACAATGGGAGTATCCCTGAGGCAATCAGGAATTATTCCGGTAAATGCGTTGTCTGTTTTTTACCTCTCAATGGGAATTCCTCTTTTGATATCATCTTTTCGCTTTTATGCCTGTGGAATCAGATATCCTGCCTGTCGCGATCAAATCCGAGCTTTAGAAGGGGAGCCAGACCTTTGACCAGGGAGAAAATATTTATCTGATGAACAATGATTAATGGCAGACCTGGACTGATAAACCAGGGTGTGGTTTTTATAATATTGAGAAATTCTTATTTAGAAGAAAACTTTCAGGAGACAATATATTAAATTACAGGTATGCGTGTCAAATTGACAAAACCGGCAATTGTAATTTTTCTTGTTTACCTGGTTATAGGGTTTCTTTATATTTTCTTCTCCGACGCCATTGTCCTGAGATTATTTTCGGAGATTGAGCAGATCACAGCAATTCAGACTTACAAGGGCTGGGGTTTTATTATAGTTACCGGCATAATCCTTACATATCTGATTAATCGTGAGATCATGAAAGGGAACAGGGTTAATGACAGCCTGATGGAGAGCAGAGAAGAGTACAAACGCCTGTTTGACAACCTGAAAAAGAAAAATGAAGAATTCCAGGCATTGAACCAGGAGCTGGCCAATAGCCTGTTTCGTTCCAGGGAGATGAATGAAGCTCTCGAACTGGCGCGGTTCAGGGCCGAGGAGAATGATAAGCTGAAAACAGCCTTTCTTAATAACATGAGTCACGAGATCAGGACCCCCATGAATGGCATACTTGGTTTTTCGGATCTGTTGGTGAACCGGGAACTCCCGGAGGAGAAGAAGAAGGAATATGGGAGAATAATCAAGGCCAGCGGGGAGCAACTCATGCATATTATCGATGATATTCTGGATATCTCAAAACTGGAGGCGGGGCAGGTACGAATAAATGAATCATCCTACCAGCTGAATCAGCTTATTCATCTGGCAGGAGCCATTGCCGAGAACCAGGTTCGGGTGAAGGGAAAAAAGATAAATATCCGGGTAATTACGGCATTACCCGACGGCCGGGATGTTTTTACCGGCGACAAGACACGTGTAATGCAGATATTGAATAATCTGGCCAATAATGCAGTGAAATTTACCAACGAAGGTACCATTGAAATAGGGTACCGGCAGGAAAAGACAACTCTGGTGTTGTTTGTGAAGGACAGCGGAATAGGGATTGAACCCCGATTGCAGAAGCGCATCTTTGAGCGGTTTATACAAACCGACGAGACCATGAAGGAAGCAACCGGGGGGACGGGTCTTGGATTGGCCATTGTAAAAGGACTGGCGGAATTGATGGGTGGGTCCGTGGAGGTGGTGTCGGTGCCGGGTAAGGGATCTGAGTTTACCGTGCGACTGCCGGTTAAAACCTGAAAGGTCTGCAGTATATTGATATCCCCGGGTTTGTAAATTTACTTCTACCTGGAGAGCAGGCTTACTCCTGTCATATCAGCCATGTTATTTTTTAAAAAGGCAAAGGTCAGTTTGTCTGCGCTGCAGTTAATGAATTTAACCCGCTTAAATTTCTTATTATTTTTGAAGAATGTGTTGATGAAGCTTGCATTTTGAAATTTTACAGCGTAAAAGGTGCAATTCTCAAATCGACAATCCTCCAGAATGCCTTCAAAGACTATGTTCTGGATACTCATTTCATTAAAAATTGTACCCTGCAACTTCGTATTGGCAATGACACTTTTACCGAAACCACCGGTTTTGAACTCCGTCCCGGTAAAATCGGCTCCCGTAAAATCACAAGCCTCGATGAAACTACGTGAGAATTTAGTACTTCTGAGCGAACAGTTTGTGAATTTATTCTTAGCCAGCATTGAATTCTGGACATTACCGGCACTGATGTCTGAGCCGGAGAAATCGCAGTTATCTACAAAATTATTGTTCAGCGAGAGACCTGATAACTCCGAACCGACGAACAAACATCGTTGAATATTTGCAGAACCTAATGTTTCATGCAAATTATTCAGGCCCGAAAAGTCGCTATCGATAAGGTTTAACCTGGATAAATCCCAGGCTGGCTTTTTCTTTTGGAAAATTTCGGGAGTGTCCTTGGTGCTTTCGGATTTCTTAATCTCCTGATTTATATCATATGCAGTTGCAGTACTTAAATTTTCAGAAAAGTAGTTTAGATCCACCCCTAAAATTTCAGCCAGATGGGTTAGCATAATTATATCCGGCAAGGATTCTCCACGTTCCCATTTCCCGACTGCTTGCGAACTAATGGATATCTGCTGTGCAATTTCTGTCTGAGAAAGATTTAACCTCTTTCTGGCGATGGCGATTTTATTTCCGATGGATTTTGAGCTGAGCATCTTGCTTCGTTTTAGGAGTTGATGCTGCAAATATACACGGACCTCCGGATATGATGCAAGAGATGTCGGCTACATTTGGTTGTAATTGTCCAACGAATAGTTGTTTTATGAAATTCGGGGATGTTAATAAGGCATTTCCTCACTATTCTGCATAATTGCTGGGAACAATCCGCACAGCAGGTTATTGTATTATTCAAGTCTGAAGAGGTGGAAGACTTAATTTTGGTACAATTTCATTTTTTTAATACATGAAACCTAACCTGCAGGTTTATTTTGTTTTTGGCAGCCAAACTAGTTTCCTGTAACCGGAATACTAACCGCATCCGGTTGTTTTGCAACATCAAAAAGCCTGGGCAGGTCTGAGGACATTCTCAGGCTGTCAAGATTTTCAGGTATTTCAGGGTATGGCGTAAAATAAATCACCTTTCCGTTTTTATCAAGCATCTCAAATTTTTTCAGCAGGTATTTTCCCCTTTCCAACTCAATCGTATCAGATAAAATCTGAAGTAAATTCTTGTCACTGGTGGAATGGTTTAAGGGCACCAACATACTCATACTGTAAATGGCAGAATCAAGAAGGTCATAGCTTGTTTTAACTTTTTCGAAGGGCAAAAAATTGATGCTTAAATAAAGCGCAGAATCGTAGCAGACCGTATCCTCAGCTTCCGTGATTCTTCCTGAAAACCATACTTTACCGGTGAGATTCTCCCTTTCGCAGGACACAAAGAAAAGAAGAATAAGGGTGGTGATTATGATATTTTTCATCGGGAATAATTTTTGATTCCCAGATCAGACGAATAATCAGGGGTGTTTGTTACAGGTAGTCCTGTTTAAGCCTTCACAGCTCCTTCACGATCTTTGGTACAGATTTGGTTCACTTGCATGCCCGGAAAACTTTATGGGCCAATTTCTTCTTAACTGCCTCTTTTGTTAATTTCTCACAAATATTATTTCATTCTTCAGTTTATTTTCACCTTTAAGTATCCCATTAATGAATTCATTTATCAGTTCCAGTTGTTTATTATACACTAATAACCTGTCCTGAAGAATTGCTGTATCCGTTTGTTTCACATTATTGCCGAGGAATAATCGGAGATAAAAGGAGGACAAATAGGCATTATGTTCAAACTCGGTTTTCGTTGAGGCAAAAATAGTCCGGGAGGAGTTTATGTTTTCAAAAAATGCAAAAGGCTTTTCCTGGCCGGTAGCTGCGCAAAATAAGATAGGAAACGGATAGCTCCCGGTCATCACTTTTTGGAATACCTCCGGCCACATCTCTTTAATTTTTTCCGGCTCGGTTTTAAACTCTATCGTTGTTTCCAATGATACTAAGCCTTTGATAGTTGTGTCTTCGTCGAATGTTCTCAGCCCCATTTGTGCACCCAAACTGTGTCCAATGAAAAAGACGAATGTTGATTTGGTAAGTGTTTTGGCAAATTCCAGAATAAATTTAAGACTTTGTTCTTCTTCACCTTTAATTATTTTGTTGAATGGTTTTAATCCATATAATGAATTCTCATAAGGCAAGTGAAAGTTGGAAGCAACAAAGATGAATCCGCGCGATGCAAAATATTCGGCCATCGCATAGTTTTCAGAGGGAAAACTTTGAGAACCATGATGGTATACTATTACCGGGAAATTCGACGATTTAAAGTCATTATGACCGATGCTGATGGTTTCTGTCTCTCCAATTAAATGGAGAATATCCTCATAGGTGAATTTCCCGAAATCGTTTGCCTCCCCGGATACCAGGTTTTCTTCAATAAAATCTCTGATTACTGCTTCCTGATAGTACTTTTTAAGTTGTAATTGAACGGTGGACAGCCTGTTTGCATCAGGCATTTCAAGAAAATTCTTAAATTTTAAATAATCCGGACTAGTTGCCTTCCCGCACAAGGGATACCATATTTGGATGAAATTTGGTTTCATTCCTGAATAGCCAAATGCCTCATATTGCAGGTCTTTATTAAATACAATCGTGTCCCTGAATCCAACCTGATATTCCCCGGGTTTAATGAAATCATACAAGGTATTTTGAGCTTTTGTCACAAAACCCTGGAGAAACAGTGCGAAGAAAAGGATTGTTATTCTTATTGTTATTCTGTTTAAATGGCCTGTTACCATGTTATGAGGATTGGAATTGTTCTTTGTATTTCAATTTTTGTTTTAGCATATCTACATGTTGCATGAGCCGGGCGGGTTTTCGGAACAGAACTTATCTGATCGAATTAAGATGGGTAAACATTGCTGTTATCACTCATGTTATGCACTGCTATAACATTTAACCCGCCTTGACGTTTCGTTGTTAATTCTTGTTTTCCTTTTTAGGTCATAGAATTCCCACCGCAAATCCATAAAAGAGCATCGATAGAAACATTATTTGATCTAAAAATTATCCATCCGGTAGTAATTTGGATTACGCAAATAATACTAATTATCCAAAATAATGTTTATATTTTCAAATCACAGAATTATTGCCCCAAACGTGCCGCACATATGGTTTTATGGCTGGTTTTTGAATATGTTACATTTGTTGTAAAGCACTAAGTTAGTTAAAATATTTGTGTCTCAAAAACCGCTGAAAGCAATGTCGTAAGCTATATGCGTTATCAACCATTATGATCAATGGGAAGCTGACCAAACGAAGAAAAGGTGTACCTCAGGATATCCCACTAAGCCCACTAAGTCCAATAATCTCTAATATCATGTTACATGAGTTAGATAAAGAAATGGAAAGTATGGGACTTCGCTATGTCCGAAATGTCGATGGCTCCAATATTTATGCAAAAAGTAATTAAGCGAATAAGAAAGGAC
>JAXLTS010000017.1:0-93834 GCA_046329925.1 Bacteroidales bacterium
CCAGGTTGATCATGGTTGTGTCGTTAATTCCATTTAGTTGGCCTTCATCAGCGAAGGAGTAATATTTTTCCGTGGTAAAGATGATGTGGTCCAGCAGGTTTATTTTTACTGTTGCAAGTGCATTTCTAAGACCTTTAGTAAGTTCCCGGTCGGCATCTGATGGGATGAGTGAGCCGGAGGGATGGTTGTGGGAGATGATAACCCCATGGGCAATGGCCTTGGTGGCTAGTCCCACCAACATTGAAATGTCTGCAATGGTGGCATAGGAGCTCCCTATGGTGTGCTTGTAAAAACCTATCAGCTTATTAGCCCGGTTAAAAAGCAGAACAATGAAATTCTCCTGGTGCGGGTTCCGGCCATAGATTTTCTTTAATAGGCCATACACATCTGCCGAGGAACTCACCTTGTCCACATCAAAGGCTTTGCCCTTGTTCATGCGGATCTTCATCTCGGGGACAAAGGATTTCAAAAGCTTTTCATCGGTTCCAAACAATACAATCTCGCGGTTCTGGGGATACATATCTTATACTTTTAATAGTTGAAGCATTTTAAGTTTTGCCTGGGCTTTGATGCGGGCTACCCGTACCCGTTTCTCATTGTCGTTTGCATTTGCGGATCCTTTCGCCGGGATTTCGGGCTGCCGGGTTGGGGTTACGCAATAACCGGGCTTATCGGTTGGTTCAGGGAATTGACAAGTTTCGGGATCGTAATCATCCTTAAGATACTGGAGCAAGTAGTTGAGTCGGGCGAAGTCCTCACTGCGCTCCAGGGCCGATTTTCCCTGCACAGCCAGGGTCATCTTCCGGGCTTCAATCTCTTTAAAGAGCTCCAGGAAGCGTTTGGAGGTCTCCCCATGCTGACCGCCTTTGTAATTGGCCATCTTGGCTTCTGCCTCACTTACATCCTTCTTGAGTTCACTCTCCAGGTTAGAGAGGTCACTGAAAATGTTCAGCCGTTTTGGTTTGAGGATGGTCCGCTCAATCTTGTACACCTGGCTCATGGCCTCCCGGAAATAGGATACAATCCAGTAATTGGAAAAGTACTGGTTCTCTTTCAGAATTTTCCTGGCACATTCCAGTAGCTCATTATCAGAAACTGAAGATGAAGTCTGTATTTTCTCAATCTCCGCCTTCAGGCTCTCTATGCGCTTTTGATAATCCTTTATTTTCTTTATCTGTTCTTTTTCATCTGAACTATCCTTGTACTCTGCAATTTTAGCAGCCAGTCTTTCGGGATCCAAGGCCCAGGAACGAAGCAGGGCTTCGGTATAGAACTTGCCTATCCATTGACTGACCTCCTGTTTACGGTTCAGGTAATCCTGGATGGCAGCTTTTACCTTACTCACCTGGGAGAGGTTGGCATTGGCGCGGGAGAGCTCACGTTCTACTTCCCTGCGCTCTTCATCGAAATACAGGGCTGTGATTCTTCCCACATCGGTAATCAGTGCCAGCTTCACTTCCTGGGGGTCCAGGCTCTCCACATCCAGTACATTCCCCCGGTCCGCCTTGAACCAGATGTCATTGATGCGCCCGGTCTTTTCTTCCAGCTTCTGGAACACGAACACATCCATCGAATCCTGCACCAGGGGCATTACCGAGCGCACGAAGGCAAACTCATTCCCCTGTCGCCAGATCCTTCCCTCCAGCTGCCGGATATCAGTAGGATTCCAGTCGGGGTAGAGATTGTAAATTACCGTTCCGCGTTTCTGCAGGTCAATCCCCTCGCGGATGGTGGCCGTTCCAATGATGACCTTCACAGTCCCTGCCAGGAAGGCTTCCTTCACATTTTCCTTTTTGATGTCCGAGATGGAGCTGTCGATGATCTCCACTTCATCAAAGCGGGTGTTGCTGTAAAGGACATTCTTCTTATACCCAACTTCCTTTTCAAGGTATTCCTTGATGTACTTAAAAAAATCCTTCCCACGGTTCATGTACAGGACTTGACCGGATACCTGTCGCAAAGCCTCTGGGGCTTCCTCCGAAAGATTCCTGGCCAGGTTCTCATGGTATTCCTTTACCGAACGGCAACACTCACAGGCAAAGAGAATTTTTGGACTCTCTTCTACAAACTCCTTGTAATCCTTCGGATGGTCAGCATTCCCAGCATAGAGGTAGGGAGAGAGGGCATTGTCCAGCGAATAAGCCAGTGCGCGAAACAGGTTGCCCATATCCAATTTCCCCTTGGTAGCAGATTGGGCCAGGGCAACAATCGCTGCCTGGTTGTTCCGCTGTTTGGCTGTTGGCTCAATGTAGGTGAGTACCTGCTTGGATGGACTTAATTTTAAGGTTTTGCCTTCAGAGGTCTTGTCATAAATCTTTGGCAGGTTTACCTTGAAGGGCCTTCTCACCCCGGCTTCTTCGCCAGTTTTATAAAGGATGTGATTGTAAATGAGCTTTTGCAAAATAAGCCTATTGGTAAAGCTTTTGATGACTTCCTTTTCAACTATTTCTTCCTTGTAGTTTGCAGTCCACTCAACGGTGGGAAGGACGAACATGTCAAAGAAGGAATTGATGTTATAGATGCTGCTACGCTGCATACTCTCGTAAGCCACCAGGGAGAGCATCGAATAGATCTCCAGGGGACTATTGGTAAAGGGAGTTGCCGTGAGAAGCATCACGTTGTTGCCAAAGGTGCGCTGGATGTAATTGGCATGAAAGAAGGCTTTGATGCCGGTCTCCGAAACAGCCGAGGTGATGCTGTAACGCTTGTTTCCTTCATCATCACTCTTGACCTGTTCGAACACATTCTTGCAGCGGTGCGCTTCATCGATCACCAGGTAATCAAATCCCAGGGTGTCGATATCGCAAACAGTGTTCTTTTCTCCCAGGCCGATTTTCTCGCGGTATTTCTGATAATCTATCTCTGCATCGCGAGCTGATTTCTGGGAACTTTGCCCCAGGATATTGACCAGCTGAACAAAAATATCTTCCGATACATTCTTGGAAAATCCGATATGCTTAAAGCCTTCATAAGTAACGAGGGTGATGGAGTTCTCCGGCACTTGTTTTGAAAAGTTGATTTTATCTTTGATACCGGTTCCGAGGTTACTCCAATCGTTCAGCGTAATGCCGGTATACGAAAGAACTCCTGGAACAAATTCTTTTGTATACTTATCCGTATAACCGATAATCTCACCAATCCATTTCTTATAGGTAGGTTTGGGAACTACTACAAGAGGGCGTGAGCATTTGCCGGAATAGATGTTGGCAGCTAAATTAATAATGGCCGTCATGGTCTTACCCACCCCCACATCAAAGGCACAGATACCGCTACCCAGGGCTTCGAAGAAAGCTACACCCTCTCTCTGGATGGGGGTGATTTGAAGGAGTCCTGATTTGAACCTGGAGGAGCATTCAAATCCAATGGGTACCCGCTTGTGGTTGATATCGCTCTGTGCATTGTACATCCTGTTCCAGGTCTCATCCAGGCGTTTCTGGTCCTCCGGGGTGAGTACCTCATGCAGCAACCGGGAAAAGAGTTTTTCCCCTTCGTTGCGGGCATTCACCTTCAGTTCTGCCTTCTGATCCGAAGTAAGCTCATCGTCTTTCAGAGGTTTATTGTACAGGTAATACTCTGCAATATCAATGGCATTGCTCTTATCGAAATCAGCTGTCTGCAGGGTATAGAGCCATTTAACAAAAACATCCCGCAAGGAGTATTCGTTCTCCCCGTCAAATCGCAGATGAATCACCCTGTACTTGGAACTGGCAGAATCCTTTTTTACAGCAATCCTTCCATTTACGCGGGTCAGCTGGTCGGCATTCTCAGAATCCATGAACTCAGGACGAACAGCTCGGATGGAAAAAATCTCCTTATTCCGGGCTAACTCCGAAATGGCCATGATGATGGGCCGTTCTTTTGGGTCACTCTCGGTAACACTGAGTAGTTTGGGGATTGCTTCAGAGATAACTTTGAGATGATTCTCAAAAACCTTTTCGCCAAATTCCTTCACAATCCTTTCCTTGTCCTGCATCAGGCGATCCCTTCGCTCATACATATTCCCGTAAGAATACACTGGCAGGGGCATCAGGTCTTCGCCATACACAAAGAGGGCCCCAGCCTTTACCAGGGCAGGAAGTTCCTGGTCAGTTACCTTGTGCGTTTTTGTCCAGTGGATCATCGGGATCCCCTTTTTACGCTTATACCATACCCAGGCTTTGATTTCATTTTCACTGATTCCCTGGTTGTAGGTTTTTACCACTTCGGCAAAGGGCACTTTCTTGCCTTCCACATATCCCAGTCCCTGCAGTTTTTGGGACTTATCCAGCAAACTGGACAAAAGTTCCCGATTCTCGCGGATGGTTTTCTTTAGCTGCGGGTTCAGGCTTCCAAGGCCATTCAGACCAGGTACCCCTGATAATGCGTTTTTTACTCCTGCCATATCAATTCGTAGTTATCCAGGTCAAGTATTAAGGTTCCATTGCCCACCTCGATGAATTTCGTGTAAGGATCATCCTTGGGCTCATGCACCTTGTTTATTAAAAGTCTTTCACGGTACCAGGAACGAACCACGAAAAACATATCTCCCTCCCGCACCCAGCGTTTGGCTTCCCGAACTCCGATTTTGATTTTTGACTGCGTTCCTGAAAGGCTCTTAAGGATGAGCTGTTTTAAGCGAGCTGCGGCCTGTGCTTGTGCTATGCGTATCCGCTTTGCCTTGCTCGCTTCCTGAGTAACTGGATCATCAGAAATCGTTCGAACAATATCCTCCCTGGTACCCTTAATCATGATGGGAAACTGAAGGCTGGTTGTAATGACTTCCTCCCCGGCCACTTTTTCTGGATGCATGGCAAACCAGGTATTAAATGAGCAAAGCTCCGCAAATGACAACGGCTCATCTGATAATCGGATCCCCGAACGATTATAGCTTTCAACCCGACTGTCAAAACGCTCTTTGATGTCCGGATGCACAAATCCGTTTTTAAGTAGTTCCAGGGGAGAATTTCTTTTTCCTGTATCATGGCGCGGATGACCGGGCAATTCCTTTTCAAGGAAATGCCGGAAAGTATCCAGCTGGGCGCGGTAATATGAGGGGGCCTGAGGATGCATTAGCTAAGATCCATTTCCTGTTCCAATTGCGGGATGGCTCCCTCGGGAGTGAGCTGCCCGGGAATGATTTTATGGATAAGCCTTGCCTCCACTCTCGCATAACCCGATTGATTGAGCTTGCCACTACTGGTATGAATAGCCTTCCAGATGTTCGGGCTGTTCGCCTCACTCACCTTTCTCAATGCTTGTTTTATCTCCAGCCTGAGCCTGGATTCGATATCCTCTTGTGCCATTTTTATATCCGTTTAAAAACTAAAATATCTGCTGGTACCTCGCTGAACCGAAAGACCGGCGGGAGACGGTAGGCATCCAAGAGCACTGCATGTTTGCCGATCTCCCCCTTTGCCTTGTTGTAGGAAATCCCGTTGCGTAAAAAGTTCGAGCTGGTCAGGTAAATCATAAGGCCTCCAGGTTTAAGCAGCTGCAGTCCGTAGTACATGAAAAACTGCTCAATCTGTGGCATCCTGGGAGAATGAAAATATGAGCTGTACTTGTTCTTGTATTTCCCATAGGGAGGGTTTCCGATGATTAGGGAAAAAGGGTACTGATTCAACCAGGTGAGTTTATCCTTCAGTCTTGAAGTAAACCGCGGCGGTTGCAGAAAGGCTGTTTCAAAGTATCTTTGGTGAATCGTGATTCCAGGATAGGAAATTTCCGCAATCCTGGCTGAGACCGGGTTGATTTCAAATCCCACACACTTGCCTTTATCTGGTGCCGGACGGATGAGCCTTCCTGTTGCTATGCTGGGCTCCAGGACCGTTTCGTTTTTATCAAAGCCATACCGGTAGGCCAGCTCCCACATCAGATCCACCAGGTAATCGGGGGTGTAAAACTCATACAGAATCCCTTCTCCCTTTGCTCCCTTGTTGCCCTGTCCACCGCTTCCCTCGTATTGCTGAATGAATTCAATATCCTCCCTGGTATAGTCTTCCTTTCGGGAATCCTTCTCCCGCAAAAAAGCTTCTATATCCATGTTGAGCTGATATTGACTTTTGGCCTTCATTCACTTTTTGGAAATTTCAATGGTATTATGATAAAGAATCTTGCTGTTGGGATTTTGGGAAGTTATAACTTGCTGCAGTTTTCGTTTCGAGAAAATCCACATCCAGGGATGCACCCTATCTCCATAGTAAACCACCTGCACCAGGCTGTCGATGGATGAGATTTTTACTACCTGAGAATCCCCTACAGCAATGCCTTTTACGCAGTAGAATGCATCCTGGTAATCAAATATCTTGGCAGGGATGGTGTCCATCAAAACACTGTCGCGCAAAACGGTTTGTATTACCTTTTCCTGTCGGATAACCGTTTGAGTAAACTGTTTAACGGTTTTGGGTCGGATATCCAGGGAACGGATTTCTTCGATAATCCCAGGGTAAATACTCTTGAGTTCACTCACCTGCAGCTGCAGTAGATCGTTCTTGTAGGCCAGCTGGCCATTGCGGGTTTTAAACGTTTTGAGATCCTGCTCAGCGGCTCTAAAACTATCGGTTAACCGTTTACTGTTTCCTCTTTCGTTAAAGTACAGCCTGGCAAACTCGAAGTTTGTGAACCCCAGGAAAAGAAGCAGCAAGACAGGTAAAAAATTCGTTTTCATTTGTGTTTATTTATTGGAGGGTCGCTTTGTTTCGCCCCAGATGTAAGTTGTGAGAATAGTCAGGATGCCTGCTACGCAGGCCGAGGCAACTCCTTCCATACCTTTGAAAATGGCATACCCGGCCAGTCCGGCCAGGATGATTCCTGCCACAATTGAAATCGCATAGCGCTTGGAGAGTCTCATTTTCTTCTTCCTTTCTTTCGTTGGTATCGCTTGTAGAGATAGCTGGCACCAATACCCAGGAGAATAAATCCCCC
This sequence comes from Bacteroidales bacterium, assembly GCA_046329925.1. Classification (GTDB taxonomy): domain Bacteria; phylum Bacteroidota; class Bacteroidia; order Bacteroidales; family JAAYUG01; genus JAXLTS01. Next base: position 6,904 of record JAXLTS010000017.1, read on the forward strand.
GATGCCTAACTCAAACTTTTTTTTTCAATCTCTGCCACTACTTCAGCCACAATAGCCTTGGGGATGGATTGATACATCCTGAGTTTTATTTCTCCCACAGTAAGTTTCCCATCCTTGTTGGCATCGAAAAAGGGATTTTGTTTGGCAATGGTTGAAGCAGGGAGTTTGCTGGTTTGTAAAATGTAATCGTCCGGTTTTCCGATGGCCATCGGGAAAAAGGTTACCAGGTAGAGATCATAGTAGCTCTTGATTTTCCCAGACCAGGGCTTGAAATACTTATACACGTATCCCAGCTGGTCAATGGCATTCATTGAGAAAAGTGCCTTGGTGGTTGTGCCCAGCTGCAGGGCTGTATCGGGCATAAACTGGATAAGGCCTGTTGCACGGGTAGCTGACCGTTTTTGTGGATCTTCCACATCCCCTGGTTGCTTGTTCACCGCCTGGGCATTTAACCGGCTCTCGTTCCACATCACCATCATCAGCCAGTTGGGATTGATTCCCAGAAGCGAACAAATGCTTCGGACAGTCCTTTCAAAATCTGCCTTGTTCTCACCCTTGTTTGCCTTGAAATATTCTAACAGTACCATGCTCTCTAATTTTGAATGATTACATCACTTGCATCCACCCATCGAAGGGTATTGTCAACAGTTTTGAATTTCACAAACCGTTTTTGTCCAGTATCCAGGCTCAGGACGTACTCTCCCAGGAGGATCTTTGAACTCACCGGGAAGATGGGCTGCATCCGTTCATCCAGGATCCTGGTCTCCCGTTTGGTTATGACGGGCCGGGAGAATAATCCCGCAACACCAGCATAAAAATCCAAGGGCTTTTTATAGGCGACCTCATTCTTCGTTGCCGGGTATTTTTCAAACATCGTCTTGAAATAAGGGAAAATGTCCACATAGCTCGAACTGGAAGAAACCCAGTAGGTAAAAGACTTCCCGGCAAAGGGCTGCATCGCCTTGGGCAGCTGGTCCTTTTTCACCAGGTAAGCCACCTCGATGAACTTCACATTGTTCTTCACATCAAAGCTCTGGTTGCCGGTGGCATAACCCAAAAACTCTCCAATCTTTGCCTTGCGGATAATGTTCTTGTTTTCCCCAATCTCGTAAATGGCACCATGGTAACTGGCATCCGGGGAAGAGCGCAGGATCACTTCAGCCTTGGCGACAACCATTTGGTTTTTACCTGCAAAGGTGGCAGGGGCAGCGCCTCCTGTTTTACCCGGGTTGCTTGATACCAGGGTAAGAAATTTTTGATAGTCCTCCGTATTGAGTTCATTCTGTAGATCCTTGAGCAGGTCATCTGCATAGAGCTTGCGGTAAGCCGTTGAGACTGCATCCAGGTTTTTAATTTGCCCGGCAGTCTCCAGCACAGCCTTGCTATTAGTAGTATCAAAAGTTTTCATCCAGGGCACTCCCGATGGGTTCATAGCCGAGCGCAGGGCCATCGCCTGGCGCACATCCGGGGAATCATCCGCCAGGTTCTCGGTGCTCTTTTTTCTTAGGGCATCGAATAGTCCTTTTCCTCCCTTGTAGAGCAGGAATCCACCTACTCCCAGGACTACCCCTCCCACCAGGATCCTCTTGGGATTATCCAAAAAGCTGAACTTGTCTTTTTTTATTGTGGCCATCAGATGAACATTTTGGCTTTTTTAACCAGGGCAGGTTTTGATTTCAGCTTTTGGGCAAAGTCAATGAAATCCTTCGTGGATGTTTCCTTGCGGACGGTCTTCATGATGTCGAACATCCCCTGCAGCACATCGCGGGCTTCTTCGCGGGTTTCGGCTTCTATCAGGACTGAAAAATCAAACTTTTGCATCGGTAACATTTTTTTGTTGGTTGATGAATTGCAGGATGGATTCTGCCATGGTGGTGTTTGCCTCTATCTCCGAGAAAATCGAAAAAACACTGGCCAGGGTCTGGTTCGAGGTGGATCTCAAATAATCGCTGATAAGGCTGATAATTTCATCCCGCTTGGATTCTTCCGTAGATGGATTATTCTTTGCTTCCACAATGCCGGAAGTATCGCCTGCATGCTCTGAAAGCTCTTTCTTGTCCCTATCTGTTTCCGGGATGCCCATCAGTTCAGCCAGGGGACGTTTCACCTTATCCTTTGCAATCCCGAAGCTCTCCAGGATATCACCCAGCATCCCGGCATAATACCGGATCTGCTTTTTGCCTTCAATCTCTTGGTTCAGCTTTTGATTCTCCGCTTCCAGTTGCTCCAGGGAGTCCTGCAGCTCCTCATTCTCTTCGGTGAGTTCCAGCACCCGCTCCTTCAGTTCTTCGTACTCACTTACTCGCTGCCGTTCCCTGAAACGTTCATCTACGATTCGGTTGATATCTGCCTCTCCAAATCCCTTGAATCCACTTTCCACTGGTTCAACCTTTGGTTCATTCAGGATGAGTTCACTTAACCAGAGTGGGTTGGGGCTTTCCTTTCCATCGTACAATTCAATACGCACCTTGTCCGGGTTCTCACATTTCAGGTTCTTTGAAACAAGGGAAAGCTGTGCCACCAGTGCCCTGTCCACCAGGCGAACTTTTTCCTTCCCGGTGATGAAGATAGCTGTGTACAGCACGTCCTTTCCCTGTTCCTGGTAAGTGCGGATCTTGGTCCGGATGTTACCCATGTAAATTGAGTACCTGCTCTTTGCCATTTCAGGGAGGAGTTAAAGTCATTGGAACTACACGTATGAATTCGAAAATCGCTGCCGGACTTCCAGGCGGGATGGTGATCCGAAGCTGTCCTGAAAATTCCTGCACCTTGGTCAGCTCCATGTAGGAATAATAATCCTCCACCTTGAAATGATTGTTATCAGCCAGCATATCTGTTCCCACAGGTAGCTCCCTGGAGTTGAGAAAGAAAAACTCGTTGTACACGTTTACCACGTATTCGGTCTCCCCTTCAGGAATTACCGCCAGGTAGGGCTCAATGTAATATTCCTTGTGTTCCAGTTGCTTCATGCGCGAAGCGATGTATGCCAGGATAAAACTGTCCATGATGAAGTTTGCAGGCTTGGTTATAAATAAGCTACACATTGCAGGTAGATTTGAACGTCATACTCAAACGGAAAGCGGTTTTTGAAATACCCGGTCACCAGGGTTCCCCCTTTCAAGGGCTGTTCCAACTTGTAAAGGGCATGGTCCAATCGTTCCCGGTAAGGTTTCCAGAGAGCGGGTAAATTCACAGGATGTGCGCCACGGTCGTTGAAAGAGATACTCACATCCCCCAGCTCCGGGGCCATATAAAATCCCCTCAGCCCGGATATGGAAACCAGCACACCGGTACACAGGAATACATTCCCCGGCAGGCGGTGTTCCAGCCTGACGACCTTGTTGCCAGCGGCCCGTACCGGGATGATCACCCAGCACTCCCTTCGGTCCTTCCACTCCCGTTTCATCTAGGCCTTCTCCTCCAGTCGCAAGTAAACATTGGCTGTATAGGGGTACGGGAAACCGAAAATCTCCCCGCCATCCTTGAGTTTCCCCTTGATGGTACTCCCTGCCGCTTCTTCGTCTAGGAGATAAAACTGCTCGTTCGAAGGAATCCCGATTCCATAGGAAATCAGCTTCACATCAAACTCATCCGGAAAAATCTCCTTGTCATTGATCGACAGTGAAAGGGTTGAACGCTGCGCGAAATAGGCGTAGAAGGGAAACACCACGAGGATGCCGGTGATCTTTTTGTACATCTTGTCCGTTGTGGCATTGATGTTCACCGTATCCCCGGCGGCATGCACCGTTACGCGGAGGATCTGATATTTTACCGATTTGGGCTTGTCCATTGTGAGTTATTGGTTTTCAGGAATGAAAAAAAAGAAGCTGTCACCCTCCCATCGAAGGGCGACAGTCTCTTTTATGCTTAGTACTTTGTTACGGCAGTACCTACCAGGATTGCCTTCAGGTAGTTGGTTTCTCCTACATTCACGCCCCATTCTACATTCAGTTCGATAGCCTGCTGATCATAGATAATCTTGGCGTTGTCGAGCTTGTAGTAGCCCATCTGCCGGTCCGTACCATCGGTATAGAAAACTTCGCATGAGGTGGACGGAATCAGGGTGGTCCCGTTAGCCTTGAACTCAAACTCACCATTGCGGATCATTTCCGGAATAGTGTAGAAGGCTGCTTCCTCAATCCTAACAGCCCCATTGGCACCAAGCAGAATAATTCCGCTCAGGAGCATCAGGTTGCCCTTCTCCAATTTGGCACTGGAAATGTTCGAAATCCCCACCACCTTGTTGTCATCATCCTTGAACATCTTCACCACCTTGTTGTTGGAAATGTCCTTGGTAACATAGTAGGCCACGTCCACTGCCTGGAGGGTTTTGTTGGCAAGCCCCTCCTGGATATCTTTGGGAAGCAGGTGAAGCCTTTTTTCAAATTCCGCGCGGGAAGTATTGGAAGGAGCAGCAGCTGCAGGGGCTGGCTTGGGCTGCTTGATACGTTTGAGAAAAGCCTTGCGTTCAGCCTGGGGCGCTCTCTGGATGGCTCCGAGCAATTCTTCATCGCTCATTACACCCATCAAATCGAATTCACTGTTTACAATCTGTCCTAAGGTATACATGGTATTTGGTATTAATGATGAAACTTTTTATTGTTGTTTTTTTTGGAATTGATTCTTCGCACCTTAAAGGATCTGCACCTCTTTCACTTCGGTGTACTCACCCAGTTCAATGCCGGAAAATTCGAATTCGGATTCTACTGGGATCTCGGCAATCTGAGCCGGGGGAAGCTGCGGAAGCTCCGGGTTGTAGGGTTCGATGGAAAGATTTACCGGCTCACGGAATACATGGTTCACCTGGTCGGATTCTCCCAGCCCGGCGAAATTGGTTAGTCCCTGCAGGATATCTTTCTTCAAAAAGACTTTTACTGTGGATGCAATCCCCGAGGCAGCCACACCTGAGGCTACCAGTTTGAGATTCTTGTCCTTCAGAAAAAGTGCTCCACCCACCCCGGCAGAAATCTGCACGATGGGTTTTACCAGGGCCTTTGCCTGGAAGCCGATGGCAGTCTCATCCACCTTCACTGCCTTGTCGATGAGCTTTCCTGCCATGTTACCTCCCACCATCCCAAGGATGATGAGCCCGGGAGTTTTTAGCTCCTCTATGATGGTCTTGGCATCAAGCTTTGCTTTGAAATTTTTGTTTTTCTGTGCCATACACGTTGTCGATTATTGGATTTATTGAATTGGTTTTTATGATAGGGTGATTGCCTTGATTTTGCTTTTTCCCCTGGATTTGGATCCCTTGTGTTTTCGCTTTGAGGATTTTTTAGGTACGAAACCCATGGCTTTGCCTTTCGTTTTATTGCCGCCTTGCATCATCTTCGAAATCCCCCAGATCCCGAGAGCGGCTCCACCAATAGCCAGCAGTGGCTGTTTTTTCACAAAACCTACTATGCCTCCCTTGGATTCAGGTTCTCCGTCATTGCCTTCCGGACCGCTTGAAGGAGGTTCACCGGAGGTGGTTCCTTCATCCTGGATATCCGGATCGTTTGCGTATTTATTGGCTTCAGTTGCTTTTTGATTTACCTCTGCCTGAATGTTGTCAGCCTCTTCCTTTTTCATGACTCCGGAATCCACCATGATTTTCAGGGCAGAGGTGATTACCGGTACCGCTGCAGCCAGGGCGACTGCCGGAAGAACTCCCAACCCTTCAAATGAATCATCCTCCACACCGTTCAATCCGCCAGCCTTGCCCATTAAAATAGCATTCTTCATTGCCGACTTTTTGCCCTGCAGCTTATCTACAAAAAGCTTTTCCACCTTAGCCAGGGCTGACTTTGATTTTTCCCAATCAGACTGGGATACCCCTTTGGCAGCAGCCTGTTCTTTGGTTGCATAGCCCCATTTGAGCTTACTGCCCATTTTTTTAATGTTCAGCTTCAAGGCAACCAGGAATCCTCCGCGGGCAGAGATCGTAACCGGATTGAATCGAACAAAAGCTTTTCCACCCTTCTTGACCGCCTCTCCCACCTTGGCAAAGAATCCTTTCTTTTTGGGCTTCGCTGCTGGCTTTGCCACGGGTTTGGAAACAATCGCAGGTTTTGTGATAGCGCCTGGTTTGACTGGTACCGGCTTTTTTGGAGCCACCACACCCAGACCTGAGAGGTCCATAATATCTTCATCCAGTCCATCCAGCTCCGGATCCAGTTCCCCATCAAAGCCATTCAGCTGGTTTAGGGCCTCTTCGTTTTTGGCCAGGATCTCCAGGGCTTTGTCTCGGTTCGGGGTATTCCAGCTCTCAATGGCGTAGTCAAGCATTTTCAGAAAAGCAGGGGGGTAATCCACCGATTCAACCAGCTGCGGTTTTTCGGCTACCAGGTTGCGGGTCTTTTTCAGATGCTCCAGTATCAGCTGGGAATTATCCTCACCGGCTCCCAATCCGTCCAGACCTTCCAGTCCGCTCACCAGGTCCATCACATCCTCAGAGGTGCCCGACAAAACAGCCACATTGATTCCATTCAGGCTCATAGCAAAGTCTTTATTTTGTTTGAAAGGTTTTTCGTAATTGAATTCGCTCACCACGCAATCGATCGTGTAATGCCCGGCCTTGCCGGTGCACGGCACCACCACGTACACATGCTGGAATACATCCTGGTTATACTTCGCGATCCGGAACCGGTGCAGGATTTGAAGGTTGGTAAGAATGGAGGACACGAAAATTGAAAAGCAGTCACAGTCGATTCCGGTCTTGCGTTCGGCCCAGCTGCGGCAGGGTCGGCGCAATTGTTCCAATCCTTTTTTGTCAAGCTTATACTGGATGTGGTGATATAAAAAATTCCAGGTATTTCTGCAGGTCTCCTTTAGGGTAGATCCTTTGAGGATTTTGGCGATCTCCCTGGTATCATCCAGGTACCTCCAGACCACCTTCTTCATCAAATCCACCGTCTGTTCCACCTCCCCGTCCTCGATGATTACCTGGTCCTGTTCCTCCGGCTGGGCAAAATATCGGTTATATTCCCTGCCATCCCGGATGGGACGGTAACCAGCTGCGATATCCTGTTTGACAATCCGGCTTCTCATCACATCAGTTTTTGGTGAGTGGATTCGTAAAAGAGACCATCCGCATATAGAGAATATTTCATCTCCATGGGAATGGCAAGGCTTGCAGTCAGGGCTTGCATGTCCTTCTTTTTGAAAGCAGCAAGCAGTTCCGGGGCCTTACCCACGATGCCCTTGATGTACCCGGCCAAGGTTGACCAGGAAATCGGGATCTCGATGGTGTCGATGTCGGTAGTGGTTAACGGCTGTATGGTAAAGGATTTCTGCTCCGGGCTGTTACTGGTAATGTACTTCCCATTGGTGGAAAGCGTAACCACCGGCTTGGTGATTGTCATGCTGTTCCTGGTAGGATTCTGGATTTTGATTTCCGTCCGGAAGGCAATCCCGGAAAGATCCACCTTATGGATCCTGGGATTTGAAAGATTGGAGACCATCTTGTCCGAAACCTTTTTCATCCGAAAAAGCTTCACGGCGCCGAATACCAGTCCCCCGGCTATCCCTATTTTGAGGAGCCGGTTCATTTCTTTTTCCGGAATAAGTTAATCAGTGCGTCAATTCCGGTTTTCACTCCATATCCAACCAGGGCGGAAACAGCAGCATACACTCCCACCTCAAGGATTCCCGGAAGGCTGATTTTTGTAAGGATAAGATTAGCGGTGAATGCCTTGCCAAGTCCTCCGCAGAGACCGGAGGTGGTGGCTATAAAGGAATTGATTTGAGGAGAGGACATGCTTGCTCAGGTTGAAATCTGAGGCAAGGATATAATGCATTTAAAATATCAAATCCATGAATAGTCTTAAACAAAGTGCTTTTAGTGTAAGAATCAGCTATACGGATTCAAAAACAGCAATTCAGATTGATCTCTATTTAAATTTGGTCTAAATACATATTGTGCTATTTTTCATATTCATTCGGCTTTTATTAATTCCAATTCTTAAATTTGAACTACTCCCAAACCTTAAACCAACCTTATGAGAAAAGAATTATTAAGTTCTAGCCTTGCTTTAGTATCAGTTCTATTCTTGTGCGGATGTGAGAAAGAACCGGATTACGAAAAGCAAATGATTACCTATTCATCTGAACAAATCGCAAAAATACAGCTATGTTACAATTATGTGGAAAACATGAGATTAGCTGAATCTTCTGGCGAAAAGATCGAATCAGATGCTCCAGACAACTACATTAGTATTGATATTAATAATGAGATCAATCGTATTGACAAATCACCAAGGATACCATTGAAATCATTTGGTCAATATACTGTTGGTGTAATAAAAAGTGGTTCTTGTGGCTCATATCAAGAGGTTGATGTTTTCCTTGATTGTGAGGATGATAGTCCATCATCTACAACATCAGGCTGGGTAGGAGACAATACCGTTGATGCGAATAAAAATGTTATGTTGAGGTTCTGTGCGGTTCCCTGTAATAACTTTGTACCATATACTTACCCATATGCTGTCCTTAGGTTAGGATTTCAGGTTCTACCAACAGACTCCTATGGATCAGTTACATATCAACTTAAGAGAAAGTGGGACACCGAGGACAATAATAATAAAAATGCCTTTTATTACACTGGTACGCCAGATCCTAATTTACCACCAGAATGGCCAAATGTTAACGATGGTAATTGGCTATTATATTTCCTTATGTATAAAGGCAATCCAAGTGGTACATTCCCCTATTTTGGAATTTCATACGGTGTTTTCGGCACTATTGCAGACGCATCTCAAAGAGGGTATGTTAGAACTGATGATGAAGATAACAATAATGCGAACTGGATGAGACTACAAACTCTAGATGCACTTAACAATTATGCAATAATATCTGATGTTGTGATAAATAAAAGTAGTACTACTTATGAGGGTATTATTAACCACAATTCAGATACTCGATTGTATTGCTCAAAAATCTACTAAGCTCGATTTACTCGCTATTGCAAAAAGGATTTCCTGAAAATATGTAGGATACATTTGTGCATTTGCCAGAAAATAAATCAAGCAAAGTAATGCTCCTTTTCGCGATCTCTTTGTTAAGATGTATTTGTCTTAATCAAATTCTTAAGTGTAATTTTGGATTAATCCAATCAATGCATTTGAAAGTAAATAATGCTTTCTTAAAAAAGAATCCATTATTTCAAAATGCACTCGCAGATTTTAAGAAGATGAATCTCCTAAATCTTGACAAACAATAATTATTCAATAAATGCTCTTAGCTCGAGGGCATTTATTGAATAAATTACGAACAAAGGATAAAGCTTATCCTTTTGCATACCAAGTAAAGCCTTTAATTATGTGAACCATAATAAATGCTTTCAACTATTCCATAATTAAGGAGTATTCAGGAATGTTCTAAGAAAGGGAGTTCTAGAGCTGAACTTTAGTGTTAAATTTCTCTTTTATCTAAATTTTAAACAAAATGTTGCATAAATTATCCAAAACTATCTTATTACTAATAATTTTTAATGCTTGCAATTCTAAAGAACCTGAGGTGGTAATTGCAAAAACTAATAAAGAGGACATAACTCTTTATAACATAGATAAAACAATAAATCAGCAGCTGTATGCAGATTTATATCACATATATTTTATTCGGTCAATTGCGCTTGAACAAGTAGTTTTTAATAAGCTTCTAACATATGAGTCTGATAAATATAAAATAAATATTGATACCCTTTATAGGATGAAAATCCTGAGCAAAATAAATGATTCCCTAGTAGAAAAAATAATAAAATCAAATGGCCTTGAAAATAATATTACGATTCCTAATAGAAATAAATTAATACCCTTTAATTTAAAATCGAATGAGGCCAAACGATATCTAATCCAGGAATGCGAGGAAATGCTTAAAACGCAATATTCCGATAGCTTAAAAAAAATATACAACTATAAAAACTTATTAGCTCCTCCAGAGCGAATAAAAACGATAATCGAAAGTAAAACTGGCCATTTTAGAGGAAATCTTAACTCTAAAATTACCGTATTTGAAATTTCTGATTTTTATTGTGATGTTTGCAAGAAATCTGCTCCTGTTTATAATGCAATCTATGAGAAATATAAGGATAAGGTTAAATTTTGTTTTTTAAACTTTGCTCCTGATATTTCTTTCGCCTCATTAGCCTGTGAATCAGCATCTATGCAAGGAAAATTCTGGCAAATGCATGATTCAATTTTTAGAATCAAACAAAATGTTGACTCGTTGACAATAATTAAAATAGCGAGCGATATTGGTTTAGATATTCCAATGTTCTTAAAAGATCTTGGTTCAGAAAAAAATTATCAGGCAATTCAAAATGAAATTGCCTATTTATTTACCAAAGGATTTTTTGCAACACCAACAATTATTATTAATGGTTCAATAGTTAATGATCCCACATCATATATCGAAATTAACGAACTTTTAGAGAAAGAAATTGCAAAGTTGAATGACTAAAATTAATCATTCAACTTTTCCGTGGAACTCAGCTCTTGCCGTTGCTAGAAAATAGCCAAGTGCTCCTCCTTTAATATTTGTTGGAGGTGAAGATGGTGTACTTGAATATGCACCTCCATCTGTATCGAATTGGGTCAATAGAGAACTAAAATAATTAAAAGCGTCAGGCGTTATTGAAGATAAAATAATTTGAATAGAGTCTCCGTAGAAGAACTTTGTATTACTATTTAAGTTTTTTGTCAGATCAACTATGAAGCCTTGATCAAACTTATTACTAATCCGTTTATCAATTATGTAGAACTCCCAAATGTAATTTTGTCTATACAAATCATAAAACAAATCGTCATGAAATTGGACTAAGTAAAAGTTATTAACGTTCCCATTTTCTGTAAAAAATATTTTAGGGATATATGATTCGCTGCCATCCTTCGGAGATGTCTTTAAAAGAAACTCAACAGAATCAATTTTCGGAAGACTATTTACAAATTCATTTGCTTCATATCTCTTCCCTTCAACATCAACAACTAGATAGTATCTTCTATTGTCAACAACAGAAAGGTTCTTAGTTTTATAAAATCCCTTTTCATATATAGGGTAATTAACATCATAGGTAAAAAACGTATCATTGCCGCCTAAATCAATACGGTAGTATCCTTTGTCCGGTTTGTATTTAAAACCTGGTACTTCAATAGATGGTACTAATGTATCTGTATTTCCAAAATCATCAGAAATAAAAATTTTTGCATTTTTTATTGCAGGAAACAAATTAATTGAAAAGTCATTATCATATCTAGGAATTTTCGATATTACTTCTGTTAATCTAATATAAAAAGGTCCATTTCCAACAGATAATCTACCTACAATGCAAACCCTTTTCTCTCCGTTTGGTATTTTATATTCAAATTCTTCAACACAACCAAACAATAAAGGTAATACAGTAATACAAAGTCCTTTAAAACAAAGTTGTATATTCATTTTAAGGAAATATTTAATGTAAAGGATGGTACAATAGTATGTAAATATATGTAGAATATTCTTATTTCATTTAAGGAAATTCCGCTCTGTTTGCTAAAGGTAGAAAAAACATTCTTTCTGCCTAGAACATTAATAATTGAAAAAACCATTTCGCCCTTTATCATATTTCGTGACGAATAAATTCCCTTCCGAACTTGGAAATCCCATCTGATGTAATTCGGTAGTTGATACCCATTTCTCTTAGTAAAAACAGAAAATGTTGATCCATAAAAATTAAAAAAACCAATTGGCATAGTGATGAATCCTCCTGAAGTAATCTTAAACAAACTAGATAATTCAAGTTTATCCCCTAAATTGTAATTTACACTAATATTAAAATTGTTTCGAATATCCCAAGATGGTGAATATGGCCTGCCAAGGTTTATATTTTCAATTTTATACCTTGTTTTGGAAAAGAAATATGAGCAATTACTTTTAAATTTTCCATAGTTCTTCTCCAAAGCCAAAGAAAATCCATAAGAATTCCCATTCCCTGATCTAATTTGAGTCTCAATATATTTATTCAAAAAAATAAAAGAATTATCAATGAAATCACTAACGTTTACCAAATTTTTAAAATACATCTCAAAACTAATATTATATCCTTTTTTGAAATTCGTAATAGATTCAAAAGATAATTGATTAGCTTTCTGTGGTTTAAGATATCTATTTGATGGGAGCCAGATATCAGTTGGCAGACCTATGGTGGAATTTGAAATATAATGTAAAAATTGATTATTAATAGTATATGAAAATTTAAGATCTTGCATACTACTAACATGAACTGTCAATCCAATTCGTGGTTCAATTCTATATGACTTTCCAAATATTGAACCTGATTCAACTTTAAAACTGTCAACAACTAATGATAAATTACTATCATAAAGATAATTCGTAGCTGGTCCTAAATTAAAAAAGTCACAGACTCTCAAACCCAAATCAACTCCAAATATTTTCCTAATCAGGAAGCTATTATTAATATATAAAAAAGAAAGCACAGATTGTTTCCGATCAAGCCTAATTCGATTAACATGAGAAATACTATCTATTGGTAAAACTTCTCCAGGATAAAATACTGTTAAATATGAACCAGCCCCAAAAGACATATGGCTATTTGCTGTTAAGTAATAGTCAAAATCACTTTTAAATCCATATTCGCTTATTTTTGATTTCCATTCAAAATTAATTGTCTCATCGTTCATCAAATACGAATAATGGTAATTACTTAAATAAAACGTTGTGTTATTGAACATCTTACTAGAAATGATATTATTAATCCTAAGAGTCGATGTACTATTTCTCCAATTAAGCATAGCTGAATTTATTAAACTCTCAAAATAAAGGTGGTCTTTACTAGAGAATGTAGACAAATATACTCGAGTCTTTTCAGTCAATTTAAAGTTTATCTTAGAAGAATAATCATAGAATCTAAGCTCCTTATTTGATTCGAAATTTTTTAAACTGTAAAAACCAATAGCTTTCCCAATATTCCCAAAGGAATTTAAAACAGCTCCAGCATAGCAAACTCTTGAGCTAAAAATAAATGCAACTTTATTTTTTAGCAGTGGCGTGCTAAGCAGTATTCTACTTGAAATCAATCCTAATCCAATCGATGCCTCTGTCTTTTCAAATGATCCTTCCCTTGTCATTATTTCAATTATCGACGAAAGTCGACCACCATATTTAGCAGGAAAGTAGCCTGAAACTACTTTAATTTCACGAACAGCATCCGAATTTAGGATTGAAAAAAAATTCAGTGCGTGAGAAGGATTATAAATTGGGGCCTCATCAATAACAATCAAATTTTGATCATTACTTCCACCCTTCACACTAAGATTAGTGGTACCTTGATGAGATGTATTAATACCGGGTAAATTTTGAATAAACTTCAATACATCAGGTTCTCCCATAAAGTTTGGAAGATTTATTAAATCTTTGCCATTAATTAGCTTTAATCCGGCAATACTATTTCTATTTTTGTTTGTGTTTGATTTAATAATTACCTCGTCTATAACAAAATATTTCTTTTCAATACTGAAATTAATGACCGTATCAGATTCAACTGAAATGGTAATTGCTAGATCATTATACCCAATATGTGAAGCTGTAAGAATTTGCTTGCCTCTTGATACTTGAATTGAAAAAAATCCATAACTATTGCTTATTGTGCCAACTTCCGAGTTGTTTTGTATTATTGAAACGTTTGAAAGTAATTCACCCGTTGCTTTGTCATGAATTTCACCACTTATCGTTATATTTTGCGCTATTAAGTAGTTGGTTTTTATAAAAAAAAGAAAGAGAATAATAATGTATTTATTACCGAGACTATTGCATTTTTTATCAATTTTAAATGAGTTAAAAAAAGACATCCTGTAAGAGAATTTTAAGTTCAAAAAAAGTATAAATAAGTTTTAAGAAAATAAAACTATCAGAATTGAAGTTGAAGTTTCAGAATTTCTAAAAAAATCCTCCAGTTTGATTCTGCACATTCTACCAATTGAATTATCATTTTGATTCATGCTTTTCATAAATATAATCCTTCACTCTTGTCTATTTACTATAAATATTTGTCCAATAAATCACAAAGCTAATAAATTAAAAGAAGTATCATGATATCACAACATTAAAGGTCCTGTTTGTAAATTCAGTTTCATATTAACGTAGGGTCTTAAGGAATTATTATTAGTCAATCAATAAACCTGTTTAAATCAATAGGAAGTCTGCGTATTGAAAGTGTTTATTAACCAGCATTCAAGCCTAATGCGTTGCTTATAAAGGAAAAAGAGCTTATATTCTGTAATATACACCAACTTGGATTTAAGTGGTTAAATATTCATTTAATGAATTAACCCGCCCATCAAACACACTTAAAACTATCCAATTTAGCGAAAATTGTTTGGAAACAATCAAATCAGTGACATTTAATATGGTGAATCTAGGTGTCCAACAAGAACTCTTACCTGCTTCGGTGTAAAATATTTCGACCGCTTTTTCCAATTGGTGCTTTCCAGTTTTTGAACCAATTCCGGGCAAGTATGGATCCACTGGCTGAACATCCTGGAAGCGGATGCCTTAGTAATATGCGGAAAGTATAATTGAGCGAGTTCGCCGAAGCCGTAGGTGCGCACCTGGAATTCTTTGTGGTCCATAATTTATAAAGGTTTTGTATAGACCAAATGTAAGTATTTTGAATGAATAAAACTTCGTATAGTACTGTATAACTGATATATGCAGTAATCAAAAGCATAGTAGAAAAAGCAAAAGAAAAGGCTTCCCGGAATTTCTTCCCTAAAAGCCTTTTTGCATTTGTTTGCATTTTTATGAGCTGAATACGTTACCCAAAATTATACTTCCCCTTCAATTTGTTCATATCATCACTTATCAACCGGTCTGCAATCCTGGCATATTTTCGAGTCATATCCAGCGATGTGTGACCAAGCATCTTAGAAACTGATTCCATGGATACATGGTTGGCCAGAGTAACGGTCGTTGCAAAGGTATGCCTGGCTGAATGGGTTGTCAGCTTTTTATTAATTCCACAAAGGTCCGTGATTTCCTTCAGGTAGGCATTCATTTTCTGGTTCGATGGGACAGGCAGAATCGCATCCCCGTGCTTCACCCTGTCATGATTGGCATACTTTTCCATAAGTTTGGCAGGGAGATCCAGCAAGGGAATATTGCTCATGATATTGGTCTTGGTCCGGCGTTTTTGTATCCACATTTTCCCGTCAATCCCTTTTACCAGGTTCTCTTTTTTGAGGGCCTTTACATCGGAGAATGCCAGTCCGGTGAAGCAGCAAAATAGAAAGATGTCCCTGATCTGATCAATCCTTGGAATGGCAATCGGCTTGTTTATCAATAACTGCAGGTCGTTTTCATCCAGGTAAACAGTATCAACATCCTCAAACCTGTACTTAATATCGCGGAATGGATCCTGCTTTATCCAGTTATTTGCCATGGCAATCCGGATGATCTTCTTCACATTCTTGATGTACTTCACGGTTGTATTATGGCAGCAGTTTCGCTCGCTCTTGAGGTAGAATTCAAAATTTTTGATAAAGCTGTAGTTGATATCACGCAGGAGCACATCGCTCTTCTTATACTGCCACAGAATGAAATTCTCCAGGTGTTTGTATGCTGTCAGGTATCGTTCAATGGTTCCTTCAGCAACTTCCTTGTCACCCAGTTTTTCCAGTTTGGTGTTATGGTCTTTGAAGACCTGGAGAATTCCAAAATTAACTTCATCATTCCCCAGCAAGCGGTTTTTTAAGGACTCAGCTGTAACAGGCCGGTAATCATTCTCCAACTGCCGCTTACATTCAATCAGCCTGCTCATGTATTCATCCAGGTAGGCATTCAGTTCGCGTATATCCCTGGTATTCCCTTTGGCCCTCCCCTTCCCTGAGTCCCAAAGATCGGGGTGTATGGAGCGGAAAATTGCAAGATCGGTCCGGGCTCCGTTTACCGTTATGCGGAGGTAGATGGGGGCTTCACCATTGTTTAACAGCTTGGTCCGCCGGATGTAGAAAAGCTTTGAAAATGTGTTCATTTTTGTCTCGATTTTGATGGATTTGTTTTCGTTAAACCTATTCAAAATGAGGCATTTTGCGAAATGCAAAGTGGTGCAAATCAAAGCATTATGACCTAATTCGGTGGACTTAAAAAAGGGGTGGGCCAAGTCCACCGAATGGCCCTCAAAAATTTGCTTCGTTTGGGTGTTTTTTGCTTCGGCCAAAAAACAAAAACACCGTAAAATCAATGCTTTACGGTGTTTTGCTTTGGCCTGCTTTGGCGTTTCGCGGAGAGGGGGGGATTCGAACCCCCGGTACCCTTTGCAGAGTACGACGGTTTAGCAAACCGTTGGTTTCAGCCACTCACCCACCTCTCCAGGCGTTCCTTAACCCCCGCCTTAAGGCGGGGGTTAAGGAACGCGGCACAAAAGTATAAATTCCTCTTAAATTCGCAAATTTTCTGCTACTCCTTCTTCGGAGGCTGACCAGGCTTGGAGATAGCTTCGCGCATGCTGGTATCGGCCTCGATATTCTTCACCTTGAGATAATCCATAATCCCCAGGTTACCGCTTCTGAAGGCTTCTGCCATTGCCTGGGGCACCATGGCCTCGGCTTCAATAACCTTGGCACGGGCTTCCTGGGCCTTTGCTTTCATCTCCTGCTCGAGTGCAACAGCCATGGCACGACGCTCCTCGGCTTTCGCCTGTGCGATATTTTTATCTGCATTGGCCTGGTCCATCTGCAACACGGCACCGATATTTTTACCGATGTCGATATCGGCAATGTCGATCGAGAGAATCTCGAAAGCAGTTCCTGCATCGAGACCCTTAGCCAAAACGGTCTTTGAAATCTTATCAGGATTTTCCATCACTTCCTTGTGGGAGATGGAAGAACCAATGGCGGTAACGATACCCTCACCCACGCGGGCAAGAACAGTTTCCTCACCTGCACCCCCTACCAACTGCTTGATGCTTGCGCGCAGGGTAACGCGGGCCTTGGTGATAAGCTGAATACCATCCTTTGCTACTGCGGTAACAGGAGGTGTATTGATAACCTTTGGATTAACTGACATCTGCACGGCGTCGAACACATCGCGACCGGCCAGGTCAATGGCGGTTGCCATTTTAAAGGTAAGATCGATGTTGGCCTTGGAGGCTGATACGAGTGCATGTACTACGCGTTCAACATGTCCGCCTGCCAGGTAGTGTGCCTCCATATCATCGCGTTCCAGTTTGATACCGGCTTTTGTTCCTTCAATAAGCGCTCCCACGATTATCCCCGGGGGAACCTTTCTCCACCTCATGAAAATGAGTTGAAAGAGCGAGATGTGAACACCCGATACCAGGGCACGGAACCACAGGTTCAGCGGCACCAGGTACAAAAAGAGGATGACGAGAACTATTATCCCGACCACCCATAACAGCATTGAGCCTGCAACTAATTCCATCGGTTTATTTAGTTAGGGGTTTAACAATTACTTCTTTATTCTTTACTCTTACTACTTCAATGTCTGAGTTAACAGTTATAAACTCGCCCATCGATTTGGCTTCGGTAATCACATCCCCAACCTGTATATTTCCCATGGGAGCAAGCCGGGTTATAGCCTTTCCACGGTCACCTGGCTTTAACAGATCCTCCATTGAATCGGCAGCTTTTCCGTCAATCTGCTTGTCCAGCATCACCTTCTTCCAGGTTCTTGAACGCAGGGTGAAAACAGCTACCCCTATTATCAACACCAGGGTGGACAGGAGTACGATGTTGCCGGCCATCACCCCATAATTCTTGTAGGTGAGGTAAATGGTTCCCCCGATGAGCGCCACACCGCCTATACCGGCAATGGTAACTCCGGGAATAATCAGAAACTCAACGATCAGCAGGAGAATCCCCAGCAGGATAAGAATAATAATCAGAAAAAGTGACATATGGTTTTAGTCTATTGTTGCCAGTAATCCTCTGCTCGTGAGTCCTTCCTTCATGGGAAGCAGTTTATCAATACTCCCCTTGCGCACATCGCAGGATCCCTTGTAATGGGCGATGAGTGTACATTGTTCGGCCTGTTCCTGTTCGTGGTTACAAACATCCACCAGGCTCTGAATGACATAATCGATGCTGTGAATATCATCGTTGTGCAGGATCAGAAAACTGGTTTCCCCAATCCCTGCCTTCTTTTCGTGATCTTCCAGCGGCTTCCCTATTTTCTCGCTTCTCTCGGTCATCATGTGGTTTTCACCTGTTTTGCAAAGGTATAAAAATTTATGACATTCAACCAGTCAGAGAGACCAGTAGAATATACTGACCTTCATTTAGTTGGATGAGCGAATCATCTGCTCCAGTTCGCGTGCACGTATAAGTGAGATTTTCTTTCCCTGGAAAAAAGAAACCAGGTAGGCTTCCTTGAATCCGTATTCTTTAACCTGTTGTAATGCTTTCTCAGCCAAACTTATCGAAGTGAACTGCCCGGCATAATACCGTGTAAGCCCGCTTTCAGGGACCTTTTCAAACATCAGCGGACAAATTCCCCTGAACCGGTCGTAACTGATGGGTTTGCTGAAGACTCCCAACTGAATGCGGTATACCACACCATCCAGACCTGAAAATAACTCAGGGACCGGGTTGCGCTCATTATAAGGACAAACTGCCAGTATTGCGAAGCTGTCTTTTACTGCTGCCTTGCTGTTGGCATTTGTTGTACCACTATTTCCATTCACTCCCGGCTTTTCAGTTTTTTCTGCATTGCTTTTACTGCCATTATTGCTACTGCTACTATTAGTACTACTAATACTGCTACTGCTACTGCTACTGCCACTGTTACTGCTACTGCTACTGCCACTGCTACTGCTACTGCCACTGCCACTATTACTGCCACTGCTACTTCCACTTCCACTCCCACTTCCACCACTCTTCCCGGGGTATACCTGCTGCAAATAACGGAGTTCCATTTCCCTGGCCCGTGAATAACAAGTATTGGCCTGTCCCTGCACCTGGTCGGCCTGGCTTGTATTTCGTTTGATTTCCTGTTGCAGGCGTGTACGTTCTTCGGGGTCGGTTACGGAGGCGAGTTTGTTGCGGGCTGCTTCTGTTTCCCTTAAAAGCGAATCCGAGCGCAATTGTAGCTTCAGCGCCTCATTCAGCAATTCCATATAATCCGAATCGTCTGCATCAGCCATGGAATGCGTATTTTCCACCTGATGGACCGCAACTACCTCTTGTGGTGATCCTGGGTCCCTGACCGGGGAAATCTTCCTGGTGTCGGTAAAAACAGGCCAGGGAACGGTTTTTATATCCGATACGATGGCGAGCAGCGAGTCGGGATTGGTTTCTTCCCGTGAAGAAAGATCAGGTGGCCATTTGATGATGAAGGAGGTAAGGCTGCTCCCGCCATTAATCCTGTTGGATAAGAATACCGCCGATTTACGATCCGGAAGAATCACCAGTGCCAGTTCATCAAAAGAGCTGTTGAGCGGGAAACCCAGGGCCTCCGGCTTAGACCAGCCATTTCCGCCGGGAATAATACGCGAGGTGAATAAATCATACCCGCCCATACTGCTGTGTCCCTTCGAACTGAAATACAAAATGGAATCAACCGTGTCAAACCAGGCAAATCCCTCATCATCCTTTGAATTTATTGCAAAATCCAGGAGGATAGGAACACCCAGGGTCTTCTCCCCCGTTTTCCGGGCCCTGTAGAGATTAAGATCCTCCCTTCGTCCGGTGCGTGCAGGGAAATAAACAGGATTACCCACCGGAACAGCACTAAAATCCATCATTCGTGCGAAGGAATCTACCGATAGTTTATATTGCTCCAGGTACGAAAGATCAGGGCTTTCCAGGCGGAACAGGCCTCCGCCTTTGATCGAACTGATGAGGGCAGGGTTGGATGAAACATCGGCATACTCATATACTTCAAGTGCAAATATGCGTCCTGAGCGAATACGAGCTTCCGTATTCATTTTCCTGGCTTTTTCGGCTCTCTCCCGAATGGATTTATCTGCATTTTTATTACTGAGGATATTCGCATATTGACCGTCAGCTTCATGAAAGCGGAAAGAAAGCCGGTATGCCTCACCGGTCTGAAAGGGAGCATCCGGGTATAAAGCCTGCACCTGTGGCTGAGACAGGAGTTCGACCGCCCGCTTCAGGCCTGTCCCTGAGCGCAGCAGGGATACAGCTGTATAATACTGGTATTTGGGATCTCTTGGATAAAGCTCCAGGAGCCGGCTGTAATACCTCGCTGCCTCCCGGTAATACGTAGAACCGGAGGCCAGCTTCGCAACTGATCCGGACTCTGTGCTATCGTCGGCGTAACAAGGCAGGATAGCAACAAAAGCAAGAGGTATCTCCGGGAAGGAACAGCTAAATGCCGGGAATTCAACATCGTGAAAAACACTGGCTTACAAAGCTCGCGAATGCTGCGGTATTGTTGAAAAATCATTCAAATTTGCTCATTAATAACCTCCATCAACCGGGTAAAAATAATTATTTTAACCCTAAATTTGATGCGTATGACACATCTAAAGGTCGGGGACAAGATCCCGGAGTTCAGTTGCCCTGATCAAAACGGGATTATCATTCATCTTAAACAGTTTGCCGGGAAAAAAATCCTGCTTTACTTCTATCCAAAGGACAATACTCCGGGATGTACTGCCGAGGCATGCAACCTGCGCGACAATTTCACCCTGCTTAAAAAGCGGGGGATTGAGGTGATCGGGGTAAGCACTGACAGTACCAAATCCCATAAATCATTCGAAACCAAATTCTCCCTGCCTTTCACCCTGCTGGCCGACGAAAACAAGGAACTGGTGAAGGCCTTTGGAGTCTGGGGCGAAAAAAAGATGTACGGAAAAACCTTTGAGGGTACCTTAAGGACCAGCTTTCTGATCGATGAAAAGGGCAGGGTGTTGAAAATTTTTGACAAAGTGGATACGAGAAATCATGCTGAACAGGTATTAAAAGAAATAAACCAATAAATATTCAACCATGGAGAAAGAAAAAAACCCTAAAAATCCCAAGAGGGAGATCGACAAGGAAAAACTGAAAGCACTCCAGTCAACACTGGATAAGATTGACAAAGACTATGGCAAGGGTACCATTATGAAACTCGGAGATACTCCGAACGAAAATATACCTGTAATACCCTCGGGATCCATCGCACTCGATCTGGCGCTGGGGATCGGAGGATATCCCCGGGGCAGAGTGATCGAGATCTACGGTCCCGAATCATCCGGAAAAACCACCCTGGCTATCCACGCTATCGCAGAGGCCCAGAAAGGCGGCGGCATTGCTGCTTTTATCGATGCTGAGCATGCCTTCGACCGTTTTTATGCTGAGAAACTGGGTGTGGATATTGAAAACCTGCTCATCAGCCAGCCCGACAATGGAGAGCAGGCCCTCGAGATTGCCGACAGCCTGATCCGATCAGGAGCCATCGACATCATCGTGATCGACTCGGTTGCAGCCCTCACGCCAAAAGCAGAAATTGAGGGTGAAATGGGGGACAGCAAGATGGGTCTGCAGGCCCGCCTGATGTCACAGGCCCTGCGTAAACTCACTGCCAACATCAACAAAACAAACACCACCTGTGTGTTCATCAACCAGTTGCGTGAGAAGATCGGTGTGATGTTCGGCAACCCCGAAACAACAACCGGTGGAAATGCACTGAAATTCTATGCGTCCGTGCGCCTCGACATCCGTAAAATAAATCAATTGAAAGAAGGAGAAGAAGCCACGGGGAACCGCGTGAAAGTGAAGGTCGTGAAAAACAAACTGGCACCTCCGTTCAAACGCGCAGAATTTGATATCGTATTCGGTGAAGGTATCTCGCGCATAGGTGAAATTATCGACCTGGGCACCGAGAAAGAGGTTATCAAAAAAAGCGGATCATGGTTCAGCTACGGGGATACCAAGCTGGGACAGGGCCGCGATGCGGTAAAGCAATTGCTTAAGGACAATCCAGAACTACAGGATGAACTGGAAAAAAAGATCGTCCAGTCTCTCTCCGATGCAGGCAAGAAAAATTAACCAACTCAAACTAACCCCCATGAGTAAACAACTTGTACCACTACTGCTAATTCTGTTCCTGGGATGGTCATGCGCCAAAAAGACCGACCAGACAGGTTCAGGGCCGCAGCCTGATTTCTCCAACTCGCTCAGCCAGGAAGAACTGGCTGGTAAAAAACTGACACCTGAGATCCTCTGGAAATTCGGACGACTCGGTGAGGCAAAAGTTTCTCCCGACGGGAAAACAATTGTCCTTACCATCACCCGATATGATGCGAATACCAATAAAAGTAACGGTGAAATTTACACCCTGCCTGTGGGTGGTGGTGACCTTAAGCAGATAACCACCACCAACTTTTCGGAGTTCAATCCACGCTGGACCAACGACGGAAAGAACATTCTCTTCCTGAGTCCTGAATCGGGATCCAGCCAGGTATGGCAGATGAATACCGAGGGCGAAGACCGGAAACAAATCTCGCAGGTTGATGGTGACATCAACGGATTTGAACTGGCACCCACCGGCAATAATCTTTTCTATATCCAGGAAGTTAAAACCGATAGTACACCTCAGGATATCTATCCCGACCTGCCACTGGCCAATGCACGGATCATCGATGACCTGATGTACCGCCACTGGAACTACTGGCACGATTATTCCTTCAGCCATATATTTATAACATCGCTCGGTGATGGAGAAGTGCCGGCCGGAAAGGACATCATGCCGGGAGAAAAATGGGATTCCCCCCAGGCACCCTACTTCGACGGAAGCGACATCAGTTGGAGCCCCGATGGAAAACTGCTGGCTTATACCTGCAAAAAGCTGAATGGAAAAGCAGATGCTCTCTCCACCAATTCCGATATCTACCTGTATGATCTTGCTACCGGCAAAACGGAGAACATCTCGGAAGGCATGCCAGGCTACGACAAAACACCTGTTTTCTCGCCCGATGGTGGCCGTATCTGCTGGAGCAGCATGGCTACTCCCGGCTATGAATCCGATAAGGAACGGCTTTTTGTAATGGATCTTGCAACCAAGGAAAAGGTTTATCTCACCGAACAGTTCGACCAGGATGCTGCCAGCATGGTATGGTCCGGTGACGGGAAAAACATCTGTTTTATCAGTGGTGTAAAAGGAACCTTCCAGGTTTACAACATCGAAGTTGAATCGCGGAAAATAAGTCAGATCACCACCGGTGATCATGATTACACAGGCCTCATGGCTTCAGGCGATCAGCTGGTGGGTACGCAGATGTCGATGAGCATGGCCACGGAGTTGTTCCGTGTGCATCCGATCAGCGGACAACAAACACAGATCAGTTTCATCAATAAAAACATCTACGATAATATCCCCATGGGAAAGGTGGATGCCTTCTGGGTAAAAACCGTTGACAACAAAGATCTGCACAGCTGGGTGATCTATCCTCCGGGATTTGATTCCACCAAACAATATCCGGCCCTGCTCTTCTGCGAAGGCGGACCGCAGAATGCTGTCAGCCAGTTTTTCAGTTTCCGTTGGAATATGCAGCTGATGGCAGCCAATGGCTACATTGTGATCGCACCCAACCGCAGGGGTTGTCCGACTTTCGGACAGGCATGGGAGGACCAGATTGCCGGCGATTACGGAGGACTCAACCAGCAGGACTACCTGAGTGCCATCGATGGTCTGAAGAAAAAACCTTATGTGGACCCGGAGCGTTTAGGTGCAGTGGGCGCCAGTTATGGCGGGTATTCGGTATACTGGCTGGCAGGACATCACCAGAAGCGGTTCAAGGCCTTCATCTCCCATTGCGGGATGTTCAACTTCGAAAGTGAATATGGCACAACTGAGGAACTGTGGTTCCCGAACCATGACCTGGGTGGTCCTTACTGGCAGAATCCCAGACCGGCCAGTTACAAGTTCTCCCCTCACCTGTACGTGCAGAACTGGGATACTCCTATCCTGATAAGTACCGGTGCCAATGACTTCCGCGTTCCTTTCTCCGAAAGTATGCAGGCATTCACGGCTGCCCAGGTGATGGGTATTCCCAGTAAACTGCTGTATTTCCCCGAGGAATCACATTTTATCCTCAAGCCGCAGAATTCCATCTTGTGGCAGCGTGAGTTCTTCGGGTGGCTGGATAAGTATCTTAAATAAGGGTTTAGTCCACCAATAATAAAGGTCCACGAATTGCACGAATTGGCACTAATTAGTGTTCATTCGTGTAATTCGTGGACCTTTTGATAAATATTGTATTGTATTTTCAGGTTGTACCTATTAGCAAAATAACGGATTAATTATTATCTTTAATTCGCAAATCCACAACCACTATGGACGGTGTATCCCAGTTCATCCTGCATTTCATATTTATCCTGGCCTTTGGATTCTTTTTTCTCCTTGCTGTTTTGTTACTGAAGCCCCTGCGTTTCCACCAGAAAAGGAAAATTTCCACGGCCATGCTGAAATTCTCCTACCTGGGATATCTCTTTATTTTCCTGGTTTACATTTATCTCTTCCTGTTTTTTCAGGATTCTCCCCAGGACATGGAGGATGCAGAGCCCGAGAAAAAATTCAACCTCTTCTACCTTCTCCTGCTTTTCTGTTTTATCATTCCGAACGTAGGCATGCTCATCCGTCGCCGCTTTAAAAAATGGCGCACCAACTACAACTACCTGTTCTCCATGGCCAATGTCTTCATTGCAGCCTACCTGGTGCTGATGATTTATATAACGGACTGGGTGTTTGATTGAGGAAATAATATAAGTCTCCTGCCAGTGCATTGGTTGATAGTATGTCCAAATGGGATTCTATCAACCGGAATGGTTTAAGTTCTTATCAGCACTAAATTCAGAATGTAGCTTACCCACGCTATTTCCATACCTGATTATGGATTTCTGGTAATATGTTCCTGCTACCGCTTAAGTAAACAAGGTTAAGACTCACCTATCAACTTAGTCACCAACATTTTTTTGAATTATTCCAAATATATATTAATTTCGTTTTAAATAATACCAATTGGTATCATTTATGAACCTCAGTAAAACAAGTGAATACGCCTTGCAAGTTATGAGTCTTATGGCTCAGGAACCAACACGGCTGTACCGCACGGATGATATTTATGGAGAGCTTCGAATTCCTTACCGATACCTCCGTAAGCTCATGACCAGTCTTGTTAAGAATGGATTAATAGCAAGCGAACAAGGAAAATATGGAGGATACCGGATTACCCGTCCCCTGGAAACCATATCCCTTATGGATATTCTGAATGCCTGTGGTGAGAATTACCTTGCCAATCAATGCTTTTTCGGATTTGGCAATTGTGCACTTAAACTTAAGTGCATGATGCATGATAAATGGATTTCCATTCGCGAAAACACCATGCAGGTATTGGTAGATACAAGTTTGGCGGACATAAAAAAAACGGACTGATCAATATCTGTCCGATGAAATAGATGTTAAACTAACAAAATGAAGATTATGGTAGATTCGGAATTAGTATTAAACGGACAGACCATGGCCTACACTCTGTATGTCGTCGTCATTCTGCTTCTTATGACCTGGTTTGGTTACCAGATCAAGAGAAAGGGTAAAGAAAGTGCGGTTAAGCCTGCCCTTTTCTATTCTTTTATAGGATTTCTGGTAGTTATTGGGGTTAGCCTGCACCTTGTAACCCATGAAACAATCCCCTGGAAGCCTATCGACTTGAATCGCAGCAAAATGAAGGCGGATAAGGTTTTCGATATCAGCATAAAGGATCATCAGTTCCTATTGCCTGCAGATTCCATGAAAATAAAATGTAATGAACTGGTAAATTTCAGGGTGACTTCTGAAGATCTCACTTATGGGTTCGGACTTTTCAGGCAGGACAATTCCATGGTATTCCAGATGCAGGTGGTACCCGGCCATATGAATGATGTGCTATGGAAATTCGACAAGCCAGAGGTTCTTACCATTCGTTCAACCGAATATTCAGGCTGGAAAGGGTATAACATGGTGGTGAAAGATGTTGTGTTCGTTTATTGATTCATCAACTAAATACATTCTACTATGAGTTTCATAAATACATTTATAAATGGTGAACAGGGATTATTCAAAGTAAAATCCTTAACACCCATGCAAAAACTTACGCTGAGATTTGTTGTGGTAGGGTTGGTTTACTACCTTTTCGCAGTGATTGAAGGCTTGATCATGCGGATTCACCTAGTAACACCCGGAGTCATGATGGATGACAAGCAGTTTTTTGCAATAATGACAGCTCACCCCCTGGTAGGAATTTTCGGTTCCTCTTATTCGATTGTATTCGGAGCTTTCCTTTTCCTGGTTCCCTACCTGATGAAGAAACCTCTGTGGAGTTTCAAACTGGGCAATTACACCTTGTGGCTTATTGCCATTGGTACTTTTACTTTCTGGTTTGCCGGATTCCTTTCACATTACTCGCCGCTTTACACCTTGTATTGGCCGTTACCAGCCGACTTCACGCAATTCAGTGTGATTGGCGGAACATTTTTCATACTGGGTATTGCGCTGGTGATGGTTGGCACCCTCCTTTTTGTGTTCAACATTTTTAAAACAATTAGCTATAATCCTGAGGGTCGTGAAAAACAACCCAGGGGAGTCCTTGTATCGGCACTGGGATTTAAACGAATGAAAAATGCCGACGGATCCTATTATGTCTCAACCCCGGTGGCGGCAATTGCCCGGGGTACTGTGGATACTCTCCTCAATGCGGGCATCATCACCTTTACAGGTGTTTTGATACTGGTTTATATGATTGCTGCCTTGTTGGGCTATGACCTGAAACATTCGGCCATTGATGCTTTGTTGTACAAAAACTGGTTCTGGTGGGGACTTGACCTGATTGCCGACGGACTGGTACTGATATTCGTTGCCGGTACCTGGTATCTGCTGGCAAGCCTGATTACCGGAAAGAAAATATTTATGGAGAAGTGGGCACGGATTGCATTATTGGTCGAGATGATTGTTTCATGGTTTGTGTGGTCACACCATCTTATGTCGGATCAGGCACAACCTGGATTTCTAAAGATTTTTTCGGGAGAAATGCTCACCGCTTTTGAATTGATTACCCAGGGCCTTGCTTTCTTTATTACTTTAGCTACATTATGGCAGGCTCGTCCCTTAACCATGAGCAATCCTCTCAAGTTTCTATTGGGTGGGCTATTGGGTTTTGCCCTCGCAGTACCTGCCGGAATTATGCAAGCTGACCTCGGGCTGAACCGCATTCTGCATAATACCCAATGGATAGTGGGCCCGCACGTACATGTTGCCATACTGGTGGGGCTAACCATGACCCTGTATTCAGCAATCTATTTGTTGCTTCCCATTCTTACCAATGGCGCGAAACTCTATAGTCAGAAACTTGCGAATTTTCACTTCTGGGCACACCTGACCGGAGGTATCGGGATGGGTGCTTTTATGGGAATGGCCGGATTAAATGGAATGCTGCGCCGAACAGTATATCACAACGGAGAATTCAATTTATATATGATACTGGCTGCACTTGCGGGCTCATTGCTTTTACTTTCCTTCCTGGCGTTTTTTATTAATATCGTTATGACTGTCGGGTTTAAGGGCGTGCTTGGAATTTTCACTCCTTCAAAACTGAAAGTGGAAGAACTGGTACCGGGAGAAAATAAATAATTCTTATTCATAACAGACTAATAAAAACCCCGGGGCACTATTGCTCCGGGGTTTTTGCGTTTCAATTCAAAAAGTACAACGACCTGCAAAACAATATTCGCGGGAACGCATAATTCCTTTTTTGGCAAACCCACGATAGGATCTTCGAAAAGCCAGATCGCAGGAATCATAATCGGACAGATTATTGATGCACCCGTAATCCTGACATTAATGTTTCTTCATCGCATATAACCCAGATACCCCATATAAATCTCAAATCACCAAAATTCACATAGAATTTGTACATTTACGCTACCCTCAGGTACCACTCTTTTAACAAAAAACCATACGTGCCTCCTGACATAAACCGTTAATACAGAAAACATGAAAAGAATACTATTAATCACTCTTTCCATCCTTCAAAGTATAATACTCTTTGGACAGGCAGACATCAAAGAAATCAATGCATCCCTGACAAAAATCAATGAAAAGCTGTATGCATCAAGGTTTGAGGTTTCGAATAAGCTTTACAGGACTTTTCTGAGTTCGCTAAAACAAGCCAATGACAATGCCTTGCTCAGTATTGCTCAAATTGATACCTTGAAATGGCGAGACAAGCTGAGCTATAATGAACCCTATGTGCAATTCTATCATAATCACCCTGCATATAGTAACTACCCCGTTGTAAATGTAAGCCATGAAGGGGCAAGGCTTTTTTGTGCATGGCTTACTGAACAATACAACACCAATCCTAAAAGGAAATTTAAGAAAGTACTTTTCCGGCTTCCAACGGAACAGGAATGGATAACCGCAGCCCGCGGGGGAGATAGCCTTGCAATCTACCCCTGGCAGGGAAAAGACCTGACTGATAAATCCGGAAAACAAAGGTGCAATTATAAAAGAGAAACTGGAGGAAACTCCGGAATGGAGGGTCAACAGTATGATCACGCCGACATAACAGCACCCGTAAATTCATACTGGAAAAATAATTTCGGAATTTTTAATATGAGCGGAAACGTCGCCGAGATGATAGATGAGAAAGGAATTGCAAAAGGCGGGAGCTGGAATGAGAACAAGGAATACCTGAAAATTGATGCTCAGTACCGCTATGATGGGAGTGCACAGACCTCGGTGGGATTCAGATATTTTGCAGAGATAATCGAAAAATAACCAGGCTATGTTGGCTGCCTGTCATAAATAAGTCTGCCTGAGATATTCACTGCCCGCTTCATCACGCTCATTCAGCCGAAAATTCTGTTCCCTGCCTGTCAACTGGTAAAACCAAAAAAATCTTCCTCCATGAAAAAAGTTTTCCGAATTGCGCTGTATTCCCTGCTGGGAATAATCGTCCTCGCTCTTGCAGGTTCGTATATCAGCTACCGAACATTCTGGCCGGATGATCCGAAGGTAGCTGTCGATTCTACAAACCTGGTTTATTTTCACGACAGCTATGATGCCTGCCGGGAGGCTTTCATGCAACGAGCTCAGAAATTTAATTCGGGCACGGACAGCATGCTGACAGGTAAGATACAGGTCCCGGGGAGCGATACAAGCCTGAGTGTCGACTGGTGTTATATCCCGGCAAAAAGGGAAAAAGAAAAACTCCTCATCCTGAATTCCGGGCTACACGGAATTGAAGGATTTACCGGGAGCGCTATCCAGGGAATGTTCATGGAAAAAATACTTTCGCAAGGCCTTCCTGACAACATGGGAGTACTTCTGATCCATGGAATCAATCCCTATGGCTTCAAGTACCACCGGAAGGCTACAGGAAATAATGTGGACCTCAACCGTAACTGTATCCTGGAAAGAGAAAGTTTTGATATTAAGAACGATGGTTTTGTGGAGCTCACTGATTTTTTAATGCCCGCCCATCCCGTGAATGTGAATGACCTGGATAACCAGTTTTTTTATCTCACCGCCATTTACAAGATCCTGCAGAAATCAATGCCGGTCCTCCGGCAGGCCGCACTGCAGGGACAGTATGAATTCGACAAGGGATTCTATTATGGAGGCAGGGATTACGAACCCCAGATCAAAGAGCTGAAACCCCTGCTTACGGAAAAAATAAAACAATACCGGGTTGTATTGAATATTGATCTGCATACCGGTTACGGAGAAAGAGGGAAAATGCATATGTTTATTGACAAGCCTGAAGATCCGGCAGTGGTGCAAGCCCTTGGAAGCATCTTTGATACCACAAGGATCGATTGGGGCAGCAGCAGTAATTTCTATACCATCAGCGGTGAATACACGGTATGGGTAAACCACCTGGTACCGGAAACCCTTTGCGTCCCGATGGTATTTGAATTCGGCACACTCGACAGCCAGAAAACATTTGGGTCACTGAAGTCCATGCAGATAATGATCCTCGAGAACCAGGGAGCCCACTACGGGTATAAGAATGAGAAAAACGAGCAAAAGGCCAGAAATATGTTCGACGAACTCTATTATCCTGCTTCCCCGGTATGGAGATCAAAGGTCATCGCCGATTCATATGAGCAGTTGAGTTCAATGGTGAAAAAATTCGGAGAGTACAACAGGGATTAGTCAACCAATCTTTACAGAATTATTATTTTTTCCTAAAGACTACAGGGGAGTACGTAATCGGAAATTGCCTGGAACAGGCACATAAGTAAGTTTTGTTTTTACATGAATGATACCTTGCCATTTTAACTTCACTGTATGATCATAAAAGTGCGTTTGTACCTGATGGCATTCACACTCCTCATACCCGCCTGGCTGTATGGTCAGCGGATACAAGCGAAACCAGGGGCAACACCGGATTTCAATTCTCTTCCGCGTCTAAGCTGGACCTTTCAAATTGGGAAGGCATTCTTCTCATCCCCGGTAGCAAGTGAAAATACTGTTTACATCGGGGGCCTTGACAGCATCCTGTATGCAATAGATCTGTCCAACGGGGAAGAAAGATGGCGGTTCCACACAAAGGGTGAGATCCGGTCCAGTATTTGCATCGGAGGTGACACAGTCTATCTTAACGGAGGAGACGGAGTTATTTACGCCTTAGATAAAAACAACGGGAAGAAGCACTGGAATTTCGCTACAGGCGGGGAACGCAAATACGATTTTGCCGATTATTTTCACTCTGCACCGGTGTTGGCCGGGAACTTGCTCTGTTTTGGTTCTGGTGACAGTTGTTTGTATGCGCTGGAAAGAGAATCCGGAAAACTGAGGTGGAAATTCTCAGCCGGCGCATTAATTCATACTAGCCCTGCAGTAGATAATCACCTGATTTTTTTCGGAACCTTCGACGGATATGTTTATGCATTGGCGGAGGAATCAGGAGTTCCGGTATGGAAGTTCAAAACCGTAGGACACCGGTACTTCCCAAAAGGCGAGGTTCAGGGATCCCCGGTTGTTTTTAACGGACTGGTAATTATCGGTGCACGCGACTACAATGTATATGCCCTCGATCAGCAAAAGGGTTATTGTCACTGGAACAAGGCATTTACCAGGGGCTGGTGCCTGTCGAACACCATCCACGATTCAGTTCTTTACATCCTGGGTGCCGATGAACGAATACTCATAGCAGCCGATCCATCATCGGGCCGTGAGATTTGGAAGACACCCATGGAATTCCTGACTTTTGGCAGGCCGGCATTTTCACAAAGCCTGTTGTATACCGGAACCACCATCGGGAAGCTTCATGGTATCGCAGTCAGAAACGGGGAAAAAAAGTGGAGCTTTGAAACAGAATCATACCGGAAGAACAAACTCAAATATTTCAAAGAAGATGATTCATACCGGGATGATATTTATTCGATAATTACCTCCAATGAGCAGTTTCTTGAGGTAGAGTGCGAACTGGGAGGAATATTCTCCGGTCCTGTCATTTGGGATAATTACCTGTTGTTTTCGAGTACAAACGGGCGATTGTACTGTTTGATCAGGTAATCATCCAACCGGGCATGGATTTTCGGGTTTCAATGAATACCTTTTTTGTGCAAGAGTTCTGTTAGCATGTTCAGTTTTGCCACCAACGGCAAATCCCCTGGTATCCAATGTATCTTATGTCCCTCCCTTTCCATCTTGCGGAACCAGGTCATCTGGCGTTTGGCAAACTGATGGATGGCGGTATTGAGCCGTTCCACCATGTTTTCGTAGCTTAGTTGCCCCAGGAGATATTGTGTAATAAATTTATATTCCAGACCATAGTATACCAGGTCCTCCGGTGATATTCCCGATTCCAGAAGCAGTTTTACTTCCTCTACCATTCCTTCACTGAGTCGCTGATACAGCCGGCGTGTTATCCGCTCGCGTGTCTCAGTACGCGGAAATCTTACCCCCACTAGAAGTGCATTGAACTGAGGAATCGATTGAAATGCTTCCGGATTTACCTTTTCATACAAGGCGATTTCCAGTGCCCTTACCAGGCGTTTCCGTGTACCAATATCGGTAGTATTATGTTGTGGCTTCAAGGCGGTCAGGCGAGCAATGAGTTCCTCATCGGGGAGCTGATCCCAACTCCTTCGTATCTCCTCATTCACAGGCACCTGCACCAGTTGGTACCCGCTAAGGACTGCTTCGATATACAAGCCTGATCCCCCGCACATCACAGGAAGGCATCCCCGTTCCCGTACCTCAGCGTATGTGCGCAGAAAGTCCGACTGATACTCGTACACATTATACTTGTATCCCGGGGGATGCAGATCCAGCAGGTGTACCCGCACGGTTGTTCCCTGAATATTGAATTCCTGCAGGTCTTTGCCTGTGCCAATGTTCATCTGCCTGTAAACCTGGCGGGAATCGGCACTGATCAACTCTCCTCCGAATTCAAAAGCGGCGTGAGCCGCCAGGTTGGTCTTCCCCGAGGCAGTCGGTCCAAGGATTACGAGAAGAGGGTTAGTTACTGAATCTTGCATAGCCGGATTTGGATCAGTAAAAATCGTTAAAAAAAGCCGACTGTTGGGAAAACAGGATAGAAAAATATTCTGAAGCAGGATCAGGAGTTACATGGAACAAGACCCCCGGTTAATAATTGATGGGACCATCCATTGTATATTTAAATGCGAAACAGTTACTTTGAACTCTGAAAATTTAAATTACAATGTCCTGCCAACAGGTAATTCAACGTGCAAAAAATCTGCTGTTCCAGCCGGAAACAGAATGGGAAAGCATACAGAAAGAAAACAGGTCTTCCCGTTCCATTATCCGGTATTATCTCCTGCCGATGGTATTATTCACCGGTGCCTCTGCCCTTGTGGGCGGTACCATTTATCATTCGGGGTATGGCTTGAATGTGTCCTACATTCTCTCCAGCACCGTGATCTGCCTGGTTGTTTCGTATGCAGTGGTATATCTCTCTGCACTCATTATAAACGAGATTGCTCATAATTTTGGCTCTGCAAA
Source organism: Bacteroidales bacterium (assembly GCA_046329925.1). GTDB lineage: Bacteria > Bacteroidota > Bacteroidia > Bacteroidales > JAAYUG01 > JAXLTS01. Next base: position 39,847 of record JAXLTS010000017.1, read on the forward strand.
AGACCGCGCAGCGGTAATGGCTTTGGTATCTTATTCCTCCACGGCTTTTTTTGTTTCCTATGCCGCGGCCAATCTGCTGAACATCCCTCCCCTCAACAGTCTTTTAAGTCTCTGCGGACTTTACGCCCTGTATATCCTATGGACGGGATCAACACCTATGCTTCAAATCCCAGCTGAATCGAGGATTAAATTCACAATCACCTCCGGATTGATCATGCTTGGTGTTTATTTTGCATTCAGGTTGTTGCTGGAAGCAGTGTTTGCAGGGCCGTTGTCAGGAGTGTAAAGCAGAAAAAACAGATGAAAGAGAGCTGAAAGCTAAGAGCTGAAAGTTGAAAAATATGAAAGCTTAAAGCCAGGAGGATGGAGGACTCGTAACAAATGATAGAACAAGAAACCCTAAACCTGCCTGCTAAAGCGAATAGCAAGAACCCGGAACCCTGAACTTTGAACCCGGAACCCTGAACCCTGAACAACCAACATTTTAACTACCTTTGCCGGGTATGGAATTCCAGAAGAAAATAAATATTAAAAACAAGAAAGCTTTTTTCGATTATGAGATCGATGAGAAGTTTATTGCAGGAATGGTTCTCACCGGGACGGAGATCAAATCGCTTCGGCAGGGAAAAGCCAGCCTGGTGGATTCTTATTGTTTTTTCATTGAAAAGGAGTTGTTTGTAAAGGGAATCAACATCGGTACCTATGATCCGGGTACACATTATAATCACATGCCTATACGTGACCGGAAATTGTTGCTAAACAAGATCGAGTTGCGTAAACTGCAACGCAAGGTAAAGGAGAAGGGGTTTACCATTATTCCCCTGCTTATTTTCCTGTCCGATAACGGATATGCCAAGTTGGAAATAGGTCTGGCCAAGGGAAAACGAGAGTATGACAAGCGGGAAACAATCAAACAAAAAGATGTGAACCGCGAGCTGGATCGTGCGCGCAAACGGTAAAGGAATCCCCTACTGCGAGAAGAAGAAGTCGTTCAACTCGTAAATATCACTGGTGGAAAGCGAAGAATCGAAATCGAAGAAACGGTCGATGGCTGTGAGTACCTCATCGAAGGAGATTTCCTTGTCCTTATCGGTATCCAGGAATTTGAATTTTTCGGGAATATCACGATGCACGCGTGACTTTTGACTGGCCAGTGCGCGGAAATATTCGGCCACTTCACTGCGTTGGATAGCTTCCTGGCTCAGCATGGAATCCACCACGGCATCCTGAAGGGTTACACCATTCTCATCCACGATGGCCCCTAGGAGGGTACTGGATTCATTGTCGAGGTAATCGGGCACCCCATCCCTATCATCATCAAGCGGACAGCCAACCGAGTCAACTTTAGCATTCGGGGGAGTATCCGGGCAACGGTCCAACTTGAGCCACACCCCGTCGTTGTCATCATCGTCCATCATAGTGTAGTCAAAATCATCCAGCATGACGAACATCTTCTCCACAATCTTGGTTTTGGGATCGGAGAAAAGATCGAAATGCATGGAAACATAGGAATAGGAAAACCAGTCATTTCGTGTATTTCCACCGACATTCACACTGTTCACCATATTTTTGTCTCCGGCTACATTATCCAGGTAATCGGTGAAGGTGAAGTGCATGGCATATCCCAGGCGAAGGTTTACGCGGCTCGATACCTGGAAATCGAGACCTGCATCCACCGGTAGTGCGAAAGCATTCTGGGAATAGCTTCCCTTCCCGTAAGTGTCGAGCTCGCGAAGGTCGCTCTCGTATGTATAGTCACGATATATGACCGAATTAGGATATACCCCGTCACGATTATTACGAATCGTGCCATCACTCCAATAGAAATAAGTCTGGTTTGCTGCATCCATGAGATCGCCTTTGGTATTGAACTGCAGGTTTTCCAGTCCCAGCGAGATGAAAGGCCGCAAAACACCGGGACGTTTAAAGAAATTCCCGAAGCTATAGTCGATATTTACACCCAGGTTAACGAGTGAACTCTGGAAATTCAGATTTTCATCGGGGACCAGGGAACGCTGGTTCCCTGTAACGGATCCATACAACAGGAAAAAATTAGCCTTATAGAAGTGCCTGTTATCAACGAATGTAGAGATATTTACTTTCAATCCCAGATTTCCAACTACCGGGTTACGCACATTATTTTTCACGTCTCCCATGAAATTGATATACCCGGTTCCAATGCCGATTACCGGCATATAGGTAGGGTTGATTGTTTCAACCTCTTCCCTGAGCATATCTTCATAGATATTTTCCTCTTGCCCAGAAACATTTCCTGCCGGGGTCAGGAGCAGAATCAGGAGAATAAGGAACAGAAAAATTTTGTACCGGGTTCTCATTGGTACCATTTCTGATTTGAGACCATTAATGCTTCCTGCACGGTGATCCGTTTTCCGTTATTGTATGCTGCCACGAAAGCATCCCTGCTGGTGGTTGTGTTCCATAATTGTACCCTGAAATCACGTGCTTCACGGTATTGGTTCCAGGATCCGATGCTGTATTTATACCAGCCTTCGTGCTTTTCTGTACGAACCTGTTCGTGGAAATTATTTTTCCTGAAGTATTTTTTAATGTTGACGGGCTGATGTCCTGCTGCAACCTGTACCCGGTAGTAAATTCCGTTCTCGGGTTCCAGGGAATAGGCCATCACCGAACGTTCGTTTCGTTCCTGTTCTTTCCTGATCTGATCGGGGGAATATTTACCCTGGTTTACGTTTTTACCGGAATTAGCCAGATGAGTGTTCAGGTTATTATCTAGGGCTTTCACGTTTTGTGTTCCGGTATCCGGAGTCTTTCCGTTTTTTACAGGATTTCCGATATCCGTCAGGTTTGATGTTCCGTTGCGGGAGGTATCTGCCGATTGAAACTTACCAAGCGAGGCAAGCAGTTTTTCAACTCCTGCCTGGTTGAGGGCATCGAAGGAAACATCCTGTTCGATGATTTCCATGCTGTTGGTTTTCTTTCCATCGATATAGGAAAAGACTCCGTTGAGCTGTAGCTCTTCCACCTGGTTGCCGGCAGTGGGAACCAATTTATAGGAAACGGTGAACCATGATTCCGGGGGAAGGGTCATCCAGAGAAATTTAACCGTTTGATCGCGAAAAGTAAAAATGGCGTCCTTTTTCTCCACAGCAATTGCCGAATATCCGGGAGGAACGTTTTCCTCGATCTTGGCAAATTTCTCAAGTTTTTCTTTATTAACCAGCAGTGTAACAACAATTCCTCCCTGTGCATAGGTGAGATCGGGCTTTTGCCTGATACATGCCACACGGGCATTGGAGGAACCTGCCAGGTTAGGAATGGTTTTCTCCCTGAAGTCCTTTACGTCCACGATAAGCCGCGGATCAACTGTTGGGGAAGGTATGATGGTGATTTGCCGGGGAGGTACTTCCACCGATTTCCGCTGATTTTCCTCGATGTAAGAGAATCTTCCACCCAGGGTGAATGTTCCTTTAAGTCGTTCGTCGACCCTCACCGAATAGCTTACGAGTACGGTATCGCTGTCGGGCAGTTTAAGCCATATAAGCCGGACTCGGTTTTCTTCAAAAGTAAAATCTGCGTTCGCAGAACTGAGGCTGGATGCTGTGAGACCGGCAGGAATATCCTGAGCAAACCGGGAAAAGCCTGTTAACTGGCTCTTGGTAAGTATCATTTCAACCCTGAAAACAGTTCCGGCATCAACCTGAGCAGGTGCATTGACTTTCACAGTCACTTCTCCATCCAGGAAGATCACTCCCAGGATGATAGTGAAGAGGCTGTAAAACAATGGAATAATGCCACGGAACATTTTAAATTGCGTTATGTTTCACATACAAAGATAACACCATCTCATAAAATTCCTGTTCCCTACCCCAGCCCTGCCATCCGGATACCATATCCTTTCAGAAGTTGGGGCTCAACATATACTTTGAGTAGAAAGTATCGATAATCTCAACCGCCTCATCGGCATGGTCCACCACGTGGAAAATATCCATATCTTCCGGACTTACATTCTTTTCCGTTTCGAGCATTACATCGGTAATCCATTTCAGCAGCCCTTCCCAGTAAGCTCGTCCAACCATAACAATAGGGAATCTTCCGATTTTTCCTGTTTGAATAAGTGTGATGGCCTCAAAGAGTTCGTCGAAGGTACCAAAGCCTCCGGGCAGCACAACAAACCCCTGGGCATACTTCATGAACATGAGCTTACGCACAAAAAAATGGTCGAAGGTGATGAGTTTGTCCGAATCGATAAAGAAATTGGGCTCCTGTTCGAAGGGCAGGGAAATATTAATTCCCACACTTCTTCCCTTTCCCCTTTTGGCACCCAGGTTTCCGGCTTCCATAATGCCAGGTCCACCACCGGTGATTACCCCATACCCGCGTTGGGTTAGTTTATAGGCGATTTCCTCGGCTACTTTGTAGTATTTATTATCCGGTGTGGTGCGGGCTGACCCAAAGATAGACACACAGGGACCGATACGGGCCAGTTTTTCAAAACCCTCCACCAGCTCGGCCATGATCTTGAATATTTTCCAGGAATCTTCGGCCTTAATTTCCTGCCAATCCTTGCTCTTAAATGCTGATACTATCTTATCCTCACCAGATGTCATTCGCTGCTGATTTTGGTAAATACAAATTAACGAAACAAAATGTTTGCCTCTGCAAAAGTTATTAACAGTAATCCCGGGTTAACTTTTTGGCTTTCGGGAAGGTACGTTAAGCAATATCCTATGGTTTCAGGAATTCCTTCAGGTACTTCCCTGTAAGGCTTTCACGGCATCTGACAATCTCCTCCGGCTCGCCGCTGAAGACGATCTCTCCGCCATGCACTCCACCTTCCGGGCCAAGATCAATGATATGGTCTGCAACTTTTATTACATCCATATGGTGTTCAATAACCACCACGCTGTTACCCTTCTCCACCAGTTTATTCAACACATCGATGAGCACGCGTACGTCTTCAAAATGCAAACCGGTAGTAGGCTCATCGAGGATATACAGCGTGTTCCCGGTGTCCTTGCGTGCCAGTTCGGCTGCCAGCTTAACGCGTTGCGATTCACCGCCCGACAGGGTGGTAGACGGCTGTCCCAGGGTAATGTAGCCCAGGCCCACTTCCTGCAAGGTGACAATTTTCCTGTGAATGGCAGGATGGTTCTCAAAGAAGTCTACTGCCTGGTCGATTGTCAGATCCAACACCTCGCTGATGGTCCGTCCCTTATATTGCACCTCCAGGGTTTCGCGGTTATAGCGTTTGCCATTGCAATCCTTGCAAAGCACATACACATCCGGCAGAAAATTCATCTCAATTGTTTGTAAGCCTGCACCCTTGCAGGTTTCGCAACGACCACCCTTCACATTGAAAGAAAATCTCCCGGCCTTGAAGCCTCGGATCTTAGCATCGGGAGTAATCTCGAACAGGTTCCTGATATCGGAAAATACCCCGGTGTAGGTGGCAGGATTGCTGCGTGGGGTACGGCCCAATGGTGCCTGGTCTACTTCAATTACTTTATCAATATATTCCAAACCTTTCAGCTCCCTGTAAGGCAAGGGCTCTGCCAGTGACCGGTAGAAGTGTTTTGATAATACCGGATGCAGGGTATCATTGATGAGGGATGACTTGCCACTTCCGGAAACTCCCGTAACGCAGGTAAACGTTCCCAGAGGAATGGTGAGATCGACATTTTTCAGGTTGTTCCCGTGTGCGCCCCGGAGCACAAGTTTCCTGCCGTTCCCCTTGCGTCTTTGGTCCGGGACCTCGATGCGCCGTTCATGTGCCAGGTATTTTCCCGTAAGTGATTCGGAGTGGATGATATCTTCAGCGGTCCCCTCGGCAACCACCTTTCCTCCGTGTTTACCGGCATGCGGACCCATATCCACAATGTGATCGGCGGAGAGCATCATCTCATGGTCGTGTTCAACAACAATAACCGTATTTTGCAGGTCACGCAATTGTTTGAGAGCACCTATAAGCCGGAGATTGTCGCGCTGGTGCAAACCTATACTGGGTTCATCCAGGATATACAATACATTTACCAACTGGGACCCAATCTGGGTTGCCAGGCGGATACGCTGGCTCTCTCCCCCGGAAAGACTGGCCGAAGCCCTGTTCAGACTTAGATAATTAAGTCCCACATCCATCATAAATCCTATGCGGCTGCGGAGTTCCTTGAGAATTTCCTTAGCAATGGCAAGCTGTTTTGCACTCAGGTGTTTGTCAACTTTTTCAAGCCACTGGAGCAACTCCCCAATATCCATTGCTGCCAGTTCTGCAATATTCCTGTCGTGTATCCTAAACCAGCGGGATTCCAGTTTTAGACGGGTTCCATTGCATTCCGGACACATGATTTTCCGGATATACTGGTCACCTGGCCCATCCTCATTTCCATTCACCTCGTTGTTCTGGTTGGTAAGATGGCTGATGATGCCATCGAAACTGAGGAAATAGTTCGATGAAACGCCCAAAGGGGTATTTACCAGTTTGAAGGATTCCTCGGAACCATTCAGGATTACATTGAGGGCATCTTCCGGAATCTCCTCGATGGGTGTGTTGAGTGTGAAATGAAATTTTGCTGCAATAGCCTCCAGTTGCCAGAATATAAGCGAATTACGGTAGGGGCCCAGGGGTTGTAGTCCCCCTTTTTTGATACTCAGCTTTGGATCGGGAATGATCTTGTTCACATCCACCTCCCCAACCATACCCAGTCCGTTGCAACGTGCACAGGCTCCGGCAGGTGAATTAAAGGAGAAGCTGTGCGGGGCAGGTTCGTTATAGGAAATACCACTGGTAGGGCACATCAGCTGCCGGCTGAAATAGCGGGTTTCATTCGAATTACTATCCCAGAGCATCATCACACCCTTGCCATGTTTCATGGCTACTGCCAGGGATTCTTTTAGCCGCTGCCTGTCCTTTTCACAAACCAGAAGTTTGTCGATAACGATTTCGATATTATGGACCTTATACCGGTCTACTTTGAGTCCGTATTTTAATTCAGTCACCTGCCCGTCAATACGCACCTGGAGGAATCCTTTTTTGCGGATTTGTTCGAAGAGCTCCCGGTAATGCCCCTTGCGACCCTTGACAACAGGAGAAAGTATCATTATTTTCAAATCCGCATATTTCTCCATGATCATACGGATGATCTGTTCGTCGGTGTACCGTACCATTTTCTCGCCTGTAACATATGAGTAGGCCTCACCGGCCCTTGCATAAAGCAGGCGGAGAAAATCATAAATTTCCGTAATGGTACCCACGGTGGAACGCGGATTCCGGTTTACTGATTTCTGTTCGATGGAAATAACCGGACTTAGACCTGATATCTTATCTACATCCGGACGTTCCATATTACCCAGGAATTGACGGGCATAGGAGGACAGCGTTTCAATGTAACGACGCTGTCCCTCGGCATGGATGGTATCGAAGGCAAGCGAGGATTTCCCGCTCCCGCTTAAACCGGTAATTACAGTGAGTTTGTTACGGGGGATCCTGACATCAATGTTTTTCAGGTTATGAATCCGGGCACCGAGAACTTCGATGTGTGGCTGTTCTTCCCCGCCTGTTCTGCCTTTCCTGTTCTTTGCGCTCATCCTGTTCACTAATTATTCCTGCAGTCCGTTGGCTCCAAGGGTATCAACCTGTAACTGGTAATTATATTCATAATTTCCGTAGCCCTTTACAGGAATGAGTAATTCGTAAACCTGCTTTTTGGGGTTACTCAGTTTGCTGTTTCGCAACCATGGATTGCCGAGTTTAAGAATCTTGTAATTGATGCCGATTGTTTTGGCAAAATCCGCCAGGTCGGTGATGGCCGAATCAACTTTGACGCGCTCGAATTGAATAGCGGGATAGAGATCGGAAGACCTGAAATGGTATCCGTATTTTAAGGGATCTTCCATGATGGATTTAATGGCCAGCAGGCGGAAAACATACCTGGAGGTTTCATCATTCAGCAGCAGGTCGTAGTAATTGTTTATTTTCTGCCTTTTAATCGACTTGTTTAGGGCCAGGCGGCCCATGTTGTACGAGGCGGCAGCAAGGGTCCAGCTGCGGTAAAGTTTGTATGATTCGAGCAGAAACCTGCAGGCAGCCTCGGTTGATTTTTCCACATGGTACCGCTCATCCACTTCATCATTTACTTCAAGACCATACTCACGGGCCGTTTTATCCACAAACTGCCAGAAGCCTGCAGCACCGCGGGGTGAAACAACGTTCAGGAATCCGCTCTCGGCCAGTGCCAGATATTTGAAATCATCGGGCACCCCGTTTTTTTTCAGGATAGGTTCAATGACAGGAAACCATCGGTTGGCTCTTTTAAAAAACATCATGGTTTGTGACTGGAAATATGTATTTACCAACAATTCCCTGTCAAGGCGCTCCAGGATGTCATAATCATTAAGTGGCAGCTTCTCCCCGGCAAACTCCAGTTCAGCAGGCATATCCAGTGCATACACACCGTATTTCTTCTGTTGGGCATCAGGCCACCCGGTTTGTTCATCTCCTTCGAAGGAGAGGATTACCAGTAAAAGACTTCCGGCAAAAAGTATGGCTGTAAGCAGGTTTATCCCTTTTCCAATCGCAGTCCCCTTCATTCGTTCAGTGGTTATTTCGTGAAAACCACAAAGGTAACCAAATTATTGTTACGGGTTAAAGGTTCCGTGTTCAAGGTTAGTACAAAACCCGGAACACGGAACATTGAACCCGGAACACGGAACTCAGAACAAATTAAAAGCTATAGCTAAGCCCGGTGAAAACCCCAAAGGAATAGGGATGGGAGGTAAACCTGTCGGATGAATAAATAGGATTGATGAAATAACGGAAAGAGGGTTCCAGGTTGAATTGCCACCGGCTGCCTATGGGAAGGCTGGCTCCAAGTCCCAGGGCTCCGCTGTAGTTGAGTGAACGCAGGTCGCGGGCAGGTCCTGCATTTACTTGCTGGCCCTGTGTTTCGTAAATAACCTTGTTCCCTGCGAGGATATTGGTGATAAGTCCCCCATGAACACCTACCTTCAGCTTTGATCCTGCCAGGTGGTACTTCAGCAACAAGGGTATTTCGAGGTAACCCAGGTATTGCGTGATATCAGCCTCGGTGGTACCTGATGTTGCCGCCATTTCTATGAGTCGCGTACCTGTGGAACTGGTAAGGGCATCCAAAACCTCAATACTTCCGGTGGAATTGCTGGCAACATTTTCGGGGCTGAACCCGGAAAGATCAATGGGATCACTTACAGAACCTTTGTCAACTGCATATTTATTGGAACTGATGCGTGCAGACATAGACATTCCGGTGGAAGACCAGGACAGGCCGGACTCCACCTGCAGGCGGTCCGAAATACGGTAATTCACATTAAGACCGCTGGAATAAGAAAAGATAGGACGTTCTTCACTGGTAAGGGACAGGTTATTTGAAGCAGTTGTTGCATTATTATTGGCAAACATGGCAGAAGAACCATCCTTCTCGCGGACATCCCGGAAGGCATAAAGGGGTGAAGCCTGACCTCCTATACTCCAACGGTTTGTTTCTGTTGTCTTTTCATTTTCATCCAGGGAAATCTCAATTTCCCTGCCGGGGCTGTAGTCTATTTGCTCCGGTTCGGGCATAACAATCGAAGGTCTGGCTTCCTTTATCCTGAGAGGATCAGCTTCAAGTGCCATAAGTTGATCCATCCCATTATCTAATGAAGTTTTTCTGCCGATATTATCAGAAACTTCATTCTGTTGGTTAGTATTCATAGCCGGGATAACAGTTTCTTTCTGTGATTCATAAACCATTATGGGACTTGGACCACTTTTGCTTACCTCGGGCTGCATCTCAACAAGGTCTTTTATCCTGGCAGTCCCTGATTCATCAACTGCACGCTTCTGGTTAGTCTGTATGTTAGTGTTTCCGGCCATTTGAGCTTGCCGGTTCATTCCTGCAAAATACCCGGTGGCCAGCGAAACCAATACCAGGGTAACTGCCGCCACTGACCGCCACAGCATGATATAACGCTTCCGTTCACCTGCCCTGAGCCGGCGCTCGATTTCGCCCCAGCTCTCAGGTGGAGGGCTTGTTTCCTGATGATAAAGTGCATCACGGAAAATCTGGTCAACAGGATGTTTTTCCATTTCCATATGCCTAGCCAATATTGACTGTTGATTCCATTTGTTTCTTCAGTTTTCCCTGCAGGATATCGCGTGCGCGGCTCAGATTGGACTTCGATGTTCCTTCGGTTATACCCAGCATTCCCGCAATTTCCTTATGGTTATATCCTTCGACGGCATACAGGTTGAACACCAGTTTATACCTGGGTGGAAGTTCCTGGATGATGGCCGAGAGATCGTTTACCGTCATTTGTTCAGTCACATTTTCGATGGTGAGTTCCTCATTTTTTTCCTGTCCGGTGAGCGGGTATAGTAGAAACTGGTTCCGGTATTTCTGCAGGCAGGCATTCACCATGATGCGCCGCACCCAGCCTTCGAAGGATCCTTCCTGCCTGAACTGACCTATATGCCTGAAAACATTTATAAATCCGTCCTGCAGGTTATCTTTTGCTTCATCGTAGTTACGTGCATATCGCATACAAACCGCAAACATTTTCCCTGCAAATAACTGGTAAAGCTCATTCTGTGCTTTCCTGTCACCTGACCTGCACCCTTCAATGATATGTTCCAATCGGTCCAACCGGTATCTGTCTCTTAGAGCCCCAAAATTACACTTTCTCTGCAGTTTAATCCATAGATACAGTATTTCTCCGAATGGTTGCGTGCATTAAAATTTTTCTCCAGGCAACCATTTCTGCCCGATTGGCATCTTAGAACATAAAGTGCTTAAAATGACCCGGTGGACAACTCTTCTTTTAATTGTGGGCATCATAAGTTCCTGTGAACGCAGTGATAAAGGGCTAAACAGAGGCATATCGCTCTGGCATGGCGATCCCACCTGCCAGGTATGCTCCGAAAATACCGGAATGCTTGCTTCGGAAGAGATGATCCAGTACTACGACAGCTCGACCCATATTCTATACCTGGCAAAGGAATTGACAATCCCAACCGATTCGGCTACCTGGTATGCCTACCGTCATTTTACATTTATTTCCGGGGAGGATGCCGTACTCAGGGGAACTTTTATTCCCATCTGGAGCAGCATGATACCTGCAGATCCCTACATCCTGGTTCCTTCCCCGGGTATCCCGGATGATATGCTCCAGCTAAACTTCAGTCCACTTGCAACCGGCAATAAACTTCTTCCCTTCCATAACAGCCTGAGGGCTGCCGGGAAGTTGCGGTGCGGGCTGGCACTTGATTTTTTTGACATGCATCATTCAGGTGACACCCTGTCTTTCTCCCTACGAATTACAAATAATGACAGGGAATCACTTATGGTGCTTGACCCGGAAAAATGCGGCGAGAATGTACTGTTCTGGTATACACGGGCACCTATGATGGTTTATGGCAACCAGGTGGTTTACAGGGCTGGTAATGAGTCGCCGTCAGATCCTGGATTCGACCCTGCCTGGTTCAGCCTGCTGAGACCTGGTAAGAGTGTGGTGTATGCAATATCAATTGCCGGGTATAACTTGCCTGTTTCGGGGTACTACCAATGCAGTGTAAGTTTCAGCGGTCCCTGTAAACCTCTTGAAGACCGTTTCATTTTCACAAATGGAAATCAGGTAAGGATATGGGCCGGTACAGTTACAACAACCAAAAAACTATATTTACCTTAGTATTATGAAAACACATCACATCCTCCTGCCAGGCATACTGGCTATCCTCCTGTTCTCCTGCAAAGATGAACCGGTGAAGCCTGAGATGAAAAACATTGTGCTTACTCCGGTACAGAAATCAATGCTCTCAGCTGGCAATGAATTTGCATTTCACCTACTGCAACAGGTAAATAACGGGGAAAAAGCCAAAGATCAGTTTTTTATTTCCCCTTACAGCGCTGCCGAGGCCCTGAGTATGACCCTGAACGGGGCTGCGGGGGCTACATCCGACTCAATGGTAATGGTGCTTGGATACAGCGGAATGGATTCAGCCACTATTAATGGCTACTGTAAAACCCTACGCACCACCCTGCTTTCGGTCGACCCGAAAGTGAAGCTTGCAATCGCAAACTCGATTTGGTACCAGCAGGATTTTTATGTGCTCCCAGACTTTATACAAACGAATGCCAGCTACTTTGATGCCGTAGTGCAGGAACTGAATTTTTTTGATCCGGGTGCCAAAGACATCATCAATGCATGGATTGAAACAAAAACAAATGGCCGGATCGAAGATATGATTAAGGAAATAGAACCGGACATCGTCATGTTCCTGATCAATGCTCTTTGGTTCAAAGGCGAATGGTCTTCGCGATTTGAAACTGGTAATACCAAACAGGAAAATTTTTATCCCTTTCCGGGGGCTTCCTTTGAAACGCCCATGATGCACCAGAAACAGACCTATAATTATTTTGCGAATAACCTGGTACAGATTGCTGAATTACCCTATGGACGGGGAAATTTTGCCATGACCATTCTACTTCCGGCAGATGGAAAAACTGTGGACGATGTGATTGCAGAACTGAGTCCTGAGAACTGGGATTCCTGGATACATTCGCTCTCCGAACAGAAACTGGTGCTGACATTGCCGAAATTAAAATTCGAATATGAACTCAAAATGAATGACGCCTTAAAAGCGTTAGGGATGGGTATTGCCTTTTGCGAAGGATGTGCGGATTTTACCAGGATCAACCCGGATGGAGGTCTCTATATCAGCTATGTGCAGCAGAACACCTTCCTTGAAGTTAATGAGGCAGGCTCGGAAGCCGCTGCAGCAACAGTGGTGGCAGTCGGAAAAACATCTGCAGGACCGGATGAAGAGATTTCCTTCGTGGTGAACAAGCCTTATCTGTTTATGATTACGGAACGGAGTACCGGTGCCATTCTTTTTTCGGGCCGGATAAACAAACCTACATATTGATAATTACTTCTGCATATGAACCGAATTCTCACTTTCGCATTTTCACTTTTTTTATTGCAACCCCCCTCATTATTGTTGAGCCAGGATAAGCAAAAATGGATGACAGGTATTGAGGCAGGCTTTGACTTCTCTGCCTGCCAGGAACCCGGCGAAGACTATATCCGGGAAGACAGAACCTTATATGGTTCAGGCAATGCTATGTCAAGCCTGCAGGCACTCATGAACCGGACTCACTTCGGAGTGCGAAGGGAACTCTTCCTTAAAGACGGCCGTTACGGGCTGTCGGCAGGGCTCCGGATAGCCAAATCTGAGACTACCCTGGGTAAAAATGATTACTGGGGAGAAAGCAGCCAGTACTTCTTTCTGCTGTATAAACAGGATGGACTAACCACTTCCTATCTGCGTGTAAAAAGTATGGAGGAAAAATGTCTCTACCTTGGCATACCACTTGAAATCAGAGTTTTCCCTTATCCTGCCGAGGGGAAGCAGATCTACTTCAAAGCCGGAACAGAAGTAAATTTTTTACTGAATTCGGATGTACATGTATCGTTTTACGACCCGGGGATGAACAGGTATGCCGCAGACACGGAAGACATGCCCGAAAAACCCGCTGCAGTTGAATCACGGCTATACGGGGCTATCGGGATTAATTTTCCGAGGGAAGAAAAAGCTGATATTATCCTGGAGCTAGCCCTCCCCGTCCTGTATCTTACAACGAAATCCTCAGGACTGGCGGATCCCGTTTTTGCAACAGGCCTGAATGTAAGTATGATGTTCCCATTCTAATTAATTGTCCCATGAAACCATATAGTATCCTTCTTACGCTTTTTCTTTTTATGATCCCGGCCTGTGAAAGCGACCTGGAACTGAGTGAATCCATCTTTATTTCCGACCCGGATTACCCCGGATTACCTAAATACACCGAATGGGGATACAATACCTTCGGAGTTTATTTCGACCGGAAAACATTTATATCGAATGATGCGGAGGTGCCGGTAAAAATACTTGTAGAAAACGGTTCAACACTTTTCATTTTCAGGGGGGAGGAATCAAGTCCGGACTATTACAGTTACAACAGTGGAAAAATGTCCATGTCGATATCAATCCCGGATTTTGCACCTGCCCAGGTGACTGACCTGCTGGTATTGAATGACACTACGCTTGACCTGACGAATCCGGGTTATGAATTGACCCTTACCATGGGTGAAACTGTTTATACGCCCGATGTACTGAACGGTAAAATTCATTTTAACCGGGTACAGAACCTGGTGGTTGATGACAAACAGACTGAAGTAATTCTCTCGGGCACCTTTGAATTCCAGGTACGGATAAACGGTGAGCCCATTGCCTTTTCTGACGGACGTTTTGATCTGGGAATAGCGTACTCCAATTTTTTCGTTTTTTAAAAAACACCCCCTAAAGAAGGGACACCCTTCATCATCCATAGGTCTTAGCCCTGTTCTCTGCTAAACTGGATGATTGTTGCACTATTGGTAATCCAAGATTCAGTTTCATTGCGCTTATTTCTGATAAAAAATTATCTTTGGTGCCTGTACCATCGAGTTAGTAATCTGACTGACAGACACCATAGTTTTTATGGGATCATTCCGGAAATACTTCAGCAATGCCTGGGTAGCGGTTTCATCAGCAGTGCTGATTGCTGTTGTATTGATCGGGCTTTTGCTTTTTATAGTATTCCGGCTCAAGGACAGAGCCGTCGACAGTTCCTATGAATCAGCAGTTCTGATTTCAAAAGACATTAAGCATACCATTGAACTGCATTTCAGAGATGCCTACCTGATAAACAGTGTTTTCACGGATAACTTTCTCATCTATAGAAAGAACAACATCCCGCGTACCAAGGTATATTCCATGATAAAAGGCTCCCTGCAGATTAAACCTAACCTGTTATCCATCTGGACCATGTGGGAGCGAAATGGTTATGACCGGAAAGACAGGTTGTTTGCTTCTGACAGTCTGCATGATGCCTGGGGCAGTTTTGCATTTGCCTATTATTACTACCAGGGGCGCATTTTGTTTGAAAAGAACGACACTGCGGACTATAAATTTGATTTTTATACCATCCCGGCACGAATTCGCAGACCGATATTGATTGATCCATTTCATTACCAGTATCAAGGAAACCCACAGGTCTATTTTGAGACTTCATTGGTTAACCCCATTCTCAGCGGAGATACACTGTTGGGAGTAATCGGGATAGACATCAACCTGAGTATTCTCCAAGAAAAGTACAGAAATATTCGTCTGTATAACACTGGCTTTGTGAGTGTTCTGTCAAATTCCGGAAAAATCGTAACGCACCCTGACTCGTCTGTCCTGGACAAAAACCTGGTGGAACAGGAAGAGTTGTCTAACCAGGCTATTCTTGATTCGATGAAATTGGGGAAGGAGTTTTTATTCAGGTGTAAATCTGCATACTCTCAAACAGATGTTGTCCGGTTTTTCTACCCGATTAACATGGAATATATGGTTGCTCCCTGGTATGTTATGGTGGAAATTCCGGAGAAGGAAATTTTCAGCAATATAAGACCATACAGGCTGCTTTCGTATTTTGTTCTGGGCATCCTCCTGCTGTTGTTGCTTTTTCTTGTACTTACTCTTGTTGCGACACGGCAGCGTGAAAAGGAGATTTTACAGGCTCTCCAAAGGGCTGAGACTAGTGAAGTTCAACTCACAAAAGCCCGGGAGTTCTCCTTGGAGAATGAACAGATTCTTAATGCCATCTTTAACCAATCAAGCAACCTCATCGGTTTGCTAAGCAGGCAGGGAGTGCTGCTCCGTGCGAACGAAGTTGCGCTGGATATGATCAATTCCGTTCCGGAGGATGTAACAGGCAAATTCTTCTGGGAAGGTCCCTGGTGGAACCAATCCAGGGAAAAAGAAAAACTGAAAAGTCTTATAAAAAGCGCAGCAGAAGGAATATCAGGCACTTTTGAAACAACGCATACCGATGCTTCCGGAAATACTCATTTTATAATGTTTTCCATTAAACCGGTTTTTAGTGAAGCGGGAGATGTGAAATACCTTCTGCCTGAAGGTGTCGACATCACGAGTCGTAAAATAGCTGAACAACGGTTGAAAGAAGGTGAAGAAAAGTACCGGGCAATATTCAACAACGCCAACGACGCCATCTTCCTTATGGACGGGCATATATTCATTGACTGCAATGACAAAACCCTGAAGATATTCAATTGCAAGCGGGATGACATTGTCGGGAAAGATCCCATCCTGTTCAGCCCTGAAAGACAAGAAGACGGAAGACTATCCTCAGAATTGGCCGGGGAAAAAATTATGCTTGCATTTAATAATGAACCTCAGTTCTTCGAGTGGCAGCATATCACGCGGGATGGAAAACTTTTTAATGCTGAAGTGAGCCTTACAAAGGTCGTAATTCAGGAAAAAGAATTGATCCTTGCCATCGTTCGTGACATATCGGAGCGAATGGCTTATGAAAAGGTCCTGAAAGCAAGCAGGGAGAGGCTCCGGGCCACCTTGCAAAACACACCAAATGTTGCAATCCAATGGTATTCGAGATCAGGGCAGGTATTGCTCTGGAATAAGGCATCCGAAAAAATATTCGGCTATTCCAGTGATGAGGCACTTGGACAAACCCTCGACAAACTGATCTATACCAAAACAGAAAATGATGAGTTCTTAAAACTTCTGCAACGGCTTGAGCATGAAGGAAACTCGTACGGGCCATATGAAGGATATATCAGGACCCGGGATGGTGATACAAGGATTATCCTTTCAACCACCTTTGTTATTCCAGGTGAGGAGAAAGACAATGTTTTCGTTTGCATGGATCTGGATATCACTGAACAGAAAAGGGCTGAGGCAGCTATGAAAGAAAGTGAGGAACGATATCGTACAATGGTAGAGGCTTTCCCTGATTTCATCATGGTTTCCGACCTGGACGGGAAGATACTTTTCAATAACGAGAAGTTGGAGGGTGCAGGTGAACACCATCAGAGCCTGAATGACACTTCTGCGGTGAAGGATCGCATGCATCCGGATGATTACATTGCAACGAATAAGATTGTTGAAGAAATGCTTGAAAGTGAGGAGAGTAACACACCTCTGATTGAGTTTCGTCTGAAGGTTGATGAATCCCGATATCGTTGGTTCAGTGGAATTTTTTCACGGATCACTTTTCAGGGGAAAAAAGCCCTGCAACTGGTAATGAGGGATATTCATGAAAAGAAAAAGGCAGAAACCGAATTAAGTAAATACCGGAACCAGCTTGAAGCATTGGTAAAAGAAAGAACTGATGAACTGGAAGCAATCAATGAAGAACTTCGTGCTACAAATGACGAGGTATTTTTAATGAATGAGGATCTGGAGGGGAAAAAGACCAAACTTGAAGAAACGCTGAACAAATTGCAGGAAGCGCAAAACCAGTTGGTGCAGTCTGAGAAACTCGCCTCCCTGGGTGTATTCACTGCCGGCATTGCGCATGAAATAAATAATCCAATCAACTTCATCTCAAACGGGGCACAGGCCCTGTTCCTGATCCTCGAAGAAGCACGGAAAACAGTTTTTAAAGATGGGCATGCCACCGACGTGCTCTTCGAAGAGATCAGCGCATCCCGCAGGGCAATAGACACGGGTATTCAGCGCACCACCGCTATAATCTCAAGTTTGAGAAATTACGCCCACGCCGGCAAAGAATCGTTCATTTTGTACAACAGCATCCATTGTATTAATGATGCCCTTATCCTCCTTAAAAACAGTTACAAATATCATATCAATATTATCGCAAACCTGCCTGAAGTACTGAATATTGAATGTATTCCCGGAAAGATTAACCAAATTTTTGTCAACCTGATCAGCAACTCCATTCATGCCATCGAACGAGCCGGTGAAATTCATATAGACGCGAAAACGGAAGGAGACAAAGCACGTTTCAGAATTCGTGACAACGGCTCAGGAATTTTGCCTGAAGTGATCGGAAAAATATTCGACCCATTCTTTACGACCAAGGATGTTGGGAAAGGAACCGGGCTTGGGTTATATATCGTTCATGGAATTATTGAACAACACCATGGTAGTATTGAGGTTAAATCGACACCCGGAAAGGGAACTATCTTTACAATCTGGCTACCGTTGCACCAGCCTACTGAAGCAGACTGAAACCTGACTCTATATACCTGATCATTTCTTCCCGGCGATAGGGTTTAAGAATATACATCGAGATTTTCGACTTATCGGTTACCACATCCGATTCCGGATATCCACTGAGGATCATGCAAACTGTGTCAGGATCCCTGCTTTTTATCAGATCTACCAGTTCCATCCCATTCATCCCTGGCATTTTATAGTCCGTAATGACCAGTCGGATATTCTCGCTGCGTATTATTTCGGGTGCCTCCGTTGGGGTACTGCAAAGGAATACCTCATACAGGTTTCTGAAATTCAGTTTAAATAATTCCAGGTTGATGAATTCATCGTCTATATAGATAATTTTCCTTTTCATCCTTTGATACTTTTCCTGTGACTGAGCGTGCAACCAGTCAGGAATTCCATTGTTCTTTTAAAAAACTTATCCGGTAAATCCCCGCCTATGTAAATTACAAGTGGATCACCTCACCATATGCCGCTGCAGCAGCTTCCATAACAGCTTCACTCATGGTGGGATGCGGATGAATAGCCTTGATGATCTCCATGCCGGTGGTTTCAAGTTTCCGGGCTACCACGAGTTCGGCGATCATTTCGGTTACATTCAAACCAATCAGATGGGCGCCCAGTAGTTCCCCGTATTTCTCATCGAATATCAGCTTTACAAATCCATCTTTGCTTCCTGAAGCACTTGCCTTCCCGGAGGCTGAATACGGGAATTTTCCCACTTTAACAGTATACCCGGCTTCCCGGGCAGCCTTTTCGGTAAGTCCCACTGATGCAATCTCCGGAGAGGTATAGGTACAACCTGGAATATTTGAATAATCGACAGGTTCAGTGTGATGACCTGCAATCTTTTCGACACAGCAAATTCCTTCGGCAGATGCTACGTGAGCCAGAGCTGGTCCATGTACAATATCCCCGATCGCATATACACCAGCCACGGAGGTACGGTAATACTCATCTACCTTCACTTTTCCCTTTTCAAGTACCACACCTAGTTCTTCGAGTCCGATCCCTTCCAGGTTAGGCGTTACACCAACTGCCGACAGAACAATCTCTGCCTCATGAACCTCTTCTCCTTTGGGTGTTTTAACAGTTGCCTTACAAATCTCACCAACAATTTCAACCTTCTCAACTGAGGAGGAAGTAAGAACTTTTATCCCTGTCTTCTTGAAAGACCTTTCCAGTTGCTTCGATACTTCTTCGTCCTCTACCGGTACGATGTTGGGAAGAAATTCCACCAGGGTAACCTGCGTACCCATCAGGGTATAAAAATTTGCAAATTCGCTGCCGATAGCCCCGGAACCAACTACGATCATGGATTTGGGAAGCACTGGCAAGGTCATGGCTTCACGGTATCCGATGATCTTCTTTCCATCCTGTTTAAGGTTGGGTAACTCCTTGGACCGGGCGCCTGTTGCAAGGATTATATGCTTTGCATTAACCATATTCTTTGAACCATCGGCAGCGGTAACCTCAACAACAGGTCCTTTTAGTAGTCTGCCGTATCCCTGAATAACATCAATTTTGTTTTTCTTAAAAAGGAACTGTATCCCCTTGCTCATGCCATCAGCCACTGATCTGCTGCGTGCAACTATCCCGGGAAAATCCGGTTTTGCTTCACCATTAAGAACAATGCCATAGTCCGGGGCATGTTTTATATATTCCATCACCTGGGCACTCTTTAACAGTGCTTTGGTTGGGATACATCCCCAGTTCAGGCAAATTCCTCCCAGTTCTGCCTTCTCGATCACAGCAGTCTTAAGTCCGAGCTGAGAAGCCCTTATAGCAGCAACGTACCCGCCCGGGCCGCTACCGATCACAACTACGTCATAATTCATATTCCAGTTCCTTTTGATAATTACAAATTTCTTTTTGATTCCTGATCAGAATCCGGACCACAGACCAATCATACCAACAACGAAGGCGACGATAAGTTTAACCAGCTTCACCATTAAAAAGCTGGTTTTGGATTCGGCGAAGAGCGGAAGGGCCCCATGCCCGTCCTGTACAATGGAGTTGCATAGCAGAATACTGAACGGGATAGTACCTTGTGCAAAGAGAGTGATAAAAATGATATGTGGCCCGGAGATCGGGATTATTCCTAAAAGCAATGCGATGATAAGGATGGTGAACGGATTCGATTTAAGCCAGTTTTCCAGGTCCATATACTCGATTAGCCCTGTTAAAACCACCATGGCGGCAAAGGTCCAAAGGAAAATCCTCAGAAAATGTTTCTTAATAATATGCTCCCAAAGGTGATGTTCAAGAAAGTGATCCGGCACTGTAAGCACAATGAATAATGCAGCAATGGCCCCGGCAAGTGAAGAAATCCGTAGGAAATCCCAGGAAGGGTGCCCGGCAGAACCATGGGCTCCCTCTTCATGAACAAGAAAACCCGTAACCAGGCCAAAAATAAACACTGAGAGCCCGAAGATCAGTATTGCACGAGGAAAAGACATGTTCTTCAAATGGTTTTTTGTCTCTTCCCAGTTGAATATTTTCCCCTCCTGATGTTCGTGCTTGTGTATCTCGTGGATCCCTATGCCGGGAAGAAAAACCGGCTTTTTAATAACCAGGCTGAACAAGGTCCCCAGTATCAAAGCAAGTAAAAATAATATGAGCAGGATGGTAAACCCGGTTTCAGGCACTACGGAAAACATCACAAAGGCCTCATCACCAATGGTGGCAACAGTCGCAGCCAGGAGTCCTGCAAACCCGATAATCCGGTGTGTGTATAAAGAAACGATTGTATAGATACCCAGGCAGCCGGGAGTTGCACCTATCAGTGCTGAGAACAGCACCTTACTCCACCAGTTCCTGCTCATGCCTGTTCCCCACGAACCACGCGAATGAATATTAAAATATTCAATCAACAGCATGATCACCATTACTATACTGGTAATCATCAGGGTTTCCAGGATGGATTCCGCGAACATCGGGTATTGGTTAGAAACAAATTAAATGAACCCGCAGGACTATACCTGCGGGTTCTTATTTTTTTATGCAGGATTTTATATTCCTGACACCAGGTTACTTAAGCAGTTCGGCCAGTTTAGCCTTCAGATCGTCTCCACGGAGATTTTTGGCAATGATAATTCCATTTTTATCGAGCAGAAAGTTCGCCGGAATACTTCTTACACCATACATTCCTGCTGCAGCATTTTCCCAAAACTTAAGATCGGATACATGTGTCCAGCTGAGTTTGTCGTCCTTGATGGCCGCGACCCATTTTGCAGAATCACGGTCAAGAGACACCCCAAACACATCAAATCCTTTCTTATTAAATTCTTTCCAGGCTGCAACAACGTTTGGATTTTCCATCCTGCAGGGACCACACCACGATGCCCAGAAATCAACAAGGAGGTACTTCCCATAATGTGAGGAAAGCGTAACCGGAGTTCCATCGGGTGCATTCATGGTAAAATCGATGGCAGGCTGGCCAATTGCGGTTTTCTTGAGCAAGGTAATGCGATCGTTGAGCAACTTCACGTAAATAGATTTATTCAGCGAAGAGTCGAGGTTTGCAACCAGGCTCTCCAGTTCATCACCCTCTTTGGAGTATGACATTTCATTCCAGATAATTGCAGGGGTTATAAAACTGGAGGGATGTGCCTTTACAAAGGATTCAGCGAATACGGCCATCTCGTTATCAAGTGAATCCCAGCCTGCAACAACTTTCTCCACCTCAGCATCATTTTTGGCTGTGCGTGCGGCTTTGTATGCCATCTGGAATGCTTTCTCACGTTCACTAAAAAGGGATTTCACAGTATCCCGGTAAGCCTTGTATTCATCATGTGTTTTCGAACCACATACAACGGCATCTCTTAGTGCATCGTATTTCCCTGTTATGGAAATCTCCATGTTTTCCACAAAAACCATCAGGGGTGAAAGTGTATCACTCACCTGGATAAATACCATTTCAGGAGCCTCTACCTGCCCTTCGAAAACAAAGGATCCGGTTGAATCGACCCGGGCGGTATCAACCACCTGTCTTTTCCCATCAACCGATTTCAATAGAAAAGCATCTCCTGCCGGAAGATTCTCAATACTTCCCCGGATGGTGAACCCGGCCTCTTTCTGAGTGGGTTTGCAGGCAAAAGCGAATAATGCAATCAACAGTAAATAGAAATACTTTTTCATGGGGTTGGTTTTAAGTCTTAATAAATATCTGGTGTCTTCAATCTTTAAATTGTATTTGGTTTATTTTCTTTCAGGGCATCACCTTTTCCCACTGGTATAATGATCCAGCAGTTCCCGGGCAGCTTTAAAAGGTGATATCTGATTATGTTCCAACAGATTTTTAAGGTCTTTTAGTTTCTCTCTCAACTGAGGATCGTGATAAAAGTTATAATTCAGGGAATCGCTAATGGTTTCCTTCAACCACCAGTGTGATTGTTCCCTTCGCCGGCGATAAAAGTAATTGTTTTTTTTGGTGAGTTGAATATATTCCTGTACAAGCTCCCATACAGCCGGAATTCCCTCCCCGGATCTGGATGAACAGGTAAGTACCTGAGGCTTCCAGTGTCCGGGATTTTCAGGAAGAAGGTGAAGAGCCGTAGAATAGTCAGCTTTTGCCACCAGTGCTTTCTCAAGGTTATTGCCGTCGGCTTTGTTTACGAGTATGGCATCAGCCATTTCCACAATACCCCTCTTCATCCCCTGCAACTCGTCACCAGCCCCAGGAAGGATCAGCAGCAGGAAAAAATCAGTCATGGAGTGAACGGCAATTTCACTTTGTCCAACGCCCACGGTTTCAACAAAAATAGTCTTGTACCCGGCAGCTTCGCACAGGATGATGGTTTCCCTGGTTTTCCGGGCCACACCACCCAGGCTGTTCCCTGAGGGTGATGGACGGATAAAAGCGTTTGGATTGGACGCTAGTTGTTCCATCCGGGTTTTGTCTCCAAGTATACTGCCCCCCGATCGGCCACTGGAAGGATCGACAGCCAGCACAGCCAGTTTGTTGGTTCCGGATGCTACAATCGATCCCAATGCTTCAATAAAGGTACTCTTGCCGGCTCCCGGTATGCCTGTAATACCAACACGTACAGAATGTCCCGAGGCTGGAAGACAACGTTCAATTAATTCCTGTGCCATATCCTGGTGTACCGGGCTTGAACTCTCCACCAGGGTAATGGCACGCCCCAGCATACCTACATTTCCATCCCGGATTCCATTTGCCAGGTCTTCCACTGAAATACTTTTCCGTTTACGGATTCTGATATGCCCTGAAATATCAGGGTTGACCTGTGGGAGGGGTTCAGTTCCCGCAACAACGGATAAAGCGGATGATATGTGGCTGTTATTTGCCTGGGACACGAGTAATAGATTAATTGATGACCACTCCCTTGACCCAGAGAACCATCCGGGGATGCCCGGGATCATTCGATATCACCGTAATTGTTTTGTTCTGTTCGCCCGATCTGCCGGAGGTATCAAACTTAACAGATATCCTCCCCGACTGTCCCGGGGAGACCGATTTGGCACTGGAGTTTGCAGCTGTGCAACCGCAGGACACGGTGACATCATGAATTATCAGGTCACTCTTGCCCTTGTTTGAATACTCGAATTCATAAACTACAGGAGTACCAGCTTTTACGGAGCCAAAATTATAGGTATCGTTGCCGAAATTTATCACAGGGGCCTGAGCTTTTTCTTTTTCGGTGTATTTACTGAAATCTTCTGAGATAGTGGCACTGATCGTGAGATTATTGGCTTTGGGTGCCGAACCGTTTAACAGGATACCAATGCGATCGGCAACATACCCCCAGGCTTTTTTCAGGTTTGGATCATAGGTAACGGAAATCATGGCCATGGATCCCGGAGCTACGGTTGACGGCTTTGCGACCACGGTAAGGTGACCTGGCACATTGCTGAAACTAATTTGGAGGGGCACTGTCCCTGCATTGTAAACAGGAGTTTCAATCGTTTTTGTGCTGTTAATAAAGATCTCTCCAAAACCAACATGGCTTGTTTTCATTTTGAGATCCCCGGCTGTTGCCTTAAATTGCTGGTCGACAGGATTTCCTTTGGGGACTACATCCCCAGAGATTTTCAGGATTACCACGGGGGGTTCCCCATTTGAAGTTACCGTGACCGTTTTCTCGAAGATTCCCGGGCGATCACGGGGATCGTAGGTGGCCGAAACAAACCCGGTAGCTCCGGGCAAAACAGGCTCCTTCGACCAGGCGGGTGAGGTACACCCGCAGGAGGCAGTAACATTGGTGATTACCAATGGAATAGCCCCGGTATTTGTAAATACGAATTTCCAACTCGCCGGCCCATCTGCTTCTTTTATTTTCCCGAAATCATGCGATGTGTTTTCGAAGGACATCATAGGTGTACGGGTCTGGGCACCAATACATCCGGCCAGGAGAAGGCAAATGGCTGTAAAAAGTAATCGTGGGTGGGTCATAGTAGTTTACGAATAAATGGCAGGAAGGTACAGATTTTAATCCAGGACAAAATTAATGAAAAAACACGAACATGTCCTGAGCAGCAAAATGCTTACTCCTTATCATATTGATCCGCCCGGCAACTCAGGCAGTTTTAGATGATGAATGCCCTGCCCGGAGTCAATCGTGAATGAAATTATGCTTATTTTTACGCAGTTTGCAGGTTATGAAACACATTCCCTTTATTCTTCTGTTTTTTTTCTGTCTTCTCTTTCCGAGTGCCAGGGCTAAAGCCCAGTTTTACAATGGTCATCAGATGACATTCGGGAAAAGCCGCGTGCAGTACACCACCTTTTTCTGGAATTATTACCGTGATGACCGCTTTGATGTTTACTTTAACGAATTTGGAAAGGAACTGGCGGATTACACAAAGGACTTTGTTTCCAGGGAATTAAAAAAGACTGAAAATTTTTTCGATTACACGCTGGATAAAAGACTCATTTTCCTGGTTTATAATAAACTGGGCGACTTCAGGCAGAGTAATATCGGGTTGATTTCGGGTAATGATGAATACAATACCGGTGGGGTTACAAAAATCATTAATAATAAGGTGTTCATTTACTTTGAAGGTGATCACCAGAAATTCGAGAATCAGATACGTGGAGCCATCACTGAGGTAATCCTCAATGAGATGCTGTATGGGAATGACATTCGTGAAAATGTAGCAAATTCCACACTCATCAACCTGCCTGAATGGTACCGGAAAGGACTGATTTCATATGTTTCTCAGAACTGGAGCATCGACCTTGAGAACAGGGTAAAAGATGGTATCCTGAATCAGCGGTACGGGAAATTTAACCGCCTGGAAGGCGAAGACGCTGTTTTTGCAGGGCATTCATTCTGGAAATTTATTGCCGACAGGTATGGAGCCACAGTGATACCGAATATTGTATACCTTACCCGGATCAATAAAAATGCCAATGCCGGATTTCTCTATGTACTGGGATCCGGGATAAAAGAACTGGGTGACGAATGGCTGGGGTACTATATGGAGAAGTACTCCTCCTTTGAGGGTAAAAGCACATTGCCCGTGGAAGGCAAGATCGTCAAAAGGCCGCGGAAAAAAATGCTTTATTCCCAGGTACGCCTTAATCCTGCCGGCAACTATTCTGCCTATGTAACGAATCAGAACGGAAGATACAAGGTTTACATCGTAAATACAGAAACCGGGAAAAGAAGAAAAATATTCAGGAAGGAACACAAACTGGATCAGATACAAGATGTTTCATATCCTGTACTTGGATGGAACCCATCCGGTCGTATCCTGGCATTTTTCACCGAGGAGAAGGGCGGAATCAAATTATATTTCTACAATTTGGCCACCAGGGAAATAGAGTATAAAAACTTCCTCTATTTTGAAAAAATTCTCGATTTCAGTTTCTCACCCGATGGCCTGAAGATGGTTATTTCCGCAGTGCAGAAGGGAAAATCTGATATTTTTATTTACACACTGGCTTCGGGTACCAGCGAGCAAGTCACCAACGATCTTGCAGATGATTTCAAGCCACGCTTCCTCGAGGGCGGAAAGAAGATAATTTTCAGCAGTAACAGGTCGAATGATACGCTATCAGTTGCCTCATCCGATGAGGCAGTACTCCGGCAAAGTTTCGATTTATACATCTCAGATTACAAATATAACCCGCAGGTTTTAATAAATCTGGCTGATGCGCCCTATTCGAATAACACCGATGCCTTCGAACGCAGGCGAAATGAATTTATTTTCCTCAGCGACCGGAACGGAATTATCAACCGGTATTCAGGGCGGTTCGACAGCACCATCAGCTTTGTGGATACCATTACCCATTACAGGTATATTAACCATAGTGTACCCTTAACCGATTACCCCCGCAGCATCCTCACCCAGGATTACATGGCAGGTCAGGACGAAGCCTCGAACCTCGTGTTTGAACGCGGGCGATATAACAGTTTTAAGTTGAAATTACCGGATGTTCCAATACCCGGGAAACTCAAGGAAACGGAATACCGGGCCATACTCAATAAGCAATTACGCGAAAAAGACAGCATAGCGATGGTTCGGAAACAATATATTCCACTTCAGTTTATTGGAGATTACCCCACCGTTACAGGCAAGTTCGACACATCCCTGTTGCATTCACGCGAGATAGATGTGAATAACTACATCTTCGAGGAGGAGAAGGTCAATTACCTTAATAACATCCTTGCGAAAGATAACATTGTGATAACGAGGGATACAAGTGAAGGCCGATTACTTACCCCCAAGATCAGAATCTACGAAACATCTTTTTACACCAACTATATTGTTAACCAGGTCGACTTCAGCTTTCTGAATGCATCCTACCAGGCTTATACAGGTGGTGCAGTTTATTACAACCCCGGGTTTAACATGCTCTTCAAACTTGGCACAAACGACCTGTTCGAGGATTATAAAATAATCGGCGGAGTTCGTTTTGCTTCCGATTTTGACAGCAACGAATACCTGCTAAGCTTTGAAGATCTCAAAAAACGGGTTGACAAACAGATCATTCTCCACAGGCAGGTATTTAAAAATTACCTGCAGGAAAGCAGCCCCCTGGTAATGCTCAAGACCCAGACTCACCAGGCCATGTATGTGTTGAAATATCCGTTCAACCAGGTTACCTGTGTAAAGGGGACTGTGAGTTTCAGACACGATCGAACAGTATTCCTCTCCACCGATCTCAATACCCTGGAAGAACCCAATTCAATCCGGGCCTGGGCAGGACTCAAAGGAGAATTCATTTTTGATAATACACGGAACCTGGGCATCAATCTTTATACCGGCACCCGGTACAAGTTTTTCGCAGAATACTACAAGCAGGTAAACAAGTCCAAATCCGATCTTTGGGTTCTTGGACTTGATTTCAGACATTATCAGCGTATTCACCGGACTTTCATCTGGGCTTCGCGTTTTGCTGCCAGTTCATCCCTTGGACATTCCAGGCTGATCTATTACCTGGGAAGCCTTGACAACTGGATTAATTTCTTCCCCAACAGGTACCAGACATTCGATCAGAGTGTCCCGGTTGATCCCACGGTAAACTATGCCTACCAGACCTTGGCGACCAATATGCGGGGTTTTACACAGAATATCCGGAATGGAAGTAATTTTGCCGTATGGAACAATGAGTTGCGTTTACCGCTGTTCCGCTACCTGTTTAACAGGCCGTTGAGTTCAAACTTCCTGAATAATTTCCAGGTGGTCGGATTCGGGGACCTGGGATCGGCCTGGACCGGATTAAGCCCATACAGTGGTCGAAATGCCTATGACAATGAAGTTCTGGAAGCCAATTCCTATAAGGTGACCATTGAATCGAACCGTGATCCAATTGTTGCGGGATATGGTTTTGGGGTGCGCAGCCAGATCCTGGGATATTTTGTGAGACTTGACTGGGCCTGGGGAATTGAAAACAAAATTATTCTCCCGCGCATTTTTTATTTCTCACTGAATCTTGATTTTTAAATGGATATACGACAATTTATACTGGAAGAATCGGCAAAACTTTACACCCAGGTACGTCAACACCGGCAATACCTGCATGCTCATCCCGAGCTTTCCTTTGAGGAAAATGCCACTTCATCCTACCTGGCAGACAGGCTGGAAGAAATGGGGTTAAAGGTGCAAAAAGGCTGGGTGAAAACCGGTCTAAGTGCGGAAATACAGGGAAAAAACCCGGGAGCAAAGCTGGTTGTTCTCCGGGCCGACATGGACGCCCTGCCTATCCGTGAAGAAAATGAAACCGCTTATACATCTGTTTTCCCGGGGACGATGCATGCCTGCGGACATGATGTTCACATGGCCTCTCTTCTTGGTACGGCTATGATTCTGAATCAACTAAAGGATCAATTCGAGGGTACGGTTATGCTGATATTCCAGCCAGGGGAGGAAAAACTGCCTGGCGGTGCCAGTCTGATGCTTTCGGAAGGAATTTTCCGCAACCGGAAACCGGATATGATCATCGGGCAACATGTTTTACCAACACTAAATTCAGGCTGTGTCGGATTCCGACCTGGAGTATATATGGCATCCACGGATGAACTGTATCTTACAGTTCGGGGGAAGGGCGGGCATGGCGCTATGCCTCAGGATCTTACAGATCCAGTTCCAGTT
Organism: Bacteroidales bacterium; assembly: GCA_046329925.1. Lineage (GTDB taxonomy): Bacteria > Bacteroidota > Bacteroidia > Bacteroidales > JAAYUG01 > JAXLTS01. Next base: position 68,471 of record JAXLTS010000017.1, read on the forward strand.
GCAGCACGCATCATTCTTGCCCTCCAGGAAATAACTTCCCGGAAAGCCGGTCCTGGCAGACCTACAGTACTGTCAATCGGAAAAGTATCAGCCAACGGAGCAACCAATATCGTTCCCGACGAGGTATACATGGAGGGGACATTCCGCACCCTGGATGAGGTCTGGCGAAGGGAGGCACATCAATTAATAAGGCAAATTGCGGAATCTACTGCATCATCAACCGGGGCCACCTGTGAATGCACCATCAGGGAAGGATATCCTGTACTCGTAAATAATCCGGAGGCTACCATTTTCGCGGAAACAGCTGCCCGGGACCTTCTTGGGAACGAGGCGGTTGTTCCTCAGGATCTGCGCATGACAGCCGAAGACTTCGCATACTTCACCCAACAATACCCGGCTGTATTTTACCGCCTGGGAGTAAAAAACAGTCATTCACATTCCGTTAAGGCCCTGCATACCTCCACCTTCGATATCGATGAAACTGCCCTCCAAACAGGAATGGCTACCATGGCCTGGATTGCCTGGAAATTTATTTCAAAGGACTGATAATAAATATTTTAATTAAAAAAAACGGGCTCACTGCTCCCGGTTTGAGATTTTAGTTATTTTTGCACCGTTAAACTAAACTTTGTTGTCATGGCTTACAAAATTAGTGAAGATTGTACTGCATGTGGTACATGCATCGATGAGTGTCCGGTAGAAGCTATCTCCTCCGGAGACATTTACAAAATCGATCCTGAAGTTTGTACTGATTGTGGTGCATGCGCTGATGTGTGCCCTGTTGAAGCTATCCATCCCGCATAACAGGCAAAAACGCAATAAAAAAACAGAGGCCTTTCCTTTCAGGAAAGCCTCTTTTTTTTGCCATAAAATCACTCATGGATTATACCCTGAACCCTCCAGCAAACTATAAAGGTTCTGAATTTCCATCAGTTGCTGCAACGACAGATCAGGGTGGCGTTTCATATATGAACTGACAATCCGATAACCAATCCAGACTGCAGCCCGGGCAGGTGATTCATTGGAGAAATCCTTGGTGAAGGGACCGTCCTGTACAAATTTGGCAATTGAAAAAGCATCCGTCTGAAAAATGACCTTTTTTTCTACCAGGTAGGTCCACATCCGGTTTTCATAAGCCTTGCACCAGTTCATCTGTTCTTTTGAAAATCCACAGAGGAGAGAATCTTCGATCCCGGGAATTAGTTGTTCCTGGAAATACAGTATTCTGCCTTCATACAGAATATGATCGAGGATATTTCTTACCGAATCACCGGCCGGGAATTCAGTGAGTGCCCATGCCCGCATGCAGTCGGGAACCATTCGGTCAGCAATCATACTGCGCCTTTGATACAGGGGAAGAAAAGCCTGACCATAGATGGGATGATTCAGCCCGAGATATTTATCCAGTGCGATTCCCAGCAGACTGTCGGAACTGATAAAACTCTGGTTTAGTCCGGAAATAAAAGTGACTACTCTCGGAACAGATTTTTCAGGGAACTCCATGTGATAATAAGAAAATGCCTCCGACAATTCCTCCTGAAATGGATTCAGATTTCTGAATACACTGTCACAGGCCAACCTGATGGTATTGATGCTCCGGTCTGCAAGATATGCATCGAGTACATCCGGGTAGAGCGGGTCAGTGATATCCGGTACCTTCAGCACTGCTGCATTGAAAATTGACAGAAACTCCCCGTACTTGCCGGACAGGCTGTCAATTCCGGCCATCATGTCCTTACGATCGGCAGGGAGCCTGAAGAGGTCTTGTTCAAAACGCAGAATCTCAATTGAAACCTTGTTATCAGGGGGTATGTTTTTCTTCGAATGGTCTGTGCATGAAACCAGCACCACCAATGCGAGGAACAAAAAAATCAATTCTCTTCGTTTCATCTCCAGATCTGTTTTTATAACCTTAAACCCCGGTGACCTCGTCCCGGCGGGTTCAGTCATTTTTTTAGGGAAGGGTTCAAATTACGCAAATTTCAAGTAGGTTTGCAAGGGTAAAAGATCCATCCATGAAAATAGCGCTTGCCCAGCTGAATTATCATATTGGTAATTTCTCCGATAACATTAATAAAATGGCATTCGAAATACGGAATGCCAGGGAAAAGGGGGTGGACCTTGTAATTTTCTCGGAGTTGTCTGTATGTGGTTACCCTCCGCTGGATCTTCTGGAATACAAGTGGTTTGTTGATAAATGCGAGCGTGCCGTGCAGAGCCTGGCAAAAATTTGTACTGATGTAGCCGTTATTATCGGCACACCAACCATTAATCACAACCCCGCAGGAAAAAGTCTTTTTAATTCTGCCTGTTTTATTTATGAGGGTGAGGTGAAAGCAACTGTGCACAAGACTCTCCTTCCCACCTATGATATATTTGACGAATACCGGTATTTTGAATCGAACAACCAATTCCAACTCATTGAATTCAAAGGCAAAAACCTGGCAATTACCATTTGTGAGGACCTCTGGGACAACCAACCCAGTGTGAATGCCCTTGGACGGGAACAATTGTATGTGGTCTCCCCGATGGATGAATTGCAAAAGCTGGGTCCTGACCTGGTCATTAATATTGCTGCCTCCCCATTTTCAGTTAAGCACGAAGAGGTTAAAAAGAACATCTTTACCGATCATGCCCGTAAGCTGAGCCTTCCGGTAATCTATGTCAACCAGGTGGGAGCGCAAACCGAACTGATTTTTGACGGAGGTTCCATGGTGGTTAAGCCCGATGGGGAAATTGCCCTGGAACTTTCAACATTCGAAGAGGACGTACAGGTGGTGGAACTGGAAGCCATTGCTGCTATGCCCACTTCTGCCAGACCACAAGCAGGTATCCCTGAAAAGATTCATGAGGCACTTATTCTGGGAATAAGGGACTATTTTGGGAAGATGGGACTCATGCGGGCTGTAGTTGGTCTCTCCGGGGGTGTTGATTCGGCACTTACCCTGGTATTGGCTGCCCGGGCTCTTGGCGCCGATAATGTTGATGCTATCCTGATGCCATCGCGCTACTCATCGGATCATTCGGTAAATGACGCAGTAGAACTGGCTGAAAGACTCGGAATTAATTACCATATTATTTCCATAGAACCCATTTTCGAAGCCTTCAGGAAATCGATGCACCCACTGTTCCAGAATCTGCCTGAGAATCTTGCGGAAGAGAATATTCAGGCAAGAATCAGGGGAAATATTCTCATGGCCTATTCCAATAAATTCGGGCATATCCTCCTCAATACCTCCAATAAAAGCGAGGCAGCCGTCGGCTATGGCACTCTATACGGGGATATGGCGGGTGGGCTGTCGGTGCTGGGAGATGTATATAAAACACAGGTTTACCAGGTTTGTAATTTTATCAATGCCCCGGCGGAAGTGATTCCGGTTAATACCCTCACCAAACCACCCTCGGCAGAACTGCGACCAAACCAGAAAGACAGCGACTCCCTGCCGGATTACCCCATTCTGGACCAGATTCTATTCCATTATATCGAAGAATTCCGCTCACCGGAGGACATTATTGAAAACGGATTTGACGAAGAACTGGTCCTAAAAGTGCTTGGTCTTGTTAATAAGAATGAATACAAACGTTACCAGACCCCCCCAATTCTCAGGATTTCGAGAAAATCATTCGGTCCCGGACGAAAAATGCCTATCGTAGCCCGCTACTAATCATTTTTTTCTCCCCTCAGGACTATTTTTGGCATTTTAGGATCATTTTACCCGAACCATGATGAATATTAGGCAGTTTTCGATTTTTTAATTTAATATTTGTCAAATTTTATACCTTTGTATGTTGTTTAACATTTTTTTGAAATTCTAGCATGCAACAAAAAGTCGTTGAATCGGAAAACTGCATCGACAACCCGAAATCTGTTTTTGCTGTACTCACGCCCAAAGAGAAGGAGTTGCTGAAGAAGAGCCTGATTATTACTTCTTACAAAAAGGGGGAGATCATATTCAAGGAAGGAGACAAGCCTTCAGGGCTGATCTGCCTGGCAGAGGGGAAAGTGAAGGTTTTCAAGGAGGGCGTAGGGGGTCGTGAACAGATAGTACGTCTTGCAAAACCGGTAGGATTTATTGGTTATCGTGCCTTGTTTGCCGAGGAATACCATCACGCCATGGCTGTTGCTATAGAGGACTCTACCACCTGCACCATCGAAAAAGAATTGATTTACAAGATATTGCGTCAGAATCCTGATTTCTCACTAAGTATCATAAAGGCATTTGCGACCGAACTTGGTTTTTCGCTGGACCGCACGGTTACTCTTACCCAGAAGCATATCCGGGGCAGGCTGGCTGAATCGCTTGTGTTTTTGAAGGAGACTTACGGGTTCGAAAACGATGGGGCAACCATCAAGGTTTACCTGTCGCGAGAAGATGTGGCCAACCTGTCCAATATGACCACCTCGAATGCTATCCGCACACTTTCCACCTTTGCTAGTGAGGGAGTCATTGCGATCGATGGCAGGAAAATCAAGATTCTGGATCTTACAAAACTCGAACGGATCAGTGAACTTGGATAACCCCTGCTGAATCAATAAGGAAGAAACTCACGCCGGTCTATTAATTCCTTGACTTTCAGAAAGCCTTCCTCCAATTCAAAAACGGATTCCACACGTTTCCTGCCCTGCTCTCCCATCCGGGTACGAAGGGTTTGGTCTTTTATCATCTCCCCCACCCTGGCTGTCAACAGTTCAATATTATCCTGATCAACCAGGAAGCCTGTCTGACCATGGACAATTATTTCCCTGGTACTCCTTACATCGAAAGCCACCACGGGTTTGCGGCATGCCATGGCCTCAATGAGGACATACCCGAAGCCCTCCCAATGCGAGGTGAGACAGAATATATCTATTGATTCCATGAATGCTTTGATGTTGTCTACAAAGCCAAGGATCTTCACCTCTTCTTCAACACCCAGTCGTGATGCATAAGCCAGTAATTCATTTTTCAGACTTCCTTCCCCGGCAATAAGAACCTTGAACCGGTAACCGGACTTTTTCAGTTGCGAAGCGAGATCAATAAGTTTCCTCTGCCCCTTTTCCCACTCCAGACGTCCGGCATTCCCGATGATTATTTCCCCATCTCTTTTCTCAAACAGGGTCTCAGAGGGTGTGGAATCATAATTATCCAGGCTGATTCCATTATAAATCACCTGTATCTTGCCAGGATTTATGAGTCGGGCGTTATTCACCAGAATGGTTCTCCGGGTTTCTTCGGAGTTAGCAATTACATCGGTGATTACTCTTCTGAACAGGGTTCGGTTAAAAAATGAGTTCCGGATGGGAATTGCGGAGCCGCGCCGGTATATGATTTGCGGCACTTCTGCAAAGTGGGCTGCCACTCCGGCTGTTTTCAGGTCAGAAGGCAGGTTGATAATGATGGATCTGATATGTTCCTTTTTCAACAACCGGCTGATCATATAAATCTTCACCGGATTGAGAAAGCTCAGGTTGGAAATCCTCATGGTTTGCTGGTGCAATCCTGCCGCCGCACCCCGTTGCTGAAGGTTACTGCCCTGGCGGGTTACAAGCAGTATCTTATAGTTCTGTGCATGAAAGCGTGAAGCCATGTCGTAGTGCCACTTTTCACCTCCACCCCAGGCATCTGCAGAGTTGAAAAAACAGATGGTATCCTTCTCCATCATGCGTTTTTCAATTATAAGCCTGCGTAGCTTGGAATATTTGAGGAAGGTTTCGTGAGCCGAGTTCATACTGATAACAAGACCGAAGAATCCATCCAGGAATCCGGCTTTCAGAACATAATCGCGAAACCCTCGCCAAACGGGGTGAAAAATAATTGTGAAGTAGGATGCACTCTTATTGTTGGCCAGATAGGACCGGGCGAGTATATCGGAAAACCGGTTTATCTGGTCGATGTGTTCCCTGATATTGTAATAAGAAAAGTGTAAAAGGTCACCTTTCAGGAACCCGGTGGATGAATTCTTCGCCAGGATGTATCGGTCGTGCGGGTTCATACCTCCCCACTTACCCTTACGCGAATCGAACAGCCTCAGTTTTCGGGCAGGATACCAGCTTGCATGACGTATCCATTTCCCGCAATAATTGGTAAGCCTGTTGAATACATACCCGTCATAGTTCCAATTTTCCTTAACTTTCAGTATGGATTCTTTCAATTCCGGTGAAAGCGCCTCATCAGCATCGAGTGACAGGATATGCGGGTACCTGGCCTGCGATATGGCGAAGTTCTTCTGTTCAATATGCCCTTCAAACTTATGCCGGATAAAGCGTGCTCCGTGTTTTAAACAGATCTCCTCGGTGCGATCTGTCGAAAAGGAATCGACCACTACGACGTCATCGGCAACACCCTGCAGTGAAACCAGGCAACGTTCAATGTTTCGTTCCTCGTTAAAGGTAATTATGGCAGCAGAAATCAGTGGCATCACTCCTGGTAATAAACTCGTTTTACTCTCGATGAAATTCCCGTAAGCACCTCGTAAGGAATCGTTCCCAACTGATCTGCCAGACGGGTAACCGACAGTCCCTCTCCAAATATAATTACTTCATCTCCTTCCTTCACATCCATGCCTGTAACATTTATCATACACATATCCATACAAATGTTGCCCACAATGGGAGCATATTTGCCTTTAATGAGAAAACAGCCATTTCCATTTCCCAATTTCCGGTTTAATCCGTCGGCATAACCAATTGGCACAACAGCGATTCGTGAACGCTCAACAATCAGGCCTTTGCGGTTGTATCCAACGGTATCCCCCGGATTCAGTGCTTTCACCTGAGTTATGATGCTTCGTAAAGTTCCTACCTGTAACAGTTTCGATTGGTTTACCGTGCTTATCCCGTAAAGCCCTATGCCCAATCGTACCATATCCAGTTGTGCATCGGGGAATCGTTCAATTCCTGCAGAATTAAGGATATGTCTTAACACAGGATACCCTGTAACCTGAATGATTTGTTTGCTGAGGCGGATAAACAAATCGATCTGTTCTCTGGTAAACCCGTCCAGGTCGGGGTCCTCGCTACCAGCCAGATGTGAGAATACCGACCGCACATGAATTTCCCTGTTGGTGCCCAAAATCTCAAGCAGGCCAGGAATTTCTTCCATGGAAAATCCTAACCTGTGCATTCCGGTATCCAGTTTCAGATGCACCGGGTATTGTTTCAATCCAGCCTTCAGGGCAAAATGAATAAACCTGCGAAGCAAGGGCAGACTGTACAACTCCGGTTCCAGATTGAAACGGACCATAGCGTCGAAGCTGGAAGGTTCCGGGCTCATCACCATCATGGGGAGTTGGATACCTGCATGCCTAAGAGCTATTCCTTCATCGGCCACTGCCACTGCCAGATAATCCACCTTATGATACTGAAGCAGGTTGGCAATTTCATAGGTACCACTTCCGTACGAAAGTGCTTTTACCATCCCCATTACCCGGGTGCCGGGCTGCAGGAGTGATCTGAAAAAATTGAGGTTATGGACCATGGACTGCAGGTTGATCTCCAGTCGGGTTTGATGTCTTTTTTGCTCCAGTAATTCGGTGATCCGCTCGAAACCAAACACACGGGCACCCTTTAAAAGGATCGCTTCATCTCGGAATGAGAGTGAAGGAAATTCACGGATAAATTCATCGGTTGAATCGAAAAAAATCGATTCTGGCTGGAAATATTGCCGGCATGCCTTGAGGGCCGGACCGATTCCGATAAACCGGCCAACACCCTTTGCGAGCAGAAGCATTCCCACCTCCTGGTATAGTTCATCATTTTCTTTTCCCGACTGCAGAATATCCGAAAGAATTAGGGTCTTTACAGGATTTTGAGGCTGGCGCTGTAAAAAATCGAGTGCGATCCCCAAGGAAACCATGTCGGAACTATAACTGTCGTTAATGAGCGTACAGCCGTTGATCCCGGTTTTAAGTTCCATGCGCATGGCCACCGGGCTCAGGTGTGAAAAGGGCTCCAGTCCTGCCAGTTTATCGATCCCGAGAAAAAGATACAACAACAGGCAATGGATGCAATTCTCAATGGAAGCTTTGTCAGTAAACGGGATTTCCAATTCGATTGGTTCATCCTTCCACCTGGCTTCTAACTGAGTTTTCCCATCCAGCAACTTACATCCTGTGATCTCAAGGTCGGCACCCGGCGAAAACGACCATGATAGCAGGCGTGGTCCTTTTCCTGAGAATGCCTTTTGAATTTCTTCATGAACGATCTTCTGATCTTTGCAATAAAGGAGTGTGGAAGAACGCCGGAACAGAATCAGCTTCTCACGAACTTTTTCGTGAAGGTCAGTGAAATTCTCCTGGTGAGCCTCTCCGATGTTAGTTATAATTCCAATGCCAGGCTGGATCAATTCCTCAAGGATGCTCATTTCCCCGGGGTAAGAGATACCTGCCTCAATGAGCGCTATCTCGTGATCCGGTCTTAACTGAAAAAGAGACAGCGGTACGCCGACCTGTGAATTATAGCTGCGGGGACTTTTTACAACTTCCCGCAAGGATTGAAGCAATTGAAAGATCCATTCCTTTACAATGGTTTTCCCATTGCTGCCCGTTATACCTATCACAGGAAAATGAAAAAGCGATCGATGGTAGGCGGCAAGTTGCTGCATTGCCTTCAGGCAATCCCTGACAACAATAAAACCGGCTTCCTTCGCATCCCTGACATCTTCCGGGATGTGCGAAACCATAAATAGTCTAATTCCCGCATGGTACAAGTCACTGATGTATTGATGCCCATCATGCCTTGGGCCCTGGAGTGCTACAAACATGGAATCGCCGGGTGAGAGAGGCAGCGTTCTGCTGTCAGTAAAGATTTCCCCGATAAGGGAAGATGCCGCTCCCACAAGCGTTCCTTTTGTAATGAGCGCTATGTCTTCAGGGGAAAATTTCATGGACATTGTTCCGAATCATTAACTCCAAAAGCATTCAATCTGAATAATTCAATTCCGCTCCCATCGAACCATTTCCGGATAAACCCTTCGGAATAGCCCATAGCACGCAATACATGCGGAGTTTTTTCAACCATCATCCGGGAAGAATATCCTTAAATAATCCTTACTTTTACAAAAATAAACAAAAAACTAAAGGACCGGGGACTATGGAGAAATTGAGGATCGAAAAGATCAGGGCAGCCTGGGACGAATTCAGGTCAGTTCTGCAGCAGGTGGAACATTCGGGCACCATGAGCACACTTGATGCTGAACTCCTTAAATCGAAGCTCCTGGCTACCTATGAAGCCCTTACCTCTCCTGCTGAAAGCAAATCCGGGATAACCCAACCGGTTGTTCCCGATCAGATTCAAGCTATTAAGGATGAAGACAGAAACTGGCATCACTCCCGCACTAATGAAGAAAAAACAGGAAAGAAGGAGGTTCCTTCCGGTAAAAATATAGCAGCGAAGGAAGATAGTCCACTATTGAAAACCCAAAAACAGGAACCGCTCAAGGAAGCGACCCATGCAAAAATACAGAAATACCTGCTAAAGAATCCTCCGATGGGAACAGGACCGGAGAGGTGATCGGAGAAAAACTACGTAGCAGCCGCAAATTTGTTCATGATGAACTGGCTGAGAAAGTCCAGGCAGGCAGACAGGACCCTTCTTCCACCGCAGGCCAAACCCATTGAAAATATTGAAAAAGCCATTGGTATAAACGACAAATTCCTGTATATAAAGGAACTATTCCGCAACAACGGACAATTGTATAAGGAAACTGTCGAAAAACTGGATGCCTTCCAAAACCTGGATGAGGCCCTGCGGCATTTGCAGAAGGATTCAACTGGGATGAAAAAGATCCCTGTAGTGCAAAAATTTAAAGAAATCGTAAGAAGAAGGCACTCAGTAACCCATGGGAAAACTCATTCTGGTACCTACCCCCATTGAAACCTGGAGGATATTACGCTCCGGCGATACGCGTCTTGAATGAATCAGACCTGATACTTAAGTCAGAGGATACAAGAACTTCTTCCATCCTGTTGAAGCATTTTGAAATCAGGAAACCGCTTCTCTCACATCACAAGTTTAACGAACATGCCAGCCTGGAGCGAATTCTGCAGCGACTCGAAGCCGGTGAAAACCATTGCTCCTTATTTCAGATGCAGGAACACCTGGTATCTCGGATCCGGATTCCTCTGGTGAGAGCCCACGTCAGATATACAGGTTGAATCACTTCCGGGTCCCACTGCCTTTGTACCGGCCCTTGTGAACAGCGGGATTCCCTGCGACCGCTTTTGTTTTGAAGGCTTTCTTCCCCAAAAAAAAGGCAGGCAAACCAGGCTGAAACTGCTGGAAATGGAACCCCGTACCATGGTATTTTACGAGTCCCCCTTCCGGATTCTGAAAACCCTGGAAGACCTTGCACGGCATTTGGGAGAGTCAAGGCAGGCTTCCGTGTCCCGGGAACTTAGTAAAAAATTCGAAGAGACGAGGCGTGGCAGCCTCGCTGAACTTGCGAACTGGTATGCCGGTCATCCTGCCAGGGGCGAGTTTGTTCTGGTTGTTGAAGGAAAAGTATCCTGACCGTCCGTTTTCGAACAACCCCTGTTGCAATTCCGTTCAAAATAAGGATGCTTCAAACACATAAGCGTTCCTGTATTCGTTTGCTATTCAATTATTTACAATTTTTGGCACAGATCCTGTAAGATGGGGAGTACAACACCCAACACAACAAACAGAACAAAACAGGAGGACCAAAAAATGAAAACCACCGCACGTAAAAACACACTCTTCGCTGCACTTACCGGCATTATTCTTTTTGCAGGAATTACGACCGGAATGAATGCACAAAACATTAAGCCCACACTTCTCTCCTACCATCCTGAGGTTCATACAGTCAATACGCACACACAGGACCAGGGATTCATCCTCATCAATTACAGGGTATTTCATCAAACCATGCTTACCAGTCTGGGAAGCCGTTTCGAGCAGATCAAAGCTGGGATCAGGGAATGGAACCTGAGTCCTGTTTCTACAGCAAGAATTGAAGTAGTGAACGAACCGGTTCAGAGTGAAGTTGAAAACTGGATGGTTGATCCGCTGAGCTGGGATGTAGCTGCCGACCAAACGATAGAACAGGACTATGTGCTGGAAAGCTGGATGAATGAACCCTTCACCGTGGAGACAACTGCAACCGGTGAAGAAGAAGAAAGCATGGAGGATTGGATGGTAAACACTGCCAGCTGGAACATTGCATCAGCCAGGTAAAAGATTCATCTACATATAGGACTTCGGTCCGACAAATCCCGTTCTGCAAAAAATACCGGGTCAGCGCAGGACGGGATTTTAATTTCTCACAACCTGGAGATCACCAGTTCTTGTCAGTTTGTTCGATTATCTCCTCCGATTCATGTTTTCCTAGGTATTTGTCGATAATAAAATGAATGAGGTAAATGAGGGGAGTAAGAATAATTGCGAAAGAAATTTTATAAAGGTATTGCATCAGGCCAACTTCAAAGACCTGCTTCATGTTCCAGTTTCCAAGAATAAAAAAAGCAATGAAAAGGATTACAAAACTGTCGATTAACTGTGAAACGATTGTTGAACCGGTTGCCCTTAACCAGAGGGCTTTATGTCCTGTAATACCTCTCAGCCAGTGAAAGGTATAGGCATCGATTAACTGACCGATCAGAAAGGCGGTGATGGACCCCACAATGATCCCCACACTCTGCCGGAAAATCATGGTCCATGCATGGTTGATATTCAAGGGGTTGCCATCCGGGTCGGTATTATTGAGGTTCAACCAGAAATCGGCAGGCGGGAGTTTGGCAGCAGAAAGTAAAATAACGGAGGTATAGGCAATGAGAACGGCTGCCAGGATACTGATCCTCTTTACGCCAGTTTTGCCGAAATATTCATTTACCAGGTCGGAGAGAATAAATACGAGGGGCCACATCAGTATTCCAATACTCATGTTCATTTGAAATCCAAAAAAATGAACTCCGGAAACCGAAAGACCTTCGGGAGGAATACCCAGCAACTTATTTACCGAAAACATCTTGGATCCGATGAGTTCGGCTAACAAGGCATTCCCAATCAGGAAAGAGGCAAGGATAACAAACAGCAGGTTAAGCTTCTCTTTGTTGTAATTTTGTTGTTCCATTCAGCAGGTTTACAGGTTATCTTCTAAAAACCTCATCATTTACTAAGAAAAAGCAAATAACACGATACAGGAACCAAGGTTATTCTGATGATTCCGGCGTCTCCTCTTCCCCGGGTTCTTCGAAACTTCCGGTTCCCAAAGGAAGTTGTTTTTTGCTTTTTGTACCCAGTTCCTGAATGCGTCGGGCACGATTTACCAGGTTTCCTTTCCCGGAAGATAATTTTCTCATAGCCTCATCCCAGGTATTGTGGGCATCATCAATTTTACTGCCCACCTTTTTCAGGTCTTCAACAAAGCTAACGAATTTATCGAGCATATCGCCACTTTGGCGCGCAATTTCAAGTGCATTTTCATTCTGATTCTCTATCCGCCAGAGACTTTCTATCATTTTCAGGGCTGCGAGCAGGTTCGTTGGGCTCATCAGCAGTATTCTCCTCTCATAGGCATAATGCCAGAGTGCAGGATCGGCCTGCAGTGCCAGATAATAGGCAGGTTCAACCGGGAGAAACAGCATTACAAAATCGAGGCTCCGGATATGGTAGATATTCTCATAATTTTTCTGCCCCAGTTCCTGGATGTGTTTCTTAACTGAAAGGAGGTGGTCTTTGGCAGCCTTTTCCTGTTCCCCGGGGTCTTCTGCAGTTGCAAAGCGCTCATAGGCAGTCAGCGATACCTTGGAATCAATTACTACGGTACGATTTCCGGGATATCTTACCAGGATATCCGGCTGCATACGTTTTCCATCTTCGCCTGTAAATGAGGCCTGGACTTCATATTCCCGGTTTTTCACCAGACCGGATTTTTCCAGGATATTTTCGAGGATCATTTCGCCCCAGTTTCCCTGGGTTTTGGATTCTCCCTTCAGTGCCCTGGTTAGATTTTTAGCCTCATCACCCAGTACCTGGTTCAACTGCATCAGTTTCTCAATTTCCTTGCCCAGATGAAACCTTTGCCTGTTCTCATCCCCATAGATAAGTTCTACTTTGTCGCGGAAATCTTTGATTTTCTCCCCCAATGGTTTCAGAATCTCCTCCAGCCTGGTTTTGTTCTGATCGGTAAATTTCTGCGTTTTCTCCTCGAGTATCCTGTTTGCAAGGCTTTCAAACTGAAGACTCATTTGCTTCTGGGTTTCCTCCAATTGCTGCTTTTGTTCGAGAAGCTTCTGTTCCAGGTTTTTAAGGTCTGCCTGGGCTGCAGAATGCATGGCAGTAAGTTCAACAATCTCACGTTCCTTGCCGGCAAGCCGGGCCTGGCTTTCCTGGGATATCTCCCGCAACAGTTTGTCCTTTTCAGCCAGGGAGGCTTCGGAAACTGCAGTGCGGGAATGCAGGAATCCCCAGAGGATCAATCCTCCTGTTACGACGCCCAGAAAAAAATAAAGAAAATCCATATTTCTAACCTTCAGATGGTATATAACCAGCAGGGGTTTAAGTGGTCTGAATTATGGAATGAAGATAAATAAATATTATTCCCTGCCCCGGTTGGATATTCCGATCTTATCAACAGGAGGCAAAGAAGAATAGTCCGGGGGAGGATAAGGCATCCTTAAACGCCTTCGGGCAGGGGAATCCGAAAAATCTCCTTTTTCAGGAAGTGCTCAATGCGCTGGAATTTAAACCGGTCGTGCCGGCTTACGAGGGTAATGGCAACTCCTTCTGCATCTGCCCGTGCAGTTCTTCCAATCCGGTGAATATAATCTTCTGCATCAGAAGGCACATTATAATTCAACACCAGGTCGATGGCATCAATATCAATCCCCCTCGAGAGGATATCTGTTGCGACCATTATCTGGAATTTCCGGTTTTTGAATTCCCGCATGGCCTCTTCCCTCTCTGCCTGCTCCAGATCTGAATGAATGGCCCTGGCAGCCAATCCGATTTTTTTCAATTCCTTCTCAAGGGTACGGGTATCCTTCTTGGTGGAGCAGAATATAACCACCGACTGAAGATCCTTGCCCTGCAATAGTGACATGATCAGTGGTACTTTCTGATCTTCTTCAGCCATATAGGCAGCCTGTAAAATTCCTTCGGCAGGTTTCGAAACTGCAATTGCAATCTCCTGCGGGTCATTCATGATTTTCTTTGCCAGGCCGCGGATCCTTTCGGGCATGGTGGCAGAAAGGAGCAGTGTTTGACGGTTTGAAGGGATATTACTGATGATCTTCATGATATCATCATAAAAGCCCATGTCCAGCATCTTATCTGCCTCATCAAGAACCAGGTAACTCACTGCTGACAGGTCTACATACCCCAGGCTGATGTGAGAGATGAATCTGCCCGGTGTGGCAATAATGATATCTGCCCCATGAAGAATGGCTTTTTTCTGTATGTCCCATCCAACTGCATCACCCCCTCCGTATATGGTAATGGAACTGATGCCCGCAAAATAAGCCATCCCTTGTAATTGCTGGTCAATCTGCATTGCAAGTTCTCTGGTCGGAACTATTACCAGAACCTTGATTCCCTTCCCCAGTTCATCGTTTACCATCATCCTGTTCAGAAGAGGCAGCAGGTAGGCTGCCGTCTTCCCGGTGCCGGTCTGTGCACAGGCAATAACATCTTTTCCGGCATTTATTATGGGAATGGTTGCCTCCTGAACCGGGGTTGGCTGCCGGTAACCCATTCCGTCAACAGCATCCATGACGGTTGGGTGAAAATTAAAATCGCTGAATTCCAATCTCTTACAGTTTTATTCTCAGTCTGTTTTTCGGGGACGAAGATACCCAAAATTGTTAATTTTGCGCATGCAGAAGGTACATCGCAAGCAATACAGGCATTTGTTCTTTGATCTTGACCGCACCCTGTGGGACTATGACGCCAATTCAAGGGAGGCATTCCGGGATCTTCTGCCTTCTTATCTCCCCGGGAAAGAGGTGGATCCCGATCATTTCTTCAGGTTGTTCAATTTGCACAATGAGCATTTATGGGGGGAATACCGCCGGTTCAATATATCCAAGGATTTTTTGCGTACCGAACGGTTTAAGCGGGTATTTGAGGAATATGGGATCCAGGATGAGAAACTGGCCTCCAGAATGAATGACGATTACCTGCGGGTTGCCCCGCAAAAAAAGGCACTTGTACCTGATGCAAAGGATGTTATTGCCGAGCTATCCGAAAAATACGAGCTTTATATCATCACCAACGGTTTTACGGAGGTTCAGCTCATAAAACTGAAAGAATCGGGACTTTCGCCCTTTTTTAAAAAGGTTTTCACCTCCGATATGGCAGGCGAAACCAAGCCATCATCAGCCATTTTTCACTTTGCGTTAACTTCGGTACAGGCGCGTAAGACAGAAAGCCTGATGATTGGAGATGACCTCGAAGTGGATGTGATGGGTGCCCGGAATTATGGGATTGACCAGGTATACTATAATCCTGGCGGACTGGTGCATCATGAAGCCGTGAGTTATGAGATCAGAAGCCTGGCGGAGTTGCGCAACATACTGTAAATAAGTCGCTTATTACTCAGAAAGGGGTTTCCTCGTCGAAACGCTCATTCCGGTTGAGACTGAATGGTTTGTTTCGTTCATCCACCTCCTGGTTCATCCTGCTGCCAATGGTTATAGCACCGGATCCGGGGAGAAATTCACCCGCAATGGGTGCAAAGGCATCCAGGTCTTCAAATTTGGCCAGGTCTTCCCTGAACCGCAGCTGAACATCCGAAGTAGCGCCGTTACGATGCTTGGCAATAATAATCTCAGCTATACCCTTTGTTGAATTGCCGTCGATATCTTCAAACAATCCGTATTTCTCGGGTCGGTGAATAAAGATCACGATATCGGCATCCTGCTCGATGGCACCTGATTCACGCAAGTCAGAAAGTTGGGGCCGTTTATTTCCTGAACGGGTTTCCACTGACCGGTTTAACTGTGACAGGGCAATAACAGGCACATCCAGTTCCTTGGCCAGGGCTTTCAGGGACCGGCTGATATTGCTCACCTCCTGTTCACGGCTACCCTTATTATCTACAGGTGCAGTCATGAGCTGCAGGTAATCGATGATAATAAGTTGAATATCATGCTGCATCTTAAGACGACGGCATTTTGCACGCAACTCGTAAATGGAAATAGCGGGTGTATCATCGATGTAAATCGGGGCGGTTACCAGATCGCGTATCTTACTGTCGAGTTGTTTCCATTCTTCAGGTGAAAGTTTTCCGTTTCTGATCCGTTCGGAGGGGAGTTCGGTCTCACTCACGATTAACCTGTTCACTAATTGCACGGAGGCCATTTCAAGGGAGAAGATGGCAATAGGACGTTTGTGATCCAATGCCATATTTCTCGACATGGAGAGGACAAAAGCCGTTTTCCCCATGGATGGACGGGCAGCAATAATTACCAGGTCGGATCTCTGCCACCCGGAGGTAACACGGTCCAGCTTAGTAAAGCCTGATGGCACACCGGAAAGGTTATCTTCCCGCTTCCCGGCCTCCTCAATACGTTTAATGGCTTCTGTTATAAGGGAACTGATAGGCAGCGATTCCTTTTTAATATTCCCCGTGGCTATGTCAAACAACTGTTTCTCAGAAAACTCGAGCAGATCATGCACATCAATGCTTTCATCGTATGCCTGCTTTTGTATTTCGGATGAGGCTCTTATCAGCTCGCGCTGAATGAATTTCTGTGCAACTATCCTGGCATGGTATTCAATGTGAGCTGAGGAAGCAATCCTGGAGGTGAGCTGACTGATATAGGCAGGTCCACCCACCTCTTCCAGTATCCGGGTGGCCCGCAGTTCCTCCGTACTCCAGGGAGTATATCGGGATGGGTTTCTCATCGCGGGACAACTGGAGAATAGCTCCAAAAATTTCTGGTGGGCATCCTTGTAAAAACTCTCAGGTTTCAGAAGATCAATAACTGTTAGCAGTGCATGCTTTTCGAGCATGATTGCTCCCAGAATGGCTTCTTCCAGCTCCAATGATTGAGGGGGCATTTTGCCTATCTCCGAAGGAGTTGTCTCTGGTCTTTGTGGCTGGTTTCGGGGTTGCCTGGTGGCCATATGCACTTGTTTAATAATGCAAAGGTAGGGAATCCCGCCTGCCCCCTCCCACTTCCTGCCCGATGTTTTTATCAGATAGTTTTCGAACAGAAATGAACAGCTGTTAATAACTGATAAAACTCGCTCAAAACAGGACCTCCAGCCGCATTTAATCGAAAAAAAATTAGTTAATACCTTTGGCTGGTAGCAAGGCGAATCCCGGGACCTAAATGCCGGCTGGTTACAACAAAAGACATACAAATTAGTAATTTTGGATGGAATCGCATTAGAGCATAGCAAAACCCGGGAACGGTATTCCGCAAACCGAAATAAATTTTATTTGAAAGAACGATGGTTGTATTTCCGCACGTAAAAATAAATATTGGTTTGCGTGTAATCCGAAAACGGGAAGACGGATTCCATGAATTGGAGACTATTTTTTATCCGGTAACCTGGACTGATATCCTGGAGATCGGACCTGAAACAGATTCACCCCGGCTGCATTTAAGCGGGCTGGCACTCGATGGTGATGCAGCAGATAACCTTTGCATGAAAGCCTATCAATTGTTATCGGAAGACTTCAGACTTCCCCCGCTGGAGATTTTCCTGCACAAGATTGTGCCGGCCGGTGCCGGACTTGGCGGAGGTTCTTCCGATGCAGCATTTACATTGCGACTCATCAATCGTTTTTGTGAGCTCGGTTTGCCGGATGCCCGTCTGGAAAATTATGCGGAAAGGTTAGGGAGTGATTGTGCCTTTTTTATAAAGGGACTCCCTTGTCTGGCAACCGGAAGAGGCGAAATCATGCAACCGGTGAAGCTCTCCCTTAAGGATTATCACATCCTGCTGGTGGTTCCTCCTGTTCATGTATCAACGCGTGAGGCCTATGCAGGGGTTAAACCGATGAAACCTGCCGAAAGCCTGGAAAAACTCATCAGTACTCCGGTCGAAAACTGGAAAGACAAAGTGATAAATGATTTTGAACAAACTGTCTTTGCAGGCCATCCTGAAATTGCACGTATCAAGACGGAGCTCTACAAGGCCGGGGCCCTTTATGCCTCTATGTCAGGCAGTGGATCTGCACTCTATGGCCTGTTCAAAGATGATATCGACCGGAAGCAGCACTGGGATAACTGCCAGGTTTGCCTTGACCCCAAAGGGATGCATCCATAATTGCATTAATTTAAAAAAAAAAAAGCCGGATAATCACCGGCTGCCTTTATCTTTGTAAGGGGAATCAGGTAAGCTCGAGCATCAAAAACCCTTTCGGTATTTTATCACCCTCCTTTACGTGCACCTTTTTCACTTTCACATCCGTAATTGCCTTTACCCGGTTTTGCATCTTCATAGCTTCCAGGATCAGCATATCATCTCCGGCTTTCAGCTGATCTCCGGGCTTCACCAATACCTTAAGGATAGTTCCGGGTATGAAGGATTCTATTTTACCAGGATCCGGCTTAACCCATTGCTTCTTCATCTCAAATTTTTTCGGGAAGCTGGTTTTATACACCGTTCCCTCCAAAATCAACTCACGGCAATTCATTTTTTCACAATCGATGACCGCCGGATTATTCTTCCCTGTTTCTGAGGGTATGCTTGATTTTTCCTTTGTCATTTTCAGTTTTGTTTTTGTTGTACAACGGATCTATGCAGGCTCAGAACGGAGGAACTCCATGTTTTTTTGCAGGAATGGAAATGCCCTTTTGTTTCGAAATATCAATGGCATGGAGCAGAATTTTGCGTGTTTCTGCAGGCTCGATAACGGAATCAATATATCCTTTCGAAGCAGCCACATAGGGGTTTGCAAATTTCTCCTTGTATTCTTCCACTTTTTGTTTTCGCATTTTCTCGGGGTCTGCCGCCTCCATGATCTCTTTCCGGAAAATGATGTTCGCGGCCCCCTCGGGACCCATTACAGCAATTTCAGCCGTAGGCCATGCAAATACAAAATCAGCACGCAGGTGACGTGAGCCCATGGCAATATAACCACCGCCGTATGCCTTTCTCAGGATAACTGTAAGCTTGGGCACAGTAGCTTCACTGTATGCATACAATATTTTGGCACCATGCCTGATAACACCGGCATGTTCCTGATCGACACCAGGCAGGTAGCCCGGCAGGTCAACCAGCGTAACGATGGGAATATTGAATGCATCGCAATACCTGATAAACCTGGCGGCTTTGTCGGATGAATCCACATCAAGCACACCTGCGAGAACCAATGGTTGATTGGCAACAAATCCGACAGTTTCGCCATTCATCCGTCCAAAACCGATTACCAGGTTGGCTGCCCACATCTCCTGTATCTCGAGAAAATCAGAATCATCCACGATAGCCCGGATAACATCACGCACATCATACGGTTGGGTAGGATCGCCGGGAACGAGCTTATCGATATTGTAGGTCGATTTGGGGGGTTTGGCCGGGAAAGGCTTGGCTTTTCTGTTATTGTTCGCAGGCACGAGGGAGATCAGTTTCTTAATCTGGGCGAAACATTCCGCCTCACTGTTTGCAAAGAAGTGTGCATTCCCGGTAATCTCCGAATGAACTCTGGCACCTCCGAGATCCTCCTGCGAAATTTCCTCACCAAGAACACTCTTGATTACTTCCGGCCCGGTGATAAACATTTTGGAAATTTTGTCAACCACAAAAACAAAATCGGTAAGTGCCGGAGAATAAACTGCTCCGCCGGCACAGGGTCCAAGAATTACCGATATCTGTGGAATCACCCCTGAATTGAGGGTGTTGCGGAAAAATATTTCGCCGTAGCCGGAAAGTGAATTTACCCCCTCCTGAATCCGTGCACCACCCGAGTCGTTTATCCCGATAAGCGGAACGCGGAGCTTGAGCGCATGGTCCATGATTTTCGTAATTTTACGGGCGTGCATCACCCCCAGAGAGCCGCCTGCAACCGTAAAGTCCTGAGCAAATACACAAACCGGGGATCCGAAAATTGTGCCGGTGCCGATTATCACCCCGTCACCATGGAGAACTTTCTTTTCCATGTCGAAATCGCGGGCATCATGCGCCACAAACATATCATACTCAGTGAAGGAATCCTCGTCAAGAAGTGCATGTATCCTGTCGCGGGCAGTCAATTTACCCATTGCGATCTGTTTCTCGATAGCCTTTTCACCGCCACCAAGAAGCACTTCTTCGCGCTTCTTTTTCAGTTCAAGAATCTTTTTTTTTAGTGCCATTGCTGGTTTAGTTTGGTTTATTGCTCCTTTGAAGTGCCGAATCAGGATGGTTTAACCTGTACTGGTATAATTCTCCTGTTGCATATCGCTCACTTTTTCACCATGGAGCCTTTTGTTAATTCCGGAACAAATATATACAGATTTTCACCAACGGAGGGTTTATCCCACATTTTCAATAGTTCGTCACTATAAATCAAGGATTTACAAATGAAAATCGGGTATTCTATTCCGGTTTTTCATGCAGCGCCTGGTACAGGCTGTTTCGCTCAACAGGTTGAAAACCAGACTGAAGGATTAGATCGCGAATCTGGTGGGAATCCATGTGCGGGCTTTTTTCCTCTGCACCTGCCATGGAGTATATTCTGGTAGAATCATGAATGGTCCCGTCCAGATCGTCTGCACCGAATGAAAGCAGTAAGGAGGCCTTTTCTTTTCCCAGCATAGGCCAGTATGCTTTGATATGAGTGAAGTTGTCGAGAAAGATACGCGCCACCGCATAAGTCCTCATCACATCTGTAAAACCTGTTTCCCCCCTGGAAGAAAGTTCATTGTGTGAACTCCGGTACATGAGCGGGATAAAAGCATTGAATCCCCCCGTACGATCTTGCAGTTCCCTCAGATGAAGCATGTGATCCAGCCGATGAACAGGTTTCTCAATGTGTCCGAATAACATGGTCGCATTGGAGAATATTCCTGCCTTATGAGCCAGCTCGTGCATATCGAGCCATTGTTTACCGGTGATTTTTTCCGGACAAACCTGCTCTCTGATTACCGGATGGAATATTTCCGCACCCCCACCAGGCAGTGAGCCAAGACCGGCAGCTTTCAACTGCTGCAGGCCAGCTTCAGGCAACACCCTGGCTTTCCGGAAAAGATAATCTAGTTCTTCAGCTGTGAGAGCCTTTATATGTAACTGGGGAAACTGATTCCTGATCCGTGCAACCAGCTTGCAGTACCAGTCAAGATTTTTGTCCGGATGCAGTCCACCGGTAATATGCACCTCGGTAATATCAGGGTGTTCGGCTATCCGGGCAATTATCTCATCTGCAGAAAGATTCCATGCTCCTTCCTCACCCTCTTTCCGGTAATAAGAACAGAATTTACACTGACGTACACAGAGGTTGGTAGGTTCAACATGTATGTTCCGGTTATACCAGGCAATCTGCTGGTTTTTCCGGGTACGGATATGGTTAGCCAGTGAAAGGGTGAGGGACAAGTCTGCTTCATTGAAAAGTACAAGCCCCTCCTCCAGGGAGATGCGCTGATGATCGAGTATTTTTCGCGTCAGATCAGCCAGTTTACCACCATACCCGCTAACAAGAATATCTATTGATAATTCCTTCACGATCTTTTACAATAATGCGAGCTTCCCGTTTACCTATTTCAACTGTTTTGCAAACTCAAGCACCTGGTTGGATTCCGCATTCCTTCCCATCCTTTTGAGAGCCTCTGCCAATGCCAGGTAAGAGGGTTTATACCCCCTGTTGACATTGATGGAATTCTGAAAATAATTCATGGCCATATTCAAATTACCATTCTGCATGTAGATCAATCCAAGGTTATGATATGCGGCAGCGAACTTAGGATTTACCTTCACTATCCGTTCGAAAATTGAAAAGGCTTTGTCGAGTTGATTCATGTTCATATACGCGATGCCTAAAAGGTTCAACCCTTTGTCATAATCAGGGTATACCTTCAACAGGTGACCAAGGTAGGCCAGACTGCTGTCAGGGCGGTTGGATTCGATGTATGCACGCGCAATTCCCATGAGTGCGGTTTCATTATCCATATTGTCCTCCAGGGCTTTTTTCAGAAGGACCTTTCCTTCCTCATACCGTCCCTGGTCGAGCATACGAAGTCCCTGGTAATCGGCTTTAGATGTCCTCTGAATGATTGCACATACAGGGATTTTATCAACATCGATGGTATGAATTGTATGCTTTGGAGGAAACTTGCCGCTCTTTAACTGTGCAGGGTTCATATAACTGTTTGCCACAATGGCATAGTCCCAGTCGATATCTCCTTTGTCGTAATACCGGATGTATACAACGGTAACCTGGTCTTTCAGGTCCCGAAGGTAATACAGGACGGAGAGTGAAAAATTTGAAGCTACCTTGATTTTTTCACCTGCTTTAAGCCTTGGTTCAATCTCCTTTCTGAGCCAGTTACAACCTTCACGGATGCTGTGGTAATAATAATCGGTTTCGTATTTCCCATATGCCTTATTAACCCCACCAATAATCTCATTGTAGTATATGTATTCAAAGGGATGATTTACCACTGTAAATCGGAGAGGATGAAAGGCCAGACCGGCAAAGATCAATACCACTGCATATTTGAAATATTTGTTTTCCATAGTAAGGAAATTATTCATATCCCAATGCACTCATTACTGCCAGCGGAGGGAAGGTGAAAAGGGCATGTCTCCATCCTCCATATACATTTGACTTTTTATATATGATGTAGAAGATTGGAAAGGCAAAGGAGAACAGAAGAATGAAGGCCCAGAAATACTTATGTTTCTGTTCCATTCTTTTCACAAATAAGAGGAATAGTAAAAAGCCAAGCAGGACCAGGATGGGGATCGTGATCAGCATATACTGTGGAATATAATTCCACGGGACATTATCTGACCAGATAAATTTTCCACCGAATACCTGACGCAGACTGGTAGCAAAATTAGTGAACGCACCAAGAGCGATAATCGGGTTTTTTATTGGGTTCTCAAGGCCAAAGGGCCAGAGGATGAGTCCGGCGAAATATCCAATTACCGCAATCAGGAACATATACACGATCGCACGCTTGATCACGGAAAAATTATCCTTCCGGAATATATTTTTCAAACCCATGGAGACCAGGAAATACAGGCCCGTAAAAAATCCTAGATAGGCAATGAGAAGGAGCCCGCCCACCCGCACACTAATAGCCGAGGCGATGGCCAGACCGGTGAGTATAATTGTACTTCGCCGTGGATTGGGCAACTCCTGGATAAATCTTACTATGAAGTAAAGTCCCAGCATATAACCGGTGGCAAAGGGGATATCCTTTGGGTTGTTCCAGACATGTCCCATAAAAGAAGGTGTGAGGAATGCCAGGATCAGTGCCATCAGTCCTGCCCGGAAACCTCCCAGTCTAACTGCCAGCAGTCCCGCAAACAGCAGGGCGATCCATCCGGTGAATCCATTGAGAAAATGTCTTAATTCATAGATGTTTTCGATATTGAATATCTTAATAATGAAAACCGTTACCACGTCGAACGACATTCCATAAGAAGTCATATCAACTTCTGTCTGCTCCCATGATTTATCTTTTCCCAGGGTTACAAAATAGTTGTAAATTTTAAGTGCCTGTGGATACTGAAAATTCGGTTCATCACCCGATATTCCGGAATTGAGGCTCATCAGAGGTATAAGGATGAACAGGGCAAAAGCAAGGACAACAAATAAAAGACGAAAAAGCGATGATTGCCTGAGAAAGGGGAATTGCAAATGTGGTTTAGTCTTCAATTCCCTAACCGGGGTCTTCAGGAACCAGTCAATAAAAAATCCGCATCTGGTCAGTAACTGTGTTTTCTTTGCCTTACCAATAAACAGGTTCGGTTGATTGATATCAAGCCTGTCAATTTTCTCACCAAGTTTTACCAGGATATAGCGAAGGAAGGCAATACCTGATTTGGAGTATCCGTTGAGAAAAGGGAGAAGATACCCGGCCCGGGACCCCGGTATGGCAAGAATTCCGGAGGTCTTAATTTTCTTGTCGTTCTCGTTATAAAAAATCTCAAAGGGTTTTCCCTCCTCCCACACCGAAGACTTTATCCCAAGCAGACTATTCAGGTTTGCGTTCAACCCGAGTTGCTCAGCCGGAATTAGCAGCACATAACGAAATCCATTATAGCTGCCACTTTCAGCCTGATTGTCCTGTGTCTGTTCAACAGAGGCTTCCAGAACACATTTTCCTGATTGGATCAGAGGCTGCAGGCTAGAAGTTGATAGATCATTTTGCCAGGGCGCCAGGTGTTTGGAAGAGACAAGTATTTTTATTGAGAGTTCTGTAAGGTATTCTTCCTTGATTTTTGTGATGGAATCTATGAGTTGTGCACTTGGTTTTTCCATGCCATCGGTGGTAAACAGCAGGAGTGTTGAAACAAGTCTTTTGGGTTTGTCAGGAGATTTCTTGATAGTGGCCATCTGGGTATAATTGTCAGTTGTTTTTGTAAGTTAATTCCGACTGGCATAGATAACATACTGGCCTCCCAGGGGGATCCACCGAAGCCAATTCTCGATTCCAAGTAACCAGGTAAAATACCTGTGTCTCGGGAGGAAAAGCGTGAACTTAACCCGTATTTTATGGAGAGGTTGCCTGCGAAATAGTTTTCTCAGATTTCCCGAGGTGATTAATACTGCATCTGCATCGAACTCACAATCGCGAACAATTTTCCGGGTTACCGGGTTCAAGGGATTGTGTTCGAATATAAATATCATCCCGCCGGGTCGTAATACACGGCAGCACTCTGCGAGAAGCGATGAATGCTGGTCGGCCGGAACATGATGCAGAATGCAGGAAAGAAATATAAGATCAAAAGATTTTTCAGGAAAAGGAATATTTGAACCATCGTAGGATGCAAAAGTACAGGCCGGGATATTGCGCTGCACTGCTTGCTGAATACTTTCAACAGATGGATCAATACCGCTTATGGCAGCATCGGGGAAATAGCTGCGAAAAAAAAAATCACTCAGGCCATCACCGCAGCCCAGGTCCAGAATCTGGTTAACAGGTAGTTTGCCGGCAATCCTTCGTGTAAGTTCTATTTTGTATTCTGCAAAATAGTCGCTTGATCCTCCGGTAAATTTGATATTCTCATTATGAATATCCCGATAGTCGCGTGCAAATTTGTCAAATTCGGCAGGTTGCTGCATTTCGTTCAGATTTCCTTTTCAATAATAAAACGTGGGCGGCCTTTTACCTCCTTATAAATCTTTCCCAGGTACTCGCCAATGATTCCAAGAGAGATCATCTGCAATCCACCGAAGAAAAAGATCGGAACCACCGTTGATACCCAACCATGCACAGCCTTTCCAGTAAAAACTGGAATAAAAGCCCAAATCATGAGGACCAGGGAG
>JAXLTS010000018.1:0-93691 GCA_046329925.1 Bacteroidales bacterium
CATTTCTAAGATTTTCCGGATTAAGATCGGATTGGTTATTGATATCGATGATGAGTGTGATCTGGTGCCCGCGCTGCAGCGCGAAGGATTCAATCTCTTTACCCATTTTACCGTAACCGAGCAATGCAATTTTCATAGGATGAATTCTGGTTGTTGTGAATTTTCTATGCATTCCGCAATAAAAAGAAAGGCCGGACCTATTGTCCAGCCTCCTCCTTTTCTCTCTATCCCCGTTTATTGAACAGATTTGACCTTTTCAACAACAGCAGTGAATGCTTCGGGGTTATTCATAGCCAGGTCTGCAAGAACCTTACGGTTCAGTTCGAGGCCCGATTTGTTCAGTTTCCCGATAAACTCGGAATAGGACATTCCATGCAGGCGGACAGCAGCATTGATACGCTGTATCCAGAGAGCCCGGAAGTTTCCTTTTTTGGTTTTGCGATCACGGTACGCATAACCCAATCCTTTTTCGTATGTATTTTTTGCTACGGTCCATACATTACCGCGACCAAGGAAATTTCCTTTAGTCTCCTGGAGAACTTTTTTTCTTCGGGCGCGCGCTGCTACAACATTTACTGAGCGTGGCATACTTTCTTGTTTTTCGGTGTTTGGCGTTCCCCGGCTTCAGGAAGCTTGACCTGCTCAAACACCAGGTTCAACATTAAATTTTTCTAACAGTTACAGAATCAAAAAAAAACATTACTTAAGAGCAAGAGCTTTCTTAACATTGTTAAGATCGGCCTTATCCACCAAACCGGAGTAAGTAAGATTTCTCTTACGTTTCTTCGTTTTTTTGGTCAGGATGTGGCTCTTGTAAGCATGTTTCCGTTTGACCTTTCCTGTGCCGGTGAGCGAGAATCTTTTCTTCGCTCCGGACTTCGTCTTCATTTTCGGCATCGCTGATCAGATTATATTGATTTAACCTCTATTTCTTTTTAGGCTTAGGGGCCAGAAGCATATTCATACGTTTGCCTTCCAGCCTGGGAAGTTGTTCAACCTTGCCATATTCCTCCAGTGAGGCAGCAAAACGAAGAAGCATCACTTCACCCTGTTCCTTGTATATGATGGCCCGTCCCCTGAAGAAAACGTAAGCTTTTACCTTAAAACCTTCTTCCAGAAAATTCTGCGCATGTTTCAGCTTGAAGTTGAAATCATGATCGTCGGTATTCGGCCCGAACCGGATTTCCTTTACAACAATTTTAGCAGCTTTTGACTTCTGCTCTTTTTGTTTTTGCTTAAGCTGGTAAAGGAATTTCTGGTAATCGACGATTTTGCAAACCGGAGGATCTATATTCGGGGAGATTTCCACAAGATCGAGATCCTGTTCATCGGCCATGCGCAACGCCTGATCGATGGGGTATACCCCGGGTGTTTCGATATTGTCTCCTACCAGCCGGACACTGCGAGCCCTTATTTCCTGGTTAATCTTATGAGGGTTTTCCGGCTGTCTGTGTGGCCGGCGGAAACCATCTCTGGAATGCATTAATGCTATGGTACGGTCCTCCTTCTTTAGTTCAACTTATTTATTCAGAGCACTTATCTGTGCTTCTTCTTCCTTTTTAATATACGAAGTAAATTCGTCAATGGTCATTGTTCCAAGATCGCCCTCTCCCTGCTTGCGAACGGCAACTGTACCGTTTTGTTCTTCCTTTTCACCCACAATCAGGAGGTAGGGAATCCTTCGTAACTCATTGTCCCTTATCTTCTTACCTATCTTCTCGTTACGGTTGTCAAACAAGGTGCGAATATCGCAATTATTTAACAAATTCAAAACTTTTTCACCATATTCATTGTATTTTTCACTGATTGTGAGCACTACAACCTGATCGGGGTTAAGCCAGAGGGGGAATTTTCCCCCCGTATGTTCGATGAGAACAGCCACGAAGCGTTCCATGGAACCAAAGGGTGCACGGTGAATCATCACCGGACGGTATTTCTGATCGTCGGCACCGGTATACTCGAGTTCGAACCGCTCTGGAAGGTTATAGTCTACCTGGATGGTACCCAGTTGCCACTTGCGTCCGATGGCATCCCGCACCATGAAATCGAGTTTGGGCCCGTAAAAGGCGGCCTCACCCAGTTCCACTATCGTTTTCAGTCCCTTTTCCTCAGCAGCCTCGATGATGGCTCGTTCAGCCTTTTCCCAGTTTTCGTCGCTGCCAATATATTTTGTCTTGTTGCCCGGGTCGCGTAGAGAAACCTGTGCAATATAATCAGTAAAGTTCAGTGCCTTGAAGATGGTGAAAATGATATCTATCACCTTCTTAAACTCGTCCTTGAGCTGATCAGGCCGGCAGAATATATGGGCGTCGTCCTGAGTAAACCCGCGGACACGCGTCAGTCCATGCAGTTCACCGCTTTGCTCATACCTGTATACGGTGCCAAATTCCGCAAGCCGTATTGGAAGATCCCGGTAGGAGCGGGGTTTGAATTTATATATTTCACAATGATGCGGACAGTTCATTGGCTTCAGCAGGAATTCCTCTCCCTCCTGTGGTGTATGGATAGGCTGGAAGGAGTCCTTTCCGTATTTCTCATAATGGCCCGAAGTGACATACAATTCTTTCTGCCCAATATGAGGGGTAATGACCTGAAGGTACCCGTGTTCTGACTGAACCCTTCTCAGAAATCCTTCGAGCCGCTCACGCAACTGGGCACCCTTGGGTAACCAGAGAGGAAGCCCCTGACCCACCTTGGCCGAGAACGTAAACAACTCCAGTTCCCTTCCTATCTTACGATGGTCGCGCATTTTGGCCTGTTCCAGCATCACCAGGTATTCGTCAAGCAGCGCTTGTTTCGGGAAGGTTATACCATAAATTCTCGTTAGCTGCCTGTTTTTTTCATTGCCTCTCCAGTAAGCCCCGGCAATACTTAAAAGCTTAATAGCTTTGATATATCCGGTATCCGGCAGGTGTGGCCCGCGGCACAGATCGGTAAATTCTCCCTGGTGATACAGGGTGATCTGGCCATCGGTTAGTTCTTCGATCAGTTCAACTTTGTAATTGTTCCCGACTTTCCGGTAATGATCCAGCGCCTTGTCCTTACTCACATTTTCCCGGATGTATGGGACCTTCCGCGAAGCAAGTTCCTGCATGGTTTTTTCTATGAGCGGAAGTTGCTCCTCAGTGATTGTCCTGCCTTCACCGGGATCAACATCATAATAAAACCCGTTTTCGATGGCTGGCCCAATCCCGAGTTTGATCCCCGGATATAACTTTTCCAGCGCCTCAGCCATCAGGTGTGCAGAGGAATGCCAGAAGGCATGTTTTCCTTCCTCATCATCCCATTTATGGAGTTTCACCCTGGCATCGCCGGGTATAGGACGGGTCAGGTCCCAAACCTCTCCGTTTACTGTAGCCGAAACAACTTCCTTGGCGAGGCTGTTACTCAGGCTCTTGGCGATTTCGAGAGCATTTACACCAGGCTGGTACTCGCGTACACTGGCATCGGGAAAGGTAATCCTGATCATTCTTTCTGTTTTAAAAAATCATGCAAAAATAAACAATTCAGCGATAAATCGTTATTTTCGACTGTATTATAACCCAATTAAGATAAGCTGTATGGCACGATTCACCCGGTTTTCAACACTTTCTCTGCTTCTGATCCTGTTCCAACTGGCATCCTTTGGCCAGAAAAAGATCAGCCTGGATGACCTTCGGAAAGACTATACCTTTTTCCCGGATGGAATCTACGGATTGAGCTCCATGAAGGACGGTTTACACTATACCGTTCAGGAAGGCGGCGCAGATATTGTGCAGTACAGCTATGAAACCGGAGAAAAGACTTCTACCATCCTGGACGGGAAACTGGTAACTGCCTCCGGGATCAAGCTCTTTACTGACTATTCTTTCAATGCGGATGAAACCCGCTTACTTCTGCTCACAAACAGGGAACCCGTATACCGCCGCTCGTTCAAAGCCGAATATTATATTTTCGACAGGTCAGCGAAAAGTATTCATGCACTTTCATCCAACGGGAAACAGCAGCTGGCAACATTTTCACCGGATGGGAAAAAAGTTGCTTTTATACGAAATAATAATTTATTTATCGTTGATCTGATGAGTGGTGAGGAGAAACAGATTACATCCGATGGATTCATCAACCAGGTGATCAATGGGGCCCCTGACTGGGTATATGAGGAAGAATTCGAATACAATCAGGCCTTTGAATGGTCACCCGACAGCCGCTCCCTGGCATTTTGCCGCTTCGATGAGCGAAAGGTGAAAACTTTTGGAATGACCATGTACAAAGGACTTATGCCCGAAATCAGGGAGAATGCTCTATATCCTGAGAACAGGGTCTGGAAATACCCCAAAGCCGGTGAAGACAACTCCATCGTGACAGTCCATATATATGATCTGGAATCCGGAAAAACCCTGATGGTGGATGTGGGGTCTGAAACGGATCAGTATATTCCCCGGATCCGGTGGACAAGGGATAAAGACATCCTTTGTGTTTACCGGCTTAATCGACTGCAGAACAAACTCGAACTACTCCTTTCCGACAGGAATAACGGAAGTTCCAGGGTGTTCTATACCGAGGAGAATAAATATTACATTGATGAAATACTCTTTGATAGCTTTATTTTCTGCGCGGATGGCCGGAAGATGCTGATGCTCTCCGAACGTGACGGGTGGACGCGGATCTGGCTGGTGGACCTTGCTGACGGAAGCGTCCGGAGTTTGAATGAAGGGAATTATGATGTAACCGCACTCCTGGGAGTTGATGAAGATGCTGGTATCCTTTATTACCAGGCAGCTGAATCCTCCCCACTCCGAAGAGAAGTTTACTCGATTAAACTGGATGGATCAGATAAAAAA
Source organism: Bacteroidales bacterium (assembly GCA_046329925.1). Taxonomy (GTDB): domain Bacteria; phylum Bacteroidota; class Bacteroidia; order Bacteroidales; family JAAYUG01; genus JAXLTS01. The sequence goes on from JAXLTS010000018.1 coordinate 4,821, forward strand.
TGCCTTTCAGCTTTACCCGGAACCAATGAAGCAGAATTCAGTGAAGGATGCAAATACTTTATCAACACCTGGTCCAATGCATCCACACCCCAGCTCATCACTTTGCACAAGGCCGATGGAACTCAGATACGTGTACTGGAGGATAATACGAGGCTAAAGGAGACCCTTCGCGGTTACAAAATAAACTATAAGGAATTTTTTACCTTCAGAACCTCTGCAGGCATAGAATTAAACGGGTTTATGATTAAACCTGCGGATTTTAACAAAAAAAAGAAATATCCTGTGGTGATGACCCAGTACAGTGGTCCCAACTCCCAGGAGGTGGCTGATAACTGGGGGGTAGACTGGGAATACCTCCTGGCACAGGAAGGTTACCTGGTAGTTTGCGTGGATGGGAGAGGAACCGGATGCCGCGGAGAGGAATTCAGGAAAATGACCTACCTCCAGCTCGGAAAATATGAAACACTTGACCAGATCGAAACCGCCAGGTTCCTTGGTACGCTTCCATTTGTTGATAAATCAAGGATCGGGATTTTTGGCTGGAGTTACGGAGGATTTATGGTTTGCAACTGTATGACCAAAGGGGCCGGGTATTTCAAGCTTGGGATCGCCGTTGCACCCGTGACCAACTGGAGATATTACGACAATATCTATACCGAGCGTTTTTTACGCAAACCGCAGGATAACCCGGGTGGCTACGACGACAATTCACCCATTAATGATGCGTCAAAACTGGAGGGCAAATTGCTGCTGGTACACGGTACCGGTGATGATAATGTGCATGTTCAGAATACGCTCGAATTCGCTGAAGCCCTGGTCCAAGCCGGGAAACAATTCGATATGCACCTTTACACTAACCGGAATCATGGCATATACGGGGGAAATACGAGTTATCACTTGTACCGGAAAATGACTGATTATATTAAGACAAACCTGTAGGCTCTGATAAATCAATATAAGGCATGTCATTTTTCTTGCATGTAGGGCCATACAGCGGCATGGCCCTACATGCAGAAAAAAATGACATGCAATTATAAAAAATGGTGTACAATTCGGGAAATGGCATTCAATTAATAAAATGGTTTCGTAGTTCTAATTCTGCAGGGCCATAAATTTTCTTTTTGTATGGCCATGTCATGACATGGCCATACCTTTAATAATTAAAAATGATTTTCGCAATAATTCATTTTCCAAAAATATTGTACGAATTGGGTTGTTTTATTTTTAAAAAGCACATAATCAATATTTTACGAGATATTATGAATTCTGGCATGTAATTTGGATTCATGTGTATAACATCTAATCCACCATGCCATGAAACGCACACTTTTTTTGCTCGTACTGCCTCTGCTGATGGCAGCCTGCACCGTAGAATTTCCCCGGGCTGATTTCACTGTATCTACCGGGTATGCATATACCGATGAAGAGGTTCTCTTTTACAATAATTCCTACAATGCCGAATCCTATGTTTGGGACTTTGGTGATGGGTATATCTCTTACAACTACAATCCGGCACATACTTACCAGTATCCCGGTGTTTATACCGTTACACTGAAAGCTATTTCATGGGATAACAGGGTAGATATCATGTACACCCACATTACCGTTGACATACCGCCTACCCGGCTTGAAGTCACAGTGCGCGAATATTACGATAACTATGTGGTTTCGGGTGCCTCGGTAATCCTGTATCCATCACTGGCCGACTGGGAAGACCAGACAAATGCTGTGGCTGAAGGCAGAACTGACCGCGATGGGGTGGTGGTCTTTACCAACCTCGAGCCAATCAACTATTACATCGATGTGTGGGAGGAACACCATGATAATTACAAGCTCGCCCAGGAGGATGTAGGATTTATCCGGACTCTGAGGCTTTACGATCATGAGTACAATACCTTCACAGCCCTGGTTGACTACTATCCTGATGGCAAGAAATCAGGTCTGGTTCGCAAAGCCGGAATTATTAGCGGCAGAAAATTCGAAGAAGTCAAGAAATAATGTACCCGGTGGCATAATAATTGCATTGATTCTCACGTTTAGTTAGCGGTTAGTTAGTTAATAAGGCACAAGCGTTCATTTCTCACTGAAATTTCAAGCCTGTTGAACAGGCGGATTCTTGTGCGGGTTTTATGCGTTAGTTTTAGGTTTCACGGTAGGGGCTTCCGGTTTTCCGGCAAGCCCCTTTCCAATGAATGCCAGGCCTTTCAAAAAAATATCCCCCCAATTTGATTATTATGGGATAAATATTATTTTTGCAGTCCCATAATGATTGGGTAGCGTTCATTGTAAATGAAGTTATTTCCGGATGGAGTTCGCGCGAAGCGCGAACTCCATCCGGTTAAAATAAATAGGGACAGGTGTGTGCGAAGCGCACACCTGTCCCTGAAATACTAATGCCCAGGTGGTGGAATTGGTAGACACACCAGCTTGAGGGGCTGGCGCCGTCAAAAGCATGCAAGTTCGAGTCTTGTCCTGGGCACAATTTTTTCTAATCCGGGTTACCGGATTTTTAAATTTCGTTCTTTTCAAATCTTCGGTATAGCACTATTCAATTCAGTTCAATATCGAAGATTTTTGCTGAAACAACCGATCTCTTCAACCAGATCGGACAAAAAGCTAATAGCTAATAGCTAATAGCTAATAGCCAACAGCATATAGCTTTTTATATTGCCCAGATGGCGGAACTTCTCTCCTGCCATCTTGAGAGGAAAGATAAACGAGAAGCCGGGCTGAAATCGATCAGTCTGTTATTATAGAAAATTGCCCAGATGGCGGAATTGGTAGACGCGCTAGTTTCAGGGACTAGTGTTCGTAAGAATGTGCAGGTTCGAGTCCTGTTCTGGGCACAAAAAGGCCGGTCTTTCAGTAAGTACCGGCTTTTTTGTTTTGTTTCCCCATCCTGTTCATCATCCAGGTTTTCAAAGTCAATTCTTTCCTGTTACGCGATCCTTAACCGTATAAACTAATTTATGCTAATTTGGTGGTGTTATACCTGATTAGTAAATGGACCTTGTTCTCCCTGCCAATGGTGCTGCATTTAGCCTGATGGCCAAGCCGGTTGGCCCTGCGTGTAACCTTCGCTGCGATTATTGTTATTACCTTGAGAAGGGACGGGTATTTAAAAGCGGACCCGATAGGACCATGTCAGATGATGTACTGGAATCCTTCATACGACAGTACATCGAGGCCCAGCAGGTTCCGGTAGTCACCTTCCTCTGGCAGGGAGGTGAACCAACGCTTGCACCACCCGTTTTTTACTCCAGGGCATTGGAGTTTCAGAAAAAATATGCCGGGAAAAAACGGATCGATAACCTGCTGCAAACCAATGCCACCCTGCTAACCGACGAGTGGTGTGGCTTCCTGGCTGCTCATAATTTTCTTGTTGGTGTTTCGTTAGACGGAACAAGCCTTATCCACGATTTTTATAGAAAAGATGCAGCCGGAAATGGCTCATACAACAAGGTGATGGCGGGCCTTGAACTTCTGAAAAAGCACCGGGTGGAGTTCAATACCCTCACAACTGTTACCCGCGAAAGTTCAAAATATCCGGTTGATATCTATCGGTTTTTGCGAAAATCAGGCAGCGGCTTCATCCAGTTTTTACCTGTTGTGGAACGACAAATACCTGTTCCTGCCTCAAATGAGCTGAGTCTGGTACATCAGCATGGACCAGCTGATGCATCGGTTACGGAATGGTCTGTTGCACCTGAAGATTATGGTCGTTTCCTTTGTATGGTATATGATGAATGGGTAAGAAACGATGTGGGGAAGGTATTTGTACAGTTGTTTGATGTGACACTTGCTAACTGGATCGGCCATCCGCCCGGACTTTGTGTTTTTTCGGAAACATGCGGGGATGCCCTGGCCATCGAACAAACCGGAGATGTTTTTTCCTGTGATCATTTTGTCTACCCGGAATTCCGGCTTGGAAATATCCTGGCTGGGGATCTTTTGTCCATGGTTTACAGCCCTTTTCAGAGAAATTTTGGATTGAGCAAACGCGAGGCACTGCCTTCCCTTTGTCTTGACTGTGAATACAGATTTGCCTGCCATGGAGACTGTCCGAAACATCGCTTTGTGCAAACCGGGGAGGACGGGAAAGGTCTCAGCTACCTCTGTCCGGCCTATAAAAATTTCTTTGCCCATGTGCACCCAACCATGCAGTATATGGCAGACCAACTTGCGAAAAAGCAACCACCGGCCAATGTGATGGGCTGGCTCAGGCATCTGGAACGACCTGCTATGGCTTCTCCATTACAGGTTCCTGGCCGCAACGATCCCTGTGTATGCGGGAGTGGAAAAAAATACAAGAATTGTTGCATGAACCACTCATTTCCCGCGTAATGCGGCACGTTTGGGTAATTTTCAAAAATTCCACCCGTGATTTGAATATATTTGTCCTGATGAAATCGGCTAATTATTTTCCAATAATTTTGAAAGGAGTGGTATGAATTTATTCTTCCGGGCAGTAATCCGGATAATTGCCGGACTGATCATTCTGGTTCTGATTGTGGCCATCAGCCTGGTTACAGTGGGTGGTAGCCTTTCACAGGATACAAGCGATCACTTGTTAAAGTCTGGAGATCCGGTTGTTTTTATCCACCGGGGGTTGCCAGGCCCCTATCCGGAAAACAGTTCTGATGCCTTTGATGCATGTATACGACGTGGATTTACTGCTGTAGAGACCGATATCCGCCGAACAAAGGACTGGAAAATGGTGGTTTTTCACGATGCCTCCTGCCTGCGAATGCTGGGTGTGGATACCTCCCTCAACCAGCTGAGTTTTTCGCAAATCAGGGATATACCTCTTCGTTCCGGATTGCAGGAACCTGGTTGCAATATCCTTACTCTCGATGATTTGCTTCGCAGGTACAAGGATTCCCTGCTGTTCTATCTGGATATTAAGGAGTATGATCTTCGCTCGGCTGACAGTGTAATCGCTCAAATAATCCGGCACAATGCCTTCGACAGGGTGGTGTTAGCCAGTACCAGCATGAAGATTATTCGCCACGTTCGACTAGAAGAGCCTCGTATCCTTACTTCCCTGGAAGGTTTTAATGCCGGCAAAGGATGGATATTCTACATTATTCCAAAACGATTGAAGCCAGCTTATTACTCGGGATTTCTAAGCCGGGTTACTGAGGGACATATGAAATTTCTCCGAAAAAATAAGATTGCAAACCGAAGGGTTGTTTACGGAATCGATTCCTCCAATTACCAGCAAGCCTTCAGGCTTGGAATCCCCCATCTGATCCTCGATTATGATTCCTCCTTTGGAACAACCGATGATATTGAACAACAGTTGAACGAAGCATTTTCCAGGGCTAATTAAATTGTTTGAAACAATCGTAATTCACTTCAGAATGAGCCGATACAGAAGCGTTTCTATCATTATTAAGACCTACAGTCTGTTCCTTCTTATTTGTAGCGTGTTCAGGCTTATACTTTTTATTTCCCAATTGCATAAGGTCGATTTATCCAACGAAGCCACCACTACTATTTTATATTCCTTTTGGATGGGAGTACGGTTTGACCTGGTGATTGCAGGGTACATCATGTTTCTGCCCGCGCTGGTTTTGGGCCTTATGGATATAATAAACAAGCAGGTCAGGTTGATTGATACCATATTGTTTTACCTGGTTTTTGCTGCTTCTGCGCTTGTGTTTATTGTGTGTGCGGCCGATATCCCCTTTTTCAACCAGTTTTTTTCACGCTTCAATATTACCGCATTCGAATGGATGGATACTCCCGTTTTTGTATTAAAGATGATTTTTGAGGAACCACGGTATTTTCTCATCCTGGTTCCATTTCTTCTGATACTGTTGCTTTATTTCATCTTACTACGAAAGGTTTTTTTCAAGAGCTATTCACCCTCATCCCGCAACAGACCGGGTCTTATGGTTCTGGTGACCGTGCTCATGCTGGGACTAATTTTCACTGGCGTTCGGGGGCGTCTTCAGAAGAAGTCACCTATCCGGGTGGGTACAGCCTATTTCTGTACGAATGCATTTCTCAATCAATTAGGTCTTAATCCGGCCTTTACCCTGATGCGCTCTTACCTTGACAGCCGGAAAGACATTAACAAAACGGTCAGTTTAATGGTTGATGCTGAGGCGATTCAATATGTTCAGGAATCTATTCCTGTGAAGCCGCTGGACCCCGAATTTCCCCTGGCAAGGCAGGTTACGCCTGTTACAATTTCGGGTAGCCGGCCCAATGTGGTTGTTATAATAATGGAGTGTATGAGCGCAGCCAAGATGGGACGATATGGAAACCCATACAACCTGACTCCTTTTCTGGACAGCCTTGCGCAACAATCACTCAGTTTTAACAATATCTACAGTGCGGGAATACACACCTTTAATGGACTTTTTGGCACACTTTTTTCGTTCCCTTCACTTTTCAGACAACACCATCTGAAGGATATAAAACAGTACAACGGATGGGCTTATACCATGCGTAGTCTTGGGTATTCGACGACCTACGTCACAACCCACGACGGGCAATTCGATAATGTTGAAGGGTTTTTTCATGCCAATGATTTCGAAACCGTAATCAGCCAGAAGGATTATCCTGCCTCCGAAGTGAAGACCACGCTTGGGGTACCCGATGATTTTATGTTCCGGTATACGCTGCCGGTGATGGACCAGCTTGCAGAGACAGGGAAGCCCTTTTTTATTACATTCATGACGGCAAGCGACCATGGGCCTTATTTTTTCCCTGAGTATTTTCATGGAAAAAACAAGGATGATACCAAACGGATTGTGGAGTATGCCGACTGGTCGCTCCGCCGGTTTATCACACTGGCGGCCCAAAAAGCCTGGTTCGACAGTACAATTTTTGTATTTGTTGCCGACCATGGTGCGCCAATTCAACCAGTATATGATATCTCACTAAATTACCACCACATCCCCTTTATCGTATATGGCCCCGGGTTGATCAGGGCGGGAAGCATTGACTCCATCGGTGGCCAGATAGATGTTTTTCCGACAACAATGGGCTTGCTGAACTTGCCATATTTAAATAATACCCTGGGTATTGATCTGATGAAAGAAAAGCGTCCATACATTTATATGAATGATGATAATAAGGTGGGAGTCCTTGACCGGGAGTTTTTTCTCATCTTTGGGCCCGACAGGGAACCAAAACTTTACAGGTACCGGGAACTGGATACCCGGAACTACCTGATTGAATTCAGTGCTGAAGCTGCTGCAATGGAAAAGTATGCCAGAGCAAACATGCAGGTATTTCAGTACATGATTTTAAGAAATAAGCAATTCTACAGACCATAGGATTATTGGCTTGTCGGTGGATATCCGTAATCCTGGGTACGCTTGAATTATTTACGGGAGGTGACCCAGCGGAATGCTTCGGTGTGTGAAATAAAGTACTTCACCATGAAGTCTTCCGGCTGTCGTCTTTCAGGTTTGTTTTACTCAGTTCAGGGAACAATGACTCCAACAAGAATTGCATAGCGTTTAACATCGCATTCGATAATCTCGGAGATATAATGCAAAACGATCCATTGCTGCAGTTCCTGATCGACTTTAAAACCAAAGTACCTGGTATCGGCAATCATGCAGAGGGGCCTTTTTTCACGGGCGAGGGCCAGAAAATTCTGCATTTCTTTCATGACCCATTCACGGTTCAATTCTGAGGAGCGCGGCATCCAAACCGTTTCCATCAGAGAGGTCTCGATATTATAGTCAATACGTGCATAGTCGCTGGTATAGAGCTTCATGGCTGCCTGTTTGAAGTAAAATTAATAAAAAATGCCGAGAACAGCACTATCTCTTTTTCCTGAGGAACAGGCTAAAAATTGCAAAGCCGGCAACGAAACCGCCAATATGCGCCCAGAAGGCGATTCCTGAACTGTTGGCTTTAAACATGGCTACAGACATCCCGTTGAAAAGTTGAAGACAGAACCATAGGGCGATATATATAAAAGCACGTACCTCGAAAAAGAAGGGTATGAACAGAATGGGAAACAGGAGTAGAATCCGGCTGTAGGGGAATAGAAACATATAGGCGGCCATTACCCCGGATATAGCCCCGGAAGCACCTAAGGCAGGTATTTCGGATCCCTGGAAAATAAAAAAGTGGGTAAGTGATGCCGCAAGCCCTGTAAGGAGATAGAATCCCAGGTACCTGAATGGGCCCATCCGATCCTCGACATTATCACCAAATATGAAAAGAGTCCACATGTTGGAGAGAAAATGCAGCCAGCCTCCGTGCAGGAATATATTCGTGATAAAAGGGAAGTAATTGTCAGCCTGTATTCCCAACAGTGAAGCCCATTCGGGATGTGAATAGCGGGCAGGCACCAGCCCGAAAAGGTAGAAAAAACTCTGAAGTTGCTCCTCGTTGAGTGTAAGCTGAAACAGGAATACCCCCAGGTTGACCAGGATAAGGATCCAGTTCATGACCGGGAACCGCTTGTGGGGAATATTATCTCGGATGGGAAACATACTTTTCAGATTTCATAGTCTACAGCTGCTCTTAGTTCCCGTTTCCCCCGCAACCATTCAATAAGTGCCTGATGAGCAGGATGTTTTTGGTATTGCTTCAGTTCTTCGAAATCATTAAAATCTGCGACCAGCACTATGTCATGATTTCCATCGGGAGCTGACCCTGAATTGATTCCAACCTCAAGGGCATGGATGAAAGGAATCTGGCCCTTCAATGCAAGCAATTTACTTCTGAATTCAATGCAATCTGAATGCAGTCTGACGGGATTGCGCTCAAGCATTTTCCAGATAACAATATGACGAACCACCTGATTGTTTTTTTCAAAAATAGAAGAATTATGTATTTCCCCAATCCCCCTGGGTGCTATTGGAGCACATTTTGCCAATAATCAGCCAGGATACCGGAATTTGGAACAAAAAAGCCTGCAATTGAATCATTGCAGGCTTTGGAACTTTTATTCCAGCATTAGCGGAACTATTCACTTACCTGAACAGCCCCCCAGTTCTCGTTCCGTTTAATGCGGGTAACCTGCATCTCACTAATGCAGAACAGTTTGGCTATTATATTCTGCTTAACACCTTTCTTTAGCATGGATTTCAGGAGAATCACATCTTCCGGTTTGAGCTTTGTATTTCGCCTGATTACCTTATTCGACTTTTTGTAATCGTCCAGGAATTTACGGAACATACGCTTATATGCTTCATCCTTGGTAACCCACTGCAGGTTGGAGAAATGGTTGTTCTGTTTATTCCAATCCAGGTGAATTACAACGGATTGATCGTCATTTGCCTTGGGAACAAAGGCGTCGGCAGTTATTTTATGTACAAGGTACGATTTGGCTTTTCCGTCAACCCTAAGGCTTACATTCGCAAAGCCTCGAATGTTGCCAAGCCGGAGAATCCGACCCTTATTCTTGTCATAACAATAACTCCTTATACGGCCGTAATTGCTGATTTCATATTTTCGATCAGTAAAAGGGATTTCCCTCCAGATCTCATCATCAATTTTTCTTAGGCGCCGGTCATTTTTCATTTTTTAGTTTTGTAAGTGATTTGAGTTTTAATTTGAGTCTCTTGTGGTGGTAAGGGGGTATTTTTTTCTTTTAACAGTATTTCAAGTTGTATTTATTTTGATTCAATCGGTTTAACAATTTGAACTGTTCTATTGAACAAAAATAGGAATATCTTATAAAAAACGGTCTTAAAAAGCAGTTTAAATAATGGAGATAAAATAAACTATCTAACAAATCAATAGATCAATGAAATAGATAAAAAAATAACATCCAATTTGCAACTATAAATTGAATGATCAAAATGTACATTTTGATTATATGCCTGAATAATAAGTGTATAAAGTTTGCTGAACTATATTGTTTTTGTAATCAATTATGCAACAAGTTTTTACCCCCTCGAAGTACCCGGGGTTAAGGTTTCAATGATCTGATTTCCGATCCCGGATTGGCTGGGATTAAGCTGTTAATGGCGTGCTGATACTTGTTTTCAGGAGGGTGGTGTAGTAAAAGTGAGAAGCGAATTCCGGCAACCGGAGAATCAGGCAATAGGTTAGAGGAGCAAAACTGATCTGAACTACCAGGAAAAGGGTATTTGAGGAGTAATTTTTGTGCGAATCTTCCTTACCGGCTCGTACAGGTTAGTTTCGGGTTCAAGAACATTGAACCCGTTCCAGAACGATTCATCAAAATCTTTTATCTGGTTGACAAGGATGTCGGACGATCTGCTTGTTTCATTATATCTGAATCTTCTTACACCCGCCGTATCCTTCCCTGTAATTACCATTTCGGATACAGTTTTATATACGGAGGTAGCCATGGCGCTCCTGGGACGTGCCTTAATTTCCAGATTCATCCTTACATCGCTTAGGTTCCAGTTATCTCCTGTTTGGCGATAATGGACTGCATACTCCGCTTTTATGGGTCGCACCTGATAACGATGGGGGCTCTTTTTCACAAGCATTTGCCTGGCATATCGCATTCCCCTGGGCGACAGGGCAAATTCAGCACCCACGATAGCCAGTGACTTTACATCCAGGTAAACCGAACCTTTGAATAGTGCATCACTAACACCCTCTTTCTGGTCGAATTGGATCACATATACTTCCCTGTCATTATACTTCGTGAATCCACTAAACACATAGTCGTAGTTTTGCATTTGCAAAGGATCCAGAAAACTTGCACGGTTTCTGGCTATATCGAGCATTAAACTGTTGAACAGCCCTCCTTCAACCTTATAATTCAGCCTCGAGAGCTGCAGAGAATCTTGTTTTTTACGACCTTTAAAGAGTTTGACCTGGTCGTTGTCAAACGAATTCGAATATGAACTCTTGTATATCTGAAGCACCGACTCCGATATGGAAATACAAATTTTATCCTTCCAGGTAGTTTCCCTGAAAAATGCAGTAAGGTAGGCTGGATGAGCCGAATAATTGACGGGGATTGCCTGGCAGGATGCCCGGATTAATGCCAACGGGTCTCCGGTTCTGATAATTACCTCGGGAATGGACACTCGCGCCGGGGTAAGCACTATGATTCGCGCAGTTGTATCACCAGCTGAATACGAAAACCGGAAATCATTAAACCCCATGCTGGATACCCGGATGTTGCTGTCGGCAAAGGTGGTTGGTATGCGAAGGCTGAAGTATCCGTCAATATTGCTTATTACTCCAATAGGATGGTTTTCCACCGATATGGAAGCATAGGGAATCGCCTTTTTTGTTTTTGCTTCTGAAATCCAGCCTTTTATTTCTAACAGGTATTGTTCTTTGGACGAAGCAGGGCTGCCAGGACGATTTATGGGATATATGGCGAGTTGGTTTCCACGTTCAAGGTATCCCAATTGAAGGGTGTCCATCAGTTCATTCAAGGCATCTGTGAGTGGTTTTCCGTAAAAACAGCATGTTTTCAAACGATGGTGCGGAATCAGCGAAGCATCATAGGAAAAATTAATTCCCAGTTTATGGCCGATCGAGTCCAGTATCCCGCCCAATGGCAGTTCTTTGCAACAGAAGAAGACGGGTTGCTGCAAATAGACTTGTGCGACTGCCTCCTTATAAGCAATGCACCTGAGGCAGAACATGATCCCGAATAATAATAGATGTTTGCGTACCATCCGGAAACATGTATTTCATTAGTTATACTGGAATCTCAGACTGTTTATTGACCTGTTTTTTTCCCAAGCAGGAATTCTCCGGGCTCTTTGTTTTGAAGTTCCAATCCAAAATTCAGGGCAATTATTTCCAGAATACCCTGTGGACTTAAGGTTTCGTCATATCTGGCTGTAAGCAGGAGATTTCCCATGGATGAATCTTTCAATATTACCTTTATTCCATAGGCAGCGCCGATGGAACTGGCTACCAAAGGGAGGGGAGTTTCACGGAAGGTAAGGCGATGGTCTTTCCAGGCCAGGTAATTTACATCAGAATTCTTTTCCCTGGTAACAGCGGAACTGCCTTTTATGTTCCGGCCCGTTTCGCCGGGCAAGAGAACGACTGCTGCATCAGATCTGCCTGCCGGACTAAGTTTCACTTTACCGCTTGTTACGGTAACCTGGGTGGCCTCCATGGAAGGGTAGGACTTAACATTGAAACTTGTACCCACTACCCTGACCTGCGCAATTCCGGTTGTGATTAAAAAGGGCTTTTGAGTATCGGGAGTAACATCGAAGAAGGCTTCACCGGTAAGGGTTACCATCCTGCTGTCTGAACCGAATTTTTCAGGATACGACAAGGTGGACTCCCGGTTCAGCCAAACCCTGGTACCATCCGGAAGATCTATGGTTTTAACAAATCCCATGCTGGAAGCAGTTAACAAGGCCGGTTCCGGATTATTCCTCCCGGAAACCAACCAATAGGCAAAACCTGCCACCACTGCCAGCAGAACGGCTGCAGCAGCAAGTCTGAAAACCTGACGAAATGCAGTATGTCCGGTAATGACCACTTTTTTAAATCCAAGACGGGATTCAACAGTCTTCCAGGCTTGCTCCGGTTCGAAAATTTCCTTGTTTTTCAGCACGCCGGAAAGTTCCCAGGCTTGGCATGTTTCATCGTAGATCCGCTTGTTATCCTCAGATTGTGCGATCCAGCTGAAAAGCATCTCCTCCTCCTCCCGGCTGCACTCCTTCGACAGATGCTTGATTATCAGTACTTCAGGTTCCTGGAACATAATTTCTATCCGATTGAAATGAATTATTTGCTTATTAGACAATCCAACATGAAAAAACCCTATCCATAATAAATACAAAAAACAGGATTTCCGGGAGGTAGCTTCTCAGGGATGTCCGGAGAAGTTTCAATGCGGCACTCATATGCGCTTCTACTGTCTTTTGAGAAATATTCAGGTAGTCAGCCACTTCGCGATATTTCATCTCGCGGAATCGCACCAGTTCAAAAATCTCCCTTGTTTTCCCCGGAAGGCTCTCAATCGCAGAGGTCAATGCAGTTGCAAGGTCGCGCGCTTTAACTTCCTCTTCAACCTCATAGCTTTCCTGGCTTGAATGGTCCAGAATGAATTTGTGGGAACGTTCCTTAACATTTTCATGTTTAAGGTAATTGAGCGCTGCATTATGTGCCGAACGGTAAAGGTACGCCTGCAGGGAGGTGTGGATCTGCAATTCGGTCCTTTTCTCCCACAGGTGGCAAAAGAGATCCTGCACGATCTCCCTGGCAGCTTCAGCATCACGGGTCCGATAGGCGGCATAGATGCAAAGGCTTTTAAAATGCTCCTTGAACAAGGTCTCGAAGGCTTTTCTGTTTCCCTTTGCTATTTCATCCATATCCACGGAGGGTGCTGCCATTCTATAAAAAGGATTTAATCTCAAACCTACATGAATTTTACCGAACAAACAAGCCAATTAATAAAACCTCATCAGCAGGGATTTCCCTGCCGGAGTGTGCTATACGGACCTGCCCGCATATTTTTTCCCTAAATTTTCACCACCGGAACAGGATAAAGGTATTTTTCACTATTTTAGCTTGAACAAAAATCCCGAAACATGAAGAAATGTGCACCAAGTGTCATGGCTGTCCTTTTGGCTGTTCTTTTTATAGCCGGCTGCAGGAATGAGAGTGGAAAAGAAGGACAGGCCGATTCCCTGGTAACCGATATTGTGGTTGACAGCATGAGCCCTGTGCCCATTTTCTATCAGTTACTCATGCCTCTAGACATGTCCAAGGTGTTTGAACAGTCAGGTGCATCCTACGAAAAGGAAATTCTGAATCCTGTTGAAAATATGTCCAATTACAGTTCAAGCGCCAAGATGGCAATGAACCTGGGCGTGTATGGAGTAGATCTGGGATATGTAAAACTCTTCGGAGATCCTCAGAATGCTATCAGGTATTTTGGAACTATTCATAAATTAGCCACTCAGCTGGGAATCCCTGATGATTTTTTCGGAAATGCCATCCAGCGATTCGAAGTGAATGCAGGGAACAGTGATTCGATATACCAGATCGCTACCAGTGTTTACAGTCAGACAGACGATTTTCTGAAGAAGGCCGAGCGCGGTGAAGCTTCCTCCTTTATTTTACTTGGCGGCTGGATCGAGGGGATGTACATCGCCGGCAAAATAATGGACCAGCAGAAGGATCAGAAGGAAATGATAAGCAGACTCGCCTCCCAGAAATATTCACTTAACAACCTGATTACCCTGCTGGCAAACGATGGAGACCAGCTTGCGGTGTCGCGGTATCTTATCCTGTTAAAGCAGTTGCGCAATTCTTACAACAAGGTTGATATTTACTATCACCAGGGCAAAGTAGATCTTGATACAATACGCAAAACTATCCTCACGGATGAGTTTGTTGTAAATATCGATCCCGCTACCTTACAGGAGATAAACTCACTGATTTTTTCTATCCGGAAGGAGATAATCAATTAGTACAAGGCTCCGAAGTACTGATCTTTTAGTCCCGGAGGGATACTGTTCCCTGATTCAAATTCCCCTCCTCTGATACGGAAACTTTTATCTGTTGGTCTGCAGCATGACCGGGGGAGAAATTTCGGATTACTTATATTTTTTCAGGATAGAAATCTATTCAGCAGACTGAGGAAACTCTGCCGGTCGAATGGTTTTGCCAGGTATTCATTGCAACCAGCTGCAATACATTTGCTCCGGTCCTCTGACATTGCATAAGCAGTTTGTGCTATTACCGGGATTTTTATGTCGAGTTCCCTGATTGCCCTGGTGGCATCATAACCATTCATCACAGGCATCTGAATATCCATAAGAATCAGATTTATTGCAGGATATTCCTTCACCAGTTTGAGTGCTGCAGCGCCATTTTCTGCATGAAGAATCCTGCATCCGGTATCAGCAAGCAGTTCACTGATGAAATAGAGGTTCGACTGGGTGTCTTCAGCAATTAAAATGGTTTTATCCTTCCAGTCATAGCCCACCTCCTGGTCCTCTTTCGAACTTTCCATAGTGGTTCCGGTCGATTGGTAGGGGATGGTAAAATAGAAAACAGAACCCTGCCCCTGGGTTGATTCAACCCATATTTTCCCTTTGAACAAGTCAATTAGTCCTTTGCAAATCGAGAGTCCCAGTCCCGTTCCTCCATACTGCCGCGAAAAAGTCTCTTCTTCCTGCCTGAAGCGCTGGAAGATCAATTGATGCTTTTCTTCAGCGACACCTTTCCCGGTATCTTCCACATAAAAAAGCAGTGTGGTGTTGGATTGTCTTCTGTATCCAAAGCGGATATATCCCGAATCAGTGAATTTGAGCGCGTTCGATAACAGGTTGGTCAGTATCTGCTGGAGCCTTACTCCATCCGTGATCAGATCTGCATTACGATTATCCATGCCCGGGATAAAGGTGATTTCCACCTCAGTTTTGTTTCGGATCCTTCGTTCAGATTCATAAAACACCAGAATCTGGCTGCACAATTTATTCAGGTTGACTGGTTCAGGGGATAGGTTGATCTGCCCTGCTTCAATTTTGGCAATATCAATAATATCGTTTATAACCGTGAGCAATTGCCGCGTACTGTTCTGAATAATTTCAATGTATTGTTTCTTTTTTTCCGGCTGGATGTTTTCCCTGCCCAGGAGACCTGAAAATCCCAGGATGCTGTTCATGGGAGTCCTGATCTCGTGTGACATATTTGCAAGGAAGGCTGTTTTAAGTCGATCCGATTCTTCGGCTCTTTGTTTAGCCTGCAACAATTCAAGTTCAGATAATTTACGTTCTGTGATATCATGCCCGATCCCGATAATTTCCTTTATCTGGTTGTTTTCATCGAGCAAGGCCTTGTCGTTCCAGGCAAACCACCGCCATCCCCTGATGGTTTCAGCCCTTTGTTCCACATGGCAGGTGTATGGAAATTTGTATAGTGATTCCATCGCCAGGGAGGTTTGTTCCAGGTCCTCGGGATGAACAAGTGGAAGAAAGGATTGCCCCAGGAGTTCCGATTCCTTCTTCCCGAATGTTTCGCAGTAGCTGGGGCTTACAAAAAGAAACCGGCCATTACCGTCAACTTTTACCACCAGATCCGTCTGGTTTTCAATGATGAGTTTATATTTTTCCTCACTTTCCCTGATTAGTTTCTCGGCGTGTGTGCGTTCCATTTCAGCGGCAGCACGGTGGGCAAAGCTTCGCAGTGTTTCTTCAATATGCCCTTGGTTACTTATGGTCTTTGCTGAAACCACGGCAAGCATGCCAATGGCGTTCTTCCGCGTATCCAGTAAGGGAATTCCGGTGAGGTAACAAACTCCCGGTTTCAGATCAAACAGATCGTTTTCCACAAAGTACTCAATGCTGAAAGGCCTTGGTTCCCGGCACATGAATACATTCTCCAGAATTGCTTTATCAGCTTCTATCTCAATACCGGGGACTTTAATCCCATTTCTTACTGCCGAGATTGTTCTAAGCACAGGACCTTCCAGGATCATAGTTTCTGCTATGAAAACAATATCTGCCCCGAAAGTTTGTGAAATAAGCAGCACCAGTGAATCCAGGAATGACTCACCCACACAGTCGGAAATATTTCTGTTAATGGCACTGATGATATTGTCTTTCTCTGACAGGCTGGAAAGTGATCGTTTTTCAAATGTCTGTTCCCTGTTAATAGCCCTTTTTCCCAGGTATTTCCCGTCCGGACCGAAAACCGGGATACATTCGTGCAAAATCCATTTGCTTTCTCCACTTCTGGTTATAATTCTGAATTCAGGTATTGAATTGGTTGTATGTTGATCAGGATCCTGAATAAGGTGGTTTTTCACCAGGGGAAGATCTTCCGGATGGATTATTCTGATCATCAGTTCAGGATCAGTTTTAAACTCGTCAGAGGAATAACCTGTTATGTTTTTACAGGTTTTGCTTACGAAAAGTATCTGGCCATCTGGTCCGAAAATTGTTTCCCACCAACCATCAGATTCTGTGAAAATCCTGAGAATATCATTCATTGGTCCGGGTTTTGGCTCAGGGATGCTCATACCTGTGGATTTCAGAAAGGGGTAAGGAGTTCCGGGAAGACCGGGTTGATCTTTTCCAATATTACTAATAATTCTATGAAAAGGCACTAACTATATTGATTTTCCTGTCGATTTTTCCAATGGAAACTGTGATTAGTAATACATATGTTTTTTTCCAGTTGCGTATGTTGTCATTTTGCCAGAGGGATTGCTTCTGAAAAGAAAAAAACCTTTTATTTGTACTGATTAATCTCCGAACAAAACTAAACTAACTGTTTATGCACCTGCACTGGATTGATATTACGATCATTATCCTTTATCTGATCACCAGTATCATGATTGGGTATTGGGTTTCTCACCGGGCCAAAGCAAGCCTGAAAAGTTATTTTCTTGGCGGAAACTCCCTTCCATGGTATTTGCTGGGGGTTTCGAATGCCTCAGGTATGTTCGATATTTCAGGAACCATGTTGCTGGTGTACTGGCTTTCCGTGTACGGGATGAAAAGCATGTGGATACCATGGGTGTGGCCGGTATTTAATCAGATTTTCCTCATGGTTTATCTTTCTTCCTGGCTGAGGCGATCAAATGCAATGACCGGAGCAGAATGGATCAAGACTCGTTTTGGCACGGGCAAAGGCGCAAACCTATCCCATATCATTGTGGTAATTTTTGCCCTTGTGAGTGTTATAGGGTTCCTTTCTTATGGATTCAAGGGAATAGGAAAGTTCGTTACTGCTTTTTTGCCTTCTCTGGTAACAGATCCTGCCATTCTTGCCAGCTATCCTCAGATCAATGAAAACCTCTATGCCCTTATCCTGATGGGTATTACCACTTTCTATGTGGTAAAAGGAGGGATGTTCAGCGTGGTGATCACGGAGGTGATCCAATATGGCATTCTTACTATCGCATCCATTGCCATAGGGATCATAGCCATGACAAAGGTTGCCCCGGGTGCCATCCAGGCAGTTGTACCCGATGGCTGGACCGACATATTTTTCGGTAAAACAACCGGCCTGGATTGGACAGCCATTTCAGCCGGTGCCTCAGAAAAACTGAAGAATTTCAATTCATGGATTCAATCTGACGGGTATTCACTCTTTGGGTTGTTCTTTATTATGACTTTTCTGAAAGGAATTTTGTTATCGGTTGCAGGTCCTGCTCCAAACTATGATATGCAACGAATCCTTTCCACGAAAAGTCCTCAGGAAGCATCCAAGATGAGTTCTCTGGTGAGCGTTGTATTGAATCCATTCAGATATTTTATGGTTGCAGGTCTTACGATACTGGCGCTTACAAATTTTAATACCCTTTACACCTCCACTTCAGCGACTCCGGATTTTGAATCCATTCTTCCCCAGGTGCTGGCAACCTATGTGCCTATTGGTCTCCTCGGATTCCTGATGGCAGGTCTCCTTGCTGCCTTTATGAGCAATTTTGCAGCAACAGTTAATGCTGCCCCTGCCTACCTGGTGAATGATATTTATAAGAGGTATATCAATCCGCATGCCAGTGAAAAGACCTATGTCCGGATGAGTTATCTGGCATCCATTGCTGTAGTGGTTATCGGTATAAGTTTCGGTTTCATGATTGAGTCCATTAATAAAATCGCCCTCTGGCTGGTTGCAGGCTTATGGGGAGGTTATACCGCTTCGAATGTTCTTAAATGGTACTGGTGGCGGTTTAATGGGTATGGATATTTCTGGGGGATGTTTACAGGTATTATCGCCGCTTTGATTTTCCCAACACTTCAAACGGTTTACCCTGTGACCATATTAAATGACTGGCCTCTGCCCGGTAATTATAATATGAATATTTTCCCCTTCATCCTGGCCGCGTCTATAGTAGGCTGCTTCCTGGGTACCTTACTTACCAGGCCCGAGGACAATGAAACCCTCATGAAATTTTATAAGAATGTTCGTCCCTGGGGCTTCTGGAAGCCTGTTCACAAGCTCGTTGTGGCAGAAGATCCTGCCTTTGAGGGGAATAAGGACTTCTGGCGCGATATGTACAATGTGTTTACAGGAATTATCTGGCAGGTGACTCTTATGGCTTTCCCGGTATACCTGGTGCTCCGTGAATGGACCTCGATGTGGATTTGTATCGGACTGATGCTCATAACCAGCATCTCACTTAAATTCTTCTGGTGGGATAAACTTAAAGAGATGAGACAATGAAAAACTGAAAAAACTTGATGTTGAAATAATGTAAAGAATAGAAACCGATGAGGAAAGAGGACAAGTACTTCTTTCCCCAAAAGCGGAAATAAAGGGAAATGCAGGGTAAGTTGATTTTCTACCCTGCATTTTTTTATTTTACGAAATGACCTTTTACCCTTCTTCTGACTTACAGACCACCACTTTTATCTTTTCCCCAGATCATTCCATGCAGCCTCCATCAGCAGGTGAAAGGCCTGGCCTTCTGCAGCTGCACCCGGACGATCAAAGTTGGGTGAACCACATACATCCCGGATCATGCCGTATTCGTCTACCTTGCTGAGCGCAGCATTCCGCATCTTTTCAGCTGCCGGAAGAAATGAATCGCTCATCCAGCCATACTTTACACATCTGAAAATGGTATAGCTGAGCATCTGGGAAAGATTTGTTTCGATAAATGTCTCCGGATTATTGACCACATTGTGAAAAAAGCCATCGTCGCGGAGGTACTTCATGCAGCCATCAACCAATTCTAGTATAAACCCAATGAGTCTTTCCTTTTCAGCCTGCATATCTTCCGGGAGAGCGGCTGCAACCCTTACCATACCTGCGGCCGCCCATCCATTTCCAACGCCCCAGAAGTCTTTCCGGATGAAATCATTTTTTCCTTCGTCCCATATATGGGAGAATAATTTGCTTGAAGGATCCCACAGGTATTTCCGGTAACCTTCTACCTGCCGTACAGCCTCGGCCGGATTTCCGGCCACAGCAATAAAGGGCGGAGACATGTACATGGAATCAATCCATAATTGAGGGGCATTGGCGATATGATGGATTACTCCGTCTCTGGTCCTTGGAGCTTTGTGCAACAGGAAGTCCAGCATTTTATCGGCTGCCTGCCGGTATGCCTGGTTGTTGGTTTCGTGAAAAGCAAACAAAACGGGTTCGCCATTGGAGGCAGGATCAGTGACAGCCTCATCGCTGGCAACATTGCCCAGCCTGCCTTGTGCATCCTGCCTCAATACGGCTTCCTCAGCCATCAGGAGAGTGAGTTTCTTATAACCGGCTTCCATGAGCGCCTGGGCACAGACTCCCTGTTCCCATGACCTCCGCTGGATACTGAGCATGGCATGAATGACAGATCCGGGCAAGTCAGTGCCCGCAGAATCCCCTGTTCCCGGGGAACAGGAATATATACCAGCTGAACCCAGGGTAAGAATCCCGGCAGCAGAGCTTGTTTCAAAAAATTTTCGTCGGTTCATACCTTTTTTTAATAAAGATACTGATTAATGTGAATCTTATGACAGATTATCATAATGTAGTGATACAAAGGTACTGTTGCTTACGGGAGCATAGAACCATATTTCAGGAATCCACGGTTTTTCGGTAGTCCGGCATTCAGGGGTTATCAGTTAAGTACTTAAAGGAATATGCAGTTAAAACCGATTGGATGTAATTGCAGGGATTCTGATTATTTTTGCCGGACTCCGGAACAATGATCAGATTAATTGGTATAACACGGGAAGAATTGCAGGAACTCCCTGCAATTGAAGGTCTGACTGCGGCCAGGAGAGATCGTATTTTATATTGGTTATACAAACGACGCATCAGTAATTTTAAGGAGATGATCGATTTGCCTGCGACGCTCCGGAAAGAACTTGCATCCCGGTATACACCTGGATTTTATCCACCGCAATCCACCTTCCACTCATCGGATGGAAGTAAAAAGTACCTGTTTGATGCTGGTGAGAAGGGAATCATTGAAACAGTATTTCTGCCGGAAGCCCGGCGAAAAACGCTCTGTGTCTCGGTTCAGGCAGGCTGTAGGATGGGTTGTTCATTTTGCAGTACCGGAGCCGGGGGCTACAGGGGAAACCTCTCAACAGGCGAAATTATTAACCAGTTTTGCAGTATACCTGAGACGGGTAGCCTTACGCATGTGGTATTCATGGGGATGGGTGAACCTTTTGATAATTATGAAAATGTAATCAGGGCGATCAGGATACTAACTGCTGAGTGGGGTTTAGCGCTTGGCGCTGCTCATATCACTGTTTCAACAGTAGGTGTCTTGCCATATTTGAAGAGCTTCCTGGCTGATACCCGCGCGCATGTGGCAATAAGCCTGCATTCCCCTTTCCCGGAGGAGAGAAAACGCTGGATGCCGGTGGAAAATAAATTTCCTGTGCGCGACATTGTGCAATTTCTGAGCAATATCCAATTGGACAAGCGCAGGCGTATTTCCTTTGAGTATGCCATGGTAAACGGAATAAACGATTCCCAATCGCATGCTTTAGCCCTTACTGAACTTCTTAATCATCAAGGATTCCGTATCAACCTGATTCCTTTTAATCCGGTTCCCGGGCTCTCCTGGAGCCCTTCTGATGATGCCACCATAAGACGATTCAGGGACTTTCTTGACAGGGCCGGGATTCCTGCCACAATCCGCAAATCCAGAGGAGCCGATATCGGTGCTGCCTGTGGGCTGCTCGCAGGTAGCAGATAAGGGGATTCAAATCATTATTCAATGGCAGTGGGCTTTACCTGACAAGCTAATTCAGAATATCAAAATATTATATCCGATAGCCCAACAATCAGCTTGATTGGTCAATAAATCCGTTTCTTTGTCTGATACCCGGATTTTATTGATTACCTTGTCGTTATAATTAAATTCTGTGTCATGAAAAAACTGTTTTTTTTATGCATTCTCACCGGATTCATATTGTTTCCCGGTCATGCTCAGGTTCCGGGATCGTTTAAATACCAGGCGATCCTCCGCGATGCTTCAGGTAATCCGCTTATAAGCAGATCTGTTAAATTGCGGATCAGCATTATCTCCGAAACGGAAACAGGAACAATTGTGTACATGGAAACACATGCTGTTACTACCAGTCCTTTAGGCCTGGCGGATTTAGAAATCGGACGGGGAGTAAGAAGCACCTCATATGGAACCTTTGGCTCGATAAAATGGCAAACAGGTAAATACTTTTTGAAGACGGAGCTGGACCCCAATGGAGGGACCAGTTATACACTCAGCGGAACCACCCAGTTATTGAGTGTTCCTTATGCCTTGTATGCTGCCAATGGCGATGCAAAGTCGCGCTTTGAAGTATATGGAGATCCTGCGCTTCCTTCTGATACTGCTCTGTTCGAAGTCAAAGACAAGACTGGCTTTACTGTTTTTGCAGTGTATGAGGATGGAGCCATACTGAATGTAACCAACACTGGTAAGGGAGGTAAGGGAGGATTTGCAGTTGGCAGCCGCACTGCTGGAAAAGCCGGTAAGGTTGAGGAAATCATGTGGCTTAGCCCTGATACTGCCCGTTTCAGCATCAATGATGCCGTACGCTTTGACATGGGCATCCCTACCGGAAAAGGAGGGAAGGGTGGCTTTGCAGTGGGAGGCCGGAGCACGGGTAAGGGCCCTAATGATGATTATTTTAATATTTCCCCGAATACTGCAGTGGATGTTATCACCACCCAGCCCCGTATTTTATGGTATCCCAGGAAAGAAGCTTTCCTGGCAGGACGGGTACTGGTTGAACATCCCGATAGCGTAGGAACCAATTCAACTGCCCTTGGATTCGAATCGAAGGCTGTCGGGAATTGGTCACAGGCATTTGGCTTTAAGTCCATGGCCCACCGGGATTATGCAACGGCCATCGGGAAAAATGCCGTGGCCGCCGGGATGAATTCTTTTGCTTTTGGTGATGGTGCCAGGGCCTTGCAGGACGATGCCTATGCCTTCGGAGCATTTACGATCTCGCAGGGCAGGGGAAGTTTTGCACTCGGATATGTAGGCCGCGACTCTGTTGGACCTACCGGGAAACCCACCCTGGCCTCCGGTGATGCTTCCTTTGCGTTTGGATTGGGTACCACGGCAACCAATGTCGGATCGATGGGTATGGGTGCTGAGGTGGAATCCAGGGGTGTATTTTCATTTGCCACAGGATTCAGATCGATAGCATACGATTGGTGCTCCACTGCTCTCGGGGATTCAACAATTGCCCTGCGAGGGGCCTCTACTTCCATGGGCTTCAAAACCAAAGCCCTGGAATGGGCTTCCACAGCTATGGGGCATGAAACGGAAGCATCCGGACCCATTTCGGTGGCCATGGGAATATGGACAAAGGCCACCGGGGGAACCTCACTGGCCATGGGTCATAAAACTGTTTCAGAAGGGAATAATACTATTGCAGGAGGCTCCCAGTCAAGAGCGAAAGGTGTAAATTCCATTGCTTTTGGGGATTCAAGTATAACCATTGCACCTAATTCAATGGCTTTTGGCTGGCGCACCAGAGCCGGAGGAAATGAATCTTTTGCATTTGGCAGTTCTACCGTTGCAGTAGGAAATCAGTCGGTTGCTTTTGGAATTTCCTCCATAGCCTCAGGAACTGCCTCTTTTGCAGCTGGAAATTCTTCCAGGGCAACGGATTCATATACTGCTAGTTTTGGTACCAAAACCCAGGCTACGGCCACCAGTGCCGTGGCTTTTGGGGATAGCAGTATTGCCAGCGGCTATGTATCCACAGCATTCGGCTTTCATACACAAGCCATCGGATGGACTTCGACAACCTTTGGACAGGAAACAAAAGCGAGCAGCGGACAGGCTTTTGCTGCCGGTTACCAGACACATGCCTCCGGAGGAGCCTCAGCTGCATTCGGGGGCGGTACCCTGGCAAGTGGTATGAATGCTTTCGCAGCAGGTGCCTCCACGGTAGCATCCGGATCAATATCGTTTGCAATAGGAAATAATACCCGGGCCATTGGCAACCAGTCCTTTGCCGGAGGCGTAGAGGCCGGCGCCTATGGAAATGAATCAGCCGCGTTCGGATTCAAAAGTCGTGCCTATGGCGGACAATCATTTGCCCTCGGGAACGAGGTTTCTGCAAAAGGAAACCATTCAGCGGCATTCGGGCTTGGTACAATTTCCAAAACTTATACCTGTTTCACCATTGGAGCTTTCAATGATACCAGTGGTGCAACTGTGGACTGGTTTAATCGCTATGACCCTGTTGATCCTTTATTTGTTGTGGGTAACGGAGAATCCAATTCAATTCGTTCAAACGCTTTCACCGTCCTTAAAAATGGAAATGTTGGAATTGGATATGCAGTTCCCGGTGTAAAACTGGATATCAAAGGAGGAGATGCACGCCTTGAATCAGGGAAAAATTGGCTTACCAATTCGGACGCTCGGTACAAGAAAAATATCAGCACACTTAGCAATTCCCTCGAAAAAATTCTCCGGATTCGCGGTGTCCGCTATGATCTTGCTGAAGACAATATACAAGCGGATGTTGATGGGAAATATATCGGTTTTATTGCTCAGGAACTCGAAGGAGAATTCCCTGAATTTGTTGTAACAGATGAAAATGGATATAAAGCTGTTGCCTACGATAAGATGACTGCCGTTTTGGTGGAAGCTGTGAAGGAACAGGAACAGGAGATTACACAACTGAGAAAGGAAAATACCGAAATGAAATCTCAACTCGAGAGAATTAAACTACTCGAAAAAGAACTCCTGCAGATTAAAG
The DNA here is from genome assembly GCA_046329925.1 of Bacteroidales bacterium. Classification (GTDB taxonomy): domain Bacteria; phylum Bacteroidota; class Bacteroidia; order Bacteroidales; family JAAYUG01; genus JAXLTS01. The sequence continues at coordinate 29,399 of JAXLTS010000018.1, forward strand.
AAAAATTGAATCCGTAACACCTGGTTCCGAGATCAGAATTCCTCTGTTGCTAAATAAAAAACAGGGTGTCTTCCCGGAGGCACCCTGTTTTCTTTTTTGGATATTTTTACAATACGAAAGTAATTATCGAATGCTCAGGCATCTTTACTTTGCTTGCCTTACCGTCTACCCAGAGACTCAGGTCGAAGGCGGTTTCTTTGTCATTCATTACTACAACAGCAATAGAGCCATCGGTATTAACAAAAGCAGTGGCAATTAGCTGGTCCATGTTGGAGGAACAGGCGATGCGTTTGGCTCCCGGGCGGATGAACTTACTGAAATGGCCAATGTAGTAGAATGAATTCATGTAATGAACCGATCCGTTGCGGGTATCCCCTATAATGGGTGCGAAGCAGAAATTATTCACATGGTTAGGTCCGCCGGTTTCGTCAAGGATCAGGTTCCAGTCAGTCCAGGCAACGGTCCAGTTGTTGAAATCATTGATCATGCTCCGGCCGTAGTTTTCGCCCCACTGCCACTGGTCGATCGTTTTCCAGTCGAAGGGATAATTACAGCCTTCACTGAAAACAAGTTGTTTATCGGGATAAGCTTCATGTACTTTCCCTACATTTTCGAAGTGGTCGCCCACATACCAGTGAAATGCAGTTCCCCAGACATATTTTGCTGCTTCCGGATCATCCAGAACAGCCATCGCACGCTGGTACAACATGCCACGGTTGTGGTCCCATACCATCAGTTTGATATCGGACATACCAGACTGCTGCAGTTGAGGTCCCAGAAAATTCTTCACAAAATTACGTTCATCTTCTCCCGTATAAATGCAGGATTCCCAGGTCTGAACTGCCATAGGCTCGTTCTGCACGGTAAGACCCCAGATCGGGATGCCCTGCTTTCCATACTCTTCGATAAAGCGGGTATAATATTTTGCCCAGGCCGACATGTACTGTGGCAGGAGCTTTCCTCCACGGAGCATGTTGTTGTTGTCCTTCATCCATGCCGGGGGACTCCAGGGAGAAGCAAATACGGGCATGGGGCCACTCACCTTCAGAGCTTCCTTAATGAAGGGGATCCTGTATTTCAGATCTGGCTCCAGGGAAAAACTGGCCAGGCTGGTATCCCCATCCTTTATATATGTATAGCTGGAACTCGAGAAATCACAGCTATTGATATGGGTTCTGCCAAAGCTGTAACCAATGCCTGCAGCAGGATCAAAATAAGCTTTTAGTATCTCTTGCTGCTTATCGGCAGGAAGTTTGTAAAAAGTTTCAGCAGAGGCATCGGTGAATGCACCGCCTATTCCGATAAATTCCTGATATGTCTTGGTGGGATCGATCAGAATTACAGGATCATTTTCGAATGGTTGCACCAGCGTTTCGAAACTGATGGTTCCTTTGTCAGCCAGTCTGTCGGGTGTATTCCTTGCGGTGAGAAAATAACGGGCAGTGCTGATCTCCTTTTTTTGAGCAGTCGGTGCGTTTTTCAGGTCTTCTTTCTTTCCTGTGGTGCAGGAGGCAAGTATAAAGACCAGTAAGATCTGAGATGTAAGTTTTTTAATCATATTTTTTGGAAGGATTAGTTTATAAATATGAATGGATTTATTCTTCTGGCACATCAATTTCACCGACTAAGTAGCTGACGGCATTCCCAGCAATATGAACCCGGTCACCACGGAGGCTGCACTGAAGAATGCCGCCACGTTCAGAAAGTTGAACTGCTGATAATTCAGTTTTTCCGATTTGCTTTGCCCAATACGGGGTGAGCAGGGTATGTGCGGAACCTGTCACTGGATCTTCATTTATCCCGACCCGCGGACCAAAGAAGCGTGAAACAAAATCGGCAGTTTTTCCCGGGGCTGTTACAATTACTCCCCTGGCATCGCATCTGGCTAAAAGTCCGAAATCGGGTTGCATGACTTTTATTTGCTCCTCATTTTCAAATACCAGGAGAACGTCATCCCGTCCGCGGAACGATTTTACAGGACTTACACCAAGTGCGGAGGAGAGTCCGGTATCAGATTCGATCCCGCAAACAGCATCTGCCGGGAAATCCAGCACAAGCTTATTTTTTGACCTGTATACCCTGAGTATCCCGCTCTGTGAATGGAAATGAACCGATTCCCCTTCATATTTCAGATGATAAAACAGGACATGAGCAGTGGCCAGGGTTGCATGTCCGCAGAGAGCTACTTCGGTGCCGGGCGTGAACCATCGTATATGAAAATCAGTCCCGTCAGGAATGAAAAAGGCAGTCTCGCTCAGATTATTCTCCCTGGCAATTTGTTGCATCAGTCCTGACGGGAGCCAATCGGTCAATGGCACAACCGCTGCAGGATTTCCCCCGAAAAGATTGTCTGTAAAGGCATCAACCTGGTAAATGGGTAGTCGCATTGTTTTTTTTCGAAAGATAAAACAAAATTAAGGATTGCGAATCAGATTTCTCTCCATCGAACTCCGTTCCACAGGAGCTTTCAATGGAAAAGCCTCTCAAAACCATTATAGGGATGCAACTCGTAAAGGGAAAATGAGATCAGATTCTGCTGTACCAGCGGTAGTCTTGATAACAGTTCTCCTGCTTCTTCCTTGTTGCGACATTCAAGAATCAGCACGGCTTCATGATTGTCTGTGAAATAGGCCTCTCGCAGAATGTCTTCCATTTTCAATTTCCAGACTTCACGAGCCTCAGCCTCCAGGAAGGGCAAATAATCTACGTCCTGCACTCCTTCAACTTCTTTCTCTATCGCCAGAACTTTCATAGTATTATCTGTTGTTTGTTTTTTCCCCGTATAAAAACACTCTGCTCTCCTCTTTTCTATTTTCCCCTTTCCACCTTATACTTTTCCCACTCCCCACTCTCCACTCTCCACTTACCACTCACCACTTACTACTTACCACTTACTCCTCACTTCTCACCACTCTCCACTCACCACTCTCCACTCTCCACTTACCACTCACCACTTACTCCTCGCTTCTCACCACTCACCACTCCCAACTCTTAACTCTCCACTCACCCCTCACCCCTCACTCCTCACTCCTCACTCCTCCTTCTTCCCCTTTACCGATGACAGCATATTTCTGAAAATCTCCAGGTTTTCACCAAACCGCTCATATGCATACCCCTGGAGCATGACAGCCTTATCATAAAAAAGAATTATACCCTGATACATGAGAAATTTTCTCCCGTTTTCCGGGATGTATATCTCGCGTTCCAATGCATCATGACCGTTGATTAGTCGGGTACTCACCCTTCTGATCATTGTCTGGTCGGTATTTTCCGGGTGTTCCCGTTCAAGGTTTTCGTCTGCAATTCCAATCGCGGTAGTTGTTTGGTTAATGTTAAACCAGGAAAGAGTCGCATGTGATTCAATCTCCTCTGATCCAAAAGCCCCTTTGGAAGCAAAGTAATAATTCCCCGGACTTTGAAGGGTAAGACGTAGAGGTCCTGAGGTATAATCCATGGTGAAAAAAGTACCCTCAAAGGGGACAACAGTCCGCAACTTGTCATAAACAATGGAGAAAAGGCATTGCTTGATGGAATTCAGCATTGCTTCATCATATGCTTTGAATCTGGCTTGAATAGTTGCAGCAAAGCCTGTATCTCCCATGCAAATTGTGATAAGCATAAATGCTGGATCGTTTTGCCAGAGGAGATATCTGGCCGGATAACCATGAAGTGAAATTTCACGCTGATCTATAACACGCCCGCCTTCACCTGTAATTTTCAGTGCATCGCAGAAACCTACTTCCTGGGGATTAAATGGCTTTCTCTCATCCAGTATCCGGATAAATCCTGTCTCATCCTGTTCAAAGCCGGGGAATGTGAGTGATGGGGTAAAACCGGCAGGAGGGATCAGGTACAGGTGGGTACCTGGGATCAATTGGTGTTCCGGTGTAATGTTTTTTCTGATTTCCAATGCTGCACTATCCAGCATATCCTGGGAATGGATATTGCCGGGAAGTACGAACAGAAAGGTAATAACCAATGATCTGTAAAAATTCTGCATTGGCATCGCGTAGTTGCAGGAAGCACTTTTCCTGGTTCAAGACTCCATGTTTAATGCTGGAAACGGGCCTGGTTTATTGGCTTTTGCCCGGCAGGACTGGGAACAAAAAAGTCATTTTTTGTGAGACCGCATTTTTTTATCATTTCCCTGCAATATTCCAGATCGCCAAAATTACTATCAGCATTGTTGGTTCCGCATGAAAAAATCACCCCATTTTCCTTTGCCAGCTTAATGAACTTTTCTGATGGCAACCTGAAACGGTCATTGATTTCGATTGCGATATTGTTTTTCCTGGCAGAATTAATTACACGCATCATCCGTTCCCTGGTCCAGAGCCTTTCATAATTGGCAGAAATACATTCCGGGAGATAGGTGGGATTTACATAGATATCGATGGGCTCGTTATTCAGTATGCTTTCAATCCTGGTTAAAAGAGTTTCCATGAAGATAGCTGTATCAGGAACACTTACTTCTTCCTTTATCCAGAGACGCATTCGCTTACCTGAATCATCGGTGAAAGTCATTGCATCCGTGAAAACATAATCAAAACTTTCTATGGCTGAAGGGGAAAACATGCTTAACCATTCCCTGCCTTCGGCCTGCATGGCCAGCAGAAATCCCGATGAACGCATGGAATCCAGCCATGCCAATGCTGCCGAGTCGTTTTGAACTGGAAATCCAAGTCCGCAATTTACTGCAATTCCGTACTTTGTACCTGTTTTATCTGACCTGGCAATAGCTTTCTCCAGGGTGAAATCCCCCTTAAGATGTACATGGTAGTCGGTGAGTTGCATTTTCTCCACCTGGTGGCAGGAGAAAAGGAAAAATGCAAGAACCGGAAAGATAACAGGTGCAAACCTCATAACCATTGATCTTTATTTTTTCTTTTTCTTCGGTGTTTCACCACCTGCGTCAGGATTTTCGGCAGCCTCCAGTTTAGCTTCAGCAGCGGCAAGAGCTTCCTGGGCAGTTGCTAGTCCATCCTTGGCCGGCTTCTTCATCCCTTTCCCCTTATTATAATTGGCTTCCCCTGTCAGATACTTTTTATTCACCAGTTTTACCCTGGTATCAATTTCTTTAACCTGACCTTTTTGTTTGGTTTCTAAGGCTTTAAGATCATTCTTGGCTTTCAATGCTTCCTCCTTGTCACTTGCATTTGCCATTTTGGTGAGCAGTTTTTTTTCTGTGGCATATTCTTTCTCCTCACGTTTTCGGTCAGCATCGATAGCAGTAAATTCCCCTTCGGCTTCCGTCATGGATGCCGTGCCTGTCTGCATAAGCGAATCAGCGATGGCCAATTGGCGCTCATACTTGGCAACATTTGCCTGGGCGGCAGCAATAGCCCCTTCAAGCCTTTTCTTTTCAGCAGCTTTCTTGTCTGCCTGGCCCGACATGATAAGGGGGATACAGAGCAGGATTGAAAAGATGCCGGGTCGGATAATTCCATGTAAGGTTTTCATAAGGTCGGGGTTTTAGAATAAATACCGGAATTTACAATGGATTCAAAACATATGGGAACGAGCAACAACTTTCCAGGGCGACTTGAAAAAAGGATTCGATACCGGGAATCTTGAAAAGCTAAAAAAAACGGCTGTGCATCCTGTGCACTGCCGTACTAATTTTATGAATCCTCAAACCTGGAGTTTGCCTTCCAGGTAATCTGCAATTTGGCTGAATCCTTTTTCCTTGGCGAGATCTGCAGGAGTCTTTCCTGAGTCATCCCTGGCATTTTTATCCGCATTGCTTTCAACAAGGAGTTTTACCATGGCAGCATGCCCGTTCTGCACGGCAAGATGCAGTGGAGTAAGGCCTCCCTGCTGCTTTGCATTGATCTCGGCACCACTCTTCAATAAATATTGTGTCATATCAACCAGTTTGGAGTTAACCGCACAGTGAAGCGGTGTAACCTTGGAAGGGTGGGCGGATGCACCATTTGTTTGAGCTCCTTTTGAGATCAGAAAGCGTGCCACGGCTTCGTGCCCGAACCAACAGGCATGATGCAGCGGGGCATATCCGTCGGGTGAATTCTCCAGGATTTTGGTTTTATCCTTATCAATTATCCGCTCTACTTCCCTAAGAACTCCGGCTGCACAGGCCTCGTGAATATCAAGGCGGCGCTTACGCATAACCAGAATCTCTAGCATCTTCATGTGGTGAAGGTAAGCTGCCAGCATTACCACCGAATAGCCTTCGGGTGTAACTGAATGGATAACTGTAGGATTTTCATCCAGCATCTCCTTAACAGCCAGTATGTTATTTGCTTTTATAGCATCTGCGAATGAGTTGAACTTTTCCATGGGCAAGGTATAGTTTAGTTTTTCTTCCGCTTGGGATCATAAAATTAATTAAAAATTGCAATCTGACAACTCAAAATGACAGCCCCGGTTTCGGTTTGTGTGCATTACTGCAGGTGGTTAGAGGAATCAGGGGCGCAGGGACCTATTTTGTTACTGGTTAACAGGATGGTTCGCCCCCTAAAGCCATTTTTTCCTCCTGAAATAGTAAAGGGCTGAAATGCTGGAAAAAACCATCAGGATAATGGCAAAGGGGTATCCGAATTTCCATTTTGTTTCGGGCAAAAAATCGAAATTCATGCCATAAATACTTGCAATCAGGGTAGGAGGCATGAGTGCAACGGTGGCCACAGTGAAGATTTTAACTATTTTATTCTGTTCGATATTGACCAGTCCGAGAAAGGTATTCTGAAGATATTCCAGTCGTTCAAAACTAAAGGCGGTGTGATCGAGCAGTGAGCCAATATCCTTGATCATGACCCGTATTTTCTCATAATGTTCCTTTGGGAAATCTTCCGACTTAAGGATTCCTGAAATTACCCGTTGTTTGTCGATGATGTTTTCCCTCAGTACCATTGTCATTTCCTGAAACTTGGTAATACGCAGAATCATTGCTTCGTCCAGGTTTTTCTCCAGGGTTATTTCTTTGCTTATCAGGTTGATATCCTTTGCAATGCTTTCAACAAGGTCGGCATCCAGGTCGATACGGGTCTCGAACAGCATAAGGAAGGCACCGTGACCCGTGGATATCTTATGATTGGCTTCAATTTTTCTAAAGGTTTCCAGAAAGGATTTTAATTCAGCATGACGGTAGGTTATGAGTGTATTGTTCTTGATGATAAAGGAGACAGGTTCGTTAATATATTCCCCTTCATTATGCACGATTAAAAAATTGGAGTTGGCTATTATGCAGTCATCCGTCTCGTAATACCTGGAACTGCTTTCAATTTCTGCAACCTCCTGCATGGTACGGAGCCGAACCTGCATCATGAGTTCTACCATACTTTTTTCTTCGGGTTCAGGCGAAACAAGGTCAATCCACAGAACATTTTCCAGGGGAACTTCCTGCAGTTGATTGGCATTTTTTAAGATTTTTACCCGGTCAACTTCCTTGAAAATTATGCTTACCATACAGCCAGGTGCTTAGAATTTGATTTTTTCTCTGATCCTCAGGAGGCAAAGGTTGTAAAAAAAAACAGATTGACAAGAAAAACACTGTGACGTTAAGCCAGAAAAAAGTTACACCTTTGTGCTTCTAACAGAAATTTCCATGCACGACAACGCAATCCTGTATTTTGGTCTTTTCAGTCTTGGTGTTCTGGCGATCCTGTTGATCGATCTTCTTGTGATCGGCAGGCATAGCCATGTAGTATCTTTCAAGGAATCATTGATTTGGACCTCAGTGTGGGTTTCATTGGCTATGCTTTTCTACATATTCCTCCGTTATCATGCAGAAAAGCTTCATGGTGTAACTTCGATGGAGCATCTGATTTCAGTTACCTCAAAATATGCACCCTCGCTGGTTCTCCCGACAGATAATTTTGTGGCGGCATTGGACCTGTATAGAAAGAATCTCTCAATGGAGTTTATCACCGGTTACCTGGTCGAGTACTCCCTGTCCATCGACAACATTTTTGTGATAATGATGATTCTCTCTGCCTTTGCAGTTTCTGAGAAATACTACAAGTCAGTACTTTTCTGGGGCATCCTGGGTGCAATTGTACTGCGGTGTATCTTTATTTTTGCCGGTTCCGCCCTCATACAGCGTTTTGAATGGATACTTCTGCTCTTTGGTGCTTTTTTGATTTACTCCGGTATAAAAATATATCTTGAAAGAAATAAGGAGGAAAAGACAGAACCACAGAATCACTGGCTCGTAAAATGGCTTTCCGCACATCTTCCTGTTTATAAAAGATATGTAACAGGCCATTTCTTTATCCGGTTTAAAAGAAAACTATACATTACTCCCTTGTTTATTGTCTTAATGATGGTGGAATTTACCGACCTGATTTTTGCCTTCGATTCCATACCCGCCATCTTCGCTATAACCCGCGATCCTTTTATCGTTTTCTTCTCGAATATCTTTGCTATTATTGGTCTGCGGTCATTGTTCTTCCTGCTTATGCGGGTTGTTACCCTCTTTCATTACCTGAAGGTAGGAGTTGCCTTCCTCCTTGTATTCGTGGGTATTAAGCTCCTTGCCCATAGTTGGCTGGAACACATTGGATTTAAAACTTCCTACTCACTAATCATCATTCTCTCCATTCTTGCTTTAAGCATTCTGGCCTCTGTGCTCTTCCCCAGGAAGGAGGGTGCAGCGTAATCCGTGTTGCTCCTGTTACAGACGTGAAGTTTATCTCTTTATTGGAAATTTGTATCTTTGATTTCCAACAAACTGCCTGCCATGAGATATGCTGCATCAATGCCCCGGAACAAACGGGTTTCTTTTTCCCGGACTCTGTTCATTTTTTCTTGTTTCGCAGTGCTGGGATCATGCTCAGCACCTGCAGTTGACCCCGCGAAGGAATATGAACACCGAATGCAATCATTAGCCACCGGATGGAATACCTGGGATACATACAGTATGTATAATTTCGTAAGCCTCCCGGAGAACTACTACATAAAGCTTTCTCTGAAAGACGAATTGGGAAAGGACAGCCTGACAAAGCTGCTGTGGTACAATACAACAATCAGCAAAGACCAGGTTAAGCCTCTTGCACACACTTTCGACGGGACATATACAGAATCGCTGTTGGAGTGGAAATCGCTTGTGCTGCGTGTACAATCTACCAAAACAGCCTCCGGTTATTTGATCCTGGTAACTCCGGAGACAAAAACAAATTGCCGGCTGGTGGTAAGGGCCGGATATGTTTGGTCGGGGAATGGAAGGATTCATTCCGGAGAGGATGGATTCACATTTTTATCTGAAAAAGATACCTCGGCTGTCTTTGTAAATCCTTCAGTACCCATACGTTTTGAGGCTGATACTTCTGCAGTTTTTGAAACTCCTCTTAAAGGACCCATTGCAATTAGCATTGGTGAAAGGGTTTATATGGGCCAGGCAGTGTCAGCTATCGAATCAGGCCAGCGTGACTGGGAGAAAATGCATGTTTCCTATGGAGATCTTTCGGAATTGCATAAGGCAATGGTTTCTGTCCTTGGATGGAATACGATCTGGGACGAGTCGCAAAAAAGAGTATTGGTTCCTGTGAGCCGCAGTTGGAATACTAACTGGAATGGATATGTATTGTTCTGCTGGGACAGTTACTTTGCATCCTATATGATCTCACAGGATAATAGGGATCTGGCTTATGCGGTTGCCACCGAGATTACACGTTCTGCAACTCCCGGGGGATTTGTTCCGAATTTCGCCGGTGGCGGTGGATTCAGCAGTATTGACAGATCACAGCCACCGGTGGGTTCACGTATGATCCTGGAAATCTATAAACGGTACAAGGAGGAGTGGTTCCTTAAGCTGAATTATAACAACCTGGCCGCCTGGAACCGCTGGTGGCCCTTGCATAGACAAAAGGAAGGCCTTTTATGCTGGGGGTCGGATAAAATCAACCTGAAAAAAGGGGAGCGGGACCCGGGTGCCACCAACTCCATGCAGGGAGCCATGTACGAATCTGGTTTGGATAACTCTCCCATGTATGATCAGGTTAAATTTGATACGGTGAATCATATGATGTACCTGGCTGATGTTGGTCTCACATCAATGTATATAATGGACTGTGATGCTATGGCAGAAATTGCTGAAATAATAGGGGAGAAAAAGGATGCGGATGAGTTTGCTTCCCGTGCCGAAGCCTACCGGAAGGCATTGCAAGGTCTCTGGGACGAAAATACAGGTATCTATAGAAACAAGGACCTTACAACAGGGAAATTGAGTTCCCATCTCTCACCAACAAATTTCTACCCCATGCTGGCCAGGGTGCCTACCCAGGCCCAGGCAGAACGGATGGTACGCGATCACCTGCTCAACCCGGAAGAGTTTGACGGGGATTGGGTGCTTCCCTCCATTGCCCGTAATGATCCGGGTTATACCGATAATGAATACTGGCGGGGACGGATATGGGGCCCGATGAATTTTCTGGTGTACCTTGGATTGCGTAATTATGATCTCCCTGAAGCGCGTAGCATTTTGGCAGATAAGTCTGCCAATCTTCTCCTGAAAGAGTGGACCGAAGAAGCCCATGTGCATGAGAATTACAATTCCACAAATGCCGATGGGGACGACGTCCGCAGCAGTGATCCATTCTATCATTGGGGAGCTTTGCTGGCTTATATAAAATTGTTGGAAAAAGGACCCGTGTTTCCTGCTGATAATAGGCAGGAAAATGCCGGCAACAAATGATTCTTACACCACTCTTCACTGCCCTTGAATCAGCACTGAAGGCAGTTGTTACCATACGGCGCGCTGAAAAGCTGGCGACTTCGTTGCTTGGCTCATCAGAGCAGTTGCCGGCAGATTATGCTTTGTCTGCCAATCATTTCAGCAGGACCAGGCAATATATCCGATATTTTTCACTGCTGGAAAATGCGATATGCCTGCTGCACGGGCATACGAGTGAACGAAAGGAAAGGGAGGCTTTTATTTTCTTGTCGGCCTGCGGCCCGTTATTTGACGATCTTTTTGACCGTTCCCTCGCCGGTTGTGACGATATATTGCGGGTTACCCGCTCCCTGCAAACAAATCCTGAAGATGATCCTCTGCTAAGACAATATGCCATTTTTCTCAGGGATATCCTTGAACGAATCGTTATGAGGGATTTGTTTCTTCAGACATCCGGGTTATTGTGCATGGCACAGGAGGCCGCGGCAACTTTTAAACAAGGAGAAATGCCGGATGAGTTGCTGAAAAATACGCGACTGAAAGGCGGTTATACAGCCATGCTTTGCAGGTACACTGTGGATATTCCTCTGGTAGATTATGAAAAGGAATTATTTATGCAGTTGGGATACCTTAGCCAGCTTACTGACGATTTGTTCGATTTTCCAGCGGACCTGAACCAGATGCATATTACCCCGGTACTTGCCTGCACAGGGCTTGACCAGGTTCGTGAATTGTATGAAGAGGGATGGAATCAATTCGATGAATTATTGCAGAGCCTCCCCATCGCCGGACACCGGAAAGAAGACTTCCGGAAATCACTTCTGTTGCCCCGTGCCGTATTTTATGTGGGGTATGAACATTTTAAAAAGCTTGGTGTGGCTAGTCTGTCAGGAAACGGTAACAATACAATGATCCCTGCCTGCGATATGGAGACTCCCGGCAAACAATGGAGTTTACTGCTTAAGATCATTCATGCCGCAAAATATTCCGGAGGTACACCACGGTGAGGTAGTGACGTCTTTTCGGATCAGTATTTTGCGTGAGTTCTCCCGTAGAGCATGTAAATAATCAGGCCGATGGCCAGCCAGATCGCCATGAACTTCCAGGCATAGATATTAAGGAAGGCAATCTGTGCAAGACAGGATATTATCCCGAGGATGGGGATAACTGGTGACCAGGGAGTGCGGAAAGGACGATGTATTTCGGGTCTTGTTTTCCGCAGGATGAGGATTGCCAGGCAAACCATCGAAAAGGCCAGCAGTGTTCCAAAGGAAACAAGCTTACTAAGCACACCGATCGGGAACATCCCGGCCAGCAGCATGGCAATTCCGCCTGTAATCATACTGGAAATATGAGGCGTCTTGAACTTTGAATGCACTTTGGTGAAAACAGGGGGGAGAAGCCCGTCCTTTGCCATGGTATAGAAAATACGGGGCTGACCGAGGAGCATTACCAGGATTACCGAAGTGAGACCGGCAATGGCACCCAGTTTGATAATCCACGATAACCAGGGCATGTTCAGGGCATCTACACCTACTGCGATCGGGTCAGGAACACCCAGCTTGGTGTAGGACACAAGCCCGGTTAATACAAGCGCCACCAGAATATACAATATGGTACAGATAAACAATGATCCCAGGATTCCAATTGGCAGGTCCCTCTGTGGATTTTTTGCCTCCTGGGCAGCAGTCGACACAGCATCAAATCCTATATAGGCAAAAAAGATTACTGCTGCGCCGCGCAAAATCCCTGACCAGCCAAACTGCCCGAAGGTACCCGTGTTTTCAGGTATAAAAGGTGTCCAGTTAGCCTTGTTAACAAAAGCAACGCCAGCCAGCAGGAATACCACTATCACGGTGAGCTTGATAACCACAATGATGTTGTTGAAATTGGCTGATTCCCTGATACCGATGATCAGCAGGATTGTAATCATCAGGATGATGAAAACTGCCGGAATATTGATGATCCCACCTGTTCGCACAAACTGGTCGAGTGTAGTATCATATGCGATCGGTGCGGTTACAAGGGCTTTTGGCAAATCAATGCCCACTCCGTGAAGAAAACTAACAATATAACCACTCCATCCAACCGAAACAGTGGAGGCTGCAAAAAGATATTCGATGATGAGAACCCAGGCTACAAACCAGGCAAAGAAACGGCCTACTGTCGCGTAAGAATAAGTATATGCACTCCCGGCAATTGGGATCATAGCCGCCATTTCGGCATAGCATAAACCGGCACAGGCACAGGCGAAGGCTGCGATTACAAATGAAATTATGATAGCAGGACCTGAATAACTCGCCGAAACTTCACCGGCAAGCACAAAGATGCCGGCGCCAATGATAGCGCCAATTCCAAGTGTTATCAGGTTGAGTTTTCCGAGTGCCCTTTTGAGACCATGCCCGTCATCCTGTGATTCGTTAATCAGAATATCGATCGGCTTACGCGAAAACAAAGAACTTGCCATGCTTTTTATTTTTCAATGATGGTAAATGTAAGGATTATTTGATTTGTTGACACTCCGGCACAAAAAATGGAATCGGTATCCTGTAAAAAAAAACAGACCCGGGTCTGCCGGGTCTGTCTGTTAAAAAATTATAACTGTTTTTCAGGCTTTTCCTGCGCTGCCTAATACCTTCTCAACCTTATGCTTGTACAACACTTTGAGAGCATCGCGTGCAGGACCCAGGTACTTGCGCGGATCAAACTCATCAGGTTTCTCCATGAATACCTTACGGATGGCTCCTGTCATGGCCAAACGACCATCGGAGTCGATGTTGATCTTGCATACCGCTGAACTGGCAGCACGACGGAGCTGATCCTCCGAAATACCTGCTGTATTTTCCATCTTACCACCATATTTGTTGATGATAGCAACAATATCCTGGGGTACCGATGATGCACCATGCAGCACAATCGGGAAGCCGGGAATCCTTTTCTGCACTTCCTCGAGGATGTCGAAGCGTAACGGAGGAGGTACTTCACCCGGTTTTACCTTGAATTTGAAAGCCCCATGGGAGGTACCAATAGAGATTGCCAATGAATCAACCCCGGTACGTTTTACAAAATCTTCAACCTCTTCCGGTTGGGTATAGTGAGTATGTTCCGAAGAAACTTCATCCTCGATTCCTGCAAGTACTCCAAGTTCACCCTCTACGGTTACATCGTGTTTATGGGCAAATTCAACTACCTGTTTCGTCAATTTGATGTTTTCTTCGTATGGCAGATGCGAACCGTCAATCATTACAGAGGAGAAACCGGTTTCGATACAGGATTTGCAGGTTTCAAAAGAATCACCATGGTCAAGGTGCAGTACGATGGGGATTGCATGACCTAATTCTTTGGCGTATTCAACGGCTCCTTTGGCAAGATATTGAAGGAGTGTCTGATTGGCATACTGACGGGCACCCTTGGATACCTGAAGGATAACAGGCGATTTGGTTTCAACACAGGCCGAAATAATTGCCTGAAGCTGTTCCAGGTTGTTAAAATTGAAAGCAGGGATGGCATATCCGCCAGCCATGGCTTTCTTGAATAATTCTTTGGAGTTTACCAGTCCAAGTTCTTTGTAGTGAAGCATATCGCTGTTTTATTTAAGTTTATCTATCTGCGCAAATGTAAAGAATTAATCAGCATGATACTCCCCGATACCGCGAAAAAGAACTTGTCAGGTTAGCTAAATTTCAGATAATTAATAGTTTAAATTTTGTAATAAGGATGTTTTTATCCTTTTTAGAGGAGGCATCCCGGAATCCGCTGACCATGCTTATCCTTTCTCCGGAAATCGATTCTGAACCCATCTTAAGATTGCAAGTGCCAGGAGGAATACCATGCAATACTTCAGCACACGAATAACTTCACTGAATACAGGATTTCCTGTATCGGGAATTTGGGAAAAAAGAAATGAAAGGCCCAGGTAGATAGAAAGCGCAATGAGAACGGACAGGATTCTCCTGTACCATTTTCGGGGAGTGGAGGGAACGGTTCGTCTTGATGACAGGACCACTGCAAGGTTGATACCCAACAGGGGGGATGTGAGTTCAAAACCCACACCGGGTAAGAAGGATATCCCCAAAGGTAGAACAAAGAGAATTGCCAGTTGCAACAAGTAAAAGGGCTTCAACTGAAGCAACCAGGATGATGAATTCAGGTACCAGTGCCTTACTGAACTTGCCATGATAAGCCCGGGGAAAAGGAGCAGGACGAGCAACGCCAGCAACAAGCCTCCGCTTACATCCGCCAGGAAATGATGTCCCAGAAACATTCTCGATATTATGGTAAGCAGAATGAGTGTCAGGCTCAGAATCCAAAGCCAGGAACGCTTATATAGTACCGATAAGGCCAGCCAGAAGGAGGTAACAGAGCTAACATGTCCTGAAGGCAAGCCTGGAGAATCTATCCCTGCCTGCCTGCAGGCATTTACAACCTGCTCCGGAAGCCTGTCAAAGAATCCTATTTTCTGTAATTCGCCAGTGAAATTGAGGTTTATGCGGTTATATCGTTCCCCAAAATCCAGCAATCCGGCGTCAATGTCCATGGGCCTGGGCAGATTGAACCAGGTCTTGAGAAAATTAGTAAGCAGGGTTGTCCAGATAAGGACCTGGAACACGATGAATCCTTTGCGGAAGGAGAATCCGAAGAGAATTATGAACAGGGCCAGCATAAAAAAGGATTCAGTACCCATCTTGCTCACAGTCTGCATGAACCATATGCTGAACGAGCCTGCAAAATCCTGTAAAAAATGGTGAATTCCGGTTTTAAACATGATATTTTAACTTTTTGTATGCTAAGATGTTATTAATTTTGTAAATGATCAATTGCTGTTGATATCTTTTCGATTTGTTAGCATTTATACCAAAAGTGGTCATTTCCGGCCTGGAGTCGGTTATATCTTTGCTAAACCGCAGCAATGTACAGACAGAACTTGCGCCTAGAGAAACAAAACCATTCATGACAACCAGGCATACATTCCTGTTCAGGGAAGGGACCTGGAAAGCCCTGGGATATTATTCAGATGCATTGGGGAATGTGCAGCCCATGGAAGGTGAGTTTCATATTTCGCGCCTGAAGAACCGACAGATAGCCGAAGCCAGGATAAATCTGCTTGGTAAGAACGCTTCCACCTTTGTTCAATATTTTGAAATACCGGACCAGGACCTGGATGAGCATAAAAGCTGGAGCAGTATGAACCTTGTTTCAGGGCAAATGGAGGGGAAAGTGATGTACATGAACGAATATATTTTTCTGATGTACAATTCGCCCGATGGCAAATATTCAGGGGTTGAAAACCTGGAGAAGGTTGATGACCTGCATTACAAAAATCATGGATTTGCCTTCGTAAATGATCAGAAAATGGCCTCCTGGGTAATGGACATACGCAGGATTCACTAATAGATTACTGGATTACTCCTGAGCCAATAAGTTCTTCACCATCATACCAGGCTGCAAACTGGCCTGAAGTAATCCCGCGCTGGGGTTTTTCGAAAAGTACACGGGCGCCCTCTGTGCTGAATTGAATAGTGGCTGCCTGCAGGCTCTGCCGGTAACGAATCCTAAGCTGGTATTTTCTTGTTTCACCCGGGAAAGCCCTGAGGTCATTCCTGATCCAGTGACAATCTTCAGCCCTGATAAAAAGCCCTGTCCTGTACAAGCCGGGGTGATCCCCGCCGTTCCCGGTATAAAGGATGTTATTGACGGTGTCAATCCCGATTACAAATGATTGTTGAGGTCTGCCCCCAATATTTAATCCCTTGTTCTGCCCGATGGTATAAAACTGTGCTCCGTTGTGGCTGCCAACCTTGTTTCCCAGCAAAGGGGAATAGCTGTAGGCATTGTACAGGTCGTTTGGGGATTGCTTGTAAATTTCACTGTCAGCAGGTATTTCGATAATATCTCCCTGCCTGGCAGCCAGTTTCTGCTGCAGAAAAACCGGGAGGTCTACCTTGCCGACAAAACAAATCCCCTGGGAATCTTTTCGTTCAGCGGTAGGAAGACCTGCTTCGGATGCGATTTTACGAACCTCCGGCTTGTGGAGATGACCAATGGGAAAGAGCACAGGTGCCAACTGTTCCTGGCTCAACTGACAAAGAAAATAGCTTTGGTCTTTATTGGGATCGATCCCTGCCAGCAAACGGTGAACAGTACCTGCAGATTCTGCGATAGTCTCTTTTCTGCAATAATGACCTGTAGCAATAAAGTCTGCCCCTGATTCCCGCGCATGCTTCAGGAACAGGTCAAATTTGACTTCCCTGTTACAAAGAACATCCGGATTGGGAGTGCGACCAGCCTGGTACTCGGCGAACATATAATCGACTACCCTTTGCCGGTATTCCTCGCTGAAATCAACCGTGTACAGGGGTATCCCAAGTTTTCTGGCAACCATTTCAGCCAGCAACTGATCATCTTTCCAGGGACAATCACCGGACAGGGTGCCCGTGATATCTTTCCAGTTAATCATGAACAGCCCGAAAACCTTATAGCCCTGCTCCTTGAGCAGAAGTGCGGCTACGCTGGAATCAACCCCTCCCGACAATCCAATGGCTACGGTACCTTTCATATGCAGAAATGAACTGCAAAAGTAAAATTTTTCCTGGTGTAGTCGCTGTTTTTCGCTTGGCAGCCTGGAAAGACTAAACCGGCAATGAATCGGGCCCGTGCGGATGGGCATCCCGGTCACAGAACCATTGCACACGGGGACCCTGCCCGATATGCCAGGCAGGCAGGTCAAGGGCCTCCTTCCCGCCAGCAAGGATCCTTTTGAAAATGGATTGTTTGGACCGGCCCCCAACTAAAAACAGAACGGCTTTTGAATTCAGAATAACAGGGCCGGTCAGGGTGATCCGCTGCTGTCCTGTTTTTGGATGTGAAGAAACTGCACAGGGATAAACACTCTCAAGCAAGTCGTGTTGGCCAGGGAATATGGAGGCCGTGTGTCCATCTTCACCCATTCCAAGCATTACCAGGTCGAACACCGGCAGGTTCTCTGAGATTGGAAGCTTTTCCAACAAGAGATTCCCGTATCGCTTAGCCTCAGCCTCAGGATTGGCCTCCCCTTGCATACGATGAATATTTTCGGAAGGTACCGGAACCTGCTCAAAGAGAATTTCCCTGGCCATTCCATAATTGGATTCCGGATGACCGGGAGGAACGCAGCGCTCGTCTCCCCAATAAAAATGAAAATCCTTCCAGGGAATACTGGTCCGATATTCCATGGCCAGGATTTCAAAAACACTCCGTGGAGTAGATCCACCCGCCAGGGCAATAGAATATTCATTATTTGTGTATAGCGCCTTTTCACTGTCATCCTTCAGAAATTCGCAGAATCCGCGGGCTAATTCAGGCATGCTGCCAAAGGTGTGGATATACATGGGCAAAAGAAAAAGTTTTGGTCTACAACTCGCAATATAATCCGTCGTCGGCAAGATTTTTACAGGGATGTCTCCATCCATTGCCTGAAGCACCAAACAGAAGTTCAGCGGCTTCGGGACCCCAGGTACCGGCCGGATAGCCGTAGACCTTCGATTCGGGACTGTTTTGCCAGTATTCCAATACAGGATCTACAAATTGCCAGGCAGCTTCGAGTGCATCCGAACGGGTATATAAAGTGGAGTCTCCATGCATACAGTCGAGAAGCAACCGTTCGTAAGCCTCTGGTACCCGTAGGTTTGAAAGATCCTTGTAGTGGAAATCCATTCCCACTTCCTGCACATTGAAACCGGCTCCGGGAACCTTCATCCCGAACTTGAACAGGATTCCCTCATCAGGCTGTATCCGTATGATTAACTGGTTGTTTACCGGTTGCAGGTGGCTGTCGTTTCTGAACAACACAAGTGGTGCATGGCGGAAATGGATTACAATTTCGGTTACGCGCGATGGAAGACGTTTCCCGGTCCTGATATAAAAGGGCACACCAGCCCATCGCCAATTTTCGATATAGAATTTCATGGCCACAAAGGTCTCAGTCCTCGACCCTGCCTGCACACCTTTTTCTTCCCTGTATCCCGGGAAACTTTCGCCACGGATAGTGGAGCCGGTATACTGTCCCCTGATTACGTTTTTCTCCAGTTCTGCAGGGGTATATGGGCGGATAGACTGAAATACTTTGGCTGTTTCATTTCGGATGGAGGTCGACTCGATGAGGGCGGGAGGCTCCATGGCTACCAACCCGGTGAGTTGAAGGAGATGATTCTGCACCATATCGCGCAACGCACCGGAATGGTCATAATAACCACCCCGTGTTTCGATGCCCAGGCTCTCGGCAGCGGTGATTTCAATATATTCTATGAAATTCCGGTTCCAGAGAGGCTCGAATATCCCATTCGAAAACCTTGTTACCAATAGGTTCTGAACAGTTTCCTTTCCAAGGTAATGATCGATGCGGTAAATCTGGTTTTCGTGGAAATGTTGAAGTAGTGAACGGTTGAGCTGCCTGGCCGATGCCAGGCTGGTACCAAAGGGTTTCTCAATTATGATCCTGCGGTTCTGTTGCTCCGAACCCGTCCGGTTAAGGCCCTGGGAAGCCAGAAATGCCGGGATCAGTTCATACATCGCCGGAGGGGTGGCCAGGTAATACAAGTGGTTACCATGACTGTTGTACCGGAAATCCAGATCCATCATTTTCTCCCGCAGTTTTACATATTCCCCTTCCTCACTGGTCTCCATAGAAAGGTAATATACTGTCTTCAGAAATTCCTGAATAACGTCCCTGCAGCTATCCCTGATCGCTCTGCTTTTGCTCAGGCTTTCTTCCAGTCTGGAACGGAATGATGCATCATCCAGTTCGGTTCTGCTCACCCCCAGCACGGCAAATCCCTCCGGGAGAAGTTTCTCACAAAAAAGTTCAAACAAGGCAGGAATCAGTTTCCGGGTGGTGAGATCGCCGGATGCGCCAAATATGACGATGATTTGATTATCAGGTTTTTTCTCCATTGAAACGTTTTTCTGCACAAGTTTACTTTGTGCAAAATTAATGGTAGTTTTATTAATTGAATGCAAAACAATCAGTCAGTTGTATTGTTTGACTGAAATGTTCCGGAAACAGTGTTGTGAAATGGGAGTTGTTCCAAATGTGCGTGATTTCGCTCCGGGATTTCGGATTTATTGACGGAGATAGTAACTTTAAGGGATCTTTTCTCAATTGGTCCGATAGGTTTAATAATGTTAAGAATGGAAAGGATTGTTTCAGGGATCAAAACAGGATCGGATGAATTCAGGTCGAACAGGGAGGCTTCTCTGAACCTGCTGGATGAGATGCGGAAACGTTACAGGCGGATTTTCCCGGATCTGAACTCGGAAACTGTAAAGCGCCACCTTTCGCGCGGCAAGTTGCTTGCCCGGGAACGAATCGGGGCCCTGCTGGATCCGGAAATGCCATTTCTTGAATTTTCAGCATTTGCCGCCTGGGATCAATATGATAACCAGTTTCCTGCAGCAGGTATCATTACAGGTATCGGTTATGTTCATGGTCAGGAGACGGTTATTATAGCGAACGATTCTACCGTGAAGGGTGGAACTTACGTGGCTGAGGCAATCAAAAAGCATCTTCGTGCGCAGGAGATAGCCTCCGAAAACAGATTGCCCTGTATTTACCTGGTTGATTCAGGCGGGGTATACCTCCCCGACCAGGCAAAAGTATTCCCTGACAAAAACGACTTTGGAAGGATCTTTTATAACCAGGCCAGGATGTCCGCTGCCGGCATTCCCCAGGTGGCCGTTGTGATGGGTTCCTGCACTGCGGGTGGAGCATATGTTCCGGCCATGTGCGATGAAACAGTAATTGTAAGGGAGCAGGGCACCATATTCCTCGGTGGCCCTCCCCTGGTTAAGGCTGCCACAGGAGAAGAAGTAACGGCAGAAGAATTGGGGGGTGCGCTCGTGCATACTTCACGCTCTGGAGTGGCCGATCACCTGGCAGAGAACGATCTCCATGCACTTAAGCTGGTGAGAAATATTTTTGAAAACATTGAACCTCCGGTAAAACAAGCCCTTTCCAGGAAATCACCCGAGGATCCGTATTACGACCCCGCTGAACTGTATGGGATTATCCCTGCCGACCTTCGGAAAGCCTTCAACCCTCTGGAAGTAATTGCACGCATAGTGGACGGAAGCCGGTTCCAGGAATTCAAAGCTGGTTACGGTACCAGCCTGATTACTGGTTTTGCCCGCATCATGGGTTATAACGTGGGTATCCTTGCCAACAACGGAATCCTCTTTTCCGAATCGGCACTCAAGGGAACCCACTTCATCGAATTGTGCAAACACCGTAGAATTCCCCTTGTCTTCCTTCAGAATATTAATGGATTTATTGTCGGAAAAGATTATGAACATGCAGGGATTGCCAAGGATGGTGCTAAACTGGTGCATGCAGTAGCCACTGCAAACGTTCCCAAGTTCACCATAATCATGGGTCGTTCCTTTGGTGCCGGGAACTATGCCATGTCAGGAAGAGCTTTTAATCCAAACCTCCTGTTTATGTGGCCGGGTGCCGAAATCGGGGTGATGGGTGGTGAACAGGCTGCCACAGTGCTTACCATGGTAAAGGAAGAACAGCTAAAATCCAAAGGAAAGGAGATGCTCGCTGAAGAGAAAGAAAAGATGCGCGATGGGATCATGAATAAATACAAAACTGAAAACTCAGCCTGGTATAGTACTTCGCGACTTTGGGATGATGGAATTATTGACCCTGTTGATACGCGCAAGGTATTGGCTATTGGGATAGCTGCCTCCCTTAACTGCCCATGGGATCAGCCAAGAAATGGGATATACCGGATGTGATGAATGAAAAATATGGTAAGCTTGAAGTTCAATTAATGACTTAATAAGGAAACCCCATGGGGTACCAGTTTAAAACTATAGAATGCCAAACCAGCGATGGTGTTTTTACCATTGCTTTAAACCGCCCGCAGGTGCATAATGCACTCAGCAGGTTAATGCTCACGGAACTGTCGGAGGCAATTGAACAGGTGAATTCAGAACCTGACCTCCGGATGTTGATTTTGAAGGGAAACGGACCAGGTTTTTGTGCCGGAGCGGATCTTATAGATCTGCTTGCTATAAAGGAACAGATGCGCGCCCACCAGTATGCCGGCTTACTTGCCGCGGTGCTTGACGCGCTGGAGGCAATACAGGTACCTTTGATAACAATCGCGCAGGGAACCGTATATGGTGGCGGCCTTGGCTTTCTGGCTGTTTCCGATTTTGTTATTGCTGCTGATGACCTTCGGCTTGCCTTTAGCGAACTGAGGCTGGGGCTTATTCCTGCTGTTGTATCAAGTTATGTTTTGCGAAAAACCGGGACCGCACATACAAGAATCTGATGTTGTCTGCAGGGATTTCAATTCAGCCGAAGCCTTCGGCATTGGCCTGATCTCACAGGTTGTACCATCCGGGGAACTCGATAAGTCCCTGGATGAGCTGGTGCAACAGTTACTAAAGAATGCACCTGACGCTACCCGGTCCTGTAAAACCATGCTCCAAACTGTTGCCCGGAGTCCCCATCTTGAATCCATGAAAGAATTCACACGCAATGTGTTTGCTGAGACCCTTCTCCGTGAGGAGGCTCAGTCCCGCCTGAAAAAATTTGCCGATAAACCAACGAGGAAGGCTGATGGCAGGAAGAAAACAGGGAAGAAATCCTGAACCTTATTGCATGAACAAGATATCCAGGGTACTTATTGCAAACAGGGGCGAGATCGCCTGCCGCATCATCCGCACCTTAAGGAAGAAAGGAATCACTTCCATAGCGATTTATGCATCCGATGAGAAGGAGGCCCTGCATGTGAGGATGGCTGATGAGGCGGTATTATTAGCCGGAGACTCCTTGCAGGATACCTACCTGAACGTTTCCCGCATTGTTGAACTGGCCAGGGATTATAAAGCAGATGCCGTCCATCCGGGTTATGGTTTCCTGTCAGAGAATGCCGTGTTTGCAGAGAAATGTGCTGCAGCAGGTATTGTTTTCCTTGGCCCCCAGGCAGATGTGATCAGCTTTATGGGTAATAAAATTGCGGCGCGTAAATTAGCCACTTCCCTCGGGATACCTGTCCTGCCCTCTGCCACAGGCTCAATGGAACAACTGATCAACGCTTCAGGTAATCTTAATTTTCCACTGATCATAAAAGCTGCAGCCGGAGGAGGAGGTAAGGGAATGCAATTGGTTAATATACCTGGCGACTTGCTGCCCGCCATGGAGAAATCATCTCGTGAGGCCCAAAACTGGTTTGGCGACGGCAGTATTTACCTGGAAGAATATATCGCCGATGCCAAACATATCGAAGTCCAGGTGTTTGGCGATGGAAAGGGGAAAGTGATACATCTCTTCGAACGCGAATGCAGCATGCAGCGACGATACCAGAAACTGATAGAGGAATCACCCTCACCATCAATTGATGAGAAAATGCGGACCAGCCTTCTACAGATGGCCGTCACACTGGCTGCATCAAAAAAATATCGTAGCTCCGGTACTGTTGAATTTTTGCTCACACCTTCGGGAAAACTTTTTTTTATGAGATGAATACCCGCATCCAGGTTGAGCATACAGTTACAGAAGAGATAACCGGGCTGGACCTGGTGGAACTTCAGATTGAACTTGCTGAAACCGGTGAACTTCCACTCAGACAGGAGGATGTTCAAATGCAGGGACACTCCGTGGAAGCCAGAATTTATGCAGAGGATCCCGGGACAGGTTTCACCCCGTCACCGGGACAGATATTTCTTTATCAATTGCCCGCATCCGACCGTTTGCGGTTGGAGAGCGCTTTCGATGGTCCCGCATCGATGCCTCACCGGTACGACCACCTGGTTGCCAAACTCATAAGTTCCGGCAAAACGAGGGAGGAGAGTATCTCATGCCTGTCCCGGGGTTTGCAGGAACTTCGCCTGCTTGGAATTCATTCCAACAAAGACTTCCTTGATTTTTTGCTCCGGCAGGATTCTTTTTTTACAGGTAAGTACACAACACAAACTGCCGGGCAGCTAACCGATGCATACATCGGACACATGGCAGGAGCACGAAGCGCAATTCCATCTGAACTTCCTCCCATCGCATGGATTGCCAATATGTACCTGCAAAATGATTTTCTCAGGGGCTCTTTCCATCGGGCCAGAATTATCCTTGATGGCAATCCTCTGCAGGTTGGCTGGGACTACTTCGGAAATGAACTGTCAGTTGAAATTCTGGGTGTGAACTACAAACCGGTAATTACTGGTGGTAGAGACGAATTTTATATCAGACTTGATAACAGGATGTATACATGCCATACCGCTGCCAGTTCCGAAAAAATTGTTTACCTGGATATTGACGATGTTATCTTCACCATTGCCCCTGATTACGATTCGGTTGGTAAAGGGAAACTGATGGAAGAAGGGAGTGGACCTAAATACATCATTCTTGTTGCTCCACTGCACGGGCGTGTGGTGAAGATCGGTTTTGGGCCCGGTGATCACCTGGGAAAAGAAGATGTGATAGTGGTAATTGAAACTATGAAAATGGAAAATAATGTGCATGCCGGCATGGAAGCTGAACTTACTGAATTGAATGTTGAGGTGGGTGCCCAGGTTGCAAAGGGTCAGCAACTCTGCAGAATTCAAAAAATTAAATAAGTGATATGAATAGTCCGTTTTTAAATGAAGATCATTTCAGACTGAGGGAAAAGGCAAGAGAATTTGCTGAAACCGAGATCAGGCCTCTGGCACGCGAGCTGGATACACAGGAGCAGTTTTCGGTGGCACTTACTCAAAAGATGGGTGCTATGGGTTGGTTGGGTATTTATATTCCCGAAAAATACGGTGGACAGGGGAAGGACTACCGTTCACTTGTTTTACTCATTGAAGAACTGGCACGGGTCGATTCTTCCCAGGCAGCCACCATTGCTGCACATAATTCACTGGGGATCGGACCGATTTATCAGTTTGGAACGGAAGAACAAAAAATGAAGTACCTGCCTCTCCTCAGCGCGGGGAAGCACCTCTGGGCCTTTGGCCTTACCGAAACAAATGCCGGTTCTGATTCCCGCAACACAGAAACAAGAGCGGAGTTGGTTGATGGTACCTGGATCATTAACGGATCAAAGGTGTTCATTTCGAATGCCAGTTCCGAAATCTCAGCTGGTGTTAGTTTGCAGGCAATCACCGGGACTACGGGAAAAGGGGAGAAGGAATTATCGGTGATCCTTCTCGAAAGGGATACCCCCGGTTACCATGTTGAACGAGTGCTGGGAAAAATGATGTGGCGCGCATCGGATACAGGTATTCTTTCATTTGAGAATTGCAGGGTGCCTGCATCCAATATCCTGGGTGAACGTGGGAAAGGGGCCCAGGTGATGCTTCAGACGCTCGATTCAGGTCGCCTTACCATTGCAGCCATTGGGCTGGGTCTTGCCCAGGGGGCCTACGAGATGGCCCTTGCCTATGCAGGAAAAAGAGTACAGTTTGGAAAACCCATTTCCAAATTTCAGGCCATCAGCTTCAAACTTGCCGACATGGCCACCCGCATCGAAGCAGCCCGAAGCCTTCTTTATTATGCTGTATGGCTTAAGGATAATGGCAAACCCTTCGGAAAAGAGTCTGCCATGGCCAAATTATATTGCTCCGAGGTTGCCCATGAAGTGGTCGATAATGCTGTTCAGATCCATGGTGCCTGGGGACTTGTAAATGCATACGAGGTGGAACGGTTTTATCGCGACCAGCGTATCCTGGAGATCGGTGAGGGTACTTCAGAGATATTGCGACTCGTCATTTCACGTCATATTGGTGTTTAAATAAAAATATACATTGTGGAAAGCCGGAAAAGAGATCACATAGACCTGGCCTTCAATTCCCAGGTCTCCGCCGCCGAAAACGACAAGCGTTTCTGGTATGAGCCATTGCTGGCTGAGCATCCTTCCATGAAGCCGAAACCGTTAAGCTTTTTGGGGCGGGAATTGCAGGTTCCCTTCTGGGTGTCGAGCATGACAGGTGGAACACAACTGGCGGGAAAAATAAATACCAACCTGGCCAGGGCATGCAGGGAATTCGGGATGGGAATGGGTTTGGGTTCATGTCGTATCATCATGGAAGACGATACGCACTTCAACGACTTTAACATGCGACCCATCATCGGGCCCGATCTGCCCCTCTGGGCAAATCTTGGCATCGCCCAACTGGAGGAATTACTGGACCAGGGCAAAACGAACCTAATTGTGCAGCTGGTGCAACGCCTCCAGGCTGACGGGATTATTATCCATGTCAACCCCATGCAGGAGTGGCTGCAGCCCGAGGGTGACCGGCTGCGACGCCCCCCTCTTGACTCTGTAAAAGCCCTGCTCGGCAAAACCAGTCTGCAGGTAATAGTAAAGGAGGTTGGGCAGGGGATGGGCCCGGAAAGCCTTAAACAATTGATACAACTCCCGCTCGCGGCAATCGAGTTTGCAGCTTTTGGAGGAACAAATTTTTCACGGCTCGAATTACTCCGAAACAGCCTCATGGAAAAGGAGGTGCTGGGTTCCCTTGTTACTACCGGACATTCGGCTGAAGAAATGCTTATATTTGTTAACTCACTGATAGATGCAATACCAGAGGTCAAATGCAGGCAACTCATAATCTCTGGAGGTATCAAAACCTACCTGGATGGATATTACCTGATCTCAAAATCTAAACTGCCAGCGGTATTCGGACAGGCATCAGGTATGCTTAAATATGCCAGGGAGAATTATGATGAGCTGCATGCCTATGTCGATGCATTGTGCAGAGGATACCGCATGGCAGAATCATTCCTCCGCGTGCGATAACAGGGTGGATGCTATCAGATAAAAAGAGAGACAGCCAAACTTTACCCTATGAGAATAGACGGATTTTCAAAACTTTCGCGGGAAGAACGAATCAGGAAGCTGGCTTCACTTGTTCCGGGTATCCCCAATGCGGCAGAACTTATGCGTTCCTTCTGGCACAGCGATCCGGATATTCAGGAGAAGTTCGGGTCTTTCAGCGAGAATACCGTTTCGACTTATCATCTTCCTTTTGGGGTTGCGCCTAATTTCCTCATCAACGGGAAATGGTATGTTGTTCCTATGGTTACGGAGGAAAGTTCTGTGGTGGCTGCCGCGTCATTTGCTGCCAAATTCTGGAGCAGGCTGAATGGATTTCATGCGAAGGTGGACGAACAGATAAAACTTGGACAGATCCACTTTACCTGGGAAGGAACTTCAGAACTGATATCCGGTGTATTCAACGAGTTATGCCAGGAAATGCGAACATCAGTCTTGCCCCTGCTGGAACGGATGGAGAAACGGGGAGGCGGACTTAAGGACTTCAGCCTGCGACAGGTTCAGACTGAAACAGGCAATTGTTTTCAGTTGCTCATTGGCTTCGATACCGTAGATTCAATGGGTGCTAATTTCATTAACAGTTGCCTGGAGCAGATGGCCTCCCGGTTGGCTGTTTTTTTTCAAAGCAGGTGGCCCGGTTTTCGCTATGAATTGATCATGGCCATCCTGTCTAATTACAACCCGCAATGCCTTGCCGAAGTTTCAGTGTCTTGTGCGATAAAAGATATGGATGTCATCGGAGCAGGCCTTTTACCGGGTGACCTGGCCCGCAAAATGAAGTGGCGATGGATATTGCGTGAGGGATGTATATAGAGCTACAACACACAATAAGGCATCTTTAACGGGATCGATGGAGTACTCATCGCCACTGGCAACGATTTTCGGGCAGTAGAGCTCAGGCACATCTATACGCGCTACGATGATGGCCAATATCGCAGCCTTTCAACTGCAGAGATTTCTGACAGTCGCCTTCTTTCCGCCAAACTTCCTCTAAGCCTGGGAGCAGTGGGTGGCCTTACCAGCCTGCATCCGCTCGCTGGGTACTGGAACTACTGGGAAACCCTCTGCCGGGACTGATGCAGATTGTTGCTGCAACAGGTTGGCCAATAATTTTGCTGCTGTCAGTCTCTTGGCCCATCAGGTATCCAGCAGGGCCATATGAAAATGCCTGTCGATATTCTTGCCAGTCTGAATGCCGGTAATATGGAAAAGGAGCTTGCCAGACAGTACTTTGAACTGCACCTATAGGCTATGCAGTTACGGAATTTTTGCAGAATATCAGAAAAACTGAATGAGTCAGGTATTTAATACCCGTTTGAACGCTAAACTTCTCTAACCAGGGAATACTTGGTACTCAGAGGGGCATGGCATGGCGCTCCCTCTTGTTAAGGGCCAGCAACTGGAAGTGAGGATGACCGGAGCATCCGCGAGCTTCATTGGACATCGTTTTTCCTGGAATTAAGTTTCTGGATACAGAGATGGATATAACTGATTTTTCTGTTTGCAATTCTTAAATTCTGAGATTGCTGCTTTAGCACCTCAGTTACTCATCGCCGCCCGCCGCCCTGAATCCTGAATTTCTTCTGGGCTTAACAGTTATGGGCGATGAGATTCAGCGATTCAACCCAAGCTGGGGCCTGGGCAGCAGTTCCACTCTGTCCACCGAATATAGCAACCTGGGCAGAAGTAAATCCTATCACCTGAATCAATTGATATTTAATGGTTCGGATATGATATTGCCTGCGCTCTGTCAGGATAAACCACACTACCGGTTGGTGGACATGCAACCCACAGGTGCATCCGCTTGGTTTCAAACCACCCTTTCACAACGCGCTTTTTTTGCTTACCTCGGAAAAAACAGGATGCAAGGAAGGTGTCAGGATGATCAGGGACAAAATCGAAAAAGCAGGCAGGGATATTGTAAGCCGGATATCAGAGATATCTGAAAATCTCCCTTCAGCTTGATTTAAATGCGTTATTGACCTTCTCAGGGCTTACGATGAGTTGCTTGCAGGCTGGACTGAACCCACGATATCCGCGGCTATTTCAATTTTCCGGGCTTTATGCTAAATCACTCAGGGCCTGGGGTAGCGACTTTATCCCTCATTTGCTGGCATGAAATAGTCAACTCGGATAAAACACTTAACAAAATGGGGATTGCGAACTTGTTTTCCCTTTTGATGAACATGCTCAATGAACGTAAACCATAATTCTTCGCAATCCAGGACACTTCGAGACACTGGAAGCATGCAATATTACCCTGGTAAAGTATTGGAGCAAGCTTCCCGGACAAATACCCTGCAATCCCTCCATCAGTTTTACTTTGAAAGAATCTTTTTCAGTGCAGAGGTGGTGGCGAGCTCCCTCCTTGCCGGAGGAGAGAGCAGGTACTTTTCAATTTGTTCTTTCCTACTTGATCAGCCTGCCTCAGAGAGCAGCACCGATCCAGGATAGCCTCCTACCTGCAGACCTTGCAGGATGAACTTCCATTTCTTCACACTACCATTTGAAATAAAACAGTCTGAATAGTTTTTCCTCATTCCTCCGGAATAGCTTCTTCAGCTTCGGCGATGGTTACGCTGGCGCCTGCCTTTTGCACCTCGATGCGGAAATTAATGGCAAATCTGATGCCTTGAATGGCAACTTGTTTCCTCCCTTGCGCATGGGATCAGGCAGTGCTGCCCGATCAGTGTATGGAGAGGGTTGGTGCTGGGGGGCGGCGGAATTACCAGGCTCTTCGAATGAGTATGCGTGCCTGTAAATACAGTGCGTAGAGGTGTTTCACGAATGGTGATGCAATGACGCAATGGCTGACTCTTCGCGTAAAAAGGTATCCGGTAGCGAAGGCCACGAGCGAATGAGAAATCATTTCTACCGGAATGGCAGGGAAGAGCAGGCTGCTGTGCACACTGCCGAATTACTTGTTGCTTTGCAGAAGGGTAATACTTCAGATTTTGTGAGAATTACCGAGAATGAGGCCGCCAATGCACGGCCTTGCTTAATTGGAGTTCCAGGCAGCCCTCCTTTCTTCTGCTGCTGAAGGAGGAGTCGGTGAGCATTATTAACCTCGTACAGAATTTCAGGCAGCGCACTGGTATCCCGGCTTGTTTTACAATTGATGCCGGTCCCAATATCCATCTCTTGTATCCCTGGTCCGGAAGAGATGCAGTGCTGGATTTTATATCGGAAGATCTGCTCCCTTTCTGTGAAGGCCGTTCATGGATAGATGATCGCATGGGTGTTGGTCAGAATCACTCCTTTAAGGGTATGATACGAAATCAGGAAATATTCTATGCGCAAGATACTTCTCTTCCGGAGAGTATAGCGTTATACAGGGATCCATGGCTCTTTCCGCCCCATACGGGCATTTCAGGGGAGAACTAAGTTTCATCGGTGAAGATAAATATACCGATTATGATTTTGCCCTGGAGTCGAATAGTCAGTTGGGGAAATACCTGGAAGTGCTGAAACGGGAGGACGAGGGAATAGACAGGATGATCGACCTGAAATCTTTTGAAAAAGATATTGAGCAGGGGCTGTACTTCGAATCCACTATTCCACAGGGATTCGGATTGGGCAGTTCAGGGGCACTTACCGCTGCCATCTACAGCCGGTATGGATTGAACAGGGTGTGGAATGTACGCCGTCTTGACCGGCAGGATATTTCTTTATTGAAAGCCGACCTGGCCAGACTCGAAGCGTATTTTCATGGCACAAGTTCCGGATTTGATCCACTTAGTGCTTACCTCAAATTTCCGATTCTGGTGGAAGGCTCAGAGACAATTAAATTGGTAGGAATTCCCAGAAACCGGGATTACGGAACAGCAGGCATTTTTCTTGTAAGTTCAGGAATTCCACGTAAAACAGGTGATCTGGTGGCACGATACATGACCCGTTGTAAGGAAGATCCTTTTTTCTACAAGCGACTGATGGAGGATTACATCCCCATGAATAATGACTGTATCACGGCAATAATTGATGGAAATATCAGGGATTTTATCCGGGGTCTGGTAGCTATTTCCGTCTTTCAGTTGCAGGAATTTTCCCCTATGATCCCGGAATCACTCAAACCACTGTGGAAAAGCGGAATTGATTCGAAAGAATACTACCTGAAACTCTGTGGAGCGGGAGGTGGCGGATACCTTCTCGGATTTGCCAAGGATATCAACACGGCATTACAGAAATTTGCTGAAAAGGGATTCGATACCGTTACTGTTTACAGAAGCAGTCAGGAAAGAATCCGTCCCGGAAATAATGAATGATCGGGGTTTTAGACCCGGTGCGATGGTTTACTTGTCAAAAGTCAACCATTTTAGAATTTCATCGCGGTAACCGTGATATCATCTATCTGTTCCCAGTCTGCACGCCAGCTGTCCAGAAAATTTTGTAAATACAACGGCTGTTCTTCAAAAGGTAGCGCAGATGCCTGAAGAAGGACCGAACGGAAATTGGCTGTGCTGATCTTTTTTTCCCTGGGACCTCCGATTTGGGTTGCAAATCCATCTGTGTAGAGGTATAATGTATCGCCCTTCTGCAGTTGAATGCTGTGACAGGTGAAATCCTTTTCTTCGTAATGAACCCCGATAGGCTGCCTGTCTCCGTTAAATAAGGAAGGCTTGCCATCCCGGATGACACTTATTGATTGAAAGGCCCCGGAGAACTTCATTTTAAGGGACTCAAGATCAATCACACACAAGGACATATCCATTCCTTCTTTCATCTCCTCGAAGGTCCCGGTCTGATGCATGGCCTGTTTGATCTTGAAGCGAAGGTAATTAAGTATTTCATCCGGGGGATCCAGGCGACTGGTATTTATCCGCTCATTAAGCAGAGATATTCCAAGCATACTCATAAGAGCTCCCGGCACCCCATGCCCCGTGCAGTCAGCAACAACTATATAGAGAATATTTTTAATATGTTTCATCCAGATGAAGTCACCGCTTACGATGTCCTTCGGTAAATACAGCGTGTAATAACCGTCGAATAGACTTTTAAGGATATGGTCATCGGGCATCACAGCCTCCTGTATCCGCTTGGCATAAGTAATACTGCTCGTTAAAATTGTATTCTTCAGCTGGAGGTCCTCGTCTGTCCGTCGTTTGTCAGTGATATTCTCCTTGATCGCAACAAAATGCGTGATTTTTGCACCGCTGCGTATAGGGGAAATGGAAGCCTGTTCCCAATAAAGTTCACCGTTCTTCTTACGATTGCATATCTCACTGTTCCATTCCTGGCCGGAAAGAATCGTGTCCCACAAGGTCTTATAAAAGGCCGGGGGATGTTTGCCCGATCTCAGAATCCCCGGGGTCTTACCAATTACCTCGTTTTTCAGGTATCCTGTGGTATCCAGAAATTTTAAATTGACGTATTCGATAAGGCCTTTTTCATTTGTGATAATGATGGAAGCCGGATTGGATTCAACTGCACGCGATAGAATACGAACCTCCTCTTCCCGCTGAATTCGTTCGCTGATATCCACCAGGGTTGTAACATAGGCAGGTTTTCCCTTAAAACTGATTTGCCGGGTCCTTGCTTCAACCGGAAATTGACTACCGTCTTTTCTTCTGGCAATAAACTCAGTTACATGATTTGATACACAATCGAGACAATCTTCAATTAGCTTTTCCTGACCGGGTACCACCAGCATCATTCCGAAGTATTTCCAGGTGATTTCTTCAATGGTATAGCCTGTCATTGCTAGCAGCGCACTATTAACATCGAGTATACGTCTGTTGATATGTATAACGATACCTTCAAAGGCTGATTCGGAAAGTGATCTGAACCGGTCCTCACTTTCCTTTAAAATTCGCTGGGTTTCGCGCCTGACTTCAATTTCCTCTATTATCTCTTTCCTCTGAGAAAAAAAACGTTCGGTAATTAAGGCCAGTTTCCCAAACTCTCCCTCGCCTGAAATGAGATTCTTAATTGGTTCCGGTGATCCTTCATTAAGCGCCTTGTTGAATTTGTTAACAGGAATGAAGATTTTACGTATAACCCAACCATAAAACAAAAGACAAAGGGCTATTACTACAATAATATAGATTAGCAGGGTGAATTTGATCAGCCGTTCCTCGTTCTCTTCATAGGAATCCTGGTAAGAAAATACGAATTCGGCAGCAGGAATGTGATTCCAGTTTCCAACCATTTTATGGATGGAATTCTTTGATATGTCGGTGTCTGTCTTCCTATCTGTGCGCGTTTCTTTTTCCTCAGCAGTGCCATAAACAATCGGTTTCACCTCTGTGTTTGACTGGGATAATTTTCCCAGCTTTTCCAAATAGGCATCATCAACGATCCTTCCAAAAAACAGGAATCCCGTCGCCTCCCCGTTTGCTTTTGGGTAGCTCCCATAATGGATTGCCGAACCGGAAATTTCAACAACCATCTTCTGGATAGTGGTGAAAAAGTGAACAGCCTCCTTCCCAGATTTTATTGAATCGAACAGGGTATGAAAAGCATAGGAGGGCATAGGTGCCTCGAGATCCGGTATCTCATTTTTACTGTAGCTGAATATCTGCTGACCATTATCATTGTAAACCCAGCTGTAATCAAGCCCGTACCTGTACATCGAACCGGCAATATTATCATCAGCCCAGTCCTTGTTCTGTTTTAGCGTAAATTGTGCCAGTTCATCCCAGTAGGAATAGTCAAAAGTGAGTTTTATTAAATCCTCCGAAAGTATATTAAGAGCAGTGATAATGCTTATTTCGTGGCGGGTATTCTCATTTGAGTGATGTACTTCCAGACGTTTTTTATACAGAAAATAATGCAAGGCAAGAGCAATCATCACACAAATCAAACTGAAGACGATTAACCGGAGAATCTGGGTCCGAAGGCTCATATGCCGTTAAATAATTTTTCCGTAAGAAAACAAAAATATAATTTTCGGGAGACTTATTGCAGGAATATCAGTATTTTGAACATTATAAATCCTTAGAGTCTTTTGATTGTAACTATTTATCAATTAATGCTTTGTAAATTTTTAAGTTGCTGGGGTGTTAAGTCAGCGCTCAGGAAGTTTGCGGTCCTGGTCCTGATGCTTATCTTTTTTGCCCTGGGGTTGACAAACCAAAACTTCGCCTTTGCAGGTCAACAAAACGAAAGTGCAACTACTTCTCCCTTCGACAGCCTTTATAACAGTGCAATTTTTAATTTAAACCATAATATTGGCGAAAGCATTCTCATCGCCGATTCCCTGCGACAGATTGCTCTGAGACAAAAGGATGTAAGAATGGAATATTTTGCCTGTTCCCTGCTTGGTGAGGCATATTTCTATAAAAGGAATTTCGAAAAGGCAATCGACTGGTTCAGCCAATGCCTCGACATCGCCATCCGGATCAGGGATAAGAAACTGGAGGCCCGATCGTATAATTCACTTGGTATTGCTTATGCCAACTGGGACTATTCCAAAAGCCTCGACTATTACAGTAAATCATTGCTTATCAAGGAACAACTGGGTGACAGTGCCGGGATGAGTTCAGTACTCAACAACATTGGTACCATCTATGACGAATACATTCATGACTACCGCCAGGCACTGAAATATTACATGCGGTCATGGAAAATTGAACAGTCGGGTGATGATGCGGAGGGAATTGCGACTTCCATCCTGAACGTTGGTGATGTATACAGAAAATTGGGAAACCCGGACAAATCACGTTCCTTACTTCTGCAATGCCTTCAACTTGCCGATTCTGCCGGCTTGCACATGATTAGCGAAACAGCCTGTGAGAGCCTTTATAAACTAAGTGAAGAATCCGGTCAGTGGAAAGATGCCCTGAACTGGCATAAACGCTTTTCAGATCTTAAAATGAACCGGATTCAGGAAAGTCAACAGCAGCAGGTCGCCGAGATAGAGGTCAGGTACAAAATGGAGGAGCAGTCAAACCAGATTCGGATTCTCAAAAGTGAGCAGCTTATCAACGACAGGGAGCGCCGGAATCAACGTTATGCCATTTACCTGATGACTATTATGGTTATAGGGGTAATTGCATTTTCATGGATTCTCTATAATAAGTCGAAGAGCATCAGGAATGCCAATAGACTCCTCGAGGCACAACATCTGGAGATTCAGAAACAGCAGAAAGAAATGATGCTTCAATCCAGTCTGCTCGAGAAATCAAATGAAGAACTGCAGAAACTGTCTGTGGTCGCTTCCAAAACCGACAATATGGTAGTTGTTGCAAAAGCCGATGGAGAGATAGAATGGGTAAATGAAGGCTTTATGCGAATTCTTGGAATTGATATTGATGAATTCAAAACGAGATATTCCGGGAACCTCTATGAGGCCAGCCTGAATCCTGATATCAGGAAAATGGTCGATCATGCTGTAAGTCTGAAACAATCCGTCAATTATTCATCCAAGACAATCAACCGGCAGGGGAGAGAAATATGGTTCCAGACTACACTCACACCCATTTTGAATGATGAGGGTGAATTGGTACGTATTATCGCCATCGATACCGATATCTCCAAACTTAAAATTACAGAAAGGGAATTGGCCTATAAACAATTGGAGCTTACCGATAGTATACGCTATGCACAGCGGATACAGATTTCCATGTTCCCGTCTGATGCGGTCTTTTCTTCACTCTTTCAGGAACATCTCATCATTTATAAACCAAGGGATATCGTCAGTGGGGATTTTTACTGGTTGCTGGAACGGGATGATTCAATTTGCCTTGCAATAGCCGACTGCACGGGGCACGGAGTCCCGGGTGCCTTCATGGGCGTTATTGGTATCACACTGCTGAATGAGATTTTCCATCAGCCCATTGGGACATTTGGTGCAGCTGCAGATGTGCTGACAGAACTCCGCCGAATGGTCAAATTCAGCATTTCCTCCGGCGTGGAAAGTTCAGAAATGCATGACGGCATGGATTTCTCCCTCTGCATAATCGATAAAAGGAGAGGGGTGCTTCAGTTTTCAGGGGCATACCATTCCCTGTTTATTGCCCGCTCAGACGGTTCCCCCCTCGATGAACTAAAAGGGGACAAAATGCCGGTGGGAGATTATCCAACAGATAAGGAATTCTTTACAAATATAGATGTACCCATTTCCCCGGGTGATGTAATCTACCTGCAAAGCGATGGATTCTGGCACCAAATGGGGGGCCCGCTTGGAAAGAAATTCGGTAAGAAAAGATATGCCCAGTTATTGCGTGATATAAGGCATCTTAACCTGGCAGACCAGAAGCATATTCTCACTGAAACGCTCAATCAGTGGATGGAGACCCCTGAAAAGCCACTGGAGACACATCCCCAATTGGATGATATCATGATTGTAAGCTGCCGCATCTGAAGCTGCCTTGTCCTGGTGCTGTTCCCCCTTCTGCCTATTCCACCCAATTCCCACCTCCCAATTCCCAATTCACCACTCACCACTCACCACTCACCACTCACCTCTCCAATATCCACTCCCCGATGGTTTCAGATACTCGCTGGTAAAGGAGGTTTCCCGCATCCCGGATTGCTTCTTCCCTGGGGATCCCTGTTTCGGTTAAACTGAAAACAGAACGGAGTCTCAAGCTTTCCATAATCTTCTGTTTATTTATCACTTCTCCGGCAAATGCAATTACGGGAATATTGTGCCTGGCAGCAAGTTTACAAACACCGGAAACGGTTTTCCCATGCGCAGTCTGTTGATCAATTCTCCCTTCCCCTGTGATGATCAGGTCACATCCTCTGATCAGTTCCTCCAGACCGGTAAGTTGCGAAATCCAATCAAAACCCTGCATAATAACTGCCCCAGCAAACGCCATCAGGCTGAATCCTGTTCCACCACCCGCCCCTGCAGCCGGAACCAGGGAGAAATCCTTGCCTTTAAGTTTTTTTGTGACCTCGGCAAGATGCTTCAACCCTTCATCAAGTAAAATGATATCCTCCTCCGATGCCCCTTTCTGCCGGGCATAGCAATGGGCCGCTCCTTCAGACCCACATAGGGGATTACTCACGTCACAGGCTGCAATCACGCGCGGAAAGGCCTTTCCTCTGATGTGTGCGGGTGACTGAATGGATTGTATCAGGCGTAGGTTCTTTCCGGAAGGAAAAAGCTCCCTCCCACGACCGTCAAGAAACCGGTACCCCAGGGCATGCGCAAATCCGGTGCCCCCATCTGTCGATGCACTCCCACCAACCCCGATAATTATTTCTTTCACAGACTCCGACCAGGCATGCATGAATAATTCCCCGGTGCCTATGGTATTTGCCAGCAATGCATTTCGTTCTTTTTCGGGGATCAGCATTAATCCGGATGCACTCGCCATCTCAATGAAACATTGATTTTTGTCTTTCGACAATCCAAAGGAAGCTTCCACCTCATGCATCAATGAGTCGTGTACTTTTACAGATTTCAGGGTACCATGTTTATGTCTTATGAATAAATCAAGGCTTCCTTCTCCTCCATCAGCCAGGGATGTCTGATGCAGGCTATTACCCGGGAACCGGTCTTCAATGGCCCGGCTAATAATTTCGCAACATTCCGTTGCCGAAAGAGATCCCTTGAATTTGTCGCAAGCAATGAGAATGTGCATTTATGATTTGTTGTGTTTTGGAAACCAAATTTTGCTAATGGCAATGGCTAACTTGAATGGATCAGACAATGCAAAACATGGACTAGTCCTGATCTAAAATAATATTTTTTTATGAATTCTGTTTATATTCGTTTTTTTAAGGATATTTCAATTAAAGCCCATGAGTGAGGATATTTCCGGAAAACAGGATGCTGAAAAGAGTTCCTTCTGGCTCGATCTGAAAGAAGCCCTGGCCGGTACAGAAAAGGATTTTACAGAAATGCGTCTCCGGAAAGCCGTGTTTCTGCTTGCGATACCGATGGTGCTTGAGATGATGATGGAGTCGATCTTTGCTATCGTTGATATCTATTTTGTTTCAGGACTTGGAGCAGATGCCGTTGCAGCCGTGGGAATCACCGAATCGATGATGACAATTATTTATGCAATTGCCTTGGGGATAAGCGTTTCAGCAACTGCAGTCGTTTCGCGCAGGATTGGGGAAAAAGAGCCGGGCAAGGCCTCACAGGCAGCTGCACAGGCAATCATTTGCGGAATGGCTGTTTCCTTGCTTCTTGCCATCCCGGGGATTTTTTTCGCTTCCGATTTGCTTTCACTCATGGGTGCCTCTGAGGGGGTAATATCTACCGGCCACCGGTTTACATCCATTATGATGACAGGTAACATAGTGATTGTGCTGCTGTTCATTCATAATGCCATTTTTAGAGGAGCAGGGGATGCTGCTATCGCCATGCGTGTTTTGCTCATATCAAATATCATCAACATCGTTTTAGACCCGGTTCTCATATATGGAATAGGGTCCTTTAATGGTTTTGGGGTAACCGGGGCAGCAATGGCTACAAACATTGGACGTGGCACGGGGGTACTCATTCAACTCTGGTTCCTTTTCAAGGGGCATTCCAGGATCCGGCTGATCCTTCGCAATCTGATTCCCTCACCGGCTCTTATCCTGAAGATACTTCGGCTTTCCTTGGGTGGTATCGGTCAGAATCTCATTGCCACTTCAAGTTGGGTGGTGATGATGACAATCCTGGCAGCATTCGGAGCAAATGTGATTGCCGGCTACACGATTGCAATACGGATTATCGTTTTCGTCCTGCTGCCTTCCTGGGGCCTCAGTAATGCTGCCTCCACCCTGGTCGGACAGAACCTGGGCGCCGGAAAGTTACAACGGGCAAGCATTTCCGGCTGGATTACAGGGATTGCCAATTTTGTATTTCTCGGGATCATCGGACTCGTATTGTCTCTGTTTCCATCCTTCTTTGTTAACCTGTTCAATATCACACCGGAGGTAGCGGCAAAGGCCACGGAAGGACTGCGGATAGTCAGTTACGGACTTTCACTGTACGGGATAGGAATGGTGATGGTCCAAGCCATAAATGGGGCAGGGGATACGATAACTCCCACCTGGATCAATTTCTTTTGCTTCTGGCTGGTCGAGATTCCCCTGGCCTGGCTCCTTGCCAGACACAGCGCACTTGATGAACGAGGAGTATACTATGCCATCCTTATCGCCGAATCACTGCTCTCATTAATTGCAATTGTGGTTTTTACCCGGGGAAAGTGGAAGCTGAGGAAGGTGTAGCAACTACTTTAAATCCCTTAAATACATCAAGTTGTGAAAAAATGTTAGTTGGTTGAAAAATCTCTGAAATTCTGGCTAACCTTTTAATGTAAGTGCCGTATACCATGTAAAATTTGATTAAAGTGGGTTTTGGTTGGATAGAAGTAATTTATTCCCGGATGAATGCCTTGGTCGCTCCGGTAAAAGAAAAACGCGGGCAGGGAGTAATGTACCTCCGGGAGCAGGTTTTTCAGGTCCTCGCCTTTAGCATCCTGTATGTTGGACTGGTAGTGCTTTTGGTGAGCGTATGTGCAGCCTGGACCAACAAACTTTACTGGATAGTGGTTTTCGATCTGGGCTGCTATATCCCCCTGGTGGTAGCTGCAACCTCGCGTCGTTTGTCCTTCAGGGTCAGGATTCTCATTACCCTGGCAATCTTCTACCTCATAGGACTGGGGATGTTCCTCCTGCTGGGTCCCTACGGTGCAGGTTGGCTCTGGCTGTTTGCCTTCGCCTGTTCCGCCAGTCTTTTACTTAGTTTTCGGCACGCCTTACTGGCAACCCTGCTGAATTTGTTAACCATTCTTGTCCTTGGATACCTCATCTGGTCCGGCACTGAACTTTTTACGCCATATTTTAAGCAGTATGATATAAATGCCTGGCTGGCGAATTCCGCAAATTTTCTGGGACTATCCATCTTTGTGAGTGTCTCTTTTTCAGTGCTGGTCCGCAGCGTTGAACGCAATCTTGAGCATCTGAGCCAAATGAAAACTTCCCTGAGGAAGAACAGGGATGAATTGCTTATATTGAAAAGAAAAGCCGAAGAATCGGACAGGCTTAAATCCCTTTTCCTGGCAAACATGTCGCACGAGATACGCTCACCCATGAATGCAATTCTTGGATTTACCGGATTGATGCGCAGACAGCGCTTCCCGCGGGAAAAGGAAGAGGAATACCTTTCCATTATAGATGACCGCGGTAAAGTGTTGCTTAAAATTATCAATGATATACTCGATATTTCACGCATTGATGCAAATGCCATTAAGTTCGTTCCCGAAGAGGTCAGAATTAGCGATCTGGTAACAAGGTTGTGGACCAGCTATCGCGAAAACCCTTCCTTTCCGTCAGGGAAAGTTGATTTCCGGCTGGTACATCCCCAGGGAAATGAAATTCGCCTGTTCACAGACCCTGTGCGCCTGCAACAGGTATTGAGTAACCTTATCAATAATGCTTTTAAATTTACCCGGGCCGGGATTGTTCAGTTGGGGTACTGCATGGGTGATAATGAAATAATCTTCTTTGTTAAAGATTCCGGCATCGGTATCCCACCTGCCAAGGTGAACGAAATTTTCAACCGGTTCACACAGGCAGATGATACCCATCAGCATAGCGGTACCGGTCTTGGACTGGCTATTTCCAAAGCCCTTGTCGAAAAAATGGGCGGCCGGATCTGGGTCAGCTCCGAAGTGGGTATTGGGAGTACTTTCTATTTCGCTGTGCCCTCCACCATTTCACTTAACTGATCAGAAATGTTTAGATAAAATTCACTATCTAACTTTCTGACATTTTTTATCCCCTGTAAAGAACAAAAGCATTCAAAGTGTAGTAAATTTGTTTGAGTGGTAAGGTTTTCCACCAGATAATTCTGTCCTGCCTGCTCTTTAGATGATTCTTCATTCAGTTCCAGACCAAATCCGGGAACAGGACCTTGTGAGAACCGGAATTTTGTTTGGCCGTCTGCGCTCCTGATGATGGGAACCGTTATTTTCGGTTTGATGTAACATTGCTGAACCCTACCAAACCATTATAACCAATGAAAAATCTATCAGTAAGTATGAGGGTTTTGCTCATGATTTTATTGGCATTTCCCACGCTTGTTAGTTTGTCAGGCCAATCTGTAAGCCTTTCAGGCACAGTAAAAAACGCCAGCGCCACCGGAATAAACGGAGTGCAGGTGAAATTGAAAAACCATCCTCTTATAAATACCATTACCAACACATCCGGAAGTTTTACACTCACCGGCTCTACCGGGATTGATGACCCCGGGGAAGGTAAGGTAGTATCTTTTCGTGGCAACGGACAGGTTATATTGCATGTTCAAAACCTTCCAGTCAGGATTGATATTTTTAATGTTTCCGGCCAACTGCTTGCAACCATTCTGGATGTTACCTCTCTCTCCGGCGATTACCAGTTGAATGCGGAAGCGTATGTTTCGCCTGATTATACCATATATATTGTGCGGGTTATCGCCGGGGCAACCTGTGCCAGTTCGAAATTCATCGGACTTCCGGGTACTTGTTCAAAAGGGCTGCTTGCAGAATCTCCGCAGGAAGATATTGTTCTGCTTAAGGACGGATTGGCCACGGTCGATTCCCTTATCCTTGAACATACCGCTGATTACATTACCTGGAAAATTGGGATTGGAAACTATGTGAGCAACCTGGGTATTATTACCATGGAAGCGAAGAATGTGTTCCCCTTTACCTGGTGTACCACTGCATTGGCTGCATCCTCCACACAAATAAACCTCAGTTGGACTGATAATGCTTCCAATGAGTCGGGTTTCAAAATTGAACGTGCCCCTGGTGGAACTACAGGGTTTACCCAAATTGCAACAGTGGGCGCAGGAGTTACCACTTTTCAAATACCGGGCTGGCTGGCATCGACCAGCTATTCTTACCGTGTCAGAGCTTATAATTTTGCGGAAATTCATCCTACTCCAACACGGCAACTACCAGCACCAGGCCCCCCTGTAACCGTTCCCGCTGCACCATCCGGCCCGTCAGCTGCGGCTTTTTCTTCTTCTCTCAGATCAACTCCAGTTGGACCGACAATGGCGAAATGAAACAGCCTATTCTGCTGGAACGGCTCCCGGGGGTACAACCTGTCGAAATAGCCTCTCTCGGAGCCAATGCAACCAGCTACCAGAATACAGGATCAGCAGCATCCAGTTGGTGCCTGCATCAGCAGCGCTTCAACAGTGCCGGAAGTTCTGCATATTCAACACGGCTACTACCAGCACCCAGGCCCCGTAACCATCCCCGCTGCACCATCCGGCTTGTCAGCTACGGCTTTTTCTTCTTCTCAGATTAACCTTAGCTGGACCGACAATGCGGGAAATGAAACAGCTTATTCCGTTGAACGGGCTCCCGGAGGTACAACCTCATTTGTCGAAATAGCCTCTCTCGGGGCTAATGCAACCAGTTACCAGAATACAGGACTTGCAGCATCCACCAGTTATGCCTACCGGGTACGCGCGTCCAACAGTGCCGGAAGTTCTGCCTACTCCAATACGGCAACTACCAGCACCCAGGCTCCACCCGTAACTCTCCCGGCAGCCCCGTCCAATCTCTCAGCCACCGCAGCCTCATCATCCCAGATAAACCTGAGCTGGGTTGATAATTCGAACAATGAAACCCTTTTCAGGGTGGAAAGAGCCCCTGGGGGTACGACAAGCTTTGTCGAAATAAATACTGTAGGTGCAAATATTACGACCTTTCAGAATACGGGATTGGTATCCTCAACAAGTTATGCATATCGTGTTTGTGCATATAACACGGCAGGAAACTCCAGCTATTCCAATGTGTATACCCTTAGTACCCCTGCAATGGACTATTCCTTCCCCGGCGGAACACTTGCCGACCTCAAGGCAGTTAGCCCTTCCCTTGTCTTTAATAATCTCACAATTGCAGGAAAGTTGAGTATTCCGTCCACAGAATCCAATGTGACCTTAACCGTATCCAATCTGGATGTGAATGCTCAGGTAGTTACTACCTGGCCGACATGCTCTCCTTATTACGATGGGCCTAACCTGACGGTAAATTCATCAGGTACCGTCAATGTAAACTCACCCATAAACCTTAGCGGAATGCTGGCTAAGGATATGTCATCCACTTCAACCTGTAATAGTTGTTATGGACCTGATGGTGGCGATCTTACCATTAATGCAACTGCCATCAATATGAATAATTATGTACAAACTTATGGAGGACAAGGGGCACGGTATTACAACAGCATAGGATCGTATTATGATGGCTGCAGTGGTGGACCTGGTGGAAATATTACGCTCAATGCTACCAACACACTTACCGTAAATGCAACTGCAGCTGACTTCGATTTCTATGGTGGTAGTGGCGGATATGCAACCGGCATTGGCTCCAATGGAGCAAAAGGTGCCGACGGGGTCCTTAATTTTGAGGGTGCTACCATCACCGTCGCGGAAATTAGCGGTGATTTGAATATGTACCGATATAATGCGCAAAACCTCGACTATGAAAAGATGACAGTAAACGGCACTCTTTCCAAAGGGGAGGAAAGTGCGCACCGTATTGGACCCGATACTTATTATATCGACTATGGAGGTGGGGTGATCGATTACCTGGAAGATCTTTATGTGGTTTACCTGCCTGTTGCCAGTACGATTAAAGTTTCTGTTACAGCCAGTAACGGTCTTGCTGACCTGGATATGTTTGTGGTGAACTATGCATTCAATTCCATCCTGGGACAAAGCAATGGAGCAGGCAGCAGCGAATCGATAACCACCGGTATCTTGTCGGCCGGCCGATATATCGTGGCAGTATCATTTGCTGATGATTGTGCCAATAATGTATCAACCAACTACAGCCTGAAGTTTAATCAGTAGGATAATCCTGGATAAAAGCCCCCTCTGCCGGAGAATTTCAATGGTATGGGGCTCCTTATTCAGATGCTGGCACCGGGGGTTTTAAAACCGGCGGAATAGGGTCAGACTCTGCAACTGGCTGCGCCAATGAGTTACTTGTCATTAGAGTAAGGTGTTTTAAGTGGCAGGGTTACAGATATGCATGTTCCCTTGTCTACCAATGATTCAATACTCATGCTGCCCTTGTATTCCTGGATGATATTGTAGGTAATGGACAGCCCCAGTCCTGTGCCCTTGCCGGGATCCTTGGTGGTAAAAAACGGGTCGGTGATCCGTGGCAGAATATCTTCCGGAATTCCGCATCCGGTATCAGTGATGAACGTTTTGAACTGTCCGTTTGCCACCCGGGTGGCAATGGTAATCGTTCCCTCTCCGGAAATCGCATGACTGGCGTTGGTTAGAATATTCAGGAACACCTGGTACAGCCTTCCTTCATTACAATACACATACTCCTGGTCTGGATTATAATCACGTATAACTTCAACCCGTCCTTTCAACTCTGCCTGCATCATCACCAGAC
Organism: Bacteroidales bacterium; assembly: GCA_046329925.1. Taxonomy (GTDB): domain Bacteria; phylum Bacteroidota; class Bacteroidia; order Bacteroidales; family JAAYUG01; genus JAXLTS01. The sequence goes on from JAXLTS010000018.1 coordinate 73,123, forward strand.
AGTTGTCAATAATTGTACGGATGTCACAATCACTGCATGGCAGATCATCCCTCCGGCTATAGTGATTCAGGCTGGTTACAATATCCGAAGCCCGCTTGATGCCAACCTGGATACCATCCAAAAAAGGTTTAATTTCGTGCAAATGATCCTTACAGTTTTCTTCCATGTAGCTTTCCATTCCGAGGGTACCCCCCTGGATGAAATTCAGCGGGTTATTGATCTCATGGGCTACTCCGGCGGCCAGTACCCCCAGTGATGCCATTTTTTCGGAATGAACAAGATGCTGTTGTGTCTCTTTTAACTTGATATTGGATTCATGTAACTGTCGTATGAATTGCTGGTTCGATCTGACCAAAAAAAAGAATACCCAGCAAAAACCCAGAATGGTTAACAGATAACTGAAAAAACTGGCTTTGATAAACTCATCGGCATTTACTGCAAGCTGGGAAATCACATATAAGAAAAGAATGCCACCCTGGATAAGAATATGTCGTTTGCTTGTAATAAAGCCAACTATTGCTATCAGGGGCAAAGTAAAAAACATATTCCTGGAAAAAAATTCACTTCTCGAAAATTGAATTTTCTGAATAAATTCCGGAAAGAAGAGGTCATAAACTACAATATTGGCAATCAGGTAATAGGTAAGGATCAAGTATCCCAGCCGGTAGTACTTGTTGTGATAAATCCATTGCAACAGGAGTGAAACAACAAAGACTCCCACGCTGAACAATTGCAATATCATTTGAAGCGGGAGATAGACCTGATGAAAAGCTGCAATCTCAGAGATGAACCCAAGCAGGATAAAAATAGTTATCACCTGAGTGATAATTCGTTTTCCCCGTTCATATTTGTTAAAAGTACCTGACTGGAAGTTATCCATGGATTTTTTTTTACAGGTTCAATATACTATCCGTTCATTAACAACAGAATCATTGAGGTTGTTTAGCACTAAATATAGCCTAAAGAGTAAAAAAGAAATGAAAATTCGGAAGCAGTTGGAATCCGGCCTAAATGTAAGGAGTTAATGTTCCAACCCATAGGCTTGTATTGCACAAACATAGGTGCAAATAAAAAAGCGATTCAGAGATTGTTCTCTAAATCGCCTGGGAGAGTAGTGACCTCGACAGGAGTCAAACCTGTAACCTTCTGATCCGTAGTCAGATGCTCTATTCAGTTGAGCTACGAGGCCAATAAATTCGGACTGCAAATTTATAATAAACAAATGAATTTCAAAAATTTCTGAAAAGATTCTGGCTTTCAGCCTGATTATTGCGGATTTTATTTTTACCCCGTTCAGGCCGAGACCCACGAATACCGGTCTTTTGATGGGCTCTTTTCAACTTTAGAATTATTCTAACCGGGAATTGACTTAATTTCGGTGGGTTATAGGCGCAATCTCTGCCATTAACCTGACTTTGAAATCCGGTGTATGAAAAAAATAATTGTCTTTATTTCTGTCTTCCTGCTGATCTCCGGTTTGACCGGCTGTAAACATGACAATGCCGACCTTTCCGGCCTACCAAAGGTTTGTTTTAACGAAGTCAGCGCAGTCTATGCGAATTGTACCAGATGCCACACCGGTGGAGAACAGGACTTTTCATCCTATGAGGGAATCATGAGAGGAATTACTCCCTATGAACCGCTGAAAAGCGAATATTATACTGTTCTTGTGAGTGAATGGATAGAAATTATGCCTCCCGACAAACCATTGAGCCAGGATCAGCGAATGCTTGTCAGGCTGTGGATTGAACAAGGCGCAGACAGCACCACCTGCCGCTGATACCAGGGCAGAAAAAAATATTTTGAAAGAATTGTTTATTACAAACTTTATGATACGATCCCTTTTTTTCTTCATGTTTTTCCTGGTAATGACCTCCTGTTATTACGATAGTGAGGAATACCTTTATCCCCAGACTGCAATCTGCGATACCAGTAATGTATTATTCTCAAACGCAATAAAACCGGTGATAGATGACTATTGTGTCTCCTGCCACTCCGGCAGTGCTCCCTCGGGTAGTGTGAGCCTGGAAAATTATGAACAGATAAAACCACATGCACTGGATGGACATCTGATGGATGCACTTTATGGAACCGGCGGGGCTCAGCAAATGCCTCCCGGTGGTAGCCTTTCAAGCTGTAATCTTGCAAAATTCAGTATTTGGATAAATGCCGGTGCTCCGAAAAATTGATCATTAAGATTCTTGTTATGTCAATCCATCAAATAATTTTTTCGCTTCTGCTTTGCCTGATATCCGGCTCCCTGTCTGCCCAGGACAGCCTGATGGCCATTCTTGATATGGAGACAGAAGAACCTGTTCAATATGCCTTTGCCACCTTTAAATCTACCCGGGTTGTCACAGGTCAGTCGGTCGAAAGGATGAAAGCCCGCCAACTGGAATTCCGCATCTCGCATCGTTTTGGACGCCTGAACAGCGGATCATATGAAGCATTCGGGCTGGACCAGTCAACCATCCATTATGGACTTGAATACGGAATTACTGATTGGTTTACCGTTGGCATCGGCAGAGGGACCTTCGAGAAAACAAGTGATGCCTTTTACAAAATCACCCTGCTGCGCCAAAGTAAGGGCGAGAAACTGATGCCTGTTTCGGTTTCCCTGGTAGGAAGCATTGCAGTAAACGGAATGCATTCTCCTTTTGATACCCTCGACTGGTACTTTTCAAACCGGCTCGCATATTGCCATCAACTGCTTATTGCACGAAAATTTAACGACCAGCTATCCCTGCAATTGAGTCCTACCTATATACACCGTAACCTGGTAAAAACAGAAACAGACCCGAATGATGTATTTGCTCTCGGGATTGCAGGAAGATACAAACTCACCAAACGGATATCTGTGAACGGAGAATATTACCTGGCCATCACTCCCGGCAGCAATATCATGGATACTCCCATCAATAATCCTTTATCCTTCGGATTCGATATCGAAACCGGCGGACATGTCTTTCAGATTCACCTGACCAATTCGCTGGGGATGATCGATAAATCGTATGTTACCCAAACCACCGGGCACTGGAAACATGGCGATGTGCATCTTGGATTCAATATTTCAAGGGTTTTTGCATTTTAACCGCAAAGGATCGTTTAACAAAAATTAACCTCATTGCCAAATCAAATATCCTGTAAGACCCGAACAAAACAAATTCATCCGGGTTAATAAATAAACCTTTTTTTATGAAAACACTGCTCATGTTGATTGCACTGCTCGGATTGACGATCTCAGCCGGGGCCCAGGAGAAATATTATTCAAAAACCGGCCATATCAGGTTTTATTCGCACACTCCGATGGAGGATATCGAGGGTAATAACTACCAGGTTGGTACCATCCTGGATGTGAAAACCGGTGACCTGATGTTCACTGCCCTGGTAAAGGCATTTGAATTTAAAAAAGCTTTGATGCAGGAGCATTTCAATGAGAACTACATGGAGTCGGATAAGTTTCCAAAGGCATCTTTTCAGGGTAAAATAAATAATCTGGCTGCTATTGATCTGTCAAAGGAAGGTGTATATCCTGCCAAGGTTGCTGGTAAACTCACCATTCACGGAACCACCAGGGACGTCACTGTTGATGCGAAACTGGAGGTGAAAGAAGGAAAAGTTCAGGCTGTCTCGCAGTTTGAGGTCATACCCGGGGACTATGCCATAGAAATACCATCCCTGGTGAAGGATAATATTGCCAAAAGCATACTGGTGAATGTGGACATTCAGTATCTGCCTTACGGAAAATAAGGATGTTTCTGAAATGAATCCCCCAAAGTCTCGAAAACATAATTCAATCAGATAAACCATGAAACCAAAAACTATTTTAATGCTTTTGCTCGCCTTGATTTTGCTGGGCGTTGCAATCGGACTATATATGTACAATAAGCCCCGCCCGGATATAACAAAGGCTGTTCCGGAATTTGTTTTGCCTGCGTTGGATCTGAGCAGGGAGTTTATTGCCAACGACAGTCTTGCCGGCGTCAAATACACGGGGCACACGGTTCAAATCTCAGGATCCATTGCCGATATACAGGCAGATTCGGTGCACGGGATTATCCTTACCCTGGATGACCCGATGGCCGGAGTGCGTTGTGCTATGGACAAAGTTCTGGTCCCCCTTTCCGAAAAAAACACACTGGTGAAGGGAACAAATGTGGAAGTAAAAGGAATCTGTGCAGGATTCGATGAATTCTTCGGGGTGGTGGTGAATCGTTGTGTATTCGCCCAGCCAAAAAAATAAGGGGTCATCCATCAGGACAACCCCAAATATTATCATTTCTCCTAAACTCCTAATATAAATACCGGTGACACTCGGAGCAGTTGTAGTCTGCCCAGTCGTTTCCAATATCGATCGGGTGACGGAATTTCAAGGTGTCACGTACATTGGTCATTTCCATGGAACCAGGAGTACCCTGACCAATGATCGTATGGCATAAATTACAATCCTTGGAAATAACACGCCCTGTTTCTGATTTAAACTGGTTGTTATGGCAACGGAAACAGCCGTTGGTTTCGAGGTGCCCGATATGATCAGGATAGGCATCATAGGTTACTTTCATGCGTGGGAATGTGTTCTGCGACCATACCTGCTGGATACCTGCGATGGCTTTGCCCAGTAAAGCAGTATCCCCGTTCAGGTAGTCCGGATGCTCATTCAGGTAGTAATTCCGGATCTCTGAATTAAAAAAGGCCAGGGCAGTATCCTTATCCGCGAAAGGCTCCTTCAAAACCCTCATGGCGATTTTTTTGATAAAAGGAATTTTGGAAGATATCACACCCGAGAGCATAGCTCTGTCAAAATAGTTTGGAGGTGAGAGGTAATGGTGCGATGGCCGGTTATGGCAGTCAATGCAATCCATTGTTCTCGGACCTGTGGCGTGGATAATACTGTCGCTTACAGGAATTTCTTCGTTCCTGTACATGTGAACCTCACCCGTCGATTTATTGGTATATTTAACATAGGAGATATTTTCACGTTTATCCCCGTCCGAAATATATTCAATGCTTACATCAGGATTAATGTGCCAGTGAATCCCTTCCGTGAGTCCCATCGCGCTGAATTCTGGACCGGTTTTCATTTGGAGTAAAATATCCCATTCGGAATTTTCACGGTCGGCCAGGAATGATTTATTAGCCCGAAGAGTGCGGGCGTAGAACTTTTTGGGCCAGTGACATTTCTCACAGGTTTCGCGGGCAGGACGTAAGTCGTGCAAAGGGGTGAGGATAGGCCGGTTAAATGAATCAGTAAGGACAGCCCATACCTGGTGTAGCCCGGACAGTTTCGACTTTACATACCAGTCGGCTCCGGAACCAACATGACACTCCACACAGGTAACATTCGCATGCGGAGAGTTCTGGTAGGCAGTATATTCCGGCTCCATCACCTCATGACAAAGCGTTCCGCAGAATTTTACCGACTCGGTGAAATGAAAGGCTTCATAACTACCGATGCTCGTAAGAATTAGCAATACAAAGGTGGCAGATGAGAAAATCACGAAGGCATTCCGGTGTCTCGGGTCGTTCAGGTCTATATACAGCCTGCGCCTTTCCGTGGATTGCCCCTCCCTTAGCATGCGCCGCCGCTTGATCAGCATACCGATGGGGATCATCAGCAAACCCATGACCATCACACCTGGCAAAAGAATATATATAAAAAGACCCAGGTAGGAACTGCCCATGTCGAAAACCTGGGCAAATACAAAAAGGATTAGAATAAGCAACAGGTTGAATAAGGCTACCAGAGCACCCATCAGGGTCAGCCAGTTTCGCGAGGATTCAGGAAGTCTCATAAGGTTTTGGTTGATTGATGACGATTTACCAAAAGTAATGATTCTTCAATTCATCCATTCAATAAGGCAAAGAAATACTCAAATGAGAAATATGTTATCCATCATTTCGGATACCCGGGTATTTTTTTTTGTTTGTAGTCATGCCCTGTCATGGCCCTGCACGCAAAAAAAAAAACTGCATCAGGATGATATCAGCCCTTCTGGGAAATCTCCTGCAGCAGGTTCTCCTTCTTGATTTCCATTTTCTTTCCTTCCATCTCAATAATACCCTCGTGTTCAAACTCCTTCAGAATACGGATGGCACTGTCTTTTGAAAGCCCGGAGAGTTCTCCTATATCCTGCCGGGTAATATTGACTTCGAAGGCCAGGGTGTTATACACCTCATTCTTCAGGTAAAGTAAAACATCGGCTATTCGACCGTGCATCTGTTTCTGGGCAATGCTCATAAACCGATCGAGCAGTTTTACATTGTTCTGGCTGAAATGCGAGATATAAGCTTCTGCGAATTCAGGATTACTGCGCATTACCTTTTTGAAATTATTCACATCAATAAAACAGGCAGTTGCAGGTTCAATGGCAATCACGGAATAATGGTACCGGTTATCCAGGTAAATACCGGGCTCCCCGAATAATCTCCAGGGACGAACTAATTCCAGGATAAGATTCTTGTTATCAACACCTTCGATAAACATCTTGGCCATTCCGGTTGTAATCATCACCAGATGCGACGAGGGAGTGCCCTGCTTAATTATATTCTCTCCACTCCTGAACCGTACTTCATACCTGTTCTCATTTACAACCGCAAGTTCTTCCTCCGTAAGGATCCGGAACATCTGCGCTTTCTTATTGCAAATCTCACAACTCGTACAGTTTGATGATTTGTGGAATTGAGTCATATACTTCTATACCTTAGAATTAAGTAATTCTTCCCTTTATTGCGAAATAAGGCCCAAAAATAACATTATGCAGATATAAATATACATTTTAATCGGCATAAATCGATTAAATATTGATTTATATCGCTGTGTTATGAGGCATATTTAGCTTTATCTATTTGATCATTTTTGTACGTAAACATGTATTTTTACCCGGTGACCTTTTAGAACACCTGATTTTTCTCATGTTTTCAAACATTCAAACTTAAAATACCCGATTTATGAGGAATTGTCTATTGATACTGTGTGCAATCGGAGGAATAATCCTGATTACTTCCTGCGAGGAGGTGGTATTTAAACCGGCACCGGTGGCGGTGTCATTCGGGGAGTATGTGGTTCCCCTGGTAAAGAATAACTGTTTTGACTGTCATGAAGGGCAAACCCCGGCCCATACCACCTGGGGCGATTCGGCCACACTATATGCCGTTTTTCTGCAGGAGCAGATAATTGATACTGCCAATCAGCCGGACGGAAAACTTTACCAGGCTTTGAAAGGAGGGAATTCCGATCATGTGCAGGGATTTTTAACAGCTGCCGAACTGGATACCCTCACCCGTTGGGTGGATGAGGGATCGAGGGAATACAATACACCTCCTCCCGTCTCATTCAGCCTGGAAGTTGCTCCTGCGATGGTTTCCAAGTGTACTGCCTGTCATTCAACATGGAAGCCTGCCGGTACCCTTTATGAAACGCTTGTGACCCAGGGTATTCTGAATCCGGAAAATGTTACCGGAAGCCCCTTGTATAAAATAGTAACAACCAATGACCCCCATACTCCGCCTTTTTCGCCTGCTCAGAAAGAACTTGTTCTGAACTGGCTTAACCAGGGTGCAAAAAATAATTGATCATAAAAAACACAAAATACCATGAAAAGGATTCTCCCAAAATTTTCAGCCTGGCTTTTCGCCCTGGCACTTGTTCAATTCTCATTTTTTTCTGTTAACGCACAGGAAGGAACCGATGAGCAAACTACAACCGAGCAGGAACAACCGGATAACCGACCCGTGCGAGGCATGTTTGAAACAGGTCAGTTAATTGATAATCAAACACCTTTGCAGCCCTTACAGGGTGGTCTTGAACTGCTCATCCACCATCGTATGGGTAAAATAGAAGAACTGAGCGATCTTTTCGGAATCTACAGCGCCTCCAATATCCGCCTGGGATTCAATTATGGAATCACCGATAAGATTATGGTGGGATTTGGTACCGAGAAGGACCGGAAACTCCAGGAATTCTGTCTGAAGTATAACCTGCTCACACAGACCCGTTCAGGAAGTGTACCTCTTTCGCTGAGCCTTTATGGAAATATGAGCATCGATGCCCGTGAGAAAAGCTATTTTGAAGCCTGGAGAATAGAATACAGAAGTATTCACAGATTATCCTATTTCACCCAGCTCATTGCTGCGCGTAAATTCAGCGATGTCATTTCCTTGCAGGTAGCCCCCTCATTTATGTATTTCAACGCCGTTGATCAGAAATATAACAACATGAATGTCGGGATCTCTGCTGGCGGCCGCATAAAAGTAAGTTCCCAGTTAGGAGCAATTTTTGAGTATGATCAGTCCTTTTTGAAATCAGATGCCGCTGATGCAATAAGCCCCAAACCCAATTTTGCAATTGGGATCGAAAAGGGAACCGCAACGCACTGCTTCCAGGTTTTTGTTTCCAGCTATCGCGGGATTTCCAACCAGTATGACCTGGCTATGAATGAGTATGACTTTCTGGGCGGAGATGTACATGTTGGATTCAATATTACCGTTCGGTTCTAGAAGTCCATGTTTTTCTTACTTTAATTTTTTATGATGAACAAACAATTGCGGGTTCTTCTGGGATTGATTTTGATGCAATTTGCCCTGAATTATTCGGCAGGACAGCACCTCGATGCTAAAATGGTAGTTTATTTCAAGGAGGAAAATAATACCTGCCTCCGGTGTCATGCCAAACATCACTATTCATTTACATCTGCGGATAGCACACGCACCATAAAGCGGGAGATGTGTCCAAACAGTGTTATCGACACAGTCCTTTTTTATGAATCCAACCATAAAACGTTTAAATGCATCGATTGTCATGATGCCGGTTACGAAACGTATCCACACCCCTCAGAATTGAAGGCCGGCAACATGTGGGCTTGTATGGACTGCCATGGAGGTGATGAGGCGTTTGCTATGTATCATTTCGAGGAACTGCAGGCTCAATTTGAACAGAGTATACATTTCAAAGCCGACCAGGATGCATTTACCTGCTGGCGGTGCCACAATCCGCACACTTATAAAACCATGGCCCGGACAAGCGACAATGTATTGCATACTGTACGCTATGATAATAACATATGTCTGCAGTGCCATGCCAACATTAACCGGATGGAAGTGCTTACCGACAAGGATAAGGCTGGCGTGATCAAAAAGCATGACTGGCTACCTAATCAGCAGTTACACTTTTTAAATGTCCGCTGCGTGGAATGCCATTCCCAGGTAAATGATACGTTGCTTGTTTCACACCTCATCCTGCCAAAAGACAAGGCAGTGAAGAAGTGTGCCGAGTGTCATTCGCGTAATTCATTGCTTATGGCAACGCTTTATAAGTTTCAGGTGAAGGAAAACCGCCAGAAATATGGTTTTCTTAATACGGTAATCCTGAATGATTCATTCGTAATCGGTGCAAACCGAAACTATTACCTGAATGTAATCAGCCTGAGTGTTGCTGCTCTTGCACTGGCATGGGTCTTGGCGCACATTATTCTCCGAATCCTGTTAAAGAAATAATTATGACCAAGGAACGAATTTTATTTTACCCTGCATGGATCAGGATTTGGCATATTGTTAATGCAGTCTCCTGTCTTTTTTTGATTGTTACAGGCCTCAGTATGCAGTACTCCAATCCCACCAACCCGCTTATCGATTTCAATACCTCCGTTGCCATGCATAACAGTGCAGGCATCGTTCTCTCGGTAAACTACCTGATTTTCCTTATTGGCAATTGGATTACTCCCAATGGAAATCATTACAAGATACAGAGAAAAGGGTTCATGAATCGCCTCTTAAACCAGTTTACGTATTATTCGTTTTCAATTTTTAAAGGAGCCTCAGCTCCTTATCCCATTAACAGGGAACGAAAGTTCAATCCTTTGCAGCAGTTTAGTTACGTATTTGTAATGTACATTGTATTGCCTTTAATGTTCATCACAGGTTTTGCACTCCTGTTTCCAGGGGTTGTGGTAAATCCCTTTTTAGGTAATAATGGGCTTTTTGTTACCGATCTGTTACATGTGATTGCAGGCTTTGTGGTCTCCCTGTTCCTGATTATTCATGTTTATTTCTGTACTATTGGTTATACACCCCTGAGTCATTTTAAAGCGATGATCACAGGGTATCATGAAGTTCACGAATAATAAATTCAACAACTGAAAATATGGAAAAGGACGAAGGAAATGCTTCAAGGAGGAAATTCCTGAAACTGGGAATTGGTGCCGGGGCTGTTTCAATTGCCGGAATGGCAACGGCCGGTTTGAGCGCCGGGGAACCTGCTTCGGAAACAGCGAAAAACTCCGGTGAGATGATACAGGTGCTTACCACGGATGGTAAGTTGGTGGAAGTGGATAAATCGCAGATTCGTCCGGTCCATAAAAAAGAATTTATCGACAGGGTTAAATCCCGTGAGGGTATTCCCGGCCGGAAATTCGTGATGGTGATCGACCTTGCCCGGTGTAAAAATGCCCGCAAGTGCATTGAAGCCTGCCAGGAAGGTCATATGTTACCAAAGGATCATGAATGGTTCAAAATTTACCTGCTGAAGGATTCGCCCAGCGCTTCACCCTATTGGTTTCCCAAGCCGTGTTTCCACTGCGATGCACCCCTGTGTGTAAGCGTATGCCCGGTTGGTGCAACCTATAAACGATCGGATGGGATTGTGCTCATCGATACTGAACGCTGTATCGGCTGCAAATTCTGTATCACCGGTTGCCCCTATTCAGCACGCGTGTTTAACTGGAAGGACCCTGGTGTTGAACTGCCCGAAGGAGAGGAGTATTCTCCGGAACGGGCAATCCCTCCCCGCGAAGGTACGGTTGGAAAATGTGTTTTCTGCCCCGATAAATTGCGTGAAGGGAAATTGCCTCGTTGCGCTGCTGCCTGTCCCATGGGTGTCATTTATTTCGGGGATCTGCTGGAAGATAGCGTTACAAACGGCACAGAAACCTACCGCTTTTCCGACCTTATGCGCGACCGTGGCGGCTTCCGATACCTGGAACATCTGGGTACCGAACCTTCCGTATATTACCTCCCTCCAAACCAGCGCCAGTTCCCCTGGGAAAGAGGATATGAATCATTACCCGATTCCATTAAAGAGCGGTATGACCATATTGAAGATGTGAAGAAAACGTTCCATTCCGATACAAATAAATAATTATGGATCAAAAGGCTGTTAAACTCCTCCGGGAATATGCTCCCGAACTGGAAATGCCCAATCGCCGCTGGTGGCTGCTGTTTGGGCTTATGCTCCTGATTTTTATTATCGGGATCCGAAGTCTGATCTACCAGATCACCGATGGACACATCGTAACCGGAATGCGGGACAATGTGGTTTGGGGTGTGTATATCGTGAACTTCATCTTCTTTATGGGATTGAGTTATGCAGGTGCTATTGTTACAGGAGTCATGCACCTGCTGAAAACCGACTGGCGAAAACCAATCATGCGTATGTCGGAGTTGATGACCGTGATTTCACTGCTGATCGGCCCTGTATTCATCCTTTTTTGCGTGGGTCGCTTCGACCGGCTCCATTACCTTGTTATGTACCCGCGAATCCAGAGCCCGATAACCTGGGACGTGATTGCAATTTCAACGGATATTGTTGGCTGTATTATCTTCCTGTATCTGTCCTTCATCGAGGATTTTGCACTGATGCGCGATAATAAAGACATGCTGAAAGTTGCTCCATGGAGAAAGAAACTTTATACCTTCCTTGCCCTCAATTATCGGGGTACCCCTCAACAGGTCAGAATCCTGAAAATATCACGGAACGTTATGGCTGCAATGATTATTGCCATTGCCATTATCGTGTATTCAGTGCTGGCATGGATCTTCGGTGTAACCCTTCAGCCTGGCTGGCATAGTACCATTTTCGGCCCGTACTTTGTAATTGCCGCGGTTTATTCAGGAACAGGTTTACTGCTTATACTGATGTGGGTATTCCGTAAAATTTATGGTTTGGAGCATTATATCACTCAGAAACATTTTGTGAACGTTGGAGTGATCCTTCTGATTCTCGGAGCATTTTATGGATACTTTACCTTCAGCGATTACCTTACAAAATGGTATGGTTCGGTGAAAATGGATAAACTCCTTATTGATGAATTGTTCAAGAACTATTACTGGCCCTTTATTATTGCCAACTACATCGGGGTTATTGTTCCCATGGTGATTATGGCATTTAAAAGATTCAGAACAATCAGTCTGATTACCATCGGAGCTGTCATTTCATTGGTTGCACTCTGGCTGAACCGGTACCTGATTGTTGTGCCTACACTCGAAAATCCCTTCCTCCCGATACAGGATAACCGGATAGACTGGGTACATTATTCTGCCACCTGGGTGGAGTGGAACCTGATAATGGCTGGTATTGCCGTTTTTGTTATGCTCATGATGATTTCTGCCAAGTTGATCCCTATTATTTCGATCTCCGAAATGGTGGAGGACAGTAACGAGAAATCAGCAGTCGAAAATAACCTCACAAATCATGAATGATATGAGGAAACTATCTCAGATTATTAGTCTTGCAGGAATCACCCTGATTATTGCCCTGGCAGCACCGGTAAGGGCGCAGGATTCTACTGTGGTGGAAAAGAAAACCCCTGACCTGGCATTTATTGTTAAAAAAATCACAAACGGGGATTTCCTGCTATCGGCACGGGTGAGTTGGTATGAAAAAAGGAAGGATTACCCTGTTACCGGTGTTCCTGTGGAAATGCTGATAGGTGAACAACCTGCAGAGCAAATCAAAATAACTGCCTCTACCAATTCCGATGGGTACGCTGAAGCGCTGATTCAAAAGGGTGTGAAGGTTCCTCGTGACAAGGATGGTGTAATCCATTGCAAAGCAGTTTTCACCGGTACGGATGCTGTTGAACCTGCTGAAACCGAATTTCTCTTCACCGAAGTGAACCTGAGCCTGAGTCTTGAATTGGTCGATTCTGTAAAAACTGTGCTGTTGAAAGCATTCAGGGTGGATGGCAGCGGTAAGGAACTTCCCCTGGAAGGAGAATCCGTTGGCATTGCTGTTCAACGAATGTTGAGCAACCTGCCCGTTGGCGATATTTCAATCGATGCAGAGGGGAATGGATCCCTGGAGTTCCCCGCCGATCTCCCCGGAGAGGACTCATTGGGTACACTCGAGGTTATTGCATCCATTGCTGAAAATGAGGTATATGGGAATGTCGAATTTAGACAGAAAATTGCCTGGGGAACACCGAAACCTGTATGGGCGGCCGGTAACAGAACCCTCTGGTCGCATATCGCACCGGTTTGGATGATTGTCTCATTAACAATTATGCTTATCGGTGTTTGGGCACACTATTTGTATGTAATTATTCAACTGATCCGGATACGGAAAAAAGGTAAACCGGAAAAACTGGAAAATATAAGTTAAACCCCTTAAAGTAAAAGGTATGAAAACTGTTAAAATGTATGGATCACTTGCTGTTGTAGCTGTGCTGGTTATGGCCATGATGTCGTTTGTAAGCGTTCAACAGAAACCAAAAGCCTGGGATGTTCCGGCGAACTATAAAACCATGAAGAACCCGGTAAAGTCTGATGCAGCTTCCATTGCAAGCGGAAAAACACTGTGGGGCCAGCATTGCGCTTCCTGCCACGGGAAAGCCGGCCTGGGTGACGGCCCGAAAGCCCGCAACCTTGAAACTTCTGCTGGTGATTTCACAAAAGCTCCATTTACTGACGGTACCGACGGTGAAATTTTCTACAGGACCAAGATGGGCCGTGGCGAAATGCCCAAATACGACAAGAAAATTACTGATGAAGATATCTGGGCCCTTGTTAACTACATGAGGACCATGAAAAAATAGTCAATTGATTAAATGCAAGTGGTAGTGTTAATTACCACTTGTTTTTTTTAAATAAAGAAGAAATTCGATACTAAATTACAAAAACAGCTATACCTTTGTCCAACTTAATTCTTTAAATGGAACTCTATGAAAAAAATTAAACTGATTGCCGGCGTGGCACTGGTAGCAGTGCTTGCAGTGATCACAATGTCTTTCATCTCTGCTCAGCAGAAACCTAAGGCCTGGGATGTACCGGCTAATTACAAAAGCATGAAAAACCCCGTAAAGGGAAATGCCAGTGCTACCTCTGCAGGGAAAGCTCTTTGGGCTCAGCATTGCCAGAGCTGCCACGGAAAGGCCGGTCTGGGTGATGGCCCGAAGGCACGAAACCTCGAAGCTCACCCCGGTGATTTTACCAGCGCCGATTTTGCAGCTCAGTCTGATGGCGACCTCTTCTTCAAAACAAAGATGGGTCGTGGAGAAATGCCTAAATACGACAAGAAAATTGCCGATGAGGATATTTGGGGATTGGTTAACTATATCCGGACTTTGAAAAAGTAAGGAACTTTTAAACTCATGTATGATGCCCTGTCGGTTCCCGGCAGGGCATTTTTATTTACCCGTATAATTTTACAAATCATCCGGTTATCAGGACAGGTTATCCGGCAAAAACCACCGTTTGCAAATAATTAGGTAAATGAGTGTTTGATTTGCGTATAACTTTTTACTTTTGCCACTCAGTCTAAACTCAAAACAATCATGAAGAATCTGACACTTTGCTTGTTAATGCTTATCCCCTTCGTGGCAGCATGCGAAAAGGATGAGGACAAAAAACCTGCTGTTGCCCTTGCTGATAGTGTGACGATGGGTACTGGTTATGCCAATGATATATTTTATAGTTTTTCAACCGGAATTGTGCATGTAGAAAATCGTACAAACTGGGATATTGCCTTCCTTACTGAAAAATGGTCCTCCTCGATTATAATTAATGGCGGTGCTAACCTCAAACTTTTCACCTATCCGGGAGGTGATACCACCGCCTGGGAGACTGCCTTCGATACCACGGGTATTTTAGGCTGGCAAGCCCTGAATAATTCCGATACAGCCTGGAATAACTCCGCATTTGAGGCAAACCAACTCGGACATCCTGATTATGGCTGGGGTCTCTACAATAGCATTAGCCATGATGTGGTAGGGGATTCCCTGTATGTGCTTCAGTTCGGCAATAAGGCCTGCAAGAAAATCTGGATTGTGAAGAAGGAATCAGTGAATAATAAATATTTCGTGAAAGTCGCTGACCTTGATGGCAGTAATCTCATCGAAAAGACTATCGATTGCAACGGGTACTCAACAAAGAACTTTGTTTACATGAATTTAACTTCAGGTAACCTGCTCGATCGCGAACCCGCCACCACTGACTGGGATATCCTTTTTACCAAATATGTAACCACCAGCATTTACAAGAATACCATACAGATGGGCGGCAGTGTGCCCACAGGTGTATTGCTTAACCGCGGTGTGCATGCTCAGAAGGTTACCGGTGAACCGGTGGATCTCGATGTTTACACTGATGCCTCATTTTCAACAAGTTATACCACCATCGGATACAACTGGAAGACCTTGAATTACTCGACCTTTACATATACCATGGTACCTGAAACCAAGTTTTTTGTTAAAACCGGATCAGGGGATGTTTACAAACTTGTTTTTACCTCATTTGCCGGGCAGAGTTCAGGCAATATTGGGTTCCTGAAGAAACAGGTTAATTAAAGGGGATTTTCAATGCATAAATTGGCTCAGGTACTGATGTTCATCGGTATCCTGTATGTTCCTGCCGGGATCTTTGCCCAGACAAAGATCAAGGTGGTGGATAAACATACAGGTGAGGGCTTGCCTTATGCCAATTTATGCTTCGAAAGTATTTCCGACAAATCAAAATCTTACTCCAGCACTGGTATTGATGGAACAGCTGAGAACAACGTAAAATCAGTTTCTTTGCTAGCTGTCTCCTATGTGGGATATCATTCACGTATTGATACTATTCGCCCGGATCAGAGCATTACAGTTTCCATGGAAGTCTCGCAGACCGGTATGGATGAGGTGGTGGTTACCGGGCAGTTTAAACCACAACTGGCTGATAAATCAATATATCGCGTAGAAGTACTGGGCGCCGATAAAATCGAAGCCAAGGCTGCATCCACCCTGACGGACTTATTACAATCCGACCTGATTTTTCGGACCAGCCAAAGCGGTGTACTGGGCGCCGGATTGAGCATGCAGGGACTCGGCGGTGAAAATGTCAAAATACTTATCGATGGTGTGCCGGTGATTGGAAGACAAAACGGGATGATAGACCTCGGACAGATAAGCCTGGACAATGTGGATCATATTGAAACAGTCAAGGGACCCATGTCTGTCATATATGGAAGCAATGCAACTGCTGGTGCTATAAATATCATCACCAGGACCGGATCAAGGGAGAAATTCGGCAGTTCAGTCTCAGGTTATTATGAATCAGTGGGAGTTTACAACTTCGATGCATCGCTGCGAACAAAGGTTAAGAAGAGTGTATTCAATCTCAACGGAGGCAGAAATTTCTTCGATGGTTACTCACCCATTGACCTGGGGCGGTTCCAGCTGTGGAAACCAAAGCAGCAATACAATTTTACCACCGATTGGTTATGGACCAATGAAAAATGGAAAGTGAGGCTGAATCAGTCGTGGTTTGACGAAGAAGTGCGTGACCGCGACTCCCTCCGGCCGCCCCGTTATGAGAATGCCCTCGATCAGTATTACTATACCACCCGCCTTACCTCAAGAGCTGAAGCCTCCTTAATAATCAGCGACAGGTCAGGATTCGATATGACTGGCGCATGGTCTTATTACAGGAAGGAGAAGAAAACTACCGTAAATGACCTGGTAAACCTGGTCGAACAGCTCGCAGATCAGTCCAAGCAGGATACCACCATCTTTCGCAATGCCATGTGGAGGGCTAATTTCTATTCCGGACTTGGAGAAAAAATCAATTACCAGGCCGGACTGGATTTCAATTTTGATGAAGTTACCGGTAAACGGATTGAAGGAGCTAAGAACATTGGGGACATGGCCTCATTCTTTTCATTCCAGTGGACACCATTCGATAAACTGACCTTCCAACCCGGTGCTCGCCTTATTTACAATACCCTGTTCAAAGCCCCCCTGGTTCATTCTCTCAATATGCTCTGGAATCCATCCGAACATTTTCTGATGCGGGCTTCGGCAGGACGAGGATTCCGGTCTCCAACAATCAAGGAATTGTTCATGAATTTCCAGGATATTAATCACAATGTAACCGGTAACAAGGATCTTACCCCTGAGTATTCCTGGAATTACAATCTATCGTTCAGCTTTGGGAAATCTCTTGGCAGGGTGAACATTTCAGATGAGCTGGCTCTTTTCCACAGCCGTATGCAGGACAAGATAGACTTCATTTACAGGATGGATGATCCAACCTGGGCTAAGTATTTTAACATAGCCGGATTGTATAAAACCCAGGGTATTGAGGAGAAAATTACCTTTGGTTTGCATCCCCGGTTTAAATTGAACCTGGGTGGAAGCTTCATCTGGAGATCAAAACTTTCGGATCTGGACAAGTATTATTTCCATTCGGATTATGTGTGCGACTGGACATATCATAACCTGAAATATGACTTCACCCTGGCTATGTTCTATAAATATACCGACAGAATGTTTACTGCTGTCGGAAATTTTGATGATGAAATGAACCTGGTTACGGAAGTTGTCGAATGGTACCAGGACTCCTATCAGACCATCGATTTCACAGCTTCACGACCTTTTTTCAGAAACAGGCTTACCCTGGCACTGGGAGGAAAAAACCTGTTCGATGTTAAGAATGTATTCTCTTCAGGCAGCAGCGGGGGCGGGCATTCCGGAGGGGGTGGCGAAAACCCTACCGGCTGGGGCCGGACCTTTTTTATCAAATGTTCCTGGCAATTCAGCAAATTCTGACCTGCCTAAAACCTCATGACGGATATGAAGTACTTCTCCATCCTGATTATGCTGCTACTGATTTTGCTGAGTTCCTGTTTCGAGGAGGATGAACGTGTACCCGCTTATTCCTGGGAAGGAGAGGAGTTCTATTGCCCGGTTTCAACCTATACCAACCAGGTATATGTAGATCTTTCCTCGGCAAGTACTTTTTCTTCCCTGTCAGACAGCTGGGACCTGGCATTCGAATCCCAACCGGGGGGCACCCGAATTTTTATTAATACCGGAAAATACCTGGGCGCCTCACATACCGGTAGTTTCTCCTTGGCACAGACAACTTTCGGTTCTGAAAACCTCCGCTTCAGGTATGACAAGAGTGACGGTGACCGGGACTCGACTGCTATTGGAGATTGGGTTACAGGATCTGATAGCCTCCTGTATTCCCGTGAACTTTATCTGATTGGCATTTATGACGGGGTGAATTACAAACCGGTTTATAAAGTACAATTCACTGAAGTGAGCGACACGGGATATCGTTTTACTTTTGCTGCACGGCACAGACATCCAGTTTACAGAGGTAATTCTGCCAAAAGATACTATTTGTGCCTATACCTACTTTTCCTTTTCCCAGGGAATCGTTTCGATAGAACCGCCCAAAACAGATTGGGACCTGCTCCTGACCCAGTACACTACCACGCTTTATACGGATGATGGAGTCCCTACACCTTATTTTGTCCGGGGTGTTTTGCTTAACCCCTGGAGAACAACCGGGGCTCTCGATACCAGCCATATATTTGAGGGAATTACAATAGCTGATACGATTAATATGAGTTTTACACAAGCCAGGGATGTGATAGGGCACGACTGGAAATATGTCAAGGTAAACGAACAAACCAATACCGCCGATTATTTTGTACGACCAAAACATTCCTACCTGGTGACCGACAGTGAAGGAGGTGTATTTAAAATCCGCTTCACCGGATTCTATAGTAAAGACTTCGAACCGGGCTATCCATCATTCGATTATTTAAAATTGAATTGAGCATGAATGCTACTCTTCAGACGGGCATGACCGTTGTTATTATCGCGTTGGTTTTTTATTCACTGTTTATTCGACGGGAATACAAGACACGACAAGTCAGTTCCAGCCTGCTTACGCTACTTTGTTTGGGTTTGTTTTTTGATGTTACGGCCACTGTGTTCATGATTTTTGGCTCGCTAAATTCTCCCTTTACACTGCATGGATTTATCGGGTACTCTGCCTTAGCTGTAATGTTTATGGATACTGTTCTTCTCTGGAGAGTACGTCTCAGGTTTGGAAAAAATGCAGCCATTCCGGTAAATTTGCATAAGTACTCATTGCTGGCCTATTCATGGTGGGTGGTAGCCTTCATTACAGGGGGCCTTATCGCAATGGTTCTTTAAATATTCCTGTATTACCTGCCAGGATCAGCGATCGTACATCCCGATCGCTATATTAAATTTATGTTAAGCATGGAGAAAAATACGCTCAAATTAAGATATTGATTATGAGCACTATATGATTATAATATTATTCCCTGACTCTGCATCCTGTTTTGTAATATTTTATAATTAATTCATAATCAACATGTAATACAATAAAATCCTTAACGATTACTTAACGTCTTCTAAAGATTAGGTAGCTGGGCAAATTCTACTTTTGTTGTCAAATTATAACCAAGCAACCATGAAATTTTCTCAGATCTTCCAGATTTTCGTTCCCAAGGACCGGAAATTTTTTCCATTATTTGTTGAGGCAGCCGAAAACCTTGTAAATACAGCTTCCGAATTCAGGGAACTGGTAAAATCCTCGAATGAGGAACTCAACGAGCGGATTGTAAATGTACGGGCCCTGGAGAAAAAGGGAGATCAACTGACTCATAATATTTACGAAGAACTGAACAATACCTTTATAACACCTTTCGACAGGGATGATGTGCACCGCCTTGCTAATTCCATCGATAACGTATTGGATCAGATCAACAGTGCCAGCCAGAAAATTTCGAGGTATCAACCAAAGATGCCGGTTGATGCCTTCATAGCCTTTGCAGATCTTATTTACCAGGCTTCACTGGAGATTCGGAATGCCATGATGGAAATAAATAACCTGCGCGATCCGGAACTGATCATGCAGGCCTGTGTAAAGCTGAATGAACTTGAGAATAGCGGGGACGATGTTTTTGATGCCTTTATTTCAAAGTTGTTCCGTGAGGAGAAAGATGCCGTGGAGCTTATCAAGCAGAAGGAAATCATTCAGGCACTTGAAAAAGCGACCGATGCCTCGGAGGATGTTGCTGACATCCTCAAGTCCATTATGGTGAAAACCGTTTAATATCTGCCGATGACTGCATTGATTATTTTCATCATCGCGCTGGCACTCCTGTTTGATTTTCTTAACGGGATGAACGATTCGGCCAACTCGATTGCCACTATTGTTTCCACAAAGGTCTTGTCTCCGTTTGCCGCCGTTTTGTGGGCGGCATTCTGGAACTTTGCTGCTGCGTTTATCTTTGGTGTAAGTGTTGCAACAACAATCGGGAAAGGTATTGTGAATCCGGTTATTGTGGACCAGTACTTTATTCTCGCAGCCCTTGTTGGTGCAATTGTATGGGTTTTTGCATGCACCATGCTGGGAATGCCGATCAGTGTTTCTCACTCACTCATTGGCGGGATGATAGGCCCGGCACTTTTAAAAGCGGGGCCCTCTGCCTTATTTGCCTCCGGTATTATTAAGGTTTCCCTTTTTATCGTTTTATCGCCGCTTATCGGGCTCATTC
>JAXLTS010000019.1:0-92577 GCA_046329925.1 Bacteroidales bacterium
CAAATGCTTTCCCATCATCATTCAAGCCAGGATGCATGGCGGGTCCGGGTTAATAACAGGAGAGGTGCAATAATGGAAATGCTTTTTATTCTTCTGCTGTTTCTGGTGGCATTCCTTTACTCTTCGGTAGGTCATGGAGGGGGAAGCGGTTACCTTGCGCTGTTTGCGCTGTTTGGCATAGCCCCCCTGTTTATGAGATCTACTGCGCTGGTGTTGAATGTGTTTGTTGCGGGGATTGCCTTTGTTTCTTATTACCGGGCAGGCTTTTTCAGGTTTCGGCTCATTCTGCCTTTTTTGCTTGCATCCATCCTTGCCGCTTATTTCGGGGCCATGGTAAATGTTAATCCCAAATTGTACAAGATCATACTAGGAGCATTTCTGCTCATCGCTGTGTTCAGGATGCTCTTTGTGCAGGGAGCGGTAGGAGAGGCAAACAGGCGCCCGCCTTTTGCCCTGGCAATGCTTATCGGAGCGGCACTTGGATTTTTCTCGGGGATGATTGGGATCGGCGGAGGTATTATACTTAGTCCCGTACTCATACTCTTTCACTGGGCCACCATTAAAGAATCAGCCGCAGCTTCCGCCTTGTTTATCTTTCTCAATTCTCTTGCGGGAATCCTGGGCCTGCAGCATACCGGCTTTGCCATGGAACCCCATATGATCCTGTGGATACTGGTGGGACTTGCCGGTGGTGTGCTGGGCTCTTACAGTGGTAGTATGCACCTGAATACAAAATGGCTGAAATATATGCTGGCAGCTGTATTACTTATGGCCAGCCTGAAGCTTTTCATTTATTGAGATGGAAAAATTTGTGATGCCCCAGTTGCTTTTACTTGCCGGTACCGGGCGGGATTCGGGGAAGACACTGTACGGGTGCCGGATACTCAGTCATTGGGGTTCCTCACATTCCATTTATACTATCAAGATCACTCCGCACTTTCATAAAGGTATCCGCAGTGGAAGAATAATTCATGATACCGAGGATATATTCATCGCAGAGGAGTTGTCTGCAGGCCCGGATAAAGACAGTAAGCGTTTTCTGGAGGCGGGAGCAAAACGTTCATTCTTTATCATGGCTCAGGATGAGCAGTTGGGGGATGCGATGGAAACATTATTCAGGGAAGTGCCCGGTAATATTTCCTGGATATGTGAATCCGGCGGAGCCCGGCATTGGGTTAATCCCGGACTTTTCCTGCTCATAACACAGGGCGGAATTGAAGAAAAGAAAGAAAGGAATGCCTTCTACCAGTTGGCTGACCAAAAAATTGTAAGAACAGGTACCATGTTTGATATTCCTGCAGAAAACATACAAATAGGAGAAAATGGTTGGATCCTGAAAAACACCTGATGATACCATTTAACGAAGCGCTTTCCAGGGTCCTTTCCATCAGGATGGAGGTCCCAACTGAAAAAGTTTCTTTGCGCGAAGTTTCCGGCAGGGTACTCGCGGAGGATGTCATTTCGGATTTGGACATGCCACCTTTCAATAAATCAGCCATGGATGGCTATGCCTGCCGCAGGGAGGACCTGACCCTGGATCTGGCCGTCACCGGAGAGATTGCTGCCGGTGGAATTCCTCCGGGATCAATCGGGGAGGGGGAATGTATGAAAATTATGACAGGAGCCATGATACCTGCCGGGGCAGATTATGTTCTGGTCAAAGAGGAAGCGCAACAGGTTACACCCGGGGTTGTAAAAGCTGTTAATCCGTCAAAAAGCAGCAATATTTGCCTTATTGGCGAAGATTGCAGGAAGGGAGATTTGCTAATTTCACACGGAACTCTGATAAAAGCTCAACATGTGGCCGTGATGGCAGCAGCGGGATATAGCATGATTGAAGTTTTCCGGAGGCCAACGGTATTGGTTATTTCCACAGGTAATGAACTGGTGGAAGCAGACAAAATACCTTCGCAGGTACAGATAAGAAACAGCAACGGTCCCCAGGTTCTCTCCCAACTTTCATTCATGGGCATATCTGCCGATTACGCCGGAATAATAAGGGATAATGCGCAGCAGTTGTATGTTCATTTGCGAAATGCATTTGAGAAATACCAACTGGTGCTTGTTTCGGGAGGTGTTTCAGTAGGTGATTATGATTTTATTCCGCAGGTACTCACCGATATGGGTGTTGATATCCTTTTTCACGGAATGAAGGCGCGGCCAGGGAAACACATGCTCTTCGGTAGAAAAGGAGACCACTTCATTTTTGGTCTGCCGGGGAATCCGGTTTCATCCTTTGTGCAATTTGAGCTTCTCGTACGGCCATTTATCGGGCTGCTGGAAGGACGTGAGCCTGCTGATCAAAGAATCTCACTGCCCCTGGCCAGTGATTATACGCGAAAAAAAACAGGAACGAAATTTTTTATACCTGCATATATCAATCCGCAGGGCAGTGTGGAACCATTGGAATATCATGGATCTGCGCATATTCATGCATATCTCGGGGCGAATGCAATGATGGAGATAGAGGAGGACAGGCAGGAAATTAAATCAGGTGAACGGGTATATGTACGACCGATATAACAGACATATTCATTACCTGCGGATCTCGGTGACCGACCGTTGCAACCTGCGCTGCAGTTATTGCATGCCGGCTGACGGGATCAGGCTGGTACCACATGAAGAGATACTGTCATTCGATGAAATTGTCGATGTGGTAAAAGTTGCCGTATCGCTGGGGGTTAATAAGATACGACTTACCGGAGGTGAACCATTGGTGCGTGCCGGCATTGTTGATCTTGTAAGGAAATTGTCCTCCATTGAAGGTATTCCGGATCTTTCCCTCACCACCAACGGAATATTACTGGCAAAGTATGCCGCGGCATTAAAGCAGGCTGGTTTGAAACGGGTGAATATTAGTCTGGACACGATTGATTCCAATCGGTACAAAGAAATTACAAGGGGCGGGAATATTGATGATGTTTTCAGGGGGATTGCTGCAGCCCGTGAAGCAGGGCTGGAGCCTATCAAAATAAATTGTGTACGTTTTTCCTCTTCTGGAGATGAGGAAAGTCGGGGGGTGAAGGATTATTGTGAAAAAGAAGGGCTGCAGGTACGTTTTATTCACCAGATGAATCTGGAAACAGGCGAATTTTCTGAGGTCGAAGGAGGTGAAGGAGGGGTATGCCACAAGTGTAATCGTCTGCGCATGACTTCCACCGGGATGATCAAACCTGTCTTTTCGACGAGCAGGAATTTCCGGTTCGCAGATCAGGTGCCCGGCAGGCTCTGCTAAACGCCCTTAATAGTAAGCCACTCAGGGGATGTATGAATCGAAAGGCGGCGTTTTATTCAATAATACGGAAGGATAAGATGAAAAAGAAGCGGCTCACCTGGATGAAGGAGGAAATGCCCGGATGGTAGATGTTACCGGCAAGAAGGATCAGTTACGCACTGCTGTTGCCTCGGGAGTATTTCTCTCAATGCGGCTACTGTAAAGCTAATCCATGACAAGCTGATGAAGAAGGGAGATGTACTTACGATAGCTGAAATCGCCGGGATACAGGCTGCCAAACAAACTTCAGCACTCATCCTTATGTCCTTCACTCCTATTAAATCAGGTGGTTGTGCAAGCGACACTTGATGAAAAGGCTGTGCATGTGTGCAGCGAAGTTCGTTGTTCCGGTGCCACCGGTGTGGAGATAAACCTCACCGCCGTTTCAGTTGCACTGCTCACGGTTTATGATATGTGCAAAGCAGTGGACAAGGAAATGGTACTTGGTGCAATCCCGCCTGGAAAGTAAAACAAAAACCGACCCTGTCTGAATATGCAAACTGCCGAGATTCTTTCAGTGAATACCTCGCATGAGAAGAGATGCCTGCATAAAAATACCTGTCCCATTCATAGAACTTACCAAAAACGGGATTGCAGGAGATGCACATGCAGGATCCTGGCACCGGCAGGTAAGCCTGCTGGGTGAGGAGAGCCTTGCGAAAGCTGAAGCATCCATCGGTCGCAGGCTGGAGTATGGGGAGTTTGCAGAAAACATCACCACCCGCGGATTGAAGTTGTATGAAATGAAACCACTGGACAAATTGAGGTGTGGTGAAGTGGGGTGGAAGTCACCCAGATCGGGGAAAAAATGTCATGGGAATAATTGTGCGATCTACAAGGAGACCGGTGACTGTGTGATGCCGAAGGAAGGGAATTTTGCCCGGGTAATAAAGGTGGCCAAGCTGAAAACCGGTGATATTATTGAATACCAACAACGGATTCTGAAGATAAAAATTATTACACGCTGAGTGATCGTGCCAGCGAAGGGGTCTATGAAGACAAAAGCGGCCCTTTCCTGGCGCAGTATCTGCAACAGTATTTTTCGAAAAATGGAAGGGCTGTATCAATCAGCAGGGGAGATTATTCCGGACGAGGCTGATCGGTTAAAAAGATTGGTGGATGAGAGTGTCGGGCTGCAGATGATTTTCTCTTCACAACCGGCGGCACAGGATTGGGTCCGCGAGACATCACCCCCGATGTGCTCAAAGCCATGTTCGAAAAAGAAATTCCAGGCATCATGGAGATGATCCGTATGAAGTATGGCACACAATACCCGAATGCGCTTGTGAGCAGGAGCGTGGCAGGTCTGATCGGGAATACCCTTGTGTATGCTCTTCCGGGGAGTCCGAAGGCGGTCAGGGAATATGCTGATGAGATATTGAAGACTGTTGAACATTCCCTTCGTATGATTCATCAAATCGATTTTCATTGATGAGCAGAGAGGCTGTCACCGGAATTGTGCTTGCAGGCGGACGAAGCAGCAGGATGGGGTCTAATAAGGCTCTCCTGTACTTTGCCGGAAAAACCCTGCTCGAACATGCACTGGATGTACTTCGCCCATATTGCGAACGGCTGGTGATAAGCGGCGATCCGGCTGTTTATTCCAAACAGGGTGTGGAGGTTTGGGCTGATGAAGTTCCCGGGCAGGCTGCCATGATCGGTATATACAGCTGTCTTTCGCAAATCGACAACCGAACGAAATATTGTTCTTACCTGCGACATGCCCCTGGTTAATCCCGGATTAGTCGGGTATTTGTTGCAGCGGGATATTACCAGGAAGTGATATTCCCGTTGCACGATTCAGAAAAGTGGAACACTCTGTGTGCAATATATTCAGGACTATCCTGAGTAAAATGAAGGCTTTGCAGGATAAAGAATACAGCCTTCACCGGCTGATACAACAGAGTAAATCATTTGGCTGCAGGAGATAACCAGCTGAACATCACGTCCCTTCTATTCACCGGACCTGTTTCTCAATGTCAACACCCGGGAGGATATGCAGGCATTAAACAGCAGATAAAAAAACAGTATAACCATCAAACAAATTAACTAAAAAGTATGGCAAGCCGCAGACAGTTTATTCGGATTTCTTCCCTGGGAGCAGGGGCGCTGTTGGCGGGCGGCGGGGCTTATAAGCTCATCAGTGAATTTTCTTCTTCTGCTGAAGAAGGGAAAGTAGCCGTTGATCTTACCCGCACACCCACCTATTGCGAGGTATGCTTCTGGAAGTGCGCCGGATGGGTTTACAAGACCCCCGAGGGACGCATCTGGAAGATAATTGGTAACGATGATGATCAGCATTGTAACGGACGTTTCTGCCCGAGAGGAACGGGAGGTATTGGCATGTATTATGATGAAGACCGTTTGCGCACACCGCTTATACGGGTGGAGGAACGGGGTAAGCAGGTTTTCCGCGAGGCAAGCTGGGATGAAGCCCTCGGGCACATCGCAGAAAAGATGAAGGAGATCGCGGCAAAGAACGGACCCGAAAGTATGGCTTTGTTTACCCATGGATCGGGAAGCAGCTATTACACAAATCTATTCAAGGCATTCGGTTCAGCCAACATTGCCGAGCCATCCTATGCACAGTGCCGTGGTCCGCGCGACGAGGCCTTCGTGGCTACCTTCGGCGAAGAAGTGTACTCTCCTGAAATAACTGACATACGCGATACCCGCTGCCTGGTTCTTATTGGTTCGCACATTGGAGAAAATATGCATAACGGGCAGATACAGGAGATGAGTGATGCCATTGACAAGGGCGCCACCATCATCACAGTTGATCCGCGATATTCAACTGCTGCCAGCAAATCGAAATTCTGGTTACCCATTAAACCATCCACTGATATCGCACTGCTGCTTTCATGGATTCATGAAATAATATATAATGAATGGTACGACCGCAAATATGTTGAACAATACTGCAGTGGATTTGACGAATTGAAAAATCACGTAAAAGATTTTACTGCAGAATGGGCATACGGGATTACCACCATTAATCCCACGATGATACGCGATACAGCAAAAGCGATGGCTGATGCATCTCCGGCTGTAATCGTTCATCCAGGCCGGCATGTTACCTGGTATGGTGACGATACCCAACGAATACGGGCAGTCGCCATCCTCAATGCTTTGCTGGGCTCCTGGGGTCGCAGAGGAGGATTTTATCGCCCTGCAAAAGCCAGTGTGCCTTCTTATCCTGTGCCAGAGTATCCTGTGGCTGCAAAGACATGGCAGGATGCCTTCCCTGGCCGCTATCCCATGGCCAGTTTAACGGTCTCCAATGCTCTTGTCGATGCATCCATCCCCGATAATAAGCCTGGTTTCCTGATAAAAGGATGGATCGTAAACGGCTCCAACCTCATCAATACCATTCCCAACCAGGCCAATACTCTTAAGGCTATTGAGAATCTGGATCTGCTGGTGGCCATTGATACCATGCCCATGGAGATTACCGGATGGGCCGATGTGGTTCTTCCGGAATGCACCTACCTGGAACGCTATGATAACCTTCGTTCGGGGCCGCACCGCAAACCCTCGGTTGCCCTTCGTATGCCTGCGGCAGAGCCTATGCACAATACCAAACCGGGATATTGGATTGCCCGGGAACTCTCGAAGAAGCTTGGACTCGAAGCCTGGTTCCCGATGGAAAAACAAGAGGACCTGCTGGACTGGCAATTGAAAAAGCTGGGATCTTCGCTGGAAGAGATGAAGCGAATCGGAGTAAAAGTTTTTGAACGTGAGGCTGATGATCTCTATGCAGCAGAGGGTGAGGCTCCCTGGTTTCCTACCGACTCGGGTAAAATTGAACTGTATTCCACCTATCTTGAAGGAGCGGGCTTTGATCCCCTTCCCAACTATGTAGCGCATGAGGAACCACCCGAAGGCTTTTACCGGCTCATCTATGGTCGCGCTCCCATGCACACCTTCAGCCGTACGGCCAACAATCCCAATCTTACCGACCTGATGGATGAGAATACGGTATGGGTGAATCCGAAAGTTGCAAAAGAATGGGGACTCGTAAATGAACAGGCTGTGTGGTTGAAGAACCAGGATGGAATTGTTTCAGGTTTCCCGATTAAAGTACGAATTACAGAACGCATCCGCTGGGATTCGGTATATATGGTTCATGGATTCGGACATGCCCAGAAACAGATGAAACGTTGCTATGGCAAGGGTGCCAGCGACACGCAACTCATCTCTAGAGTGCTGGTGGATCCTATCATGGGTGGAACCGGCATGCGGGGCAATTTTATAACGTTTATCACCGATAAAACAGAAGCGGAGGTAGCATCATGAGATACGCGATGGCTGTTGATACGAAAAAATGTGTAGGCTGCAGCGACTGTGTGGTTGCCTGTCAGACCGAAAATAATGTACCCATCGGGTTCTGTCGTGATTGGATCGTAGAGGTCACCGACGGGACCTATCCTCAACTCGAGATCGAGATACGCTCGGAACGATGCAACCATTGCGAAAATGCACCCTGTGTGCGATGCTGTCCCACCGGGGCCAGTCATTTTGTCGAGGGCGGTATTGTGATGGTTAAGGCGAGCAAATGCATCGGTTGCGGAGCATGTATTGCTTCCTGTCCTTATGATGCACGTTACCCGCATCCAGATGGATATGTGGATAAATGTACTTTCTGTGAACACAGGATCAAGAACGGTCTGGAACCGGCCTGTGCAGCGGTCTGCCCCACAAAGTGCATATACTTCGGCGACCTGGACGACCCGAACAGCAAGGTGTCCCAGGTACTGAAAAAGCGGAAATACAAAACGCTTATTCCTGAGGCAGGCACTAATCCCCAGTTATACTTTTTAATCTGACAGGAGGAATTATTATGAGAGAAGAATTAATTGTCAGCGGGCGAATGAATGAACTCGTCGATCCGCACCTGAATATCTGGCACTGGCAGATTCCCCTGTATCTCTTTCTGGGTGGTCTGGCTGCAGGAATTCTCTTTTTTGCTGCATTATATTTCATCCGCGGGAAGGAGGATGAATTTTCTACAGCTGTAAAAAAGGCTCCCTTCCTTACACCATTCCTGCTGGTTATTGGATTGTTCGCACTGTTTCTCGACCTGCGGCATAAATTGTATTTCTGGCAGTTGTACGTCAATATTAAATTGCAGTCACCCATGTCGTGGGGAGCCTGGACCCTCATGGTGATCACCCCGGTTTCCTTTATATGGAGCGCATTGTATATAAGAGAATGGTTCCCGAACTGGGACTGGAAATTTGGCTGGCTGAAATGGCTGGAGGCTTTTCTATCCAAATATAAACTGGTACTGGCCTGGATTATGCTTATCTATGCTGTTATCCTGGGTATCTATACCGGTATCCTGTTGTCGGCATTCAATGCACGACCCTTGTGGAATACCTCCATTCTGGGTCCCCTGTTTCTGGCATCCGGACTATCGGCCGGTGCAGCAACCATCCTCCTGCTTTCAAAATCAGCTGTTGAGCGAAAACGTTTTGCCCAGATCGACCTGGTGATCATCGGGATCGAATTATTCCTGATCATTCACCTCTTTATGGGATTTCTGGCAAGCACACAGGTGCAGATTGATGCAGCCAACCTCTTTCTTGGCGGGCCCTATACGATGGTATTCTGGATCTTTGTAGTAGTAATCGGGATGGTACTCCCTGCGGTTCTTGAGATCATGGAACTGCGTAATTTTCATATTCCAGTCTGGTTTCCTCCCCTGCTGGTACTTTTCGGGAGCATCATGTTCCGGTTTATTATTGTGTATGCCGGACAGGCAAGCAGGTGGTTGTATTGAGCGGGAAAGTAAGACGAAGAGACAGAGGGACGGCGTGACGAAGGGACAGAGGGACAGAGGGATAAAGAGAGGATTGGAATGTGGAAGGGTGAGAATAATTGATGATTCGATATTATGGTTAGTTGAAAAAAAATAACTTAAAAAAAACGATATGTCAGAAATGAGTAATGTAAAAAAGACAAAATACCTGAACCCATATGTGGGAGGGGTATTGCTTGGCCTGGTGTTGCTTTCAGCCAATTTTATTTCGGGCCGGGGCCTGGGTGCCAGCGGAGCCATTAAAAGTTGCGTTGTTTCGGCAACCACAACGGTGGCACCTTCCGTAAGGGAGAACAACGGTTTTTTCAGGGAGTATATGAGTTCCCACTCGGGCAGTCCGATGAAAAACTGGCTGGTATTTCAGATGCTTGGAGTGCTGGTGGGAGGTTTCCTTTCGGGAGCTCTGGCAGGCAGGCTTAAACTGAAAGTGGAACATTCGCCGAAGATTACTTCACGAAAACGTCTAGTCCTGGCATTGATCGGCGGGCTATTGTTTGGCTTCGGATCTCAACTGGGGCGAGGATGCACAAGCGGATCCGCCCTGAGCGGGATGGCTGTTTTGTCACTGGGAGGATTTGTTACCATGATGGCCATCTTCGGGACAGCTTTCGCGCTGGCCTATTTCTTCCGGAAGAATTGGATTTAGTTAACTCAAAAGAAATTTATTCCATATGGGACCACTTTCTGTAAATGAATTAATATCAGAGAACACCAATCTGTTTCTCGCGTTTATAATCGGTATCGGCTTTGGCTTTGTGCTTGAGCAAAGCGGTTTTTCCTCCAGCCGTAAGCTGGCAGGTGTCTTTTACGGGTACGATACGGTAGTGCTGAAAGTATTTTTCACTGCAGCCATCACAGCTATGCTCGGGCTTCTCTTCTTTAGTCTTTTTGGTTGGGTAGACCTGAACCTGGTGTATGTGAATCCGACCTTTCTGTATTCGGCCATTGTTGGCGGGGTAATCATGGGCGCCGGATTTATCATAGGCGGCTACTGTCCCGGAACCAGCTTCTGTGGTGCATCTATTGGAAAACTGGATGCACTTGTATTCATTGGTGGACTCTTCATTGGTGTCATTATCTTTGCCTTTGGTTATGATATCTGGGAAGGTCTTTTCCTGGCAAAAAATATGGGTTCACCCAAGGTAAGTGAATTTCTGGGTCTCTCCGATGGAATCTTTGCCCTGCTGCTCATACTTGCTGCTCTTGGCATGTTCTGGGTAGCCGAATGGGCCGAGAAGAAATTTCCCCGGGAAGAATATTAACAGCAATTAAATATAAAAGCATATGAATAGTCGTATCATACTTGCAGCCTTCGTGGTCCCGCTGGGACTTATCATCGCTGCCGTTCCGCAAAATACTACCCGGCCGTACAAGCTTTCGGCTCCTGAACTGCTTGCAGAAGCCAATACCCGAACCCAGTACCTTACCCCGGATGTGGTAGCGGATATGATTGTAAAAAAAGATCCCAGCCTTCTTCTGATTGATGTGCGGAGTCAGGATGAGTTTGAAAAATTCAATCTGCCAGGTTCTGTCAATATCCCCCTTACTGATCTCCTTGCTGACCAGTGGATCGATATTCTGAATCAGGATCTGAAGATGAATGTATTCTATTCCAACGGAACCCTCCAAGCAAATGAGGCCTGGATGATAACCCGACAACTGGGATACAAAAACAACTACGTACTCGAGGGAGGACTTAATTACTGGTTTGAGGCCATCCTGAATCCACAGGTTCCTGCCACCACCAGTTCAGATGAGGAATTTGCGAAGTACGACTTCCGCAAGGCTGCCAGCCAGGCCCTGGGTGGCGGGGCCATTACTCCGCAAGCCGCTGCCGCGCCATCATCATCAACGACCAAACCTGCTATCAAGGGAATGCCAAAAAAGAAGAAGGCTGCCGGGGGATGTTA
Organism: Bacteroidales bacterium; assembly: GCA_046329925.1. GTDB lineage: Bacteria > Bacteroidota > Bacteroidia > Bacteroidales > JAAYUG01 > JAXLTS01. The sequence goes on from JAXLTS010000019.1 coordinate 11,006, forward strand.
AGGTGCAAACGGAAAGAATATTATTTACCGGAATTTCTGAAAGGGATTCCGGTTTTTTTTGTGATTTGCAGAAAGAATATCCTTTTCCCGGGAAGCAAAGCCTATTAAAACTTCGGGATTCTCATTGAGGACCGAATAATAGGTTCAAAGCAGTAATGGTTTAATGAACATCCTGGTAAATTTCATATTATCCGGAATCCTTTATTTGCAAGCTATACAGGGTAGAGGTATTTCCTGCATGAAATAAAAAATGATAATTACGGAATCAGGGATTAAATTATTTTGTAGATTGAATTTTGAATTGTCTGCCCATCAATTTGTTAGTTCTGCCTTAAACCTTAAACCTTGTAATACTATTCCTATGCAATACAGATTTTTTTTTCTGATATTACTCTTTTTACCAGGATGGATTTTCGCGCAAACCTCTGATTTCGACCTCTCCAGCTATAAACTACCCAACCTGAAGAGGCATTCCCTGGAGACTACAATTGATTTATACGGACAAAATCAATACGCTCAGTACATTACGAGTAATGATTTTAATTCACAGGAATCATGGAATCATAATCTGAGTGGAAACTCTTCACTTAGATATCTTTCTTATTTAAATACATCCGATGAGCAGACTGAATCGGAGATGGGAGTGAAATTGTATAATAATCTGAATAAGCAGAGTTCTCCGGATGAGTGGAAATCCACTTATGGCCAGTTTATTCCCTCCTTATGGGTTAAGCAAAACCGAAGAAAATACGCCGGCAGTCCTGCCTTCACAGAGATGGGCTTATTGCTCGATTATTCCTACATGAGAACAAAATTTTCACAATCGGGAGATTATTATTCCAATATTAAAGATTTGTTACATGTTAACTCACTCCAGATGATTGTCCCTGTAAAGTTTGGTTCTGGTCGTATTGAACAGGTTCAGGATGCGAGACATGCAATTTATCTGGTGGACGAACTTACACAAGCAGGTAGATTTAATGGTACCGTAACCAATGATGAAATTATCCGTTTTGCCGAATTAATCTCCCAACTTAAAAATGAAAGGTTTTTTGATGCAAGACATCACATGATCCATGAACTGGAGGTAGTCGACTCTTTTTTGCTTGCAAATGGATATGCAACTCAACGGGATGCCCGCTATTTTTCTGTTCTCCAGGACTATTGGAGGTATGGAAGCGTTATAACAAGGATGAGTGGTCATAGGTTTTCTTTTGCCTTTTATCCCGGTATCTTTGCCTTTGATATGAAGGGATACAGCAAAGGGTCATTCAATATTCTTCCTTTTGGGAAACAGGCCCTGCTGGCCGGGTTCATCCATGCCGGTCCGGAAATCGTGTATGAAAAGCCAATCGGTCTGGCCTGGCAAAATTCGGTGGCCTTGTATGTAACTGGTGGCTTTACCCTGGGAAAATTTCGTGATTTTGAACTGGATGAAGATTCGAAAATGAGGTTTCCTCTCCTGGAAGCAGGATTTTCGAATACATTTGGGTACTATCCAAATACCCGGACATCCGTAAACTTTCATTATGCCTGTAACGGCATTAAAATATTCGATTCCGGTGAGGAAACAGGCGATATTTTGGGCACTGAAGTAACAGGAATAAGGGGCTCGGCCGGCCTGGAAATAAATTATTATATAAGTCCGCAACTCAGGTTGAATTTTTCCTCCAGCCTGTCATACCAATGGCAGGATAGCCCTGATTATTTTCCAATTGATCTGGCTGCAAGGACAAGCTCGGGGAGCTTTCTTAATGTTGCAACCAGAACCATTATCGATGATTATTTTACATATTACAGCAGAAATTTTTCTCATAAATTCCAGCTGAGTTTCCTCTATAGTTTATTCTAAACGGGATACTACAATTAACCGATTGCTTAGCTTGTAATCCAGGTTGAGGTCGGCAGGTCGGGATAAAATTGTCCGCAGAGAAAGTAATTTAATATTGAAGGTTAAAGGCATCCCCTGCGACTAAAACTCTCAGACAAGATCTCATAAAATCAAGGCGGGGCTTGTTATTTTATGTCAGAACTGCAGGAAGCAGAGTAGAAATCATAATCTTCTTAAAATAAATAAACGCTATCCTTAGTCAATTTGGCAAAACCCTGTATATTGAAGGGTTCAATTTTCTTTCGGATTACCAATGTAATTATATGACTATGAATAGTTTTCTCTCCACCATCCGGGGACGGCTGATCGTTTATCTGCTGGGCGCCTCCCTCTTGTCGCTTTCGATCAATATCTGGTATTTCCTAAACAAGCGATCTTCCACCTTTGAGAAGGCCAAGGCGCAGATTAATATGCAGGCCGAACGTGCATCACTGGAAGTGAGCCAGGAACTTGCGCGCGACATGGGAATCGTGCAGGGATTGAAGTATGCCTTCATCCATCATGAGCAGGAACGCGTTGCCGAAAAGGATCGCGTGCTGAACCCGATGATCCTTACTGTCCTGGAAGAAAATAATTCATACCTGGGCGTGTGGTACAGCATGGAACTGGCACAGTACGATCCCCAGTGGGGCCAGAAACCCGGACGGAGAAGTGTTTCGTATTACCGGAACAGTGACCGCTCCGTCGGTTTTAAAATAGACACGCTGGACCTGGGAGGGGTGAAGAAGTTTACCGGCTATCACCGGGTGAAAGAAGCCAGGAAAGATGCCATCATGGAACCATACTGGTGCGACTATACCAAGGAAGGCCATGAACAGTTCCTGGAGACCACCCTTGCCTCCCCTGTTCTGCAGAATGGTGAATTCACGGGTTTGGTGGGGATAGACCTGGAACTCGAATCATTCAAGGAACTGGTGCGAAAAACAAAGCTTCTGAATGTGCGCTTCGCCTTCCTCCTGTCGAACAACGGCACCTATGTTTCACATCCCGACGATACTATTGTAGGAATGACCTTTGCCGAGGTGAATCCTGCCGAGGATAAGTCGTATCAGGTAACTGAACGGGTGAAGAAAGGTGAGAAAATCGAGTTTCTTACCAACTATGATATCTCAGGTGAGCAGATATACGCCTTGTTTGTTCCCTTGAAAATTGGAGATACTGAAACTCCCTGGTCGCTTGGGGTGGTGGCCATGAAGAGCGAGATTACCCGCGATCTGATGACGGATCTGCGAAACTCCATCCTGATTTCACTGGCTGGATTGCTCATCCTAATTGCAGTGATGATCTGGTTCTCCACCCGGCTAACTGCACCCATCCGCAGCGGTGTTGAGCTTGCCCAATTGATCAGCGACGGAGATCTCTCGGCCCGCATGAAGAATGACAGCAGGGATGAGATTGGCTTGCTTATCAATACCCTGGGCAGTATGGCTGAACGGCTGAAGGGAATTATTGTGCAATTCAGGGAAAGCATCCAGAACCTGAGCAGCATGAGCGAACGACTGAATGAGAATTCTGCGGATCTGTCGATGAAGACAGATCAACAGGCAGAAGCATCGTCCAGAATCCTTGGCGCAGTAGAAAAGGTAACCGAAAATATGCGCAGCAACTCTGCAAGCGCACGGGAGACCGAACGGATTGCCGAGAAATCGGTGGAGTCGGTACAGTCGAGTAACCGTTCCTCGAAGGAGAGCATTGAGACATTGAAAACCATCGAGGCAAAGATCAGTGTGATCACCGACATTGCCTTCCAGACGAATATCCTGGCATTGAATGCAGCAGTGGAATCGGCCCGCGCCGGAGAGCACGGGAAAGGATTTGCCGTGGTGGCAAGTGAGGTGCGTAAGCTCGCCGAACGAAGCAAACTGGCCGCTGAGGAGATTACACAATTCGTGGGAGAGAGCGTAAAAGCCAGCGAGCTCACAGGAGAAAAACTGGATCGTGTTACGAGGGAAATAGGGCAGATACTGAAACTGGTAAAGGCCATCACACAGGCCAGCGTGCAACAGGATACCGGCATCAGCGAGATCAACCGGGAGGTGAATGACCTCGATCTGATTGCCCAGAATAATGCCTCCACTGCACAAAACCTGGCCCGGAATGCACAGGAGTTGAGCGCTCTCAGTGATGAGCTAAACCAGATTGTCGCCTACTTCAGGGTATAAAAAATTTACCGGCATGTATATTCAAGCTTTGTGAGTATATTATTATTTTTATCTGGTGTAAATTAAAAGACCATGAATCAACGCACACTGCTCCTGCTGCTCACAATTTCCCTGTTTTCCTGCGATAAAAACGATCCGGACAACCTGCTCACGGGAGGAAGCTGGATACTGGAAACACATTCTGTCCAAATGTTCAGGGAGACCGTTAATTTCTCGGGTGAAGGAGATTACACTATCGAGACCTATATCCCGATGCCAGGACAGCTCATGCCTCTCAAAGGGACTCTTACCGGGAGATGGGCGCGAAGCGATACGCGTATCGATTTCCTCACCACGATTCTTGATCTGCCTGAAGATACCGCACAGGTGACTCTCTTTCCCTACCAGTCAGGTGAACCTGCCGGTGCTTTTTATGGATACCTTATCGACGGTATTTACCGGGACGACAGCACACTCATCGACAGCGCCGGTAGTTTCCGTTTTTCCAACTTGCGCGACCGCCCTGCCTTTCAGCCCCTGCAGCCCGGTACACGCTTCTGGGAGATACTCCGCCTCACCAAGGACTCACTGGTGGTGGAATGTAACCTGGCCGTGAACCGGTATTACAGGAAGCGCTAATTTCATCGTATTCCCCGATTTCGCTTGTCAGCAGTTCTGATCACCTGACCGCCATTTTAAGGTACTGGTGAAAAGATCAGGTGCAGGCAGGTACAGCGTATACCTGTTTTTTATAGCTTTATTCTTTTATTTAATCCCTACAACATGAAAAATGCTGTTTTAATACTTTTAGTATTTATCCTGGGCTGTTCATCCGGATACAGTCAATCCTCCAATGATTCCATTGTCACCCGTAAAAGGGGATTGGGGACGGTATATTACAAGGACAATAAAATGTTGAACATGCCCGGGCTGGTAATGGCAGTCCAGTCCGATGAGAAAGCTTTTACGATGATGAAATCTGCCCAGACCTACAATGTTGTCGCGGCAATCTTAGGTGGTGCAGGAGGATTCATGATCGGATATCCATTGGGAACTGCAGCAGGGGGAGGAGAAGCTAACTGGAAGATGGCAACTGCGGGTGCCGGACTTGTGGCAATCTGTATCCCCTTTGGGATCACCGCTTCCAGAAAGGCAAAGGAAGCGGTAAGGATATACAACAGCGGGCTTCAGGGCAGTATTCTGCAGAAGGCCGAATGGAAACTGGCGGTGAGAGGTAACGGGATCGGACTGCTGGTCCGGTTTTAATTTATCTATAGTTTAGCAAGATGCTTACACGTACTTTTTTGTTAATTAGCCTGAAAGATCCGAAACCAGGGATTCGGATGTTTTAACTAGATATAAGGGATTAAATCTGGTGATCCGCTTGCAAGCCTTAGCCTTTAAGGTTTGATGTCCGGGAGATTGAACTGTATCGTGAATCGGTGATGAGGGCAGATGGGAATTGTTTTTAAATCTGAGAGACGAAAGTTTTTTCAAACCTTTCCTGATCCCGGGTGTTTTATTCAATGATGAAAAGCATGAAAAAGAAAGACGGGAAAGGGAGAACTGATACCGGACCCGGCATTTTCAGTTTGTTAAAGCCCTATAAGGGCTGGATCGCCCTGCTGGTTCTTACGGCACTTATCGGTAATGCGGTAAACCTGATACTTCCAAGAATTATTGCCGATACAATTGATGATTTCGGAGCAGGCCATTTCAGCATTCGCACCCTGGTGATCAGTTTCGGACTGGCATCGGTCATCATTTTTGTTTTTACCTACCTTCAGAGTATTCTTCAAACCTATGCTTCCGAGAAAGTGGCCAGGGATCTTCGCACAGGATTGTCTTCCGCAATCTCCCGTCAATCCTATTCATACGTAATTCAGGCCAATCCCAACAAGCTGCTCACCAATCTGACTTCGGATGTTGATTCCATCAAATCCTTCGTTTCACAGGCGGTAGCGACCATTATTACTTCCATATTTGTCATTGTGGCCACCAGTATCCTCCTGCTCAGTATAAACTGGCGGCTGGCACTGGTTGTTCTGACCATCATCCCGCTCATCGGCGGGACCTTTTTCTTCGTTCTCACCAGGGTTAGGGTATTGTTCAAAAAGAGCCGGGAGATCATTGACAAACTAAACAAGGTGATCAATGAGAGCATCCTGGGTGCCCCGCTCATCCGGGTGATAAACTCCCAGAACCTGGAAATAGAAAAATTCACACACACGAATTCCGAGGCGTTGAACCTGGGTCTCTCCATCCTCCGGATGTTTTCGCTCATGATACCCATCATCATGTTTGTCTCCAACCTGGCCATTATTGCCATCCTCTCGCTGGGAGGACATTTTGTGGTACAGGGCAGCATGACTCTTGGGAATTTTGCCGCCTTTTACAGTTACCTGGGGCTCCTGATTTTTCCCATCCTGATGATAGGATTTATGAGCAATATCATTGCCCAGGCCTCGGCTTCCTATGGGCGTATTTCTGCTTTGATGCAGGCACAGGTGCCTGAACCGGGCGGTACATGCCGTGATCAGCTTACCGGAAAGATCGAAATCAGGAATGTGTCACTGAGTTTTGATGAAAAGCCGGTCCTGAAAAACATCAGTTTTACCATCGAGCCGGGTAGCCGCACAGCCATCATAGGTCCTACGGCTGCAGGGAAGAGCCAGCTGCTTTATATCCTCTCTCATATCATTCTGCCCGGGAATGGGGAAGTGCTTTATGACGGGAAACCCATTGAATGGTACCAGAGCGAATCCTTTCACCGGCAGGTGGGGTTTGTGTTTCAGGACAGTGTAATATTCCAGATGAGCCTGCGCGAAAACATCGCCTTCCGCGGAGAGGTGTCGGAGGAAGCACTGGAAAAAGCCATTGAAACAGCAGGTTTGAAAGAGTTCATCGACACCCTGCCCGGAAAACTGGAGACTGTTATTTCGGAGCGGGGATCCAACCTCTCCGGCGGACAGAAACAACGCATCATGCTGGCCAGGGCGCTGGTGCTGGAACCCCGGATACTCCTGCTCGACGATTTCACCGCCCGCATCGACCGCAAAACGGAGAACCGGATCCTTTGCAACATTGAAAACAATTACCCGGAGCTGACCATCGTATCGGTTACCCAGAAAATAGCCTCGATAAAACATTTCGAGAAAATCATCTTCCTCATGGAAGGGGAAGTGATTGCAGAGGGGAATCACAAGGCCCTGCTCGAAAGCTGTCCTGAATATGTCCAGGTGAATAATTCACAAAGGAGCACCAGCCATTATGAACTATAACCTCCATTCGGAAGAGCCTCAAGGGAAGAAAAAACCCGGGCTGTCAGCTCTGAAAACACTGTTCTTCCTGCTGAAGGGAGAAACACAGTTCCTTTGGGTGGCCTTTCTTTTTATCCTTCTCAATTCATTTCTGAGCCTCTTCGGTCCCTATTTTATCGCACATACAATCGACACCTATGTAAAGGTGAAGGACTACCAGGGGATCCTGCGCAATACTTTGATCCTGCTGGTAATTTACGGGGTGGCTTTTGGGGCGAATTACATGCAGATGAGGGTCATGGGAGGCATAGGGCAACGCATGCTGTTCAGCTTGAGGAATTCTGTTTTTAATAAGATACAATCCCTGCCGGTGGATTTCTTCAATCAGAACAAAGCAGGAGACCTGATATCACGCATCAACAACGACACCGACAAGCTCAACCAGTTCTTCTCGCAGTCCCTCATGCAATTCATCGGCAGCATTTTTACAATGGTCGGATCCGGTATCTTTTTACTTACGTTAAACATCAGGCTGGGATTGGCGGCACTGCTGCCTGCACTACTGATTCTTATTTTCACCAGGATCATTTCCCCCTGGCTGAAAAGCACCAATGCCAGGAACCTGAAGAGCACAGGCGGATTGAGTGCAGAGGTGCAGGAAAGTCTGAATAATTTTAAGGTCATCATCGCATTTGACCGGCGTGATTATTTCCGGAAAAGATTTGACGAAGCCAATCAGGAAAATTACCGGACGGCTGTTATTGCGGGTATCGCCAACAACCTGCTGACACCGGTGTATAGCCTGGCTGCCAATATGGGTCAGCTTATTGTCCTGGGATACGGTATCTGGCTGATCACTGAAAATCTTTTCACCCTGGGCTTACTCATAGGTTTTATCGCCTATGTAAATAACTTCTATTTTCCGCTTCGGCAGCTGGCGGCGCTCTGGGCGAACTTCCAGCTGGCCATGGCAGGCTGGGACAGGATACTGAGGATACTGCGCCTGGAAAACAACCTGCCACGATTGGAGAGTAAAGAGGTTGCCGGTGATCATAAATTCATTGAATTCAGAAATGTATCCTTTTCCTATCCCGGTGGAAATGAAGTATTACATCATGTGAATCTGGCTTTTGAAAGAGGGAAAACCTATGCCTTCGTGGGACCGACAGGGGGCGGAAAAACGACAATGGCCTCCCTGATGGCACGGCTCTATGATGCATCCAGGGGAACCATACTCCTCGATGGAAATGACATCCGCTCGTATGAGGCAGGCGAACGCACCCGGAAGATTGGGTTTATCCTGCAGGAGCCCTTTTTATTCACGGGGACCGTACGCGAAAATATTCTCTATGGAAATGAAGAAATTCAGAATTATTCAGCGGGTGAACTTACACGTGTAATACAGGATGCGGGCCTGGAAAGTTTGCTGGGGCGCTTCGACCAGGGCCTGGATACACCCCTGCTCACCACCGGCGATTCTGTAAGCCTGGGGCAGAAACAGCTGATTGCCTTTATGCGTGCAGTGTTGCGCAAACCGGAACTGATCATACTCGATGAGGCCACGGCCAATATTGATACCATCACGGAAAAGCTGCTCTCAGAAATAATGCAGAAACTGCCTTCCTCAACAACCCGGGTAATCATAGCACACCGGCTGAATACAATCGAAAATGCCGATGAGATCTATTTTGTGAATTCCGGGAAAGTGACCAGGGCCGGTTCACTCAGCGATGCAGTGGAGATGCTCCTGCATGGGCATAGGGCAAGCTGACCCTGACAACCGACTACTTCATTTTCTACACCGCAATTCTGCGGATGCCCGGGAGAATCAACCCTCACAAAAGCCCGTTGAACCGATTTTATTGCGGACTGTTCATGCAAATCAACCGGCACATGAACGCGGTCGTTTTTTCCATATATTTGTATTATTCACCCACATTCCATGAAACAGATATTCCTTTCCCTGATCCTGATTCTGGCAGTCTCAGCCTGTACATATTCAGCCTCCAGGGCCGGCGCTGGCCAGGACAGTACAATTACTGACAACAGTGCCAGCCCGTACTTCCCGCCCATTATGCAACAGGGATATGTTGGTTCCTGCGACTGGTTTGCCGTTGCCTATTACCAGATGAGCTACACGCGCAACAGGATGCTGAATAAGGCATATACCCCTGAGGAAACATTCTCTCCAAAGTTTGGCTTTACACTCATCAATAACGGGAAGGATTATCCCTGGAACATGTGGTTTGTGGATGTGTATGAATTATTGAAAAAACACGGATGTCCTTTTCTGCCGGACTGTCCCTATGATGCTGCCGAAGGGAGACATTACCGCGAGTGGGTGGTTGATTCGGCCGTCTGGCGCCGGGCCATTAACAACCGTATTGCCGGGTATGAATCCCTGACTTTTGATTTGAACAGGGTACGCGCACTGCTTCGTGCAGGAGAGGTGCTTGTGATCCAGTTCAACCCCGGCACGGTGCAGTACCTGAAAGCCATGGACAATCCCTTAACCGGCAAAGATGATGCCGCGGCTGGTGAGCAGGTGCTTGCCGGCGGCACCGCAGGCCCGGATCATACTGTATGCATGGTTGGGTATAATGACCATATCTGGATTGACCGGGATGAAGACGGGAAGATAACAGCCGATGAACTGGGTGCCTTTAAAATTGCGGAGAGCATCGGGGACGGGAATGTAAACAAAGGTTTTCGCTGGATGTCGTATGCAGCACTCGATGGGAACCATTCGGCCATTTTGTTTGAAAACAAACTCTGGAGGGTATTTCTGCGGAACAATTACCAACCAAGGCTCATCGCCCAGCTGTGCATTGAACATGCCGAACGCGGGAAGCTGAAGATGCAGCTGGGAAGGTGCGCGAAGGCGGATGAAAAATCCGTCCGGCAAAGTACGATGGTGTTCGATCCCTATGCGCTTGGATTTGTTCCAGGGGCCAGCGGAAAATCCCTCATTGCAGGAGCTGATTTCTCCTTCAACGGGCAGGAAGGGATGCATGAGGGCTGTTTCAGCTTCGATCTCACGGATATGTATGAGGCAAAGGCTGAAGGAATGAACCAGTGGTTTCTGCGCCTGGAGAATGGCAGTGGAAGAGAGGGACGTATTACTGCCTTCAGGATTGGGGATCCGGGGAAAAACAGCTGGATAAATTGCATGGCAGTCCCCTTAAAACTGGTTGAAGGAGAAAACATCCTGTTCTTAGAATATCCGGTTTCAGGGAAGAACTAATTTCAGTTTTAGCCCATCAGAAGTTTATTGCCCGGTATTTCTTTTCCTGAATACTTTGGTACGGTATCAGTAATAAGTTGATCATACTGACTAGTTACTGCCAGGAGAACTTTGGCATATTCAATGATCTCCTGTTTTTTTGTATATTTGCCATATGAATAAATCTGATTATATTAAAAACCAGATACTTGCAGTTATAGACAGGACATATCCTGATTCTGAGGTTTATCTTTTTGGATCAAGAGCAAGGGGAGATTTCAAGAAAACATCAGATTGGGATTTGCTAATACTAATGAATTTTAGGACAATTCCGTTTGAAGTTGAGAAAAAATTCGTGGATGAATTCTATGATTTGGAACTCCAAACTGGTGAAGTTTTTTCGCCCCTTGTGTACTCGAAAAATGAATGGGATGACAAATATTTGATAACCCCCCTGCATGAAGTTATTGATAAAGAAGGTATTAAGTTAAAATGACGAGTCTCAAATCTGATTTAATAAAATATCGTATTGAAAGATCGAAAGATACTTTAGAAGATGCCCTTATTCTTGCAGAAAAAGGGAAATGGAATTCCTCTATCAACCGCTTATACTATTCAGCATATTATGCTGTAATGGCGCTTCTACTTTATGCGGATTTAAAGCCAACAACTCATAGTGGTGCAAAATCAAATTTTTCAGAATACTTTATTAAAACAGGAATTATACCCAAAGAATTAGGTAAAGTTTATTCACAATTATTTACGTGGAGACAAAAAGGGGATTATGATGATCTTTTTTATTTCAAAGAGGAAAACGTAGTTATTTATTTTAATCCAGTAAAAGACCTTATTACAATTATTGAGAAAATTATAATTAATTAAATCGTCTGCCGGTAACAGCCGTTATTAAATATGGCATAAAATTCAGTGATATCAATGTTTTCAGCACGCTTGTACATTAGTGAAAAAAGTATAAATTCGTATTACGCAACCTGCCACATTTCATGCCGGCGTAACTTGTGCGTCTTGAACCAACTCTCACGAACAAGAGAGAAGGATGCTGTACAAATGATAGAAGATTTAATTGACTCTGTATAAAATCCGCACAAGCATAGAAGCAGTTGCACAGCGGATAAATCAGGTAGTAAGAGGCCTGATCAATTATTTCTGCAAGTTCTGGAGCGGTCAAATGCGGCTGATATGGCGTCAGCTGAATGCCCGATTGGCTAAGTGGGTGAGGTGGGAAAGGGGTTTGAGTTCCAGATCTCCGTTACAATGGTTAAGGGTGCTTTACAAACAAAAGCCGAATCTTTTTGCGCATTGGGTATTGGTTCATCCATAAGTTTATTTAATTTAGTGATTGAACATGAAGAGCCGTATGAACCGAGAGGCTCATGTACGGTTCCGTGAGAATGCAAAGGTGAAATTCTTTTGCATGACTCGACTGGCTTCTATTCTTATGACCCACGAATTGAACCAAAATTCTAAGCAATTTCGATAAATTAAGAGATCGATTTTTTGAGTTAATATAAATACCTCAAATAAAATGAAACTTACGATTTATGCTTTATTACTTTTATTATTTTCAGTAGCTTGTAAAAACAATTCAAGCAATTTGGATAATAATACCAAGATTGAGAGTAATGAAATTCAAAATAATTCCATTTTAGAAAATATATTATATGATATAAATGGTGATAATATAACAGACACGATACAAATATTTGGTAACCCTTTAGATGCAGGTGAGTTTACAAAAATAAAATTCATTTTATCAAATGGTATAAAAAGGACAATTAAAGCGTCAGATGCTTGGGATAGAGTAGATAGTCTCTTTCTAACAAATAATCGAAATTTGATAAATTCCAAGAGAGTCTTTTTATATTCAAAATATGGGCAACAAATATTATTATTATTTGGATATCCATATGGTGCAGGGCGAGATGAGCTGTCACTTATTCGTATTACTATTAATAAAATTGAGCAATTGGAAGATGACTTATTTGAAAATGTAATAACAATTGATGATATAAACAATGATAGCCTTATAGATATTGTAGGAAGGTCTAGTGGAGAACTGCTAGGAATTTATGATAGCATAAATTCGTACTCGACTCCATATAATCCATTTCAAGTTTATTCAATTGATATTGATTGTTATTTTAACAAACAACTTACAAAAGAGTATAATGAAAAGAATTACATATTTGATGGATATACCTATGATGAGAATACAATTATTCTTTGCAAAAGGGATAATAGTGAATTTAAGATATTAAGTAAAAAGGCAGTCAACACACAATAGCGAGCATGCGGGTTACAGAGCGTGGCAGGCGTTTGTGGCTCATAAATACAAGGGATTGAACACTGATAGTTAATCACCCTGAAGTCCGCGCACATCTCGCTATCGTGAAATCAATGGCTGTAGAACAGAAAATATGAATTCGGAGATTTTTTTATAAACTGTGGATTTTGATTTACAAAGGAATCCTGAAGCCTTTAAGTAAGGAAACTAAATATTAATATTATGAAAAAGTTACAATTACTTATTTACTTCCTTTTCATGGCTTTTATTGTCTATTCTCAAAATGTAGATTCATTTATTGATACCAGAGATGGTAAAACATATAAAACAATACAGATCGGGGATCAGGTATGGATGGCTGAAAATCTTTCATTTAAATCTGAAGGCAATTGCTGGGCCTATGATGATAATCCTGAAAATGTTGTAAGATATGGTTATTTGTATGATTGGGAAACCGCTAAAACAGTTTGTCCGGAAGGTTGGCGTTTACCAACCAAAGAAGATTTTAAAGTTCTATTGGATAATGTTGGTTCAAAAGGCAAAATAGCCTACCAGGCGCTTATAATTGGAGGCACCTCTGGTTTTTCAGCGGCATTTGGGGGATGGCGCGAAAAGGATAAAAAATACAAGAATATTGATCAATATTGTCTTTTTTGGTCTTCAGATTTAAATCTTTCCCGCAATGCATATTATTTGAGTATCGATGGTAGATATAAGATTGCAGGCGTTTTTGCTGCAGGACTAAACAGATATGGTTATTCTGTCAGATGTGTGAAAAACAATTAGCACTGTATTCGACCATATAGATTAATGAGAATTACTCAGTTTTCGCTTATCTTAATCCCGATATCATATCAGGTGTTAGCAGATATTGCAGCAAAAACACGAAAATACCCCGATCGAAGGTTGATCCATCATTCCGACCGCGGGCTTCAATATTGCAATCCGGACTACCTCAGGGTACTTGCGGCAAGTGGTGTGGAGATATCCATGACTGCAAAGTATGATCCTTACGGGAATGCGGTTGCAGAAAGGGTAAACGGGATTTTGAAAACCGAATATGAAATTGGTGAGGGCTTCATCGACCAGAAGGATGCCAGACGTGAAATAAACCATGCGATCTGGTTATACAATACAGACAGACCACATTTAAGCTGCAAAAACCTTACCCCTGTTGAAGCGCAACGGTTAGAAAATTTTCCTTTGAAAAAATGGACAACAAAATTTTCCTCGCGAGACATGTCTCGCGAGGAAAATAAATTGCTAACTTTAGATTATGAATAACAATCGAAAAGTTGTCAACGTATTTTAGGGCTATACAAGTCTATGAAGACAAGAATTTCGGCAAATCTAAATATCACAAAATACTTTATATTTATTTTTATTTTCCTTTGTGGATTTCTCCTTTTTATAAATCATGAAACTTTGAACCAAGAATCAATTATTGCCTTCATAATCATTGAATTAATACTTATTTTCTTAATCTGGCTATTCAGGTTCTCTAAGAAAATTGAATTTGATAATTCAATGATTTATATTACTCATCGAAACGGTGAAACACATGTGCCATTGGAGAACATTGAGAAAATAAAAATGACAATGGCATCAATAAATAACTCGAACTTTTGGAAGTTATCATATAAAAATGATAAAACGGAGACTGAGACAATAAGATTTATCCCAAGGTGGTCTAATGGGGACTTCCATAAATTTCTTGAAATTGTAAAACTTAAAAATCCGAATGTAAAAATTCAGAACTGGAGCAACTCATTCGACTTTGACCAATAAAAAGTCAGGAAAAAAATGCTGCCAACAGCGCATATAGCTTATGGCGGGGCTTTCAGCGGTTTTTGAAACTTAAATCTCGCAACTAACTTAGTGCTAAATATTGAAAGAAACGTTTACAAAACCCGCCACAAGCTATAGGCGCGGACATTTGGCAACAAGCTTTTTTTACGACATGAGAGCAGGCATTATTTTTATAATCATAGTCACACTCCTTGGTTGTTCCAAGCCAGGGACCAATTCAAGCAAGAATTTATCATCTGATAGCCTAGATTCTAAGATAATTCAATCGAATGCTGCGTCAGACACTTCAACTATTGACAACATCGACCTCTACAAATTGGAGAGCTATTTGACAAAGTTACCCTTTGAAATTGAAAATTTTGAAATTATAGATTTTAATTGTGCAATACTCATTTATCCTACTAAAGAACAGATTGATGAAATGAAACAAGGTGATGAAGATGATTTTTATATTGTGGCCGACGATAATAATTGGTATCAGGGAATGGCCATCGAGATAATTGATTCATTAAGTATTAAAACGGTTACTGCAAATAAAAGGTTCATAAGATTTAAAGGGCAACAAAAAAGCTGGGATCTGGATATCCGAAAAAGGAATTTGCCCGAATGGAACCTTATATTTTTTAAGACGAATAAGGAACCAAAAATAATCCCAACGATTGAGTTAACATTAGATTCACTTAAGGAATATTTTGAGATAAAGGATTAAAGCCTGCTACCAACAGCAGTTGGCAGCCATTTACGAACTACCTATGAAGCAATTTATACTTATTTTTTCAATTTGCATTATGGCAACTGGGTGTGATTGCTTGCAGCAAGTTAGTGGAACAGTATATGATTTTGAAACAAAAGTTCCTATTGATAGTGTTGCTTATGGGATAACGCCAATTTTGACAAAGGACAATTCTCAAGAGAACATTAATTATAAGCGATTTACAAAGGAAAATGGATTTTTCGACTGGAAAAATATTAATGGAGGATTTTGGTGTCCAAGAATAAAGATATATTTCATTAAGGAAGGATATGAAACTAAAAGTAAATCATTCAAATCTTGTTGCCGAGAAGAGGTCAAAATAGAACTGAAAAAACGATAAACGGCTGCCAACAGCCGCTATAAAATATGGCAGGAATATCAGTGATATAAATGCTTTCAGCACGTTTGGAACATTAGTGAAAATGGTGTAAATTGGCATTACGAAACCTGCCACAGTTCATGTCTGCGGAGGTTTGCAAAAGTAATTAAGACGGCTTCACTTTGAAAATAGCATTTTTCATATTAGGGTTTTTTACCTCAATATATACCATGGCACAGGGGCGATGGATCAGCTATCCGTTTCTGAGATATACCGATGTTCCCGGACAAAATCCACATTTAACAACGGACAAAATTGATATGACAGTTTGTACAATCACCTCAAACGATAGCATTTTGTGGATTGGAGGTAGCGGCGCCTATGCATATTTTAAGAATGATACTTTTTACAACTTTAAATCCAGTTTAGTAAATACAATTATTTCAAATGATATTAATACATGGATTGGAACAGAATTATATGGAATACACCCTGTTTATAATGACACCAGCGTTTACTTTGATAATGGATTTCAGGGAACAGCAGTTAAATCATTAATGTTTGACAATGATAGTAATATCTGGTGTGGTTCTGAGAGAGCATTAAACTTGTATGAAAACGGCAATTGGATATTTGTAAATAGTGATATTCCGGAAATTTATGAGGAAGCCTTTCTGTCGATATTTCAGGATAGTAATGGCAAAATTTGGACTGGTACGGATAAGGGACATGTTGCAGTATTTGAAAATGATAGCTGGAAAACGTTTTCAGTAGGAACAAGGAATACACAAATATTGAGTATCGCTGAAAGTAAACGGGGTGAGATATGGTTTGGCACTACCAGTGGTTTATTTATTTTCAATGGTAAATGGGTGAATTATAATATATTTAATTCAGGACTCGCTGAAAACTATATCACTTCGTTGTGTTTTGATAAATACAATAATTTATGGATAGGACATCTTAATGAGGGAATTTCTCTTTTATCAAAGGAAAGGCAATGGTTTAATTTTTCTCCCAGGGTTCTGTCTTCATCTGTAGGAGCTGTATACGCGTCTGAGGAAGGGAAAATATTTATAGGTTCAAATTCAACTATGGGCGGACTCTCAATTTTAGAACCAATAGTTATTTCTTTCAATTATAGCAGTTGTAACCGAGGAAATGGGGGCTTTATATGTGTAAATTCAAGCACATTAAAACCTCCTTTGGAATACTCGATTGATAATGGGAATATCTTTTCTTCAGACAGTCTGTTTTTAAATTTATCTGAAGGTGATTACCAAATTGCTGTTAGAAATGCTTATGATACAATTTACTATGGGTCTATGGTTAGCTTATTTGAAAGGCTGCCTGAGCTGGGTAATGATACTACAATATATGTGACAGATTCTATACTCTTGGATGCTGGGAAAAATTTTGAAAAATATAATTGGTCAACCGGCGATACTACCAGAATGATATGGATTGATTCCACTGGAATTGGAGTTGGCACCAGGGAAGTGAGAATCGTTGTCGAAAATAATGGATGTGAATATACAGATTCAATAGAAATAGCTTTTATTCCTCTTGTTGGAATTAGTGATTTAAACTTCGATGAATTAACCGTTTTCCCAAATCCAACAATCAATCCTGTACGAATAATTTATAACAGCAACAATACAATACAGTATAGAATTTATGATGCATCCGGAAGTTTAGTCGGTCACGGGATTATTAAAAGTCCAGGAACTGAAATCAATTTATCTGAGAAATCGGGAATATATACTATCCAATTCCTTGATTCCTCGGGTAATGTTTTTAGAAGTGAAAAGATAATAAAGATGTAAATAATTATTTTTGCAACTTCTTTTTGGTAGTTATTCCAATATGCTCTTTTGGACAGGAGCACAACTTCAGGCTAATTAAATGTTAATGTTCAGATGTAATTCCATTGCTCCCGGATACATTGTTTTATATGCATAAATTCATAATATGTAATCAATTGATCCAGCTATATTATGCCAGTGATTCATAAATATTTGAAAAATGGAATTTGAAATAATTCCCGCCGTTCACTTTCATCCGGTCAGCTGGTCCGGAGGAACCACTACTGAACTTTTTATTTTCCCGGAGTCCGCACAGTACAGGGAAAGGGATTTTCAGTTCAGAATAAGCACAGCTAAGGTAGAATCAGATAAATCCGATTTTACCTCACTGAAGGGTGTTTCAAGAACATTATTGATTTTAGAAGGTAAAATTACCATCAAGCATGAAGGTCATTATTCCAAAGAACTGAATAAATTCGATACCGATAAATTTCCCGGTGACTGGAAAACCTCATCAGTTGGCCGGTGTAGTGATTTTAACCTGATGACAACCGGGCATACCAGGGGAGAACTGGGATATTTGGTAGTCCGGGGAGGGAAGAGTTCCTGCCTGGAAATTCAGGATAAGAGTGACTGGTTTTTTATGTACGTGTATACAGGGAAAGTGCGTGTGGATCTGGGAAATGAAAAGCTCAGCCTGGATAGGGGAGACCTGCTGAAGATTCATAAACATGGTACAATGAAAATTGAAATCCTGAGCTCACAGGATAGTGAATTAATTCTTGCTGAGATTACTTCGCACCAGGACACTGTCGGGTAATACAGGGACGGGCCGGTGCTGGGTCAACTAATGACATTTGAAAGGTTATTTTGTTAAGAGTTGATTTTTATAAGTAAATTGGGTCATTAAATAATAATTCGCCTGTCATGAAAAAGCTTTCTGCCTGTATGATTTTTATTTTGGCAACTGCCTGCCTTCCGGCCCAGTCAGTTCAACAGCCAGGGGCCGGCTTGGTCCTGATTCCCGGCGGTACTTTCATGATGGGAAGGGATGTCCCCGGTGGGGCAGATTTCAGTCCGGCCCACCTCGTTCAAATCGATTCCTTTTTCATGGATGTGCAGGAAGTTACCAATGCGGAATACAGGAAATTCTGCGAAGCCACGGGTACTAATTTGCCTGAATTCTGGAATACAGCAGCCTTCCGTTGCGGGGATGCATTTCCGGATAATCCTGTTGTGGGAGTGAACTGGTACGACGCCCAGAAATATGCTGCCTGGGCCGGCAAACGACTACCTACCGAGGCAGAATGGGAATACGCCGCCCGTGGCGGATTACAGGGCATGGAATACCCGAATGGAAACGAGTGGAATAAACCGAAGAGCATGCAGGATGGGAATGGCTGGCAAAATCTTACCAGGGCTGGCAGGCAGGAAAGTCCGAATGCATATGGATTGTATGATATGGACGGAAATGTTTGGGAATGGGTATCCGATGTTTACAATGAGGAATATTATAAAACCAGTCCTGCCCTGAATCCGCGCGGACCCCTGAAGGGCATCAACCGCGTGATCAGGGGCGGAAGCTGGCATTCGGGAGGTATGTGCAAGAAGGTATACTACCGCAAGGGCCTTCCCCCAACTGGAATGATTTTGCCGTGGGGTTCAGGTGCGCAAAGAATACCCGTTAAAACAGTTCCTGGTTAATAAAATACTGAAATTTGAACAATCCCTTACCCGTATTGTTTCCGCATAAACCTATAGGGAAAATACTGATCGCATGCACCCCAAACCCGGATTCTTCTTCTCCCCCGAAATGGAACTGGCTGAACTGGTCTCAGCCAATCCGAACATGATCCTTATGCTGGAGCATTTTGGGATCAACATGCCCTTCCAGGGAAAAACCGTTAAGAAAATTTGTGAGGAGAACAGGATAAGCATTGACTTATTCCTTGCGGTGAGCAAACTGTACAACGAACATTCCTCCAAGGCACCGGCAGCACTTGAACATACCGACCTCCCCGTGATCCTGGAATACCTGAAAAAAAGCCATGCTTACTATACCGATGAGATATATCCCAAGATACGAAATATCATCAGGCAGCTCTGCGAAGTGAATAACATGGGAGAGATGCTGCTGGTGGGAAAGTTTTTCGATGACTATTTCGATGAGGTAAAAGAGCATCTCGATTACGAAAACAAAATAGTTTTTCCTTATGTGACCAGCCTGTATGAGTACCTGCAACACCACAGCGATGTTGTAAAACCCTCGGGGTATTCGGTAAAGGAGTATAACGATCATCACAATGATATAGAGCAAAAGCTGGATGATCTCAGGAATCTGCTTATAAAATATCTTCCGCGGAAGGATGACCAGCAGGCACGTCGTACCCTTTACTTCAGTCTGGTCGAGCTTGATTTTGATCTCCAGGTACATGCCCGCATCGAAGATCTCATTCTGATACCACTGGTGGAATCGCTTGAAAGGAAGCTGGGGATCAACCTATGAGCAAGGCCCTGCATATCATCATCGCCGAACCATCCCGGGTAATCTTCGAGGGCTTGTCAGCCATTCTGTCAGGCTCGGGCCTGAACTGCACATTCAGGCATATAAGCACGGTAAATGACCTGGACAGTTGTCTTTGCCTGCACAAACAGTCGGTGGTGATCGTCAATCCTGCCCTGGTGCAGCACAATCCCCGGCTGGTATCCGGGCTGCGCAGCGACTGGCCCGAGACACGATGGATTGCCTTCGTATATAACCTGTATGATAACCAGTTACTTTCACTTTTCGACGGAGTGATCGGCATTGGTGATTCTGCTGAAACCATTTCCGGGCTGATCAGCAGGGTGCAAACCCCGGATGCGGTGCGGGATAACCAGGGTGAGGATGTTCTGAGCGACCGGGAGAAAGGTGTGTTGCAACTGCTTGCACTGGGGAAGTCGAACAAGGAGATTGCAGATAAACTCAGCATCAGCATTAACACGGTGATCACCCATCGTAAGAATATCAGCCAGAAGACGGGGATACGCTCAGTGTCGGGGCTTACCATCTATGCCGTGGTAAATAAACTGATCACCCTCGACTCGGTGCAGTAGCAAAAAATCTGCACTCATCATTAGAGGGGAGAAACTGCGTCCTTAATCATCATTTTAGGGTATTCCCGGAAAAAAAAGTACAAGTTAGTTTTGCAGTGGATATAGTTTATTCCCTGCGATGAAACGCCTACCGGTATTATTTCTGATTATCTGCCTTGTAATTCAATTACCTGCCAGACCGCTGCAGGCGCAGGACTCCCTGTCCAGGCAGGATGAGGCAGTCCGCCTGGAGGCTTCCTACGTTGGCGACATGATCTATAATCTTCACGGAGGACTTCGTACCGGAGCTACCTATCTCGGTATGGCGAACCTCTGTCTTGGTTTCGATACGGAAAATGCCGGATTCTGGAAGGGTGGAACACTATATCTGAAAGCGGCCAATACCCATGGAGGTCAGCCATCCGCCATGCTCCTGGGGGACATCCAGGGGGCCTCCAATATCGAGGCGGGTGAACATACCTACATCCAGGAGTTATGGTTCAGGCAGACGGTGGGTCAGTTTGAGCTTACCCTGGGTCTGCAGGACCTCAATGCCGAATGCGCGGGGACCTGTACAGGCGCTTTTTTTCTCAATTCCTCCTTCGGGATTTTGCCCACCATCTCCGGCAACTTCAATGCACCCATATTTCCCCTTACTGCTCCCGGGCTCACCGTGAAATGGAAAGTCGGGGAATCCGTATCGCTGGTGAATGCAATCTATGATGGTACTCCCACCGATTTCTCCTCCAACCCCTATAACCTCCGCTGGCCCCTGAATGCAGGTGACGGGATCATGACGGTAACCGAGTACCAGCAGGCTGTCAGGATTCAGGCACTCCCGGGCATGCTCAGGTTTGGCCTGGTAACGCATTCGCATCTGGTCGAAAAAAGTCTGGGGGAGGAAATCCCCGACTCCCTCGACCATGATGTTCTGAGCCTGTATGCCATCGCCGATCAGCAGTTGTGGGTACAAGGGGAGCGGGCTGTCGGTTTCTTCACGCAGCTGGGTTACAGTCCTACCATCCCGCAAACAAATCGTGTTTATCTGGGGATGGGACTGAGTTTTGCCGGGCCCATTCCATCGCGTACCGGTGATGTGGCAGGCCTGGCTCTCGCGCATGCCCGATGTGCGGTGACTGCACGGAACGAAACGGCTATCGAACTAAGCTACCGGATCCGACTGCACGAAAAATTCAGCCTGCAACCCGATCTGCAGTATATCATCCGGCCGGCTGGAACAGCAGAAGTCCTGGATAATGCCCTTGCTGCATTCCTCCGTTGCAGCATTAACTTTTGAAAGACATGGAAGAATTTCCACATTTCACTCTCTCAGACCTTGCCACCGGCGAAACAGCCGTTATCACCCGTATTACAGGACAGGGAGCTTTTCGGAAACGGATCACCGAGATGGGTTTTGTGAGAGGCAAGAAGATTCGTGTAATCCGCAACGCTCCCCTGCAGGATCCCATCGAATACTCCTTGATGGGCTATCATGTATCACTGCGCCGGAGTGAGGCGGCCCTCATCGAGGTAGGAGTGGTCAATGCACCAGGCAGCCTGCCTTCCTACCAGGGCAGCCTGCTGGAGGAGGGTGAGCAATCCCTGCTCGCCACTCCCCGCAAGGGCATCCGCATCGCGCTTGTAGGAAATCCCAACAGCGGCAAGACCACCCTTTTCAATCATGCCTCAGGTTCGCACGAGCGGGTGGGCAACTACGGCGGTGTTACGGTGGAGGCAAAGGAAGCCCTCATCCGGCATGGTAAACACAGCATCCGTATTTTCGATCTGCCCGGCACCTACTCGGTAACTGAATATACCCCGGAGGAACTTTTCGTACGCAACCACCTGCTGCAGGAACAGCCCGACCTGGTGGTGAATGTGGTGGATGCCTCCAACCTCGAGCGCAACCTGTACCTCACCACCCAGCTCATCGATATGAACCTTCGCGTGGTGATTGCCCTCAACATGTATGACGAACTGGAGCAGCAGGGAGTGCGCCTGGCTCATCAGCAACTCGGTAAGTTGTTGGGAATACCCGTGGTGCCTATGGTGGCGGTGAAGGGCAAGGGAATGAATGAACTCCTGCAAACGATCACGGAAGTTTACGAACAGGCCAACCCTGTCGTACGCCATATCCATATACATTATGGCATCAGCGCCGAACAATCGGTGCGCAGGCTGCAGGCCCTGATACGCAAGCACAGGAAGGAATCAGAAAAAATCTCCACCCGTTACCTGGCTATCAGGCTGCTTGAAAAGGATGCCACCGTGAAGGAACTCCTGGGAGCACGGGAGAACCTGGAAGACATCCTGCAGGCTGCACAGCAGGAATGCCTGCGGCTGGAGAAAGAAAGCGGGGAGCCCTCCACTACCCTCATGGCAGATGCCCGCTATGCCTTTATTGCCGGGGCACTTAAAGAGACCTGCCATTATCCAGGTGAAACAGGTGTGCGAAAAAAAGATCCCGACCGTATCCTTACCCATCGTTACCTGGGTTTTCCTGTATTCATCTTCTTCATGTGGCTGATGTTCCAGACCACCTTTACCCTGGGAGGCATCCCCATGAACTGGATCGATGCAGGGATGGGATGGCTTGGCAGTTTCACCGGGAGCCTCCTGCCTGCCGGGGCCCTGCATGATCTGATGGTGGATGGCATCATTGGCGGGGTAGGAGGAGTAATAGTCTTTCTCCCCAACATCCTCATCCTCTTTTTCTTTATTTCACTCATGGAAGACACCGGCTATATGGCACGTGTGTCGTTCATCATGGACCGCCTCATGCACAGGATCGGACTGCATGGAAAGTCATTCATACCCCTGTTGATGGGATTCGGCTGCAATGTGCCGGCCGTGATGGCCACACGAACCCTCGAAAACCGAAAGGACCGCATTCTCACCATGCTCATCACGCCCTTCATGTCCTGCAGCGCACGTCTGCCGGTGTATGTACTCATCATTTCGGCTTTTTTTCCAAGGTACCAGGGACTGGTCCTTTTTTCGGTTTACATAGCGGGTATCGCGCTGGCCGTGCTGGTAGCGCTGGTATTGAAAAAGACAGTCTTCCGCAAGCAGGACGTGCCCTTCGTAATGGAGTTACCGCCATACCGCATCCCGACAGCGCGTAATACGATCCGGCACATGTGGTATAAAGGATCGCAATACCTGCGGAAAATGGGCAGTGTGATTCTCCTGGCTTCCATTCTCATCTGGGCACTCAGTTATTATCCCCGGCAGGAAAAACAGGCAGCTGAAACAGCTGAAATGATAAGTCAGGTAGAAAAGAATCCCTCCCTGAACGATGAACAGAAATCACAGCAGATCGGGAACCTGCAGCTTGAGTTGGCCTCTGTGCAGCAGGAAAACAGCTATCTTGGCCGATTGGGCCATTTTATTGAACCTGCCATTGAACCCCTTGGATTCGATTGGAAGATAGGCATCAGCATATTGACGGGACTGGCTGCCAAGGAAATTGTCGTGAGCAGCATGGGGGTGCTTTATCATGCAGGGCTGGAGCAGGATGAATCATCAGGCAGTCTCATCGAGAAGTTGCAGCAACAGGAACACACCGCAGGGCCAAAGGCAGGGGAGAAGGTATTTACTCCTTTGGTGGCCTTTGGCTTCATGCTCTTCATCCTCATTTATTTTCCCTGTGTGGCAGTGATTGCTGCGATCAATAAGGAATCAAACCGGGGATGGGCTGTGTTTACGATGGTTTATACCACGGCACTGGCATGGCTGGTAGCCTTTGTGACTTATCAGCTGGGTAGTCTCTTGTTATAAATAACGGTAATGGAACATGAAAAAGAGGCAGAACATCGAACTATACGAATTGAACAAATTGAGCTTATTTTCGAGAATGTTAATTACACCGAAATGATCGCAAGCGATCTACGAACCGACCTTAGGCCCGCCTTCGCTGCGCTGGGGACGGGCAGGGAGCTCAGCGCAGCTAGTTTCTGTACAATGGAAATGAACCTCGTAGAGGTTCCGGTCCGGTAGTCCGTAATCGACGAAAATGCCAGACTACCTCGTAGAGGTTGAAGATTTTTGGTAACCCTGCTCCCCAATCATCCCCCCCATACTCTCAACTCTCAACTCTCAACTGCCACTGCCACTGCCGCTGCCACTGCCACTGCCACTGCCACTGCCACTGCCGCTGCCACTGCCACTGCCACTGCCACTGCCACTCCCCACTCTCAAACTCCTAACTCCTAACTCTTAACTCTTTACTTTTATCATCCTTCATCTCATGCAAAACATCATCACCCTTCTAATCGTCTTTCTTGCTGCAGGATACAGCCTGTATTCCCTGTACAAGGCTCTTCGCAACAAAAAAAGCTCCACCTGTGCAGGATGCAGCAGTTGCGAGCCGGCTGACAGGTCGGGCGGGAAGAAGAACCAGTAGATGAGAAAATAAATTACCAGGACAGTAAAAGCCTTGCCAGTGTGCAGGGCTTTTTCGTTCAGGGGGGATAAGAAGTCTGTTTTCCAGTCCTGATAAATCGTACTGCCGGTATTTTTGAAAACCAGAAAAACATCTTAAATTTAAATTCCAGAATCAGGGCTTTAGGAAACAAAATCCCTGGATGTACTTTGGCCCTGTATTAGGAATAAATGGAAGGTAAACGATAGTTGTGTCCAATAAGCCTGGAGACCGAAAAATATTATGGAGAATAAAAGTGAAATAACAATTGGCATTCGATTAATATCAATGCTGGTTGACCATTTTATAATGACTTTCGCAATGTTTATTCCGATTGTCCCATTTATGGTGATTGGAATGAGAGAAGCTTTTAATATTTCCCATGAGCAGACAAGTATGGCACCATCGTATATAATCTATGGATTCATATTGGGATTTGCCCTGTATTTTAACAAAGACTTCTTTGATGGCAGGAGCCCGGCTAAAAGGATTCTAAAGATTCAAGTTATAAACTATAAGACCGGAGAAGTAGCCGGACCACTAAAATGTTTAATAAGGAATTTGACTATTCCGGTTTGGCCATTGGAAGTAATTTTTATCTTATTTAATCCTGAACGCAGATTAGGTGATTACATTGCAGGTACAAGTATTGCCTCATACAATCCAGATAATATAAGGAAAAAGCCAGAGCTAAAAGATTATTTTTTACCTATAGGTATTGGAATTATTTTGACCTATTTAATAACTATACCCTTTTCACTGTTAAGTGATTCATGGAAGCAAGAGAATGTAAAATATATCAAAGATTCTTATAATCCGGATTTTAGCAGCGAACTGACTTCGTTTCTATCGTTCAGGTTGAGAAATTATAGCGAGTCATCCAGCATTAAATGTTATGAAAGAATTGAAGATGATAGTCTGAAATATGTGTCACTCTTGTTTTATACCAACAACGAGGACCTTTTGGAAAATTCGGACAGTTATAAAAGTTTAAGTCAGATGATTATTGACACCTTAGATTTAAAAATCCCAAAAAATTCTTTCGTTCTTTCCGGTAAGATAATTTACAAAGAGCCTGGTCAAGTGCGGATTAGATACATGAATTATAGCCCGCGGGAGAAAGAAACTCAGGAAAGAGGTAGAGGCTCTGATTACATTAACGATTCGACGAAAGTCTTAAAAGCATTTTATGAAAATGGGCAACTGGAAAGTGAAACTATTTATGTTCATGAGAAGTTGTATGGAAAATATAAAGAATGGTATGAGAATGGTAATTTAAAAAATGAAATAGAATATGTTGATGGTATGAGAAATGGGTTAACAACAATATATTATCCGAATGGACAGAAGAAATCTGAGATTCTTTATGAAAATAATCTGTACATCAAAGACCTAAATAAATGGGATGAGAAGGGTAATAAAATACGTGTTGAAAATAAGTGATTAATAGGCACAACAATGGAAAAATCTTCTGGCAGGATTTTTAGCGGTTGTTGAAACTCAAATCTTATTGCTAACCTGTTGCTAATTAAGAAAAAAACGATTTAGAAATCGACCACATACAATATGATTAGACTGTTATCGCACGTTAATTCAGATACTTGCAAATAAATTTGAATTCCCGGCTTTTTGTACATATATTTGTACATCATAACGTACATAATAACTTCTAAAATGTTGACCACAACTATTTCAGATTTTCGTAAGGATATCAAAAAATATCTTGACCGGGTAACCGAAAACTTTGAGACCTTGATAATTAATCGGGGTAAGGATTCGGGTGTTGTAATTATGTCTCTTGAGGAATATAATTCATTGAATGCAACTCAGCATGAATTATCATCCAGATCAAACGAACGAAGGCTCGATTCAGCAATTGAAAAGTTAAGAAAGGGTTCATCTTTTCAGAAAAAATTGATTGAATAATGAAATATATTTTTGTAGATGAATCCTGGGAGGATTATTTATTCTGGCAAAAGACAGATAAGAAAATATTAGCCAGGATAAATGAACTACTAAAAGATATATCACGAACCCCATTCAAGGGACTTGGCAAACCTGAACCGCTTAAATACAAGTATAAAGGTTATTGGTCCCGAAGGATAGACGGGGAACACCGTTTAATTTATCAGGTTAAAGACGAGGAGATACTTATTGCCAAATGTAGATTTCATTATGATTAAAATTTAATCGTGGCGTAATAAACGGGATTCTGAACCGCCTGCAGGAACCAGCAAAGAGTCCCTTATTTGACAACGCTCTGTTACCTGTTCCTCCGGGCTGATCAATACTGACAAAAGAACAGCTTAAATTTGCCCGAGTGCGGGTGGAAAGCCAAATCATATGGGGACTAGCCAACTTTAATTGTATTCATGATAAAGAAGCCCATGCAAAAAATTACTGTATTCATATTTTTCAGTCTCCTGGTATCGGCATTACCGGCTCAGAAATTTGTTATCTACCCAGCACCGGAGGGAGCTGAGGCAGCCCCCGAATTTGAACTGGAGGTGAACGGTCAGCCAGTATTCGTGTACAATACCCGGTCTGCAGCCCTGGCCTATTTCTCCTTTGAGGGGAAGGTTGATATTAAGGTCACTTTTCTTTCCCCGGTAAACAGTTTCGATATCCGGCCAAAAAGCAGGAACATCCGGGCAGAGGGATACAGGAACCAGATCCGCTTTTCACTCGAAAATCCTGAAAATCTCAGCCTGGAGATCAACAAAAACATCAAACGGCCCCTGTTTATCTTTGCCAATCCGCCCGAAAAGGACATTCCTGCAAAAAATGATCCGGATGTCCTGTTTTTTGAGGGAGGGAAAATTCATTCTCCGGGAGAGGTGCTGTTAAAGAGCGGGCAGACTGTATACATCGAAGGTGGTGCCATTGTGCGGGGGCATTTTATAGCCGACCAGTGCAGGAACGTAAAGATCTGCGGTCGCGGAATCCTCGACAACAGCCTGTATGCCCGTGGTGAATACCGGCCGGTGGAGATCAACCGCTGTGACCAGTTGCTCATCGACGGGATCATTATTACCGAAAGCAGGCATTGGAGCTGTGCAGCATTTGCATCCACAAACGTGAGCTATAACAACTTTAAAATTGTTTCCTCCAATGACTGGGACGACGGTATCGACATAGTCGGTTCCCAACATGTGCATATAAACAACTGTTTCATCCAGACCAAGGATGATTGCATCGCCATAAAATCCGGCGTGAATTATTACACAAAATTCAACAGCAGCATCCGGGTTGATGATGTGCTCATCGAGAACTCAGTGTTCTGGAACGGGGTCTGGGGCAACGGACTTGAGATTGGTTTCGAGACGCGTACTGATACCATACAGAATATCATTTTCAGGAACTGCGATATCATCCATGTGGAAGGACCCGAAGGCACCTTTACTATACACAACGGGGACCGGGCATTGGTGCGTAATGTGCTCTATGAGAATATTCGCGTTGAGGATAGTCAGGGCTGGCTCATCGATTTCAGGATACTGCAATCGCAGTACTCGAAAGATAAGCAACGTGGGAAAATAGAAAATGTTGTATTACGGAACATACAGGTGGAAGGAGATAATTTCCCCTATTCCCAGTTGATTGGTTTTAGCAGGGACAACGCGATACGGGGAGTCGTTCTCGAGGATGTCTTTATCCAGGGAATCAAGATCAATAGTATCTACAACGGGCGCATCGCAACAGCCAATTGCGAAGAATTGATATTTCGCTGAGAGCAGGATCAGACAAGGGATGCCCTGTAAGCTAAATTGATTATTTTTGTCTGAAACACAGTCCTGTTTCAGATATGGATCCATTTTTTTTCAAAGACCAGTCCGTTTTCCGGAAATGGCTCGGGGAAAATCACCGGTCTGCCACCGAAGTAATTGTCGGCTACTATAAAAAGGGTAGCGGAAAAGCCAGTATGAGTTGGTCGGAATCCGTGGATGAGGCTCTCTGTTTCGGATGGATTGATGGTGTACGCCGGTCCATAGATCAGGACAGCTATTGTATCCGCTTCACCCCGCGCAGGAAGGGAAGTACATGGAGTAATGTAAACATAGAAAAAGTAAAAACACTCACAGCAAAGGGATTGATGCATTCGGAAGGTCTGGAAGCATTCAATAACCGGAAGGAGGAGAAATCAGGCATTTACAGTTTCGAAAATGAAACGAAAGAACTGCCTGCTGAAATGGAAGATCTGTTTAAAAAGAAAAAGGCAGCCTGGGATTTTTTTATGAAACAGGCACCTTCCTATAAGAGAACCATTACTAACTGGGTACTGTCGGCCCGGCGGGAGGAAACCAGGAAGGCGCGGCTGGAGAAACTGATTGCGGCGTGTATGAAGAAGGAAAGGATTTATTGAGACGATAAGTGGTAAGTGGTGGACGGTGAAAGGTAAAAGGTGTAAGGTGAAAGGTTGTGGTGTGTGCAGGGGAGTGGTTTCAGGTGAATTTGATAGTGTGAAGTTGCATGGGAAAAAAGAGAACCACAAAGGGCCTTTAGATTAGCGGAGCTATTTCTATTTAATAAATGTATGTTAATGATGTTAATAAAGGGGGTTCTAGGGGGAGTTAATAATTTAGCTTATTGTTAATAACCTAAAACCGGAGGGAGCCAAGGTGAACTATGCGAAGGCCTGATTTCAGAATCATTTTGCGTATTAGTCCTTGGCTCCCCAAAGGTTGCAGTGCCATTTAGAATGTTAAGCATAAGGCTTATTAAAGGTCGTAGCAGGGCAACCCATTCCGGTATTAAAACTCTGTATTATGAACAAATTTACAAACAAAAAAGCATTCATCGGCATTGACATCTCAAAAGAGTCATTGGATCTGGCTTTAATCCAGGAAACGTCCTACGGGCAATTTGAAGATTTTAAGATTGAAAACAGCTTTAATGGGTTTGACAAAATCCATGAATGGCTCGAAAAAAAGAAAATTAAACCTGAAGACTGTGTGTTCTGCATGGAACATACTGGTGTATATGGACTCTTGCTATTTGCCTGGTTCACCCAGATGGGATATGATTACACAGTGGAACCTGGCTTGAAAATCAAACGAAGCTTAGGCACTACCCGTGGAAAGAATGATAAAATTGATGCACGCAGGATTGCAGACTATGCCTTTACACAAAAAGCCAAACTTGAACCATTTATACTCCCTTCTGCATTATTGATCCAGGTAAAGCAATTACTGACCTATAGGGAGCAACTCACCAGGTTCATTACTTCTTTAAAGAATAGCTTGAAAAGCCATGAACAATATCAACGGATAAGTGGATTACGATCCATTTCAGAGGATATAAAGGGACAGATTGCCGATTTAGAGGAACGCATTAAGAATGTTGAAAAGGAAGTGCTTACGATAATACAATCTGATGAGGAATTGAAGAAAAATTATCAACTGGCAACCTCCGTGAAAGGAATTGGCTTTGTAATAGCTGCCTTTATGCTGGTTACTACCAATAATTTCACTGCATTTGAAAATGCACGTAAATATGCGTGTTATTCAGGAATAGCACCTTTCGAACACGCATCAGGAACTTCTATAAGCAGTAAAAGTCGTGTTAGCCATTTGGCAAACAAGAGAATGAAAACATTACTCTACAATGGAGCTAATTCGGCTTATAGGCATGATCCGGAGATAAGAAATTATTATCAACGGAAGATCGCTGAAGGCAAAGACCACCAACTAGTTATGAATGCCATCTGCTATAAGCTTGTAAGCCGCACATTTGCTGTTGTTAAGAGACAAACTCCTTATAGCACATTTTATGCTCAAAATTTTGCCTAAAAACTTGCTTTTATCTTAGAATTCGCAAAGGATGTCACAAAGGAAGTCACAAAGTATATTTTGACAAACTTTTAATATCCTCCATCGTGTGCCATAGTGAAATATCCTTCGGAACCTTCGTGGCAAAAAAAATGGAACCACAATGGTCGCAAAGGATTTCACAAAGGAAGTCACAAAGGTGAGTATATAAATTTAGTATTCACCTTGGTGGACCTTTGTGAAATATCCTTTGGAACCTCCGTGGTTAAATGAAATGCAAAAAATGAAACCTTAAGTTCATACCCATGGACAATTTCTCTCACTCCGTTAAACGCTTCGATGAATTTGCCGCCGAATATGCCGCGCGGTTTATGGACATCGAAATGTACCGGTCGCTGATAGATCATTTCTGTGAACTTGTTCCATGCCAAAATCCACGGATCCTTGAACTTGCATGCGGACCTGGGAATTATACCCATTACATCCGGCAGTTACTACCGGAGAGTGTTTACCTTGCCACGGATCTGGCCCCGGGGATGCTTGAGATTGCACGTAAGAATGCTCCCGGAGTTGATTTCAGGATGATGGATATGCGGGAACTGAAGCTCTTGCAGGGACCCTTCGATGCGATTTTCTGCAGCTTCGGACTGCCTTTTCTTTCCACGGCAGATGCTATAAAATTGATCGGTGACTGCGCTGAAAAACTTGTGAAGGGGGGAGTACTCTACATAAGCACCATGGAAGGAGAGGAGCAGGATGCCGGGTTCGAACCAACCAGTTTCTCTGGCAAGGCAGAAGTATACTTCAATTATCACCGGGAGGAGGATTTGAAAAATGCCTTTCTGAAAAATGATTTGGTCCTGGAAAGCATGGTTAAGCAGGATTATCACGACCCCGACGGGACTGTGCTGGTGGATATGATCTTTATCGGAAAAAAGGATGAAAGATAAAAGAAGGAAGAAGAGAGGTGAATGGTTATTGGGATAATGACTTCAATACGCTTAGCCTATGAAAAGATATTTTCTGCCTGCACTTTTCTGCCTGGTTTGCTCCTGTTCAGATTTGAATTTTTTTAATGAAAAAGAAATTCACTATCTGACCTTGGGTTATCTTGTAAATGAACTGGATGACAGTTTGATGGTGAGTGTATATGCTTCATCAGGAAACCCTGGAAGCAGGAAAGATTATGTATTGAAAACGGAGCAGGAAACGGAACTCTTTGAAATAGATGAGAATGGTCCGGGTGCACCGGCCCTGCTTTCCCGGTATTTTGACAGTATCGCAGTACGGGACTTTAGTGGACAAATCAACATCCTTCTCACACCCTTATTTGCCGGAAATTACAACAAAAATCCCTTTACAGACCCAGGAGCCTGGGATAGCTGGAGTACTGCCTGGGAGTCCAAAGATCTCGTTACAAAAGTTTTGTATCAGACCGATTATTATCTGCGAATTAAGGAGGAATTTATTACCCGCATCAGCATGGATGATTCTTCCCGGATGAATCATTGATGCTGGTCTGTCAATGGGTATTTGCTGAAACGAAGGGACATCCTGTTCTGAAAGGATGGCGGGATTTTACCTGAGTAGAATTTGCTGCTGATTTTGTCACCAAGAATTATTCTGACACGGCATTTATTGTGAGAGCTTGATCAGGATTCACTAATTTTATCCTTCCAAAAACACCTCCCCATGAACAATACCCTGCGCTACATTATCTGGTTCCTGATCCTGGCAGTCCTGGGCTTACTCGTCTGGTACCTGCGCCCGATTGTTGCATATCTTGCCATTTCGGGTGTGCTGGCCCTTATCGGCAGCCCGCTGGTAGATTTTCTCAGCCGACCAATAGGCAATAAGGTTCACCTGCCCCGCAGCGTTGGCGCGATGATCACCCTGCTGGTTATGTGGGCCATCATTCTCGGATTTGTAACCTTTTTTGTACCGGTAGCTCTCTCGGAAGCGAGCGACTTATCCAATCTTCGACTGGAAGACCTGCTCGATGAAGCCGGTACCTCGCTGGTAAGCCTGGATGCCTTCCTGCACCGTTTCGGATTAAAACTCCCGGAGGAATTCACTACAAGGGAATTCCTGCTCAACAGTGCCGGCTCGGTAATTAATACACAGGTCATTTCAGGACTATTCTCCAGTCTTGCCGGTTTTCTGGGAAATGCCTTCGTGGCATTCTTTTCCATTTCGTTTATAACATTCTTTTTTTTAAAGGAACAACAGCTTGCAGGTAAATGGATATTGTTATTAGTACCGAATAAACATGAAGAACCTGTAAAAAGGGCGTTATATTCTTCGAAGAAATTGTTAATGAGATATTTTACAGGATTATTATTGGAAATGACCGGAGTAGGGGTTCTTATACTTGTCGGACTGTTAATCACGGGGCTGGGGCTAAAAGAATCCATCCTGGTTGCGGTATTTGCAGGAGTATTGACTGTAATCCCCTATGTAGGTCCGTTCATCGGATCGGTGTTTGGTATGTTTGTGGGCCTTGCCACCGAACTGAGCGCAAACGGGGCTGAACACCTGCTCATGACCGGTATATGGCTGGTTCTTGTTTTCAGTATCGTACATCTCATCGACAACATGGTTTTTCAACCGCTCATTTATTCCAGCAGTGTGCATGCACACCCCCTGGAGATATTTTTGGTTATCCTTGCAGCCGGCAGTTTGTGGGGAATACCGGGTATGATCGCCGCTATTCCTTCGTATACCGTCCTGCGGGTGTTTTCACGTGAGTTCATCGATTCATTCCATATTGTTGAAAAATTGACTGGTGAAAAACCTTCAGATCAGGCTTAAATAGCTATATTTAACCCGACTAACCATTGGCATGACGCGAACAATCCTTTTCGTTGCCCTATTTTTCAGCCTCTATCCTGCAAAGACTATCAGCCAGGTTAGTTTCTCCGGCACACCCACCAAGGGATGCGGAAGTCTCACAGTGCAGTTCACATACACGGGGTCTGAGGTACCAGGAACCATGCTATGGCGTTTCGGCAACGGGGATACCAGTCACCGGGTAACACCCCTGCCTGTTTCATACGACTCGCCCGGCATGTACGATGTTTCGCTCTCCGTAAATGGAGGCACACCTGTTGTGGAATCGCAATTTATCAAGGTGCGTGAAGTACCGGCAGCCGGGTTCGTTTATAGCGACACCCTGGCACCCGGATCATTTAATTACATATTCCGTGCAGCAGTTCAGCCTGTTGACTCGGCCAGCTATACATATGAATGGACCTTCCGTGATGACAGTACCACGGCTGGCACACCAAGGGTCCTTCACCAATATGCAACTTCCGGGATGTACCCGGTGCGACTTATCGTTACGGATGATTTTGGTTGCGCCGATACAGCAACACGCATGGTGAATGTGAGTGAAAAAGTTCAGATGCCCAATGTGTTTACTCCAAACGGCGATGGGATCAATGACCGTGTTAGCCCGGCAATGAATGGTATTACCACCTACGATTTCAAAATCTATAGCCGGTACGGAATTCTCCTGTACAAAACCGTAAGTAAGTTCCCCGAATGGGACGGTAAAAATACTGCCGGTGTTGAAATGTACCCGGGAGTCTATTATTATACCCTCGAATCGCTCGACCCGGAACACCCCCTTTCCCAGTCGGGATTTATCCACCTTTTTAAATAAGGTATCCCCCTAAACCATGTGAATCGCATAATTTGCTTATAAATAAGTAAATATGTACGAAAATGATTAAAATGAATAATTCAGACCATTGGCGAAGAAAAAATGGTGGCAGGAATCGGGTCTATTGTTTATATTTGAAGAAACCATGGCTGACGGCCCGGCAGGACCGGAAATGGCATAATAAACTACCGTGTATGATTAACCGCTTGCTTACTTCTGCAGTGTTCCTCGTCTTTCTTCTGCAGGGAACTCTCAGGGCAGAAACTGATACTGTTTCCCAGGCGTCCCGGAAGGATTCCATGATCCAGGTTTCGCATGAAGATCTCAAACTGGGTGAAAGATTGTTCAAGGGATTGATCACCACCGGCAGCAATACCGTGAACTGTGCCTCCTGCCATAGCACCTCTTACATCGATACCTTAAACTGGAATCCCTCCGCATATGATATCGCAACCAAATTCAGCCGGCGCGACGCCAAATCACTGGCTGCTGTTTTGCTGCAGCCGGGTGGAAAACGAATGTCGGAAGCCCATGCAGATATCCAACTGGATGAGGTGCAGATCGGCCAATTGAAAGTTTACCTGGATGAACTGGCGAAGGGCGATCCTCCTGTGAGGAAACCCCTTATGGCAAGGCTTCTCCTGTTCATCCTTTCCGTGGTAATTGCCTTGCTGGTCACTGCCGACCTCCTGGTATTTCATAAAATACGGTTCAAACTGTTGCATGTTATTGTGCTGCTGGGATTGGGTGGCTGGCAGGTGTTTGTTGTGTCCCGGGAGGCGATTGCCATCGGCAGATCCCAGAATTATGTTCCGCTGCAACCCATTAAGTTCTCGCACAAGGTGCATGTGGAGGGGAATAAGATTGACTGCAAATATTGCCACAGCACAGTTGAACAAAGCAAAGCAGCGGGGATCCCTTCGGCAGGCGTGTGCATGAACTGTCATATGGTTGTGCGTGAAGGACCCAGAAGCGGGAAATTCGAGATAAATAAAATCTACTCGGCCATTGACAGCAACAGGCCCATCCAATGGATTAAGGTTCATAACCTTCCCGATTTTGTATTCTTCTCGCATGCCCAGCATGTGGGAGCAGGCAAGGTGGAATGCCGCGAATGCCATGGAGCAGTGGAGAAAATGGATGTGGTGCAGCAGGTAAGCGACCTGTCCATGGGCTTTTGCATAAAATGCCACCGCGAACGGGAAGTGCAATTTATTGATAATGCTTTTTATGCCACCTGGAAGGAGTTTCATGAGAAAATGAAGACCGGGGAAATAAAACGTGTAACAGTAGAAGACGTAGGTGGCACTGATTGCATGAAATGCCATTACTAAAGGCAGCATGAGTAAATGCCTGCTTTTGAAATGCATGACACAGGTAAAAAAGTAAAATCGGAAAAATCTTGCAGGATGGATAAATATTGGAAAAGTATTGAACAGTACACTGGCAAGGAGGAGGAGCATCACTCCGAACTGATGAATGCAGAAGAGAAAAACTATGCGCTCGACCTGGTACAAGGGAAGGCCTCTGCAGTTCCCTCATCGCGGCGTGATTTTCTCAAGCTGGCCGGATTCAGTCTTACGGCAGCCGTTGCTGCTGCCAGTTGTGAGCGTCCTGTGCAAAAGGCAATTCCCTATCTCATCAAACCCGAGGAGGTAACCCCGGGTGTTGCAAACTATTGCCAGCACTTACTTTGACGGGAGTGAATGGTGCCCGGTGGTTGTGAAGGTGCGCGACGGGCGGCCCATAAAAATAGAAGGCAATGACCTGAGCCGGCTCACAGGGGGTGGAACCAGTGCACGCGTACAGGCATCTGTACTGAGCTTATATGATAATGCCCGTTACAGGGGTCCGCTTCGCGATGGGAAACAGGTATCCTGGCAGGATGCCGATCAGGCTGTGATGACAGGATTGGAAAAAATTGCTAAGGAAGGGAAGAAAATAGTGATCCTCGGACCCACCGTCATCAGTCCTGCCTTCCGCGAGGTGCTTAACCGCTTCACAAAAAAATATCCCACTGCACAATACCTGGTCTTCGATCATTCTCCCGCTGCCGGCATGTTACTGGCCAATGACGCATGTTTCGGGCTGAAGGCGCTGCCTTCTTATTTATTTGAAAATGCGTCTGTCATCCTGAATTTTGGAGCGGATTTTCTTGGAACCTGGCTGATGCCGACGGAGTTTACCAGGCGTTATGTGCAACGCAGAAATCCGGATGGTACGCGTGCAATGTCCTGGCACGTGCAGATGGAGAGCGGGTTCTCGATTACCGGAGCCAATGCCGACAAGCGTTATCCCATCCTTCCTTCCGATGAAAAAACTATTCTTCTTGCCCTCTGGCAGCAGTTAAGCGGCAGGGAGGTAACTGTGAAGCCACCGGTCGATCTTTCAGAACTGATCACGCGTCTTGAGGCCGCCAGGGGAGAATCACTCGTGCTGTCCGGCTCCGCCGATACCGAAAACCAGATTCTTGTAAATGCCATCAATGTATTGCTGGGAAACTATGGGAATACACTCTCATTTAATCCTGCGATGCTTGTCCGGCAGGGCACAGACGAGGAGATGAACGGGCTGATACAGGACCTGAACCAGGGAAATGTTGGTGCTCTGCTCATCCATGGAGTGAATCCTGCTTTTCTCTGGCCCGACCGCAAGGGCTTTGCCGATGCAGTAAAGAAAGCTGAACTTGTTGTGAGCCTGTCAGGCACGCCCGATGAGACTTCCGTGATGGCCGGCATTGTTTGCCCTGATCATCACCTGCTCGAATCCTGGGGTGATCATGAGCCGTACAGCGGGATAGTCAGTCTCTCACAACCGGTCATTCATCCGTTGGGTGATACCCGCCAGGCCGCTGACAGTCTTCTGCGCTGGGCGGGAGAGCAGACCAACTTTCATGATCTTATAAGCGAAATCTGGTCAGGCGTAACCGATTGGACGGCTTTTCTCCAGCGGGGAATACTCGAGGGCGAAGCAAAAGGCACTGCCGCGCCTGCAATGAAAAGTGAAGCTCAGGCTATACTGGAAAAGATAAGACCGGAGGATGTGCAGGATGGTGGATTGACAGTATCTTTTTATGAAAATGTAGGATTATCCTCCGGCAGTCAGTCGAATAATCCCTGGCTGCAGGAGCTACCCGACCCGGTGAGTACGGTAACCTGGGATAATTATGCGGCCTGTTCCCCGCAGTGGGCTGAGAGCCAGGGCCTGGTAACCGGTGATGTGATATTACTCGGAGGGCAGGTGGAACTGCCGGTGTATGTTCAGCCCGGGCAGGCTGCAGGAAGTATTTCTGTGGCTCTGCACTACGGAAGGACTGTTGCAGGCAAGGTGGCACAGGGAGTGGGAGCAGATATCCATCCGTTCATTCCACTGCGAAACGGGGTGAGAAGTACCTGGGTATCCGGGATCAAATGGGAGAAAACGGCGAAGAAGCATGAATTTGCAGCCTCGCAGACCCATTTCAATATGGAGGGACGACCGATAGTAAGGGAGACAAGCCTGGAAGAATACAAACAGAATCCGTCTTCGGGAAATGAGATGCACGAAGAGTTTGAAGCCCATCACCAGACCCTGTATCCTGAGGTGAAATTTCCCGGGTATAACTGGGGTATGGCCATCGATCTGAACTCATGCACCGGATGCAGTGCCTGTGTGATTGCCTGCCAGAGTGAAAATAATGTTGCAGTTGTTGGCAAGGAACAGGTGAAGAAACGCCGCATCATGCACTGGATCCGCATTGACAGGTATTACCGGGGAGCACCCGAAAATCCTGAGGTAGTTTATCAGCCGGTGATGTGCCAGCATTGCGACAATGCTCCCTGTGAGAATGTTTGTCCGGTGTCGGCAACCAATCACAGTCAGGACGGGTTGAACCAGATGGCCTATAACCGCTGCATCGGTACGCGTTACTGCATCAATAACTGTCCATATAAGGTACGCCGGTTCAACTGGTTCAGGTATGTGGATAACAAGGCCTTCGACTTCAACCAGAATTCGGATCTAGGCCGCATGGCTCTGAATCCCGATGTGACCGTGCGTGAGCGGGGTGTGGTAGAGAAATGTTCACTCTGCATTCAGCGGATACAGGAAAAGAAACTGCAGGCCAAACTGGAGAACAGGGTGGTGGCCGATGGGGAGATACAGACTGCCTGTATGCAGGTATGCCCCTCGAAGGCAATTGTCTTCGGTGATCTGAATAATCCCGACAGCAAAGTATCGAAAATGTACCAGGTGAAACGTCATTACCACCTGCTGGAGGATCTGCACACCTTGCCCACCGTGGGATATATGACCCTTGTGCGAAACAGCAAGGCCTGATGTTTTGATTTGAAAAGAACAAGAGCTTATGTATAAAACAGATGTACGCGGTTCATTGATCTCGGGGAAGAAAAGCCTGGGGCAAATCACCACCGATATTCTCTTACCAATCGATCAGCGGACACCAACCTGGTGGTACGGGGTGATGGCGGTGGCCTCACTCATGGCTGTATATGGCTTCTGGGCCATTTATGTCACTGTGAGCACCGGCATCGGCACCTGGGGTTTGAATAACAGTGTGGGCTGGGGTTGGGACATCATTAACTTTGTATGGTGGATCGGTATCGGGCATGCAGGGACGGCATTTTCGATTTTTCTGCTTATCCTGAGGCAACGCTGGAGGACTTCTATTAACCGTGCGGCCGAAGCCATGACGGTTTTTGCTGTTATCTGTGCAGCACTTTTCCCGGCTCTACATATGGGACGTGTCTGGCTGGCCTTTTACATTTTCCCCTTACCCAACACCCGTGGTCCGCTCTGGGTAAATTTCAACTCACCGCTTTTCTGGGACTTCATCGCGATCTCAACTTACCTGCTCATTTCCGCTTCTTTCTGGTACCTCGGTATGCTGCCCGATTTTGCCACCGTGCGCGATCGTGCCACCAGCAAACTGAAAAAGGCTGTGTATGGATTTTTTGCGATGGGATGGACTGGTTCGCTGGGCAACTGGAAGCGCTTTGAGGCACTGGCATTCGTTCTGGGAGGGATTGCTGCCGTACTCGTGGTTTCGGTGCATTCCATCGTATCCACCGACTTTGCCTCATCAGTGATTATTGGCTGGCACACCACACTCTTTCCTCCATATTTTGTGGTGGGTGCGATCTTCTCAGGCTTTGCCATGGTGCTCACCCTTACCATTTTTATGCGTTGGTTGTATAAGATGGATGCATACATCACCGGATCGCACCTTAATGCAATTGCCAAGATTCTTACATTCATCTCACTCATCATGGGGACGGCTTATGCCACGGAAGTTTTCATAGCCTACTACTCATCCAATCCCTACGAACAGTATATGTTCTTCCAGAACAGGATCACCGGCACCTATGCCTTCCAGTTCTGGGCCATGGTAATATGCAATGCCGTAATCCCGCAACTTTTCTGGTTCAAAAAGATACGGGAAAACCTCCTGGCACTTTTCATCATATCCATTGCAATAAATATCGGGATGTGGTATGAACGGTATAACATTATCGTTACCTCACTCAGCAGAGATTATCTCCCTTCCACCTGGGTGTCGTATTCGCCTACCCTGGTTGATATCGGTGTATATGCAGGTACTATAGGGATCTTCACCGTTGGGGTGATGCTCTTCTTCAAATATGTACCCATGATCGCCATTAGTGAGGTGAAGGGAGTATTGAAGCTTAACCGGAAAACTGATTAATACAGCAGCTCATGGACAACACAAAGCTGGTTGGGGTTTTCAGCGAGGAGGAGCAACTCGTCGCAGCCCTGCACGAAATGAAAGAAAAGGGGAAAGGGATTGTGGATATTTACACACCCTACCCGGTGACGGAGGCGCTGGAGATGGTCGGGAAACATTCGCGTCTGCCGGCCATGGCCTATCTGTACGGGTGGATGGGAGCCACGGCAGTGCTTAGTTTCCTTTACTGGGCTGCCGTTAAATCCTGGCCTATCAATTATGGCGGTAAACCATTCAATGCTTTTCCTTCCTTCATCATCATCACACTTATCCTTACCATTTTCACAATCACCATACTCAGTCTTTTTACCTTCTCGGTCCGCTCCAGGCTTTTCCCAGGGCAAAAGGCCGAGGTGATTGACGTACGGGCCACCGATGACCATTTTCTGATTGTGGCTGAACCCGGTGAGGAGAGTGAGACCATCCTTAAAAAACACGGGGCCGTAGAAGTGTATAACACGAAAAACAATTCGCATGAAGACTAAGCAATTTTCCCGGATAGTTTATCATTCCTGGATTTTTACAGTGTTGCTGCTTGCTGCCTGCGACCGCGATAATAATTCTCCGGGTTGGGATTATTTCCCTGATATGGCTTATTCGTATGCCTATGAAACCTATGCGCCCAACCCTAACACAGCCGATGGGAAAACCCTGATCGAGCCTGTGAAGGGAACCATTCCGCGCGGGATGATACCGTTTACCTATGAAAAGAATGAGGAAGAGGCTGCACGGGCCGGGAAGGAACTGGTGAATTCTGTGGAGGCAAATGAAGCCAATCTGGCACGGGGAAAAGAAGAATTCAGGATCTATTGTGCCATCTGCCATGGAGAGCAGGGAGATGGGAAGGGATATCTTTATACATCGGGCAAATATATTCTGCCACCCAAGTCCTTGCTCACCGAGCGGGTGGTGAAGAAAGCAGATGGAGAACTGTATCATAATATCACCCTGGGATGGGGGGCCATGGGAGCCTATGGAGTACAGATTAAACCCGAGGACCGGTGGAAGATTATCCTTTACATCCGCGAACTACAGAAAGATTCAGTGAAAAAATAAAAATGCATCGCCATGAATGATAAGCTTATTGTTCCGCGCTGGTTGCTTATATGCCTCGGAGTAATTGCAGCAGCCGGACTGGGAATCCTGGTCTGGGGATTGATTACCAATCCCTCGCAGGCCTGGGCTGATTTCCTGCTCAACAATTTTTATTTTCTTTCCCTGGCGATGGGAGCTTCTTTTTTTGTTGCCCTTCAGTATATCAGTCAGTCTGGCTGGTCGGCAGCATTCAAGAGAGTACCGGAAGCCATGATGGCCTGGGTGCCGGTGGCAGCCCTGTTCTTCCTCTTCATCGGGCTGGGAGCCGGTTACCTGTATCACTGGGCTCATCATGAGGCTGCTCAGGAAGACGCAATCATCGCCGCCAAATCGGGCTACCTGAACCTTCCCTTTGCCTATGTGCGACTGGTAGTGTTTTTTGCTCTCTGGATACTCATGACCTGGCTGCTTCGCAGGGCTTCCCAAAAGGAAGATGTAACCGGTGGTACGCGTTATTTTGAGAAGAGTGAATGGTATTCCAAAATACATATTTTCATCCTGGGATTTTCCTTTTCGCTCTTTTCTGTCGACTGGCTGATGTCGATCGATGTGCACTGGTACAGCACCCTGTTTGCGCTTAAGAGTTTTGTGGCAGCCTTTTACCACGGGAGCGCCACCCTTATTCTGATTATTCTTGTGTTGAATGCATTCGGCTATTTCCCCTTTCTCAATTCCTTCCATGTACACGACTTCACGCGCTATGTGTTTATGTTGTCCATCATCTACGGCTATTTCTGGTTTTCGCAGTTCACGCTGATATGGTATGGCAACATCCCCGAAGAAACGATTTATTATCATGTACGCTGGCAGCCCGAGTGGAGAGTCTTATTCTGGCTGGATATCATCATCAACTGGGCTATCCCCTTTACCATCCTGCTGCCCCCGGCCCTGAGCCGCAGCAGGAAACTGCTTGCTGCAGTAACCATGTTGCTGGTTGCAGGACAGTATATCGATCTCTATATTTCCATCATGCCGGGAAGCAAGGGCTCAGCTGTCCCGGGCCTCCTGGAGATTGCCTCCTGGCTGGGTTTTGCCGCCTTGTTTTTACTGGTAGTACTGCTCACACTGCGTCGTACTTCCCTTATCCCGAAAAACCATCCTTACCTGGAAGAGAGTATAGAACATCAATTTGTTTAAAAGTGTTCCGGGCCTGCCCGACCCTTTTTGGGGGCGGGTTCCGTGTTCCGGGTTCCGTGTTGTTTGTTCAATGTCGGACCCGGAACCTTGAACTTTGAACTCGTGACTTATTTCAGAATTTATCGCCTTTACAGCCTTGACATAGTGCTGGGAGCCGCCGGGGGATCATGGATGTCGGCCCAATTTGCCGGTGTTGCCTGTCCCACTCTCTGGTGGATTTTGCTGCCGCTCACCGTATGGATCATTTATACCTTCGATCACCTGGCTGATGGGTTCCTGGCAGCAGGTTCCAGCAGCAGGTATCAGTATTACGCCGGGCACCGCAAGCTCCTCCTGGTCCTGTTAGGCGTTCAGGGAGCCGCGTGGATTATCGCTGCCGTTTTTTTGGCACATGCAGGTATTTTTAAATTCGGACTGGCTCTCATCATACCCCTGATCATTTATTTCTGGCTTCATCTAAGCAGGCGTGCCAAAAGGATCTTTTTCAGGGAGCCGGGGATAGCACTTATTTATACGCTGGCTGTGGCAGGGTATCCGGTATTGCATGCCGGGAATTTTCATTGGTCCGGAGGAATTTATCTGCTCTTGTTTTTTTTGGTTGTTTTGGGCAATGTATTGCTTTTTTCCTGTCTCGATCTGGAAACTGACCGGGTCGCAGGGCGAAGCAGTTTTGCAGTACGCTATGGATGGAATGCTGCGCGTATGGTGGGAATGGCAGTGACAGCCGGAGGAGTTCTGCTTGCGATTGTTTGTGCAATTTTAATGGAGGGAGTTGTGAGTCAATTCGTTTTTGCCACAACTGGTATTATTAGCCTGGGGCATTTTCTACTACTGGCCAGCCTGAACAAAC
This sequence comes from Bacteroidales bacterium, assembly GCA_046329925.1. Taxonomy (GTDB): domain Bacteria; phylum Bacteroidota; class Bacteroidia; order Bacteroidales; family JAAYUG01; genus JAXLTS01. The sequence goes on from JAXLTS010000019.1 coordinate 54,268, forward strand.
CACGAATGGCTGCATGGGCAGGGGTGGTGGCGGACCAGCTTTTCCTGCTCAGCTGGTTGATTCTTTTATTGAAATAAGAGCCTAAAAACAACAGGAGCTGATCCGTTATCAGATCAGCTCCTGCCTGGAATAGTTAGTTAGTCAGTTAGTATAATTTCTTTTTTGCGGATGCAATTTAGCATTTTCCATAAACCGAAAACATGCTCTAAAACACAAATGCCCCTGTGAATGGTGTAATGAATAGATAGTCAAATTGATGAGACGGGTAGCGGGCTGTGTTAAATCCGGTAATCAGTAAAGAAACTGGCATAATCTGTTTGCCTGCACCAAAGGGATAATCAGTTCATTGTTTCCATAGCTGCGGGTCAGGTTGAACTGATCGGAAAATATTGATGCGATATATTTGAGCAATCTCTGCATTGAATTCCTGAAGGTGAAATTTTGCTTTCAATGTTAAAATAATAGAACACGGATAAACACGGAAAACAAGGATTAACGCGGATTAAGACCCGTGATCATCCGTTCAATCCGTGTCATCTGTGTGCTATCTATTTCTACCTGGGTAGAAATTGCATTTTTTAAAATGGAATCACGGGAATGCAAACCATGAGAGAATTGTTCTTCCATATAAGAATATCACCACTTACCTCAATCAGCATTTCAATGCCAATCCCAATTCTGATGGTAAATGAAGCAATAGGGGTCAATTACAAGGTAATATCAAACCAGCCGAATTCTTGCAGTTTGAATGGTTAAAGTCAAAAACCCGGTGATAGAATAGGGACTTGAGCTAGTCCCTGTCTATAACCGGGTTGATGTAGTAAATATGCAGCCTGCCCTAATTATAGGCGGGCGAGGCACCTACCGTTGCTGCGCATCATTTTTCTGACGATGAATATGCCTGTTGGCCTTCCGCTGTTCATGGCGCAGGAACCTGCGTTCGGAGGGTGTAACCTTCCCGTCTGCCTTCGCCATTTTTTTCTCAATCTGGATTTTGCGTTGCTCATTACGCAGTCTCCTGGCTTCCGGCCGGGTAAGTTCTCCGCTCCGGGTTCCCTCGTTTATCCGGGCATGCTGGCGAACCTGCCGTCCACCCACGCCGGGCGTGGCATTCTGTGCAAAACTTATTCCTGCAGAAAACAGAAAAATCATCGCGGTGGTGAAAATCATTTTTTTCATGGGTTCGTATTTTTCATGAACCTTTGACAAGCGCAGGAAGAAAAAGTTTAACCCGGCCCTTATTTTTTTAGAACAACTTTTCCTGTTGCGATATCAAACAGGTTAAGATAGCCCAGGCGGGTGATCCGCACGATCTTATCGATGTCAACCTTTTCGATATGATCATAGGGGGTGTGATATTCCTCGGGGAAGCCTGCCATGAAGTACATTACCGGAATGCCTTTTTCAGCAAAGGGGGTATGATCGCTGCCACCGCGGGGTTTGTCCGCAGGACGGAAACTTACTTCCAGGTTCAGTTTGTTGCTCTTCACATTTTCCCGGGTCAAATCCTCCAATACCTTGAAGGGCTTGGTGTACACCATGGAACAGCGGTTTTTCAAACTATCGTTATCATCGTTGCGCGAGATCATATCGTAGTTTAGGTTGAGCAGGATTTTCTCCTCCGGACGGTATGTTTTATTTACAAAATGTTCTGACCCGATTAGGCCTTTTTCTTCAGCCGTCCAGCAGGCGAAAACCATGGTGTATTTGGGTTTGATGCCGGATGCTGCGAACGCCCTGGCAATGGAGAGTACACCAACTGTTCCGGAGGCATTGTCATCGGCTCCGTTATAGATATACCCGTCACGGGTTCCCAGGTGGTCGTAATGACCTCCTGCTACGATGATTTTGCTGGTATCTTCACCTTCGATAATCCCGATCACATTGCGGGTACGGACAAGGCGGGTTTTAACACTGGTCACCAGTTGAATTTTCTTCCCGGCAATCTCACGGGAAGCCGGTTTCAAGGTTTTACTCACGGCAGACTCAAAAGCTTTCACGTCAATGCCTGTACCATCGAGCAGGGCCTTTAGAGCGCGTGGTGAGAGGATGATACGTGGAAGAGCTGCGCTGATGGAGTCACCCGGTTCCTGCATCCTTTGCCTGTAAACCTGCGAAGGATCTTTGTCTCCCTCGTAAGTGGCGGTGTTAAAGCGGAAGGGGACATTGGAAGCCCAGGAGGCCGAGGGGTCAATGCCGGGGGTAATTTCAATAACTGCAACTGCACCGGACTGGCGGGCGGAATTACTTTTTGCCTCATTGAGGGCCTGAGTAGCCGCCCGGTCGCGGGGTTGGAATTTTTTAAAGGCAGCCGAGGCCGAATCACGCACACCCGGGTACCCGCTTATACGGATAATTGTTTTTCCTTTCAGGTCCAGTCCCTTGAAATCGTTGTATTGCAGGGAGTCCATCGCTAATCCGTACCCGACAAAAACCAGTGAACTGGTTAGATCAACTCCTATATCACTTACATCAACGGAAAAATCTGTACGATACTGAAAATTCTGACGGGAGCTTCCTGTCTTGCTTTCCTGAATGATTGAAAATTCCTGCTGTTCGCCGGGAGTATATTCCACCAGGTTGAACTCCTGGAAATAACTGCGTTCCGGAGTTACCCGCGGACCCGGATTCCGCTGCATACGCCCGGTGGAGCGCAGCTGGGGCATGTCACCACCCGGCTTGATACCATAAATGCGAAAGAGGCTGGCCAGGTAATCACCGGCCATATACTCGCCTTCAGATCCGGTACCCCTGCCCAGGGTCCAGTCGGAAGAGAGAAATCCCAGCTGACCTTTGATCAGGTCCTGGTTAATAACCCGGAGTCCGCGTTCCCGCGCATCCTCCTGCGCACCTGCAGAAAGACAAAACAGAACAACTGCAAAAGCAGAAAAAAAATGTCTCATGATAAAGAATTTATTAAAGTGGATAAAAATATTCCTGCGATGCCGGATCAGATGGTGAGGTGCCGGCACAGGCAGGAATAGTTAGTGGTTTGCAGGGTAATTATTCCAGTACTTTCCATCCCTTCACCTCATAACCCTTTGCTTCAATGGCTGCCTTGATCTCTTCGGGTTTTGAGAGGGTCTTGTCGAAGGTAACGGTGGTAAGTGAATCCTGCCAGGAGGCTTTTACTTCGGCTATCCCGGGCAAGGCCTGGATGGATTTGGTTACTGTATTCTCGCAACCGGTACAAGTCATTCCATTCACCTGGAACTCCAGGGTGAGCGCGTTTTCCTTGCTTACCTGTGCCGGTTCCACGGCAGTTTGTTTTTCAGCTTGCTTACCTGAGCAGGAAAAGGCTATGATCATTACAAACAGGACAGGGATGATGTTTTTCATATAACGAAAGTTTGGTGATCCAAAAACGAAGATAATGATAAAACTTCTCCCTTATCCTCCTGCGAACTTTTATTGCAGGATGGCCCAGGTGCTGATGAAGATCATGACAAATAGTACATACGAACTGAGCAGTATAAAAGAATAGGTAAGGGCTTTGGACCCGGGTTTGAAAACGAGTACACGGGCCAGCAGGGAGAAGAAAAAGATCCCGGAAAGTACAAGGATGGTGAGGCTTACCGGATCGTTAAAGATCCCGCCCATGGGAAGAGCAAGGGATGAAAGTACGGTGCAACCGGTCCAGAAAAGGGTGAGGCGTAATAGCTGGGTCTCCGTGAAATAACTGGTCACAACAGGAAATCCGGCCCGTTTATAATCCTCCCCTGAACGCAGGCTGATGATCCAGAAATGGGGCATCTGGGCCATGAAAAAGAAAAAGGCTATCGAGATATTTCCCACTGCCCAAAGGTCTCCACCGGCTGCAGTCCAGCCAATCATGGGAGGCCGCGCGCCTACCAGTGCTCCCGGGAACACCGCGAAGGCAGTTATTTTTTTAAGAGGGGTATATACTCCGTTGTACCAGAAAACCGTGAGCAGAGCGAGAATCAGGCTGCTCAATGGAGTGCTCATCCACAGGATCAGGGCACCAATCAGGATCATCACCAGGGCCAGGATGAATCCGGTACGACGGCTCATGTAGCCTGCGGGGAGAGGCCTGTAGCGTGTGCGTGCCATCAGGGCGTCGGTGAGATGTTCCTGTACCTGGTTGAGGGCAGAGGCTCCCGAGGCCAGGATAAATACCCCTCCTGCAGCAGCGAGCAGTTTCAGGCTGAATCCGCCTCCTGCTGCGAGAAAGCCCGTAAGGGTGGTGAGTGCTACGGAAAATGAGATGGTGACCTTTCCCAGGGAGAGCACCAGACGGGAGAAGGTTTGCCGGTTGCCGTTATTACTCATTCAGACTCTTGATGTACTCAATGATCTGCTTCACCTGTTCTTCGCTGATCTGTCCCTTATAGGAACTCATCTGTCCCTTCGGGTATCCTTTCACCTGGTCGGCTTCCGGTTCATAGATCGACTTCAGGATATAAGCATCGTCTACGATCAGCTTACGTTCTTTGCCCTTCGTTATTACTTCCACTTCGTGGCCGTAGATGCCTTTGAAAGACGGACCGACAATCTTTGAACCGTCGTTGGAATGACAGGCGACGCAACCGTTTCTGGTGATCAGGTCAAGGCCTGGCATGATCGTTTTTCCACCCGCTGCAGGTGTGGTAACAGCAGTGGTATCGGTATACCATTTATTGAATTCATCCTGTGGCATTACTACCACCTCGGTGCCCATATAGGAGTGTTTCAGTCCGCAATATTCCGCGCAGAATAACTCATGACGACCGGGATTCTGGGCTTCAAACCACATCTCACCGGGTTTGCCGGGTACCACATCCATTTTCTGCCTGAAGGCAGGTATGTAGAGGGAGTGGATCACATCGGCAGCTTCCAGCCGGATCTTCACCGGTTTGCCCATCGGAACATACAGGGTGTCTGTTATCCGGCCATTATCATAGCGGAAGGTCCAGCTCCACATGCGTGCTGTGCTGTTCACTGTAAATGCATCTTTCGGTGCCTTAAGCACTGGCACGTATTGGGTCCAGCCGAAAAAGAACATGAGAAGCACCAGCGCCGTCGGTATCACCGTCCAGATGATTTCCAGGGTTACACTTCCTTCGATGTGGCTCGGCACCGGGTTACGCTTTTTGTTGTACCGGTAAATGAACCAAAGCATGGCTACCATTACCAGCAGAAAAAAGAATAGTTCGATGCCGAAGATCAGCGCAAAGGTTTTGTCAATCCCTTTTACAAAGGTAGATGCGTTTGAGAACATAGCTTAACGGAATAAATAGTCTAAGAAGGTAATTACCACAACGGCTGTAAATACAAGGAATACAAGAACCACAAATATGAGGTAGATTTTCTGGTCGAAGCGCAGGTGCATGGACCATAAGAGGATGATCACAGCCTGCACAATGGCTACCGCCAGTAGCACAAAAACTCCCAACGGACCCAGTTCGATACGTGACAGGCCAACAGATACGGCCAACAGGGCGATCATGGCCAGGAAAATGACCAGATAGGTTTTATAACCGGTGATATGTGATTTTTCAGCACTCATGATTTTCCATTTTTATGCAATGAGATAGAAGAGAGGAAAGAGAAAGATCCAGATGAGGTCCACCAGGTGCCAGTAAAGGCTGCAGTTGTCCAACTGTACCTGATTGCCGGAGTTTATTTTCCCCTTCCCCACGAAGGCCAGCATAAAACCCATAAAAGCCAGTCCGATGAGGAGGTGCAGGGCGTGCAGTCCGGTCATGAAAAAATACAATCCGAAGAAAAGAGTATCACCGTGACCAAGTTCATGCAGGTGTTCGCTGCCGGGGAAGAGTCCGTGAGCAATTTTCAGATCCCACTCAAAATATTTGTTCACCAGGAAGACGATCCCCAGCAGGATGCTTGCCCAGATAAGGGCCAGGGTGAGTTTTTTCTTTCCCTGTCGCATGGCAACGGTGGCCATGCCGATAAAGGCCGCGCTGGCCATAAGAATCACCGTATTAACAATCCCGATGGTGAGATTAAGTTCGCGGGCTGCCATGGCAAATGCTTCCTGGTTGCGGAAGCGGTAAACTGAATATACAATGAACAGGCCGCCGAAGAGGAGTAGTTCGGTGAAAATAAACATCCACATCCCGATTTTGGATGCCTCGTCGTCACGGTGTACATGTGTCTGCGTATTGGTATGTTCCATGCTGGTAAGGATTATCTGTAATCGTAAGGATGTTTTTCCACCACCGGCTCTACTTCAAAATTCTCAAGGGGTGGGGGAGAGGGGATGGTCCATTCGAGGGTTTTCCCTTCCCATGGATTGGCAGTTGCCGGAGCACCGTGCCGTGCCGAGCGTATCAGGTTGACAATGATAATAAGCAAGCCGGCAACCATTACGAAAGCCCCTAATGAGGAGATGATATTGGCACCGTGGAACATAGGCAGGTAATCGTAATAACGCCTGGGCATCCCGGCAATTCCCAAGTACAGCATGGGGGTGTACAAGGTGGTAAAACCAATGAAAAAGATCAGCCAGCCTGTATTGGCCCAGGAGGTATCATACATACGGCCGAACATCTTGGGGAACCAGTAATGAATGGCACCCATAAAGGCAAAGCCCACCCCGCCAAAAATGATAAAGTGAAAATGAGACACCACAAACTGCGTGTCGTGCAGGTGCATGTCGGTAGCCACCGAGCCAAGCACGATGCCCGAGAGTCCTCCGATCATGAATACGAAAATGAAGGATGCCGCCCAGTAAAACGGGGTTTGCATGTTGATGGATCCTTTATACAAGGTGGCAACCCAGTTAAAGACCTTGATGGCACTTGGTATGGCAACGATGAAGGTGAGCAGTGAGAAGGCATACAGGGAGGCACGGCTCATCCCCGAAGTGAACATATGATGTCCCCAGACGAAATATCCAACAAAGGCAATGGCCAGTGAGGATACCACGATGGCTTTGTACCCGAAGATGGATTTACGTGCAAATACCGGAATGATTTCTGAAATAGCCCCCATCGCCGGCAGGATCATGATATAGACCGCCGGATGCGAATAAATCCAGAACAGGTGCTGATACAGGATAGGATCACCCCCCAGGGTGGGATCGAAGAAACCGATGCCCAGGGTCCGTTCTGCCACAATCATCAGAAGTGTGATACCAACGATAGGAGTTGCAAGCAACTGAATCCAGGCGGTGGCATAGAGAGCCCAGGGGAAGAGCGGCATCTTGAACCAGGTCATCCCTTTAGCCCGCATCCTGTGGATGGTGGTGATGAAATTAATACCGGTTAGGATGGATGAAAAACCCAGGACAAAGGCACCCAGCACTGCCGGAAGCACATTGGTTTGAGTCTTGAAACTGTAGGGCGCGTAAAAGGTCCAGCCGGTATCAGGGGGCCCACCACCCATAAATTGTGAACTGATGGCAATAATTGCTCCCAACACATACACCCACCAGGAAAGAAGGTTCAGCCGGGGGAAGGCAACATCCTTCGCGCCTATCATGAGCGGCAGGAAGAAATTCCCGAAGATGGCCGGTAAACCCGGAACTACAATCAGAAAGATCATGATCACGCCATGCAGGGTAAAAACCCCGTTGTAGGCCTGCGGCCCCATGATCGTCTTCCCGGGTGCTATCAGCTCCAGCTTCATCGAAAGCCCGAGTAATACACCAACAATAAAAAAGGTCATGATGGAATACAGGTACAGCAACCCGATCCGTTTATGGTCCACAGAGAAAATCCAGCCCAGCAGGCCCTTATATTTTCCCTGGTGTTTCAGGTAGCTCACATATGGAGTAGATTCTGAAGACATAGCTATCAGGAGGTTTTAGAAGTGACATTTTTTCGAAACAGAGGGCGGATACCCATGTACCCGAAAAACAACAGCAGGATTGAAAGTATCAGGAAGGCGGAGATTTTGGTGACATTCATCACATACTGCTGTCCGCGAGGGTCATAACTGTAACAGTATTGCAGCACCTTATTAATGGTGGGCCCTACTTTCCCGTCGGCCGACTCGATAAGAGCCATTTTAAATTCAAAGGGGAGGAAATAGGTTCCCTGCAGATACCGTGTAATCTTTCCTTTTGGACTTACAACAATCAGACCTGCGGCATGGAGGAAATCATTTCCCATCCGCTTGTAGTGAAATCCCAATGCGTCGGTGACAACAGCAATATTGGCACTGTCGGCTGTAAAGAAACGCCAGCCCTCCTTTGCCCCGGGCACCTTCACCATGTTGAGGTAGTTCATCTTTTTCTTCACTGCCAGATCAGAGCCTTCGGCCGGGTTAAAACTGATCGTAAGAACCTGATAATCTGTTCCGGGTTTAAGATCCGATTTCCCGATCACTTCGGCTATGCCATCCATCAGCGGGGAACAGATCCCCGGGCAACGATAGTAAACAAAACTGATGATGGTTGGCTTGTCAATGAGTGTTCCCAATTCAACGGGCTGGTTGTTTTCATCAAACAGGATAACCTTTGCAGGTATTGTATCACCCAGATGACCGTCGATTCCAATCTCGGGATCCATGGGAATGACAGGCTCTGAAGCATTCAACGTGGTGAAAATCAGGAGGACGGATATCACCAAAACCCGGCCTCTCAGAGAAGAAATGCGTTGCATGGTTTTACAGGAATCATGGTTGGTTAAGCGGGCATTGCAGCGAGTTAAAATACGTTTTTTTCCCAAAATGCCCGTCCCGACCTCCGTCATTCACATTTTTTGTTTCCAATTTCAAATGGTCTGAAACATATCCGGCATTATATTTCATTGCAAATCAAGCATAGAAGTAATTAAGTACAAAAAGATTTATTTTTTTTGTGAAACTATTAACATCAATTGAATAATTATCTAAATTTGGTTATTCACTCAGGGCCCCCATGAGAATAATCAGACAAATTTATCTCTTTTACCTGGAAGGGTTCCAGTCGATGACTGTCGGAAAGCGGCTCTGGATCATAATTCTCATTAAACTTTTTATCTTTTTTGTCATACTCCGGATATTTTTCTTCCCCGACATTCTGAAGACAAAATTTAACACGGATGGTGAGCGGGGAAATTATGTGCTGGAACAACTAACCAAATAATAGACAGTATGCTGGAACAAATGGATTTAACACTGGTGGACTGGTCGCGGGCGCAGTTTGCGTTAACGGCGTTGTACCACTGGATCTTTGTGCCCCTTACGCTGGGGCTTGGTTTTCTGGTGGCGTTCATGGAAACCATTTATGTACGAACCGGAAATGAGCAATGGAAAAGGCTCACCAAATTCTGGATGACGCTTTTCGGGATCAATTTTGCGATCGGTGTGGCTACGGGAATAATCCTGGAGTTTCAATTTGGCACCAACTGGTCGAATTATTCGTGGTTTGTGGGAGACATCTTCGGTGCTCCGCTGGCTATCGAAGGGATCATGGCATTTTTTCTCGAATCGACCTTTGTGGCCGTCATGTTCTTCGGCTGGAACAAGATCAGTAAAAAGTTTCACCTGCTATCGACCTGGCTGGTGGCTTTCGGGGCTAATCTTTCCGCACTCTGGATCCTGGTTGCCAACGCATGGATGCAATATCCTGCCGGGATGCATTTCAATCCGGATACTGCCCGGAATGAGATGATCAATTTCTGGGACGTACTTTTCTCCCCCATTGCAATCAGTAAATTTTTACACACCATTACCTCCGGGTTCGTCCTGGCTTCCATTTTTGTAATTGCCATCAGTGCCTGGTTTCTGTTAAAAAACAGGGAAGTGTGGCTTGCAAAGCGCAGTATTCTCATTGCCGCTGTTTTCGGGTTACTATCTTCTGTTTTCGCAGCCTTCACCGGCGATACTTCGGCAAGGCAGGTTGCCCAGTTACAACCCATGAAGTTTGCTGCCTTCGAAGGACTGTATGATGGTCAGGGCGGTGCAGGGCTTGTAGCTATTGGGGTAATGAACAATGAAGCAGACACATCGAATAATTATTTCCGTGATTTCAGAATAAAAATCGAAATACCCAATTTGCTTTCCTATATGGCCTACCTGGATGCAAATGCCTTTGTTCCCGGTATACACGACCTGATCAGGGGAAATGCGGAACAAGGTCTTATTTCGGCGCAGGAAAAGATAGATCGGGGGCGAATGGCACGCGAGACACTCCGCGATTACAAGCTCGCCAGGCAAAATAATGATACAGCCCAGGTGGCCATCCTGCGGGCAAAATTTGAGAGCAAGGATTTTCAGGATAACTACTTCCGGTATTTTGGATATGGCTTTCTGAACAATACCAACAGTCTCATACCTAACGTGCCATTATCATTTTATAGTTTCCATCTCATGGTGGGACTTGGCTTCTATTTCATTTTCTTCTTTGCATTTGCATTAATCTATGTGATGAAGGACCGGATTGCACACAAGCGCAAATTTCTCTGGCTGGCCTTCATTACGCTGCCGCTGCCGTATATTGCTTCCATGGCAGGCTGGGTAGTGGCCGAGCTTGGACGGCAGCCCTGGGTTATTCAGGATTATCTGCCCACAGTAGCCGCGATTTCCCATATCGAGGCCTCTTCGGTACAAATAACTTTCTTCCTGTTTGCAGTTATTTTCACGGCCCTGCTCATTGCAGAAATAGGAATCATGCGTAAACAGATTATTTCAGGACCAAATGATGGAGGGAATTCCCATGAATGATCAAAGCAACTACATGTTATTGCAGGAGTACTGGTGGATTATCATCTCCCTGCTGGGCAGCCTGCTTGTATTCCTGCTCTTTGTGCAGGGTGGACAGACGCTGATTTTCAGAATCGGTAAAACAAACACCGAGCGAACCATCCTGGTAAACGTACTGGGCAGAAAATGGGAGTTCACCTTTACAATGCTCGTGGTTTTCGGCGGGGCATTTTTCGCCTCCTTCCCCCTCTTTTATTCAACCAGTTTCGGAGGGGCATATTGGGTTTGGATGGCCATTCTGTTCTGCTTTATCGTCCAGGCAATCGCCTATGAATACCGCACCAGACCAGGGAATTTCCTGGGCAAGGGTACCTACGAAGCATTTCTTTTCATCAACGGAGCACTGGGAACCATTCTCCTGGGAGCGGCTGTGAGCACCTTCTTTACAGGCTCTGCCTTTTCGGTAAATAAAATGAATCTCACCGATGTGGCCAATCCCGTGATTTCGCAATGGGAACATCCGCTGCACGGACTCGAGGCAACGCTGAATGTACAGAATGTTGTGCTGGGGCTCACCATTTTCTTCCTGGCACGTACACTTGCACTCCTTTATTTTCTGAGGTCCATATCCGATGAGGGTATCATTGCGAAGGTGCACCAACAACTATGGAAAAATGCCTTGCCCTTTCTTGTTCTTTTTATAACATTTGTGATCATGTTGGTTCTTGCCGACGGGTATGCAGTGAATCCGGAAAACAATCAGGTTTTTATGCAACCATATAAATACCTGAAGAACCTGGTTGAGATGCCATTGGTTGCTTTCTTCTTCCTGGGTGGTGTCATCCTCGTTTTATTTGGATTGTACAAGGCCATGCTAAAAAAATCCGATAACGCGATCTGGTTTACAGGACCCGGGGTGATACTGGTCGTATTCTCCCTTTTTCTCATCGCAGGGTTTAACAATACAGCCTTCTATCCTTCCAGTTTTGATTTCCAGAGTTCATTAACCATCCGTAACAGTTCATCGAGCTACTATACCCTGAAGGCTATGACCATCGTATCGCTCCTGGTGCCTTTTGTGGCCGCCTACATGGTATATGCATGGAGAGCCATCAGCAACAGGAAGATGGATGAAGCCGAACTGAAGGAAGATACCCACCTCTATTAAAATTCTGCAGAATATGGAATACATACATCAGATAATCGAATTAGTTAGTTGGCCGGCATTTATCTTTATCGCCTACAGGCTTATCATAATTGCGCTCATTCGCTTTGAAACAAAGCATCCGGGACAGGCTAATCCGGAATAATGAAGTGAGGAAAATTGAAAACCCGGGAATCCTTTTCGAAGGAATTCCCGGGTTTTCAATTTTTAATTTCTCCTGAAAATTATTTTTCTTTTTCGGAAAAATGGAATATCCCCGAGAGCAGGAGATAAAGCAGCAGCGTGAGCAAAGCGCCCTGTATGCGCAGGAAGAGCAACAGGAGTAGTCCGGAAACCAGCAGGGTATATTTAAGATAATTTGACCGGAATGACCAGTTGGCAAATTTGAACGATAGCATGCGCAGGGGACTCACCATGAGATAGCTCAGTACCAGGAGGCAAGCCGGGATAAACCAGGGGGATTGCAGTAAACCTGTTCTCTGGGAGTTGGAGGGATTGAAAAAGCTCAGTACCAGGAAAACGACAAAGAGTGCGGATCCCGGGGTGGGGAGTCCGCGGAAAGAATAGGTCTGACTAGTGTCCAGGTTGAAGATACCCAGCCGCAGGGCGGAAAATGCCGGAAACAGAAGGGCAGGAATAAGCATCAGATATTGCAAAACCGTTGCATGCAGAAGGGAGAAGCCGGGATCATGTGCCAGGATATTTTGTTGAATTACCTGGAAGGCAATGAGTCCGGGAGCAACTCCGAAACTCACCACATCGGCAAGTGAATCGAGCTGCTTGCCCAGTTCGCTGTATGCCTTGAGCAGCCTGGCAGTGAACCCGTCAAGGAAATCAAGCAATGCACAAAGCACAATCAGCCAGGGGGCAACAGGGAGGTATGCGGGTTGAAAGGCCAGGATGATTGCAACACACCCTGTAACGAGACTCAGCAGGGTGATGGTATTGGGCAGGTGGTGGTAGATTGGTCGTTTCATGCACGAAAATTAATAAAAAAAGGCGATCTGCCGTTTTCGACAGGATCGCCAATCCGTTAATTTATGGGAGGTCCTTAATCACGACGTCCCAGGTAAATAAGGATATAGTACATCAGGGTGGCCAGAGAGGTGAGTGCTGCAATAAAATAGGTATAAGCAGCCCACTTCAGGGCATCTACTGCCTTGTCATGTGTTGAAATATTCGTGATTCCTGCCCCCGAAAGCCATGCAAGCGCGCGCTTGCTCGCATTCACCTCCACCGGGAGCGTAATCAGGCTGAACAGGGTGGTAAGACCAAAAAGTGCGATCCCGAAAAGAAGAAGTTGGGGGAAGGTATTCACCAGCAGGATGCCTGCCAGCAGGATCCACTGCATCCAACCCGAGGCAAAACTTACTACCGGCACCAGTGAAGAGCGCATCTGCAGCCAGGAATATGCCTTGGCATGCTGCACGGCATGCCCGCATTCATGGGCCGCCACAGCTGCTGCAGACACCGAGTTACCGTAATAAACATCACGGCTCAGGTTCACCGTCTTCTTCAGCGGATTATAATGGTCTGTTAACTCCCCTTCAACGGAAATGACCGCAACATCATATATCCCGTTATCCCGGAGCATCTTCTCTGCTACGTCCTTACCCGACATCCCATTGTTCATGGGAATCCGGGAATATCTGTGAAACCTCTTTTTCAACTGGGCGCTTACCAGCCAGCTCACCAGCATCAGGACTCCGAATACTACATAAAAGCCAATCATTGTCATTGTGTGTAGGGTTTTTGTTTTGCAGGGAAGGTGCAAATATGATTCCATTCCTGCTTTGCGCCAAAATGGCAGGATTAATGTGCCGGGTTCCGGGTTCAAGGTTCAAAGTTCCCCGCCCCTGCTGTGCAGGTTCGGGCAGGCGGGTTCAAAGTTCCGGGTTCTGCGTCAAAGGATCAAATTTTAGGGCTCCAGGGAGATGCCCAATTATAAGGAATCCGGCCGAATTATTTTCCTGATATCGACCAACCCGGAACCCGTAACCCGTAACCCGCAACATTTTTTATGTTTTTTAGCATTATTTTTACAGTCTCTCATTACCTGCCATCATGAAAACCGATTTTGGAGATTTTGCCCGGAAGTTACACAGTGTAAATCATCATTATTGCCAGGAGGTACCATCGCTCGCAGCTACCCACCGGTTTATCAATCAGTTGGTTCATCTCTTGTTTCCTATACAGGAGAACAGGGACCTCGGCGTTGATGAGCTTGAGGCCAAACTGGCAGAACTGCAGGAACAACTGGCCCGGTTAGTGGGAGTGTTCGGTGATCAGTTGGCTGCACCACCTCAACAGATTGCCGGTGTTTTTTTTTCCCGCCTGCCGGATTTGTACATTCAGCTTCTTGAAGAGGCTGAGGTTTACCTGAAGAATGATCCTGCTGCCTGGTCAGTTGAAGAAATAATTCTTTGTTATCCGGGGTTTTATGCCATCTGTGTTTACAGGCTGGCGCACGAACTGTGGATGGCGAAGGTGCCCATTATCCCCCGCATTATGACCGAATATGCACATGGCAAAACCGGCATAGATATTCACCCAGGTGCACAGATCGGGGAAAAATTCTTTATTGATCACGGCACCGGCGTTGTGATAGGGGAGACTACGGTAATTGGGAACAATGTGAAGATATACCAGGGGGTAACACTGGGCGCCCTGGCCGTTTCAAAGGATCAGGCCAACAGGAAAAGACACCCCACCATTGGCGACAATGTGATCATTTATGCCGGGAGTACAATTTTAGGAGGCAATACAGTCATAGGGCATGACAGTATTGTGGGGGGGAATGTATGGCTTACCTCGGGTATTGAGCCATACACCCTGGCTTACCGGAAACCGAAGATCATGTATCGGAACCAACGGGAAACAAATGGTCAGTCAGATTATATCATCTGATTCCGTAAGCCTGCCCGCTTTTGTTATCTTTGCCTGTTCATTTGGAAGCATCACACATGAAGATTGCAGTTGACTTCGACGGAACAATTGTTGAGAACCAGTTTCCTGGTATCGGGAAGGAAAAAATATTTGCATTCATGACCCTGCAGGAAATGCAGAAGAAAGGGCATCAACTGATCCTGTGGACCTGTCGCACCGGCAGGGAACTGGAACAGGCCGTGGAATACTGCCGCAGAAACGGGGTAGAGTTTTATGCCGTGAATTCGAATTACCCCGAAGAGATTTATGATGAATCCATCAGCAGGAAAATCGTTGCCGATTATTATATCGACGACCGGGTGCCGGGTGGCTTTCTCGGCTGGGGCGAGGTATGGCAGATGATCAACAGGGAGACTACAGGCTACAGCGAAGTGGAGACATTCAGAATTAACAGAAAAAGTCCCGGCCTTCTCAGAAAATTTTTCAACCGGTTTATCCGTTAATAGCAACAACAATTGAAATAATTCCATGTCATTCAGAAATTTTTTTTCAGTTCTTTTTCCGGCAGTTGCCTTGTTCCTGACAGCCTGCAGCGGAATCCAGCAACACGAGGATGCCACAGGTAATTCCAATACGGGCAAGGCCAGCCTTCTGAGGCTTAAGAGCCCCCTGGCCAATACTGCACTATCGGAACGACGTGTAACCATTGAAGCCATTGCCGACAGTTCAGTGAATAAACCCGACAGTCTGGTTTTGTTTGCCGAAAATGAACGCATCGAAGCATTTTCAGGTGGCAGAATAAATTTTGTTTATGCCCTTCAGTCGCCCCGTGCCGGGAGGTTGCATCTTTCCGTACGCGCATATGCAGCGGGAAAGCTGATTGATGCGGCTCAGACCTCTGTATTGGTACTGGCTGAGCAGGCACCACGTGAGATCAGTTTTACTGTCGTAAAAAAATATCCCCATGACTCACTGGCTTATACCCAGGGGTTATATTATGAAAAGGGATGGCTGTATGAAAGTACCGGACAATACCATCGTTCTTCGCTCAGAAAAGTAAAACTGGCAACAGGAGAGATCGATCAGTCCCTCAATCTCGCAGGTGATACCTTCGGAGAAGGCCTGGCGGTTTTTGATAACAGTATTTTACAAATCACCTGGAAATCAAAAACAGGATATATTTATGAAAAAGAAACATTCAGGGAAATAAGAAAAGTGAATTACCAGACCGAAGGATGGGGCGTATGCTACGACGGAGAGAAGTTCTATATGAGTGATGGCTCTGAGATCCTCTACCTCATGGATAAGGAAAATTTTGCCGAGATCGGCCGGGTGGAAGTGTATGACAATAAAGGTGCCGTGAAGCAACTGAATGAACTTGAATTTATCAAAGGTGAAATCTTTGCGAATGTGTATGGTGAAAAGTATATCGTGGTAATCGATCCGACCACCGGCTTTGTTACCGGCAAAATAAACCTTGCGAAACTGATTCCTGCCGCCTATGAAGGAGATCTCGACAAGGCGCTCAATGGCATCGCCTGGATTCCATCCACCGGGCACCTTCTCGTAACCGGGAAAGACTGGCCGGTGTTGTATGAACTCGCACTGAAGTAAGGAGGATAGTTTAAAAGATCATTGCAGGGCACGTAGTCTCTGCACGTACGTGCAGGTGATCCCTCCATTAACAGCAATATTATTCCGGCAACCTGCCAACGAGGATCCGCAGGGCAGAAGGAATAAGTTCAAAGTTTACAGGGGTGAAACCCAATAATTCACCATCGGCTTCCAGGTAAACACGATCGTCCGAAGACACTTCGGCTGATTTGGTCCGAAGGAGGCTCACCTTTTTATGTGTTCCTATTTTCCCGTTGAACAGCAGAGGGAGGCTGCGGATAATTTCAAGTCGCCCCATCGCACTGATCAGGGTCACATCCAGCAGTCCGTCGTTGGGGATTGCCTGTGGGGCCGTCATCATTCCGCCACCCTTATATCTACAAAGACCTATGCTGATGGAGAAGAATTTCCCGATGCGTTCCCCCTCATCAGGCCGGACATGGATTTCGGTGGTTTTAAGCGAGATGAGTGCTGCAAGGAGGTGCCAGAAGTACAATAGTTTACCGCCAGTGCCCTTCTGTTTACTGAGATTAGTGCGACGAACCACTTCAGCATCAAAGCCTATCCCGGCCAGGTTGATGAAAAACCTGTTCTGCTTGCCGGTGTCAGTGGAGTAGCTTACCCGGCAAACATCCTGAATATATTCCTGGTCTTTTAATATAATATTCACTGCCTGATGAGGATTTGCCGGGATTTCGTACATTCTGCTCCAGTCATTACCGGTGCCCACCGGGAGGACAGCCAGCAGTAACTCACTGGGTGCAACTACTTTCTGCAGGAGGATTCCGTTGGCTGCCTCATGAAAGGTGCCATCGCCGCCCACAATTATGAACTTCCGGGTGCCTGCTTCTGCGGCCTCCATGATGAAGCGTGTTGCTTCGAGCGGAGCTGTGGTAAACCGCGGGATAAAGGCAAAACCTTCATGGAGAAGCATTTTGGATATAGACGGCCACAACTTACCCCCTTTACCGCTGCCGGCATTGGGATTGACGATAACCATCCAGTCTTTCAGAAAATCACTCATCATAATCCAAATTCTGCCGAAAAAATACGCATTTGGATAAAATTAACCGCATTCTATAGGTAAATACTTTTAGCGTATTATTTTTGCATGTTAATAACTTGTTTATAAAATCAAGTAAAAATGTTTACAAGTCCGCCAAAAATCAGCGATTCCAACCATTTTGAAAATCGTATTTTTGGCAGTTCTAAAACTACGTGAGCATGGCGAAAGTAATCGCGATTGCAAATCAGAAAGGCGGAGTGGGAAAGACAACCACTGCGATCAATTTGGCTGCCAGTTTTGCTGTCCTTGAGAAAAAGGTTCTGTTAATTGATGCGGATCCGCAGGCCAATTCAACCTCCGGTTCGGGTTTTGATGTGCGGACCATCAAGACCAGTATCTATGAGTGTCTTATTGACGATGTAGATCCTAAGTCCATCATTCTCAATTCTGAAATACCGGGTTTCGACCTGATTCCATCCCATATTGATCTGGTTGGTGCTGAGATTGAGATGCTCAACCTGCCCAACCGGGAGAAAATGCTCAAGCAGGTAGTAGCCAAGATTCGCGATGCATACGATTTTATCCTTATCGACTGTTCTCCTTCACTTGGTTTGATCACTGTAAATGCCTTGTCGGCAGCTGATTCTATACTTATCCCGGTGCAGTGTGAGTATTTTGCGCTCGAAGGACTCGGCAAACTGCTGAATACTATAAAGATTATCCAGGGCCGGCTCAATCCTGAGCTCGAGATTGAAGGATTCCTTCTCACCATGTACGATCCCCGCCTGCGTCTTTCGAACCAGGTAGTGGAAGAGGTAAAAAAACATTTTCAGGACATGGTATTCGAAACAATTGTACAGCGTAACATCAAGCTCAGCGAAGCACCCAGCTTCGGGAAACCTGTTGTTGCCTATGATGCAGAATCGAAGGGATCTCTCAACCATCTCAACCTTGCCCGCGAAATCATGCAAAGGAATGAGATGACCAAAATTAAAAATGCTGAAAAGGTAATTGCCTGATTTTTTAACGAATAATATACGTTCCTGATATGGCCAAGAAAAATTCCCTGGGAAGAGGTTTAGGTGCACTGATTGATACTGATGAGGACCGGGTACAGCCGCAGACGTCAGGTGAAAAACCTGATGCTGTGAATGAAATCGATGTAGACCTGATCGAAACCAATCCTTACCAGCCGCGCACAGGCTTTGACGATGAATCACTCCAGGAACTGGCCAACTCCATTCAGAAACTGGGGATCATTCAACCAATTACTGTCCGCGACCTGGGCCGGAACAAGTATCAGATCATCACAGGAGAACGCAGGTGGAGAGCAGCCAAACTGGCCGGTCTTAGCCGTATCCCTGCCTTCGTGCGTACTGCCGACGATCAGGGGATGTTGGAAATGGCCCTGGTTGAAAATATCCAGCGCGAAGACCTCAACTCCATTGAAGTTGCCATCAGTTATCAGCGTCTGATCGATGAGTGCAAACTCACGCAGGAAGAGATGAGCGACCGGGTGGGTAAAAAACGTTCCACCATCACCAATTACCTTCGCCTGCTTAAACTGCCTGCCGAAATACAATTGGGAATTCGCGAGAATAAACTGAGCATGGGCCATGCGCGTGCCCTCATTTCAATCGAAGATACTGACGACCAGCTGCGGTTATACAAGGACGTCATCGAAAAGGATCTTAGCGTGCGTAAAACCGAGGAGATGGTTCGCAACCTTACCGAGGAGCCTTCCGAAATGACCGTTACGCAGACTATCCAGAAAGAAAGTCTGCCCAGGGAGTACGAA
Source organism: Bacteroidales bacterium (assembly GCA_046329925.1). GTDB lineage: Bacteria > Bacteroidota > Bacteroidia > Bacteroidales > JAAYUG01 > JAXLTS01. Next base: position 73,327 of record JAXLTS010000019.1, read on the forward strand.
GACCTGAAGGATCACCTCAGCAGGTATTTTTCCACAAATATTGAATTCAAACGAAATACGAAAGGAGCCGGGAAAATCGTTATTCCTTTCAAATCGGATGAGGACCTCGAGAAGATCATTGCCATCCTTGACCGTCTGAATGCCTGAAATGTTGAATTCAACCACGACCAGAATTGACAGTTAGCAGCAGAAGAATTATCCGGACCCTCCTTTTCTTCCTGTTCATTCTTTCAGGAAGGGCGCTCGAAGCGCAGGACACCCTTACCGCTATAACGGCCGATACACTTCAGAAAATTCACTCTCCCCAGCGGGCCACCATCCTCTCGGCTACCCTTCCCGGGCTGGGACAGATCTATAATCACAAGGCCTGGAAGGTGCCGATCCTCTATGCCGGATTTGGTACCATCGTATATTTCATCAACTTTAACAACGGCCAATATAACCGCTTTAAGAAGGAATATCTGTACCGCATCGACGACGACCCCACCACCAATGGTGAATATACCGAAAATGTCAATGTTTCAGATAATTCCATCAAAGGAGCCATGGATACATTCCGCCGGTGGCGAGATATGAATATCTTCGGTATAGCAGGACTTTACATGCTACAGGTGATAGATGCAAATGTGGATGCATACTTCTACAAGTTCGATATCAGCAAGGACCTGTCCATGCAGATATCACCCTCACTCCAGCCCAATGCATACGGCAACGGCCTTGCAACGGGTTTAACCTGTTTAATCAAAATCAAGTAATGAAAAAACTCTACACACTTCTTTTTACAGTTTCTTTGTTGACGCCCTGCGGACTGTATGCCGGTGGCCATGCTCCCGATACCGTACAAGTCGTGCTGAGCGATACCAGCCTGAATTTCGATGCCAATCTTGATAGCCTGGTAAATCTTTACTATACAGGCAAGTATGAGGAGGTGAACAGCCTGAGTGAGATAGACTCGGTGGATGAGTTTACTATCCAGTCTACTCTCACTGATTCTGTTATCATCGAACGGCTCCGTCGGATTCCCTCGGCAGTGGACCTGTCCTACAACCCTATTGTACGACGATATATCGATGTCTATGCGGAACGCCGGAAAGACCAGGTAGGTATGATGCTTGGAACGGCGGAATATTATTTTCCCATCTTCGACCAGATAATGGACTATTATGGTCTACCGAATGAACTGAAATATATGTCGGTAATCGAATCAGCCCTGAATCCGCGTGCATACTCCCGTGCAAGGGCTGTCGGGCTGTGGCAGTTTATGTATGGCACTGGTAAACGATATGGTCTTACCATTAACTCACTGGTTGACGAACGCATGGATCCCTTCAAAGCCTGCGATGCCGCTTGTCGTTTTATGTCCGATCTCTATTCGATCTACCAGGACTGGTCGCTTGTAATTGCCGCATATAATTGCGGACCCGGCAATGTGAACAAGGCTATTCGCCGCTCGGGAGGAAAAAGAAATTACTGGGAGATCTATTACTATCTGCCACGCGAAACACGGGGGTATGTTCCCGCATTTATAGGCGCCACCTATGTGATGAATTATTACCGGGATCATAACATTATCCCTCAGCAGCCCCGGCTGCCATTGCCCATCGACACACTGATGATCACACAACCTCTGCATCTTGGACAGGTTGCTGAAGTACTCAGCGTTCCGATCAAGGAGATCCGGGATCTGAATCCGCAATATTTCCGCGATATAGTGCCTGCATATGAAAAATCCTACCCACTGGCTTTGCCCATGAGTGCGGTGTACCGGTTTATCGATCTCGAGGACTCCATCTATGCTTACAAGGACTCGGCATTTTTCAATACAAAATCCATTCAGAATCCGGCAGCTCTCATTAAGGGATATGTGCCGGGCCCGCCTGATAATATGAGTGCCATCTATTACAAGGTGAAATCGGGTGACAACCTGGGTTCGATTGCCATGCGCTATGGCGTCAGGGTGTCCGATCTCCAGTACTGGAATGGCTTACATCGCAGCATGATCCGTGCCGGGCAGAAACTGGTGATTTATGTTCCAAAGAAAAGGGCAGCCCAGTACAAGGAGGAAAATAACGGGAATCCCACTGCAAAAACACAGGCAACAGCAGGCACATTAACTGCCTCCTCCGGTGATTTCGAAAATTATACAGTTAAATCGGGGGACACCTTGTGGGAAATTGCCCAGCACTATCCAGGCGTCACCGAGAAAGATATCCTGCAGTTGAACAACCTCAGCGATCCGGATAAAATCAAGCCTGGTCAGGTATTGAAGATTAGAAAGAAATAGTTTTTATTCCATGGGCAAAAAGAACCGTCTTGCTGAAATTGAGCCCTGGCTCTTTGTTGCTCTGCTATTACTGAACCTGGCACCCCTTTTCTTTACAGGATGGTTTCCTTCGCTCAGAGGCCCTGATCACCTGTATTCATCCAATATTTTTACAAGCCTTATAACCGGCGATCCGCTGGTAAAATCCTGGTTTGAGTTTAAGTGGTTTTCCTCCGGCATTAGTTTGCAGGTGATTCTTGCCTTGTTGAATTTAATATTGCCTGCCTGGCTGGCTGAAAAAATTCTCCTGGCCCTGCTGGTAAGTTTTCTTCCGGTTGCATTCCGGTACCTGGTAACCGGTGTACAGAAAAATCCAGTTTTAGTACATCTCCTGATTTTCCCGCTCTCCTGGAATTTTTTACTGATGCTCGGTGATTACAGTTTCGCTCTTGCAATTATTATGGGGATATTCATCCTTGGATGGTACCTTCGGAATATGGATGACATGCATCTCCGTGAGAGGGTATCCCTTGGATTTCTCATGGTACTGCTGGTTCTTACGCAGGCGGCAGTTTTTATGTTTTTCTCTTTTGTGCTGGCTGTCATCGGCCTGGTTTGGTATATTGAAAACAGAGATCGCCACAGGGTGGGATTATTGATGTACCTGGGCACCGGACTGTTGGTGTTCCTCCCCTCGCTCATACTTTTCCTTCTGATCCTGCAGGGAGCCGCGGACAATTCCGGATTCGGTTTCATGGGGGCAGGCGAGCATCTGAAATGGCTCTTCGTATCGCGACCTCTAATCGTATATGCATGGGATTCCGAATGGCCCTGGGCCCTGGCTTTTACTCTGGCATTGGCACTGGTCCCGGTATGGATACTGTACCAGCGAATTTCGGGACAGATGCAGAAAAGGACCGGCGAGGACGGAAGATTTTTTCTATACTCCAGCCTTGGTCTCTTGTTGGCATATTTCTTCGTCCCTGACAGCTGGTACGGATTTGGAAGTAACTTGTCTGTTTCCATACTCCTGCTGTTTTATATTCTCTTCATCGGATGGATTGCTATAAAAAAATCACCCATTTTTATTCAGGCAATAGCCGTTGTTTTATCGCTGGTACCCATGCTGGTCCTGGGGGTTATGCATATCCATCAGCAAAGGGGACTCGGTGGTTCTGTCAAATCCATGGAGCGGATCTCGCAGCAGATACCGGAGGGAACAGTGGTATATGCAGTCAATTGCAGTGATAACTGGCTGCAGAAAAATTTACCTGCATACCTGGGAGTGGAGAAGAGTATGGTTTTGCTTGCACCACGAGCATCATGGACTGATGGAGTTGTCCGCTGGAAACCGGGAGTACAGGATTGGCTCAGGAAACAACAGGGGGGATCTGGTATTGATACCTCCCTGTTTGAAAATAAGGAATTGATGAGGAAGGTGCAGGCAATTGTATTCTGGATGGGAGAAAATGTTCCCCTGCGGTACCCGGCATTTGCGGTAAAGATGCTTGAGGACTATGCTCCCATTGACAGTTCGGGATCCGATTATCCTTCCATCTATATACGAAAAAATATGTTCCCGCTGCAGGGATGGAAACACGAGACGGAACTCTCGCTCAAACGGTACTTCAACACCACCGGGAAAACGGTGCTTGACTCGGAGTATCTCGATATGCTGCGCATTCCAGGAGAAGAAATTCCAAAGGGTGAACTGGTATGGATAGAAACAAGGGCTCAGTTGTCTCAGCAGGAGTCGGATGCCGGTGATTCTGTTTTTCTGGTAGTCATGACTGAACGTAACGGGTCGAAACTCGATCATGTGATGGTTGGAACGGGGGCTGATTCCTCCAGCCTGGCCACCGGAATCTATCTTAAATACCGGTTCAACGAGCCCCTGAGGAAAAAGGACCTGGTGAAATTGTATATCTGGAATCCGGACAGTGTACGGGCTGTGCTGGGAAAAACACTGTTCAGGGTGCATTATTTCAAATAATTTGCAGGCATTTCATAAATTTGGTAATCCTTCTTCATAGAAGGTAAAATATCATCTATGCAAAATACTTAATCCTGTCAGGTATGGCACCATCACCCTTTTTAAGTCTGGTAATTCCTTTGTACAACGAGGCTGAAAATATCACCCAACTGGTAAAGGAGGTATGTGCAGTACTGGAAGGAACAAAAACTTCATGGGAGCTGATACTGGTGGATGACGGGAGCACAGACCAGTCATTCGAAATGATCAGGCAATTACATGCTGAGAATTCTGCCATCCGGGGATATTCCCTTTCCCGCAATTTTGGTCACCAGGTTGCCTTGCTGGCGGGGCTTGAAAAGGCAAAAGGGGAGGTTATCATTACCATGGATGCCGACCTGCAACATCCACCATCTGTAATTCCGGAACTCATTGAAAAATATAATGAAGGATTCCAGCTTGTCAATACACGACGTATCGATAAAGGAGATATCGGCTGGTTTAAAAAAGGCACGTCACGATTTTTTTACAGATTCATCAACAGCATGGCCGAGGTGCACATTGCTGAAGCATCTTCAGATTTTCGGCTGATGAATCGTCGCGTGCTCGATGCATTCCTGCAGTTTCGCGAACGAGCCCGTTTTACAAGGGGATTGGTTAGCTGGATGGGATTCCGCCAGACCTTTGTGAACTATGAGGCTCCCGCACGTTTTGCCGGGAAGTCAAAGTACACTCTGCGTAAAATGCTCTACTTCGCCCTGGACGGGATTACCTCTTTTTCCACCAAGCCGCTCAGGATTTCCGGTTATGTGGGAGTGCTTGTTTTCATTTCAGGATTGTTGTATTCGATCTATGCACTGGTGCAGTTCGCCCATGGGAGAACTGTCCCCGGGTGGACCTCCCTGCTGATAACGGTGCTCATAATTGGTGGAATACAATTACTTGCTCTGGGAATACTGGGTGAGTATATGGCCCGTATTTTCAATGAGGCAAAAGCCAGACCGATCTATTTTATCAAAGACGAAACAGCATAGCCATGAGGATCAGTAATCTGTTCAAGGGACTCCTGCTCTCTTTTTCCCTTTCCATGCTGCTGCTTACCCTGTTCTTCGGGAACCTGTTTCCGGTTTTCAATAAAGTATATTTTTCCAGGAACGGGGACGGCCTGATGATGTACACCAACATGATTTATCATGTGAAGTACAGCGAAGGATACCTGCGGTGCAACAGCATGAATTATCCCTTCGGAGAGCATGTTTTTTTTACCAATAATCAACCTCTCATCAGCAATTCGATCAAGTTTCTGGCTAATCACGGGATGGACCTTTCCGGATCGATGATTGGTATCATGAATGCGTTGATGGTATTTTCAATCCTCATTGCGGCCCTTCTGCTATTCCTCATCCTTTTTGAGCTGGGAGTGGGGTGGTGGCTGGCTGCGCTGGCTGCAGCAGGAATAGCCTTTTTATCACCCCAGTTGGACCGGTTTGGGGGACATTTTACCCTGAGTTATGTTTTCTCAATACCTCTGTATATCTATCTCCTGCTTCGTTTTTTCAAAAAACCCGGATGGTTTATCACCCTCCTTATAGCCGCTACAGCCTTTATTTCAGCGCTGACACACTTCTACCTGTTCGGGTTCTTTGCACTCATTGCACTTTTCTTTTATGCAGGCTATGCCCTGGCCGGCCGGAAGATATGGAAAGGAAAGTATATATGGACCCTGCATCTGCTGGTGCAGTTTGTGATCCCATTTCTCCTGCTACAGGGAATGTACCTGGCAGATTCGGTTACCGATCGTCCGGAATATCCCTGGGGTTTCCTGGTATACCGGGCCTATCCGCAGAGTATTCTTCTTCCCCTTACCTTACCTTACGGGCAATTTTTGAAGCATTTTATTCCAACCGGGTATATTGAATGGGAAGGGTATGGATTTGTAGGTTCGGTGGCTGCGATCTTCACCTTTATACTTGTGGGATTTCTGTTTATCAGGATTTTTAGAAGACAGTTCAAACGAATACCTGATGTTACCGGTGACCTGAGGCTTAATATCCTATTCTGGGCTTCTGTTGCGGCCTTGTTGTATTCATTTGGCATACCCTACATCCTGGGCATGGAGTGGCTGATAGATTATATTGGCCCGCTGCGGCAGATGCGGGGTATTGCGCGTTTTTCCTGGATTTTTTATTTTGTGATCAACATCACTGTCTTCTACTGGTTATGGAATAACATGAAAACAAAGGCTGGCAGGTTGATCCCAACTTTCCTGGTGGTGCTTGCCTTGATTTGGCTTTATACCGATTCGTATTTATGGGCCCGGCACCGCGGGGAGATGCTGGCAAACCACATACCTGAAATGCAGGATGCAGGGAACCATTCTGAGGGCAATCAATGGATCAACCGGGTTGATATTTCAGCTTATCAGGCTATTCTTCCGGTACCATATTTTCATGTTGGCTCAGAGAATATCTGGATCGAAAAGGGCTGTGACATTCTTGCCAAATCGGTCATCTCGTGCATGCAAACCGGATTACCTTCCATGGGAGTCATGCTGAGCAGGACCTCCATAAGCCAGACCTGCGACAACCTTTCGTTGTTGCTTGAACCCACAGCAAACGGTATCCGGGGTATGAAATTTCCATCTCAAAAACCATTATTGTTGTTGGCAGCCCGTTGCGATGAGGTAAACCGGAATGAGCGTCGTCTGATAGAACAGGCTCACTGGATTGATTCCACCCAGAGTTTCGATATTTATTCCTTGCCGGTTTCAGCATTCAGGGATATCTACCTAAGCGATGCTGCCGCCGCAAAAGAGGAAATGCTCACCAGGCAGCTCACACATAACGGAGTTATTGCTACCTCCGATAAGCTTAACAGGACGGTAATTGAAGATTTCGACAGTCTTCCCTCTGCTTCGGCATACTCCGGAAAGGGTTGTTTTACAGGGAAAACCAGGCAGTACAACCTTGTTTTCTACGACAGCCTGCCCCTGGCAGATACCTCCCTCAGCTATACCGGATCGCTTTGGCTGGGGCACTTCCGCACCGACTTGATGCCGAGGAGTACGTTAATCATGATACAAACAGATTCGACGGGCAAGGAACTATTTTATGATTCCTGGACTGTCTTTCGGCAGTTGGAGGCAATAGATGGTGACTGGGCACGCATCGAATGGAAATTTAAATTGCGTGATCCGGCTTTGCGGATAAAAGTCTTTTTAAATAATGATCTGATCCGGCACGGGGAAATCCTGGTGGATGAGTTGATGATAAGGCCTTCGGATACGGATGTGTACAGGTTAACAGACCGCGGCATCATGAAAAACAACCGTTTTTATTTCAGCAGTGACCTCTCTTCATTTTGAGATTGGTTGTGCATAGGCCACCACATCCTTTCCTGTGATCTCCCCGGGACAGAGGATAATAAGCCGTTCCATCACATTCCGGAATTCGCGGATATTCCCGGTCCAGTTGATTTTCTGAAGTTCTTTCAGGGCATCTCCGGTGATGTTCCGGGCGGATGTGCCATACTCACCGCAGATGAGTTCATTGAAATGTGCTGCGAGCAAGGGGATATCCTCTTTACGTTCATTAAGCGAAGGGACATGGATAAGGATTACACTGAGCCGGTGGTAGAGGTCTTCACGGAAACGGTGTTCCTGTATTTCTGTTTTAAGATCCTTATTGGTGGCAGCCACAATACGCACGTTTACTGCAATATCCTTGTCGCTGCCCACACGGGAGATCTTATTTTCCTGCAAAGCCCGTAACACCTTGCTCTGGGCTGATAGGCTCATGTCGCCAATCTCATCCAGAAAGAGGGTGCCTCCGTTGGCTTGTTCGAATTTGCCGATCCGTTGTTTCACGGCAGAGGTAAAAGCGCCCTTCTCATGCCCGAACAGCTCACTCTCGATGAGTTCGGAAGGGATGGCTGCACAGTTCACTTCCACGAACGGACCTGCAATCCGCTGGCTTTTTTCGTGAAGCCAGCGTGCCACGAGTTCCTTACCAGTGCCATTGTCCCCGGTAATAAGTACACGTGCGTCAGTGGGTGCCACGCGTTCAATCATCTCCTTTATTCTGCTTATCGCAGCAGAGTCACCTACCATGTCCCAGGCTTTACTTATCTTCCGTTTGAGGGCTTTGGTTTCGGTGATGAGATGTTTCTTTTCCGCTGCATTCCGGATGGTGATCATCAGCCGGTTAAGATCCAGCGGTTTTCCTATAAAATCATAGGCCCCCTTCTTGATAGCCTCCACCGCGGTATCGATAGTGCCGTGGCCCGAGATCATGACAACCTGCGTATCACTGGTTGTATCCAGGATACGGGTGAGTACCTCGATCCCATCCATTTTCGGCATTTTGATATCGCAGAGCACCAGGTCGAAATGTTCCTTTTCGATCATCTCCAGTCCTTCCGGACCGTCGGCTGCCAGGGCTACCGAATGGCCCTCATATTCCAGTACCTCCTGCAGGGTGTTGCGAATGCTTTTTTCGTCGTCGATAACTAAGATGCGCGCCATATTGAATAATTAATCAGGTACCAAGGTATAAAACTTTTCTTTGCTGATTTGAGTTTTGAAGAGTTTACTTTAACAGGTTGCCCGCCCGGATGCCTGGTCGGACGGGCTTCACTGCGTTCGCAATGACTGCATGGGCGTGCCATAGGAAAGGCAAAGCCTTTCCTATGGCACTAATGATATTGATAGTCATTGCGAGACTCCACTCCAGTAAAATGAAGAAAATATGAAAATGACAATTTGTTACGGAGATAGGGTGGGCTTTGTCATGCAGAGGCCGAGGAACGAGGCCGAAGCATCTGCACGTTGGCATTTAACAATCAATCCCCATGTGCAGATGCTTCGGGTGCGCTCCCCTGCAAGCCAACTCGCTGCACCCTCTGCATGACAAAACGCCTGGCTCACAATCTGATTCCAACGTATTTAAATACACCCTATTAATGAACTATGTCATTATAAGCTTGCGAAGCAATCTGCCTTTTAAAATTGGATATCTGTTTGATTTGTGGAATGGTGAGAATTCGAAAATCGCAGTATTATCTTTCCCTTTTCATTCTAAATCTGTCAAGGCAGAACGAGTTCATAATTGGTCTTATCTATTGTGACGAATTACAAATAGCCGTATGATTTTATGTGTTACCATTCAAAAAAACGTACGATAAAATGTAAACGATAACAAAAAAACGCATGAATCTATGTTAAAACATACAATAAAACATGCGTAAAATAGTATTTAAATATTATAAATAATTGTATATAAGCAAATTAATCATTAGAGTGAACATATCTCCGCTGCCCTGCCCTCTTTTAACGAATAGTCGGTCTGGATAAACCGGGTAATGCCGAATTTTTCGATCACAAAGTTAACAAACACAGAAGCGAGTACTATCATCTCCACCCTCATGGGTTCCAGTCCGGGCATTTTTATTCGCTCTTCCGAAGTGGAATTTATCAGGTCGCGATGTAACTGTTTATAGTCTTCCAGACGGATAGTGGTATGTGACTTTTTGGATGACCGGGCATACAAATCTCCATGCCGGAAAGAAAGCATGCTGGCAAAGGTTTCAAATGAGCCGGCAGCACCGATAAGGGTGTCGATATGATACGAGGGGAATTCACGGATCAGTTCAGACAGGGTTTCTTCGAAATGGTATTCGAATTTGAATATCTCCTGTGGAGTGATCGGATCGGATACCGTGAAATGTTCCAGTAGCCGGGCGATTCCAAGTTTATAGCTTTTTTTCCAGAATATTTTTTCCCGGTTCCCGATAATGAACTCATTGCTTCCACCTCCTATATCGAGAATCAGCACGGGGTCTTCGCGGAGGTTGACAGAAGCTCCTACGCCTTTGTAAATTAATTCGGCCTCGCGATTCCCTGACACAATGTTTACCTTATGACCGGTCTCCTCCAGTATTTTTTGTGCGAATCCCTCTCCATTGCTTGCAGTGCGGAAGGCCGATGTGGCAATGATTTCCAGTTCCTGAGCCCCGAAGCGGGAAGCTGTTTCCAGGTGCTGACGTAGTGCCTGCATCCCGCGATCCATTGCCTCAGGGAGGATGATTTTTTTTGACATGCCACCCTTCGCCAGTTTCACCGGCAGTTTCTCATCGTGCAAAACTTCAAACGACTGGTCCTGCCTTGATTCCGCCACCAGGATATTCCAGGTGTTAGTGCCCAGGTCTATGACGGCAACGCGCATCAGTTATTGTATTTAAGCCATTTCAGGATTTCCCCCCAACTGGCTTTTTTCCCATACATCAGGATTCCGGTCCGGTATATTTTTGCTGCAAACCAGGTCATGAAGATGAAAGTAATTACCAGTAGTACCATTGAGGTTATCAGTTGCCAGACAGGAACGCCGAAGGGGATACGCGTCATCATTACTACCGGGGAGGTGAAGGGAATCATGGAGAACCAGAATACCAGGGAACTGTCAGGGTCCTGCATGGCTTTGATCATCACAAAGATGGCGATGATGAGCGGAATTGTCACCGGAAGCATGAATTGCTGGGTATCCGTTTCATTGTCCACTGCCGATCCGATGGCGGCAAACATGGCTGCATACAGCAAATAGCCGCCCAGGAAGAAAAATATGAACGATCCCAGCAGGTACAGAAGAAAGGGAACATTCCTGATGTATTTGAAGAACTCCATGGCCATCCCGGCATCATCACTAACTGGCGGTTGTACCTGTGTATTCATGGGTACGGCGGTGGTTCCGGGATCCATGATGCTCTGACTGAGGGCCTGCTCGGTGGGCGATTTGCTGAGTTCAGGAGCGATCATCCCCTGTGCAAATTGAACAATAATGATTGACAGAACCACCCAAAGTACAAACTGCAGTAGCCCTACCAGGGCAATTCCGATAATTTTTCCCATCATCAGCTGAAAAGGCCTGACGGAGGAAATCACGACTTCCACAATGCGGTTCGTTTTTTCTTCTATCACCCCACGCATCACCTGGGCTCCAAAGAGGAATACAAAAAAGTAAATAAGAAATCCGGCTGCATAGCCAACCATGGCGTTGATGTCTGAGCTGCTTTTCTTCTCTGCTCCGTCTTCCGACACACGAACCTCGGTCACATTGATCTCCGTGTGAATGGATTTAAGCAGATCGGGTGCAATATTATGCTTGATCAGCTTAATATCCTGAAGCATGTTTTTCAGGTTGTTCGAGATGTACATCCTGGTGGCCATGGCCGGTTGCTTCACGCTGTAGAAGAGAACTTCCTCAGAGGCAAGTATGTTGTGCGGGATAAACAGCAGACCATAGAACTCCCCGCGGGCCAAACGACTCTTCAGGCTGTCGAGCGGGGTATTCTCGGCATACCTGAACTTTATGAAATCGCTTTCGGGAAGCACGTTCCGGAATATCATGGAACTGTCGGAAACCATGATGGTCTTCACTTCCTTGTCCTCCATGGTGGCCATGAGAATGGGCACCACCATCAGGGACCCGAAGAGTATGGGACCCAGGACAGTCATGATAATGAAGGATTTTTTACGGATGCGGGTAAGGAACTCGCGCTGTATAATGAGTAAAATCTTATTCATGGCTGCAGGCTTAAAATTCGTTTGGATGGGCATTTTCAACCACACGGATAAAAATATCGTTCATCGAAGGGAGAACCTCCCGGAACGATTCGATATGCACCACCGGAAGCAGGCTGGTGAGAAGTTCATTATCCGATGGATTCTGACTGAGCTGCAGGCGCGCCAGGTGATGATTGTTCTCAGTACCCAGCTCCTTGAGCGTGGTGCCCGGGCGGAGCGCCGATTTCATTTTCTCAGGATCGCCTGTAAATCCTATTTCGTAAAGATTGGAGCGGTAGGTATTCCGTATGGCATTAATTTCTCCGGAAAGAATGGCCCTGGACTTATGAATGAGGGTAATGTGATCGCAAAGCTCTTCAACTGAGGCCATGTTATGGGTGGAGAAGAAGATGGTGGAGCCTTTTTTCTGCAGATTCAGGATTTCATCGCGGAGCAGTACCTGGTTGATGGGATCGAATCCGCTGAAGGGTTCATCGAAGATCAGGAGTTTAGGATCATGCAGGACGGTGACAATAAACTGCACTTTCTGCTGCATCCCCTTCGATAGTTCTTCTACTTTTTTGTCCCACCAGGCCTGGATCTCAAATTTCTCGAACCATAGTTTGAGCTTTTTAAGTGCCTCGGCCCGGGATAGTCCCTTCAGGCGTGCCAGGTAGAGTGCCTGTTCGCCCACCTTCATTTTCCGGTACAGGCCGCGCTCTTCAGGCAGGTAACCAAAGCGTTCCACATCGGAGGCTTTGAGTTTCTGACCCATAAAAAACAGTTCTCCCTTGTCAGGTCCGGTGATCTGATTGATGATGCGGATCAGGGTTGTTTTGCCGGCCCCGTTGGGCCCCAGCAATCCGTAAATGCTGCCTTCCTGCACGGCAATGTTCACATCATCGAGGGCACGGAAGGTTCCGAAGTTTTTCTCGATGTGTTCGGCTCTGAAGATTTCCATAGAAAATTGCTCAAGGTTTAAGGTTCCGGGTTCCGTGTTCGAGTTTTCGGATTCAGGATTGTAGGTAAACATATAACAGACAACCCGGAACGCGGAACCCGGAACCCGCAACAATAGTTATTCAAACGCCGACCTGATGCGCTCAAAAAACGACTTTTCACTCTGGTCGGGATTGGGTTTAAAGTTCTCTGATTCCTGCAATTTTTCGAGGAGTTTCTTTTCCTCTTTCGAAAGTTCCCGTGGAACCCACACATTTACACGGACCAGCAGGTCACCTTTGCCGTAGCTGTTCACATCGGGCAGTCCTTTTCCCCGAATACGCAGTATTTTACCCCCCTGGGTACCGGGTTCCACCTTGATCTTCACATTTCCATCGATGGTTGGCACTTCCACAGGAGCGCCCAGGGCAGCCTCCGGGAAGGTAATGAAAAGATTGTAGAACAAATCGTTGCCATCGCGGATCAGCTCGGGATGTGCTTCTTCCTGGATGATAACCAGGAGATCACCGTTGACACCCCCGCGTCGCGCAGCGTTTCCTTTCCCTGATACTGACATCTGCATGCCTTCAGCCACCCCGGCAGGGATGTTGAGGGAGATAACCTCCGAATCCTGCACAATTCCTTCGCCATGGCAGCTGGTACATTTGTTGGTGATGGTCCGGCCCTCACCGCCGCAGGAGGGGCAGGTGGAGGAGGTCTGCATCTGTCCGAGTATGGTGTTGGTAACCCGTGTTACCTGACCTGCACCCCGGCAGGTATTGCAGGTGGAATAAGAGGAACCTCCGGCAGCCCCTGTTCCACCGCAGGTCTGACAGGAGACGTATTTGTTTACCTTGATTTTCTTTTCAACCCCGTGCGCAACTTCCTTCAGGTTGAGTTTTACTTTTACACGGAGGTCGGAACCCTTGGTTACCCGGCGTCCGCGCGACCGGGAGCCGCTGAATCCACCAAAGCCGAAGTGCCCGCCGAAAATATCCCCGAAGTGTTCGAAGATGTCTTCCATGGTCATCCCGTCGCCTGTGAACCCGCCGCCTGAGGCAGCACCGCCCAGGCCGGCATGCCCGAACTGGTCGTAGCGTGCCCGCTTGTTATCGTCGCTCAGCACCTCGTAGGCCTCGGCTGCTTCCTTGAATTTCTCTTCAGCCTCCTTGTTACCGGGGTTCTTATCAGGATGATATTTAATAGCCTGTTTCCGGTAGGCTTTTTTGATCTCCTCCTTGCTGGCATTCTTCGATATCTCCAGGATCTCGTAAAAATCGCGTTTTGTCATAGTCCCTTTTCTTGAGTGTTCCTACCAGGGTCCTTTTTCCAGGCTGCCCTGCAAAAACCACCGCATTTCGGTTATTCTCCAATTACTACCTTGGCATAGCGGATCACCTTGTCGTTGAGCAGGTAGCCCTTGGTGAGCACATCCACATTTTTTCCTTTCAGATCTTCCTGAGGAGCCGGTATTTTGGTTACAGCTTCGTGGAAATCGAGATCGAATGGCTGGTTGAGCGCATCAATTTCCTTAACGCCACGCTGATTCAAAAATTCCTTGAATTTTCCCTGGATCAGGGTGATCCCCTGTTTAACTGCCTCGAGGTCCTGAGCCGTTTCCATGGCCTTCAGGGCTCTTTCGAAATCATCAACCACCGGCAGGAGTGCTACCAGGATATCTTCCCCGGCAGTCCTGATCAGTTCCGATTTTTCACGCATGCTACGCTTCCGGAAGTTGTCGAAATCTGCCGAAAGCCGTAAGTACTTGTCCTGCCACTGGGCTATCTGCTCCTCCGGACCTGTACCTTTTACGGTCCCACCATTTTCTCCGGAAGTTTCCGTTGCAACCGGTTCTGAGGCAGCCCCGGCTGACATCTTTTCCGGTTCCTGAGTGTTTTCTCCGGCTTCTGTCAGGTTTTCATTTTCCATCCCGGGCTCCCTGTTATCCTGTTCTTCCTGTTCCACGGCATTATGCTTCGTTTTCCTTGACATCTCTCAAATCTTATCGGTTTATTGTCTGCCGCAAAGGAACAAAATTTTTGCCAATCTGCAGGATAGACAAAATGACAGGGGAGAAGGGAAGTGAGGGTTGGGTTGGGAGTGACTTGAGTTGGGAGTGGCTAGAGTTGGGAGTGAACTTGAGTTGGGAGTGAACTTGAGTTAGGAGTGAACTTGAGTTGAGAGTGGTCGGGATTTTGGAGGTTTGAAATGTTACCACAAAGGGTCCTTTAGATTAGCGGAGCTATTTCTATTTAATAAATGTATGTTAATGATGTTAATAAAGGGGGTTCTAGGGGGAGTTAATAATTTAGCTTATTGTTAATAACCTAAAACCGGAGGGAGCCAAGGTGAACTATGCGAAGGCCTGATTTCAGAATCATTTTGCGTATTAGTCCTTGGCTCCCCAAAGGTTGCAGTGCCATTTAGAATGTTAAGCATAAGGCTTATTAAAGGTCGTAGCAGGGCAACCCATTCCGGTATTAAAACTCTGTATTATGAACAAATTTACAAACAAAAAAGCATTCATCGGCATTGACATCTCAAAAGAGTCATTGGATCTGGCTTTAATCCAGGAAACGTCCTACGGGCAATTTGAAGATTTTAAGATTGAAAACAGCTTTAATGGGTTTGACAAAATCCATGAATGGCTCGAAAAAAAGAAAATTAAACCTGAAGACTGTGTGTTCTGCATGGAACATACTGGTGTATATGGACTCTTGCTATTTGCCTGGTTCACCCAGATGGGATATGATTACACAGTGGAACCTGGCTTGAAAATCAAACGAAGCTTAGGCACTACCCGTGGAAAGAATGATAAAATTGATGCACGCAGGATTGCAGACTATGCCTTTACACAAAAAGCCAAACTTGAACCATTTATACTCCCTTCTGCATTATTGATCCAGGTAAAGCAATTACTGACCTATAGGGAGCAACTCACCAGGTTCATTACTTCTTTAAAGAATAGCTTGAAAAGCCATGAACAATATCAACGGATAAGTGGATTACGATCCATTTCAGAGGATATAAAGGGACAGATTGCCGATTTAGAGGAACGCATTAAGAATGTTGAAAAGGAAGTGCTTACGATAATACAATCTGATGAGGAATTGAAGAAAAATTATCAACTGGCAACCTCCGTGAAAGGAATTGGCTTTGTAATAGCTGCCTTTATGCTGGTTACTACCAATAATTTCACTGCATTTGAAAATGCACGTAAATATGCGTGTTATTCAGGAATAGCACCTTTCGAACACGCATCAGGAACTTCTATAAGCAGTAAAAGTCGTGTTAGCCATTTGGCAAACAAGAGAATGAAAACATTACTCTACAATGGAGCTAATTCGGCTTATAGGCATGATCCGGAGATAAGAAATTATTATCAACGGAAGATCGCTGAAGGCAAAGACCACCAACTAGTTATGAATGCCATCTGCTATAAGCTTGTAAGCCGCACATTTGCTGTTGTTAAGAGACAAACTCCTTATAGCACATTTTATGCTCAAAATTTTGCCTAAAAACTTGCTTTTATCTTAGAATTCGCAAAGGATATTTCACAAAGGCTACGAAGGAGGGTGCATTCCAGATTCAGTAATTTATTCCTTTTTCTGCCGAAATGCCATTATACCTGAATTTTCCACCTGTTTTCCGAAGGTCCTCTTTCGTAAACTGCAATGCTCCTCCAAAGAAGTTTCAGCGACACGCTGAATGAAATTCTTTCTGCCGTGGCTAAAAAATAAATATAATTTCAAAGTTGGTTGCAGGGTGATGTTCACGAAGAAAGCATTTCAATTATCCATTTTCCCGGGAAGGGATTACATAATTCCATTTGGTTAAAATACCGTCAGGAAATCCATACCCTGTAGGGATTCCAGTCCTGTAGCCCAAGGATAACCCTAATGCAACATACCCTGTAGGGGTTTAACAGCGTTCGTCTTCGTGAATTGAGTCAATTGGTTAAAAATCAGCTACATTCAGGAAGGATATTTCGTCATCATTCAATCTCTCCAATCATCTTGATCAACTGCACCCTGCTTTTTATATCCACTTTGGAATAGATGCGGTGCGTGTGGTCCTTGACCGTCTGAAGGCTGATGAAGAGCTTATCGGCTATTTCCTGGTTGCTGTGACCGTTACAGATTTCCCGGATTATATCGCGTTCCCGGGGGGAAATTTCAAAACGCCTGCAGAAATCATCGAAGGAGGGACCGGGAAGGGAGGATTGTTCAATTTTGGGCAGGTTTGCTGCGTAGCGCAGGTATACCGGAAGAAAGGATGAACCGGCAAAGAAGAGCAGGATAAACAGCAGGGATTGCCAGAGCGCACCGGAATACCACATCAACAGGAGAGCCTGCGCCAGGATGAATCCAGTAAGCGCCAGGGCGATGATTCTCCTGTGTAGCGGCGCAGGTACTCCTTTTCCTGGTTGCAGGAGTATGAAGGCTGAACAGGCCGTATAGGCGAAACCCGCCAGGCAGAAATAGCCTTTCATCAGGATGAACAGGCTCCACTGAGGAAAACGGGAAGGAAGGAAGCTAAGAAGGAGGAGGATACCAAGGTTAATACCAAGAAAGGACAGCGAAAAAAGGCGCGAAACGGAGTTTCCTGATAACTCCCGCGCCAAACGAAGGAGCATGTACCAGGCGAAAATAATAAAGGGCGATCCAAGCAGAAGGGTCAGATCCGTAACCTTTTTCATCAGCTCGACTGAGATATGCGGAGAAAGGAGCACGCGGGCGATCACCTGGCCCCAGAGGGCATAAAAGCCGAACATGAAAAGGAACACTTCGAGGTACAGGACGGTGGAGAAGAATCGTTCACCCCCGGATTTTCGTAATTGTATGGAAATGAGTATGCTGCCCGAAGCCAGGGCCGCTGAGATGAAGAAGAGGGCAATGAGCAGGTAGGTAACCATTGGATAAAGATATAAATTCCTTCTTTTTGACCCGTTAAAATTACCACAACCAAAGTAGGACGCTGCATACCAAAGTAGGATTTACAGGAAACACTACCAAAGTATGCAGGTAAAAAGGAGGGGCGCCTCTATTTTTGATTCAAAATTCACCTCAAATAATTTTGTCATGGACAACAAAGTAAAATACGATTATGAAGCCTCCGTGGGCGGGGCACTCTCCACCGGATGGAGAGTAATGAGTGACAGTTTTCTGTACCTTTTTCTGGTTGTAATTATCATGGCCTTTGTAAATGCACCCTCCGGCCTGATGCAATTTAACTTCGATCCCTCCCAGCACAATTTCAACTGGGGCGACTTCCATTTCGATCATATGCCCTTCGGGGATTTCGATTTTGTGAATCCCCTGGTTGCTGCACTGGGAGCGGCTGCAATCTTCCTGGCTTTGCTGGCTTTTGCCTACAGTGTGCTGGTAAAGCCTATCTTTGAGTATGGCAGCGACATGATCTTTGTGCAGGCAGCACGCGGTACCAAACCTGATTTCAACACACTGGTAAACGGATTCAGGGAGAACTATTTTCACATTGTGCTGGCCAACCTGCTAACAGTGGCACTCATCATGCTGGGTTTCTTCGCCTGTATCATTCCAGGTATTATCCTGGCCTGCCGGTTGGTGTTCGTTTCATACCTGGTGATGGACAAGAAACTCGATCCGATTGCCGCTATCGAAACAAGCTGGAAAATGACCCGTGGCCACGGATGGACCGTATTTTTCCTGGGCTTCACATCATTGTGGATCGGAGTGGCAGGATTCCTCCTTTGCATAGTAGGAATTTTCCCGGCCATTATCTGGATTGGTTCCTCTTTCGCAGCCCTGTATGAATCGATTCTGCGACTGAATGCCCCGGCTGAAACGGTGCAGGAAGCCCCGGTAATTGCCTGAACTTAACCGGCTGGTTAGGAAAATAGCAAAAAAAACACAAGTCAGCCTGTGCAGCATAATTGGTGCACAGGCTGACTTTTTTTGCAGGATACCTGGTTCCCGGGTGGAAACTATTTTCGCTCGATCTTCAGATCATCAAAGTAGGCAGGAGTGTTTTCATCCATATTCCACAAGTAGATTTTCACATCCTCGTTCACAAGGGATTCCGGCACTGAAAAGGCATACTCCAGTTTCTGCCAGCCTTTCTCTTCTGCTGAGACGTTGGATTGAAACATATAATACTTATCCGGGTTGTTACCCGAAATCACCAGTCCTGCTTTTGTATTTCCATTGTTATACCTCCAAACGCTCACCAGGTATTCTTCACCTTTCTGGACCTCGCTAAGCGCACATGTCATCCCGTAGGGATTTTCTTTCACAAGTTTACAGGAAAATTTCCCGGAATGTGCAAATTCATCGGATTGTGTGGGCCCGTTCCGTGCCGGGAAACCCTCCCTGCTGAGAAAGAATTGCCGGGTGCTGTCGACCGATTCAGCATCAAAAATAAAGGTGTGGGGTTCTGTGTTTTTTAGGGTATCAAGGTAAACATAATAGAAAGTTGCCCTTGCCTTCGGGAAGGATTTTATCAGTTCACGCCTTGTATCCAGGCGCCTGTTAAGACCGTTCA
>JAXLTS010000002.1:0-227045 GCA_046329925.1 Bacteroidales bacterium
TAATCTTTGGAAATTTAAGTTCCCAGGGCATTCCGGCCATTACATCCACTGCGTCTGCTCCACCTACCCCGATGGCAATCATGCCCAGCCCCCCTGCATTCACCGTGTGGGAGTCAGTACCTATCATCATCCCGCCGGGAAAGGCATAGTTCTCCAGAATAACCTGATGGATAATCCCGGCACCGGGTTTCCAGAAACCAATTCCATATTTGTTGGATACGCTGGACAGGAAATCAAAAACCTCCCGGTTTGTAACCTCTGCTTCAGCCAGGTCTTTACTCGCCCCGTCCTTCGCCAGTATCAGGTGATCGCAATGTACGGTGCTGGGAACTGCCACCCTCGGAATCCTGGCCTGCATGAACTGCAGCAGGGCCATTTGGGCCGTGGCATCCTGCATGGCTACGCGATCCGGCCCAAAATTGACATAATCTTTACCCCGCACAAAAGGTTTCAAGGGCAATTGATCAGATAAATGAGAATAAAGAATCTTCTCAGTAAGTGTCATCGGCCTCGAGAGCAATTTGGCAGCCTGAGCTATCCGGTTTGAAATCCCTGAGTAAACTTGCTGGATCATAGCAAGATCATGCGGCTGAACAGCGTTTTTTTCCATGACGATGTGTACCTTTTGTACGTTGTATTTGTCAATCTGGGAAACAAAGCAAAGACAGGCCTTGTTCATTCCATGCAATTAAGCGAATAAATTTATAAATTTGGGGAAAATAATGCCAGCTTTTAAAGATGAGGTATAATCCGATCATTTTAGAAAACCTCAAGATTTCTCTAAGTGCCATCCGTACTAACATGCTACGGTCGGTTCTCACTATCTGTATTATTGCCTTCGGCATTATGGCATTGGTGGGCATCCTTACAGCACTTGAAGCAATAAAGGCCTCCCTGAGCAATTCACTCGCTCTCATGGGAGCCAATACTTTCTCCATCGAAAGCAGGGGGATGGAAGTGCATATAGGAGATGAGCACAGAAGGAACAAGAATTATTCATATATATCCTATAAACAGGCAGAACGATTTAAACAGGAATTTTCCTTCCCTGCCTCCGTATCTATTTCTGTATCAGCTTCTCAGACTGCGACCGTGAAGTCCGGTGACGAAAAAACAGATCCGAATGTGCCCGTAGTCGGGGTGGATGAGAATTACCTGCAAACAGCGGGCTTTGATATCAATCTGGGGCGGAATTTTACTGCCGACGAGGTACACCTGAACAAGAACTTTGCCCTGGTAGGTGGAGAACTTGCGCGAAAACTGTTTAAAGGGGAGGAAGCTGCCCTCGATAAAATTATTGTCGTGGGAAGCGGAAAATATAAAATTATCGGTGTATTGAAAGATAAAGGATCCAGTTTCGGGATGTCCAATGACCGCATTGTATTATTGCCCTATACCAATGTAAGGCAGTATTTCTCCAGACCCAACATGAACTACAATGTGAATGTAATCCCCGATAATCCTAACTTTGTTGATGCCGCCGTGGGAGAAGCCGAAGGATTGTTCAGGGTTATCAGAGGTTTGGAAGTGTCGGATGAGTCGGATTTCAATATTACGAAAAGCGACAGCCTTTCCAGAATGCTTATTGACAGCATGGGGAATGTGACATATGCCTCCATTATTATTGGACTGATCACGCTGATGGGAGCTGCTATCGGGCTTATGAACATCATGCTTGTTTCGGTAACCGAGAGAACCGCGGAGATAGGCATCCGTAAGGCTATTGGAGCAAAATCATCCAGCATTAAACAGCAGTTCCTTTTTGAATCAGTATTGATTGGACAGTTTGGTGGTTTTTTTGGAATTTTTCTTGGAATAGTGATCGGAAATCTCCTTGCCCTGGCTCTGAAAACTTCATTTGTTGTACCCTGGGCATGGATATTGCTTGGGGTAATCCTTTGTTTAATCGTTGGCTTTATTTCGGGCTATTTCCCGGCAGTTAAGGCAGCAAAAGTTGACCCGATCATTTCACTGCACTATGAATAACGAAAACTACTCCCATGCGTGAACTGAATATTCCTGCAACAGTAAATACTCCTTCTGCAGTGTTTGATCCTCAACTGCTCTCCCTGAAGATTGAGGGCCGCTGCATTCCAGAGAATCCTGCCGGGTTTTTTAAGGAAATTGTTCAATGGACCGAAGAAGTGTTTCCGCAACTCTCCGGGAAAATCACAATTATTATCCGCCTGGAATATATTAACAGTGGCTCTTCAAAGCAGGTTCTGAGCTTTCTGAGGCTCGTGGAATCCTTCCACGGGCAAGATGGGAAGGATTTACTGCTTAAATGGTATTATGAAGATGATGATGAGGCCATTCAGGAACTCGGGGAGGATTTACAGAGCAGTCTTAAATTACCCGTGGAATTGTTTGTAATCTGATTTGCTACCGGCCATAAAAAAAAGAGGCTGGCGTCACGCCAGCCTCTTTTTTTATCAGGGATGTCCTGGAATTACTTTACACTGTCAACATACTCGATCATGTCAACGATTTTGCAGGAATAACCCCACTCGTTGTCATACCATGCCACAACTTTTACAAAATTTGCATTAAGGCTGATACCAGCTTTGGCATCGAATACGGAAGTACGGCTTTCACCAACAAAATCGCTGGATACAACTTCATCTTCGGTGTATCCGAGAACACCTTTCAGTTCGCCTTCAGCTGCAGCTTTCATAGCAGCCTTGATATCATCATAACTGGCAGCTTTTTCAAGACGACAGGTGAGATCAACCACTGATACATCAAGGGTAGGAACACGGAAAGCCATCCCGGTGAGTTTGCCTTTAAGCGCAGGGATTACCTTGGTAACAGCCTTGGCAGCACCGGTAGAGGAAGGAATGATATTGCCTGCTGCAGCACGTCCGCCTCTCCAGTCTTTCTTCGAAGGACCGTCAACGGTTTTCTGGGTTGCGGTGGTAGCATGTACAGTTGTCATGAGGCCTTCTACGATCCCGAACTTATCGTTCAGTACTTTGGCAACGGGGGCCAGACAGTTGGTGGTACAGGATGCGTTGGAGAAAATGTTCAGATCCTTGGTGTAAGATTTATGGTTAACACCAAACACGAACATGGGAGTCTCGTCTTTTGCAGGAGCCGACATAACAACTTTCTTGGCACCGGCTTTCAGATGAGCCTGGCATTTTTCGGTGGTGAGGAACAGACCGGTAGATTCAACTACGTAGTCAGCGCCAATCTCATTCCACTTCAGGTTTGCAGGATCAGGTTCTGCTGTAACACGAATGGTCTTACCGTTTACAACCAGATGCCCGTCTTTTACTTCAACGGTCCCTTTAAATTGGCCGTGAACAGAGTCATACCGGAGCATGTAGGCCATATAGTCAACTTCGATGAGGTCATTGATACCCACTACTTCAACCTTGGGATTATTAACCGCTGCACGGAAAACCAGTCTTCCGATACGGCCAAAACCGTTAATCCCGATTTTGATCTTTGTCATAATGAATCAGTTATTTAAATTAATACTATCTGTTAAAGGATTAACAAAATTAGCAAATTCTACACAAATGCCAAAAAACATATTTCATTTTGGCATCACTTGTCGGAACAGTAAATAGTTCCATATAGCAGATCTTGATTTTGTGGTCGCTCCCTTATTTTCCATAAATTGCTTCCCCTTGAGTGGATCAAGGATACGTCCGAAACGATAACAGACAAAAACTGAAAGGAAAAACTGGTTATTCCGGGCTTGGGCCATGATAGGCACCTTGAGAGGATACAGATCAACGGTCATCCCTAATTCCAAGGTATGAAGCACCTCATCGATGGTGCTGAATTCGAAGTTGACTCCTCCTTTGACCGATGCTCCGGGAATTGCACGGATTTCTTTAAATCCTTTGAAAAAGGAGGACCTGCCGGTATAGGCACTTGGATCAGCGGCGATGTCGAACTTTTTGGAAGCAATTTCAGTATTGCTTACCCAAATGTCGTAATAAATAGGTTTGTAAATAGCCAGCGATGGTCCGGCGCCATAGAAGTACCGGATAGCGATTCCCCCCTTGTCAACCTTCTGGAAAATCTCATATTGTTTTCCATAAAAGGTACGTAGATCAAAAACCGTATTTATTTTGCCATAGATGAAACTTCGGTTATTTGTATAGATATTTACAAAAGGATACTTTACTTCCTTGGGGTGCTTAAGGGTGACCAGATCTGCCTCAAATAACTGTTTATTTCTGGCATCCAGCCATTTACCGTAACGGAAATTTGCTCCGAACCCATTGGAGTTCAACAGGAGTCCAACCGATCGTTCGTTCCGGTAAAAAATTTTTTTCTGTGTATCAATTTCTCCCTGAG
The DNA here is from genome assembly GCA_046329925.1 of Bacteroidales bacterium. Classification (GTDB taxonomy): domain Bacteria; phylum Bacteroidota; class Bacteroidia; order Bacteroidales; family JAAYUG01; genus JAXLTS01. The sequence goes on from JAXLTS010000002.1 coordinate 4,315, forward strand.
CCCGAACCTGGCTTGTGAACAAAACAAGAACCAATGGGAGGAGTGGACGAAAGTTCATTGTCTGTCAAATAAAAATGCACTCCAGGAGGACCAGGAGTGCTGAGGAACGGATATAATGCTCTGTTTAACTACCTGCGGGCATCCTGTGTAGCCCCACCGTAGGCAGGACAAGTATGCTGGCTGCAGGAGGTATACATTGCGCCCATCAGTAGTACAATAATCACCAAAGTAATAAGCCGTTTCATACCTAACAATTATTATGTTATACGTTTTCTTTCCGGTTCAAATCAATTCATCTGGGTAACAAATCTATCGAAAAAGAGTTGAAAAGCACCTCAAAATCTTCAAAAAGCGGTTATCGGGTTTTGTCCCTTACGGTGGCCAGCATCCCAATTTGCTGTAAATATACTATTTTATAACACAATTGTAAATGCAGGCCTAAAATTTATCACTTTTTTAACACCAAATATTTCCAAATAATTCGCAATTGTCAGGGCTGTTTCAGGTCCTTAGTGCTTCCCGGGGCACTTCCGGCAGGTTTTGCTTTTTCCGGCATCGCCGAAAACTTCTACCTTTGCAGGGAAACAAAGACCTATGATAAACAGTATTATAAATCACCGATCCATCCGGAAATTCAAACCGGATGAAGTCCCGGCCCAGGTTCTGAAGGAGGTTCTTACTGCTGCCACCCGTGCTTCAACTACAGGGAATATGCAGGTGTACAGTATTATAGCCACAACAGATCCGGCTTTGAAGGAACAATTATGGGCTGCCCATTTTAAGCAGAACATGGTGTTGCAGGCTCCTGTGCATCTTACCTTTTGTGCTGATTTTAACAGGTTCAGTAAGTGGTGCCGTCAGCGGAACGCAGATCCGGGATTTGATAACTTCCTGTCCTTTTTCACAGCCAGCATCGACGCACTGCTGGCATCCCAGAATGCCGCCCTGGAAGCTGAAGCACAGGGCCTCGGGATTTGCTACCTGGGAACTGTAACCTACATGGCTCAGCAGATAATTTCCATTCTTCAATTACCCGAACTGGTAGTGCCGGTTGCTGCCCTGGTAATTGGTTATCCTGATGAATCACCAGGTCTTACCGACCGGTTGCCTCTTGCTGCTGTGGTACATGAACAGGTTTACCAGGATTACACTGCCGAAAATCTGGACCAGTTATACAGGGAGAAGGAAAATCTGGAACAAACCAGGGAATTATTAGCCCTTAACAAGAAGGAAACTCTCGCCCGGATATTTACCGAAAACAGGTATACCCGTAAAGATAACCTGGCCTTTTCGCAAAGTTTTCTGGAAGCCATCCGGAGGCAGGGATTCATGAATAACGAAGCGAAATAAGCAACCTTTACTTTCCGGATCCGGAATCCTCCTTACGTATGATATTAGCTAAGGGGCTGTTTGGCCCTTACGGTCAACCTTACCTTCCTATTGTACCTGAAAATCGAGTTCCAGGGCATCAGCGATCTCCTTCAGGTCCTTTACCACTCCGGGAATTACCGGTATGCCATTTTTAAGCCTTTCCATGTTTTCAAACTCAGGCTCTCCGGGGATGATAACCTTACCGTGTCCTTTGGCAGGTTCTGCACTCCTGAATGTTTCTATCCATTTATCCATCTTGGCCTTGAATTCACTTGCAGGCTGAAAGGCGTCAATCCGCATGGCGCCAAAGAAATGGCCTGTACCTTCTCCTACCTTGGTATCAAGCACCGGGAGGTAGGCAACTGAGGGTGGAACAAAGGGCCCGAAGTTTGCTCCTGAAAGTACTGCGGAGAATATATCGACCAGGGCACCGAGACAGTAGCCTTTATGACTGCCATGTTCCCTGTCACCACCCAGGCTTACCATGGCTCCACCGCGGGTAAGAATATCAGGGTCATCGGAGGGAATTCCCGTAGCGTCCTGTACATATCCGAATGGCACTTTTTCTCCTTTTTTTGCTGCCACAGCCAGTTTGCCCCGTGCGATGGGAGTGGTGGCGAAATCAGCAACAAATGGCGAATATGTACCAGCGGGGATCGCAACAGCAATTGGATTCGTTCCCATCATCCGGCTTACCGAAAACGTTGGTGCTACCAGTGGATTGGCATTGGTGAGCGCAATTCCGATCATATCATGTTCGAGTGCCATCATCGCATAATAACCGGCAATGCCAAAATGATTCGAGTTGCGGGTGGCAACCCAACCTGTTCCTGCAACACGGGCTTTTTCTATCGCTATTCGCATCGATCGTACCGAAGGAATCATCCCGATTGCATTGTCACCGTCCACAACGGCTGTACTCGGTGTTTCATGAACAACCCTGATATCTGGCCTGGGATTGATGCGGTGGCTCTTCCATAACTGGTAATAATCTTTGAGCCGAATCATTCCGTGAGAGGAGATGCCACGCAGTTCAGCTGCAAGGAACACATCGGCTGTTTGTTCTGCATCCTCCGGAGCAACTCCCATTTTTTCGAATACCGAAACAGTAAACTGGCGAAGATAAGCTGGTGTATACATTGGTTGATTATTTGCGGTTAAACTGGGTAGCATTTGCCTGTGCAGTTGGCATTATCAGCATGTCGTTTATGGTAACATGGGGTGGCCGTGAAAGAATATACTGGATGGCATCGGCGATATCCTCTGCATGAAGAGGCTCATATCCCTTGTATACTGCTTTGGCTCGTTCCTGATCACCCTTAAACCGGACAATGGAAAACTCAGTCTCCACCGCACCCGGATTCACAGAACTTACCTTGATCCCGTGTTTAAGCAGGTCGATCCGCATAGCTTTGGTAAGCGCATCCACTGCATGCTTCGTTGCACAATAAACATTTCCGTTCTCGTACACTTCCTTGCCTGCGATTGAACCGATATTTACGATGTGCCCCTTTCCATTCCTTATCATCAAGGGGCTGATTACACGTGTTACGTAAAGCAAACCCTTTATATTGGTGTCGATCATCTGTTCCCAGTCTTCGAGCACTCCATTGTTCACAGGGCTTAATCCGGCTGCCAGACCAGCATTGTTCACCAGTACATCAACAGACTGCCAGTCAGCTGGCAGTTGCCCGAGGAAATGTTCAACTTCCTCCTGTTTTCGTACGTCGAAACAAAGAGTTAATATGTGTATATCGGCGGTTTCCTGGATCAGCTTTCTTGTTTCCTCCAATTGCCTGTTACGACGACCCGTAAGGATCAGGTCGTATCCATCCCTGGCCATCCGTTGTGCAGTTGCTTTACCAATACCCGAGGTAGCCCCGGTAATGAGTGCTATCATATAAGGAGTTTTTTTCCCTGTCAAAAGTAAACAAAATTGAACTATCAACGCAGCATCATCCGGAGTGGCAGTTTTATGTTGGTTATTGCTTATCAATGCACAGCATTTCATTCACTTGTTTATTCTCCAGGTATCCCATTTGGAGGATTTCTTTATCTTTGCCGCCAGCGAAACAGGATCATGGAAGTTCAAAATGTTGTTCCCGACCCGCAAACAGGGGATACGAAAAAAAGCCAGGTGCGCGGAATGTTTAACCGAATCGCACCCCGGTATGACCTTTTAAATCATCTGCTCTCAGCAAATATCGACAAGCGCTGGAGAAAGATCTGTATTGAACTGCTCAGACCACACCATCCTGCAAGAATACTGGATGTTGCCTCGGGTACCGGAGACCTGGCAATTGCCGCTGCAGTCCTGCAGCCGACAGAAATTATTGCGACCGATCTTTCAGAAGGGATGCTGGAAATTGCTGAACAGAAGATCAATGCTTCAGGTCTTGAAAAACTTATTCATACCAAACTGGCTGACGGAGAAAACCTGCCCTTCTCAGATGGTACCTTTGATGCCGTGACAATTGGTTTTGGAATCAGAAATTTCGGTGATGTACAAAAGGGCATAACTGAGTTTTACCGGGTACTCAGGCCGGGAGGTGTTTTACTGATCCTGGAATTTTCATTACCTTCCAACCGCCTGTTGCGTGCAATGTATCTCCTTTATTTTAGGAATATTCTTCCACTGGCAGGACGGCTGATCTCGCGGGATAAACAAGCCTATGCGTATCTCAATCGCTCTGTTGAAGCTTTTCCAACCAATGATGCTATGATTGAATTGCTAAAGAAATCCGGGTTCACCAATTGTCGCGTGAAACTGCTTTCATTCGGGATTAGCAGTATTTATACCGCGATCAGATAAAACTAGCTGACAATGCAGGACCATAAAGAAATAAACTCAAACTCATTCACGTTTAACATGGGAAAATCCACTGGTATGAAAAGATCAAGCCTGCTTGTGTTGTTTGTGATAACCGGCGCTCTGTTGGTGCACGGGCAACAAAAAAAGGTGCTCAATTACCAGATTGTGGACGAGAAACGTCTTCATTTTGGATTTACCATTGGTCTGAACAGCATGGATTTCACCTTCGACCGTAACCAGCAATACAGTGATTCTCTCTTGTTGGATGTTAAGATGCCCGGACCCGGGTTTAATGTGAATATTGTGTCGGAATTGCGATTCAGTGATGAGCTGGCATTGCGCCTGCTGCCGGGGCTTGTATTTGGTCAGCGTGCTGTACAGATTGGGAGTGCCAGAACCAGTTTCGACTACGGGCAATTACAGATCGAATCAAATTATATTGACATCCCGGTACTGCTGAAATATTCAGGTCAACGTGTTAATAATTTCAGACCTTACCTGATCGGCGGCAGCAGTGTGCGCTTTGATATGGCCGCCAAAAAGAAAAATCAACTAAAGATGAGGGACGAAGATGGTATTGTGATTGGTGACCTGAATATGAATCTCAAGCCATTTGATTATTATGCAGAAATAGGAGTGGGCTTCGATTTCTATCTGAAGTTTTTCAAACTCAGTACCGAGCTTAAATTGTCCTATGGTCTGCGGCAGGTCCTTGATACACAACTTGCTTCTGCCGGACTGAATAATTTGTCTTCCAACGTAGTGTTGCTCAATTTTCACTTCGAGTAGGGTAGAAGATCTGCACGGGTAAATTCGGAACAAAGAATTGCCGTTGCCATGGATACATTCAGCGATTCGGCACCTGACCAACGGGGATGTGGCGGGATACTAATCTTTCGATCTGCCAGAGCCAAAATGGCGGATCCAATGCCATGAGCCTCATTTCCCAGCAGCAAAATTTCCTTCTCAAAATTCTGTATCCCGTAAATATTAATCCCATCCAGCACAGCAGCATTAATACGGTAACCATGTTGTTTTCCCTGTTTCAGCATCTCATCCATGGTTCCATAGCACGCACGAACCCGAAACAGGCTGCCCATGCTGGCCTGAACGGTTTTCGGGTTATACAGTTCCACAGTCCCCTTCGAACATAAAATCTGCCCGATTCCAAACCAGTCAGCCAACCGGATAATGGTGCCCAGATTTCCGGGGTCCCGGACTTCGTCAAGTGCCAGAATCAGCCTTTTTTCTGCAGGAAAATCAGCTTTGTCCGGTTCAGGGATAGGAACCACCGCCAGGGTTTTATTGGGCGTTGTTAGTCCGCTCATTCTCTGAAGTTCCTCCTCACTTACCGCTTCAATGGACAGATTCTCGTTGTGCATCTTATAGAAATCTGCCAGATCGGCGGTTGCACAGATAGTGTCAATCTCCCAGCCGCTCTGAATAAGTTCAAGCACCAGTTTTTCCCCTTCTACTACGAAAAGACCTGCTTCTTCCCTGTGTTTCTTCTGTTGCAGGGAGGCAATAAACTTGATTCGGTTACGGGATATCATAGGTGACAGGCTTCGTTAGAATAAGTGTAACCTGAATTTTCAAAGTTTACGGCCATGTTAGGCAGCTGGCAGGAAGCGATGGAACCCCAGGTAAAACAATTTTCAATCACGATCCAAGTTAATTATATTTGTAATTGAAATCCTTCAATTCGTTTCATTTTTTGTCATTTCAACCAACATACCTCTGTAATGGCCGGCGCATCCTGTTGTGGCTAATGCCCTTCCTGGTTCTGGCAGCCGGATGCCATCCCGCCAGGTATGTACCCGAAGGTAACTACCTTCTCTCATCCAACAAACTTTTCCTGGATACCCGGGTACTCAATAAGAAAGATATCCAGGGTTTTATCCGTCAGAAACCGAATAAAAGAGTCCTGGGTTTCAGGTTTCACCTTGGCCTTTATAACCTGTCCGACCCGAAGAAGGAAAATTCCTGGAACCGTTGGCTCCGGACCAATGGAGAGCCTCCTGCAATACTGGATGAGTTTCAGATAACCAGGTCTACCGATTTGATTGCAAAATATCTCAGAAATAAAGGATATTATAATGCCCGGGTTGATCAGACAATATTCTTCAAGCATCGCGAAGCTGAAATATCGTACAGCATTCGTTCGGGTGAACCCTATACCATCGGCCGTATCGATTACCTGGTGGAAGATACAGCCTTACTTCGCTTTGTGATCCCCGATACAGTGAACAGCCTGCTTAAACCATCCATGAATTTTGATGTGGACATAATGGAACTGGAAAGGCAGCGTATTGAGAGCCTGCTGAAGAATCACGGATATTTTAATTTTTCCAAGGAATATGTCATTTACCAGGCCGATACCTCCTTTGGAAACCTGCGTGCAGATATCACTCTAAATATTAAAAAATACCTGCTCCCACCAGGGGCAGGCCCTTCCACTTTCGTTTCGCATCCTAAGTATCAGTTGGGGCAGATTCATTATCTGTCTGATCCGGGTTTGTCCACTGCAGGGCAGGAACAGGCCAGATTGGCTGATACTGCCCTATTTGACAGCATTTATTTCATCAGCCAGGGAAAATTTTCCGTAAAACCGCATTTGCTTTCCCAGGTGAACTTTATGCGGGAGGGTCAGATCTTTCGCCAGGGGAATGCAGATAATACTTACCGGCGGTTACAGTTGTTACGGGTTTTTAAGTTTATCGATTTCCAATACAACGAAACAGGCAGAAAGGACCCGGTTACTCAACTAAACCTTCTTAACTGTGACATTTATCTCTATCCGCAGGTACGCCAGTCTTATACGGTTGAACTGGAAGGTACAAACTCCTCCGGGAACATTGGTATTGCAGGTAACCTGGCTTACCAGAACAAAAACCTGTTCAGAGGAGCCGAGATTTTTGATGTGAAGTTGAAGGGCGCCATTGAAACATACAGCCGTCAAAAACTTAGTGAACTAAAGAATACCGTTGAGTTTGGCGTGGAAGGCAGTCTGAAGATCCCCAAGTTCTGGTTGCCTTTTCGCACAGAACAATTTGTGAGAAAATACGGTCCCAAAACGACCTTTAACATGGCCTATAACTACCAGCGCAGGCCCCCTTTCACCCGAACAATTGCTACAGCAAGTTTCGGTTATACCTGGCAGGGAAATAAGTACCTTACTCATATTGTGAATCCCATTGAGCTGAATGCGGTTAAAATTTTTTCCATCACCCCTGAATTCCAGGCTGATATTGCCGGGAAACCCTACCTGGAATACAGTTACCAGGATCATTTTATTTCTACTTCTTCGTACACACTCATCTTCAACAATCAAAACCTTAGGAAAAACAACAACTTCATCTTCTTCAGGATGAATCTGGAAAGTGCCGGAGGTTTGCTCCAGGCTTATAACAATATTACCGGTTCCCCGGGTTATATCTCGGGTTCCGATTCCCTTAAGAGCTACTATGAACTTTTCGGTACCAGGTACTCCCAGTTTGTACGGGGTGAATTTGACGTCCGCTATAATCAAATGTTGAATGAAACTGACCGGCTCGTTTACAGGGTCTACACGGGCCTTGGAATACCATACGGAAATTCGAATGCACTTCCTTTTGAAAAACTTTTCTTCTCGGGTGGCTCCAATGGCATCCGTGCCTGGCAGGTAAGATCCCTCGGACCAGGTTCCTACAGTGAACCCCCTTCCTCCTTTCCAAACTCCATGGCCGACGTGAAACTGGAGATGAATCTTGAATACCGTTTCAAACTGTTCTGGATACTTGAGGGTGCACTCTTTGCCGATGCCGGGAATATTTGGTCTATTAATACTTACGATGACCGGCCGGGTGCTGTTTTTAAATGGAATGGATTTATTGATGATATGGCTGTTGGGACAGGACTCGGTACCCGCTTCGATTTTTCATTCTTTTTATTCCGGTTGGATGTGGGAATGAAAACCCGCGATCCCTCCCTCGGAAAAGGACAGAAATGGATCCCTCTAAACAGGGCACCTGTGAAGGAAGATTTTGTATTCAACATCGGTATCGGTTATCCCTTCTGATATGAATACCTTCAGGAAGATACTCACTGCCTGGTTTACCCTTTCACGAAGCGAACGAAACGGTACACTGGTATTGGTTGTCATTCTTACACTGCTTATTATCCTGCGAATATTGATGCCTTCTTTTATCAAAGAAATCAGGCCAGATCATGAGAAAGCCCTGGAAGAAGCCATGATTCTGCAGCAGAAGATGGAAAGCCCTGTTCGGGCTGACAGCTTTGATTACCCGGATGAACCTGTTAGCTTCGATCCCAACACTGCTACTGTTGAACAGTTGCGTCTTGCCGGTATGCAGGAGAAAAACATCAGGACACTTATCAATTTCCGCTCAAAAGGTGGTGAATTCAGAACTGCAACCGATCTTAAAAAACTTTACGGATTGTCACAGACTGAGTATGCCAGGCTGCTCCCCTGGATTGTCATTCATCCGCGGGTTGAGCAGGGCAGGAGCGATAGAACGGTCGACTCAGCACGGACGACGCAGGTAAAAGGCAAAAAGGAAACCTACCCCCGAAAAGTGATTCTCCCCCTGGAACTAAACAGTGCCGACAGCAGTACGCTTGAAACGCTCCCCGGTATAGGACCGGTGCTCGCCTCCCGCATTGTCCGGTACCGGGAGAAACTGGGAGGATTCCATGAACTGGCCCAGCTGCAGGAAGTATATGGGATCACTCCTGAACTTGCCGGACAACTAGCTCCCAGGTTGGTCCTTGATAGCACCCTCATCCGTAAAATCAACCTGAATGCGGGTACACTTGAACAGGACTTAAAGCATCCCTATCTCACCCGATGGCAGGTAAGCAGCATTCTCAAGTACCGGGAAAGCCGTAAACAGATAATCTCGTCGTTGGAATTAATTCAATATAAAATACTTAAGCCTGAAGAATTCGCCAGAATCAAGCCCTACCTGCTTCCCTGAGTTTTTATTTTCATTTAATTGTATATCAATTTGTTATTAATTTAATAATTTCCTTAATCATCGCGTACAACATATAACTGATCCTAAAAATTGCCTATCTTTATACCTATTATTATATGGTGAGAGGAATGAAGGAGGCCTTTAGGCGGGTAGATTTAGAGCGAAAGATGGCGGACCATGTAAAAATCTTTGTATTTTATCATCAAAAGTGTAACTTTGCGCCTCATTCAAAAATGTACCGATCATGATTATTGTGCCTATTAAAGAAGGTGAAAACATTGAAAGAGCGCTGAAAAAATTCAAACGGAAGTTTGAAAAGACCGGAACTATCAAGGAATTGCGCGACCGTCAGTCGTTTACCAAACCCTCTATACGCCGGCGTGCAGTAATTGCCAAGGCAAAGTATCTGCAGCAGCTACAGCGGGAAGAGGAATAGCCCTGGCCTGCCTCAGGGGAATATAGAGGTATCAATCGGTTCCTGCTATGGATTCAACCGAAGAATTTCTTAATTATCTCAGGTTTGAAAAGCGCTATTCCCCACATACGGTACAATCCTATTCTACAGATCTCCGACAGTTTTCCCTTTTTGCGGAAGATTTCACCGGTAAGGGAAATCTTTGCGAAGACGGGAAAATAATTCGTTTATGGTTGGCTCAGTTGATGTCCGATGGGGTAACTCCCCGCTCTGTCAACCGGAAGATAACTGCATTACGTTCTTTCTATAAATTTCTGGTTAGGGAAAAGCGGATCAGCACCAATCCGATGAGCCGGATCCAGGGTCCCAGGGTAGCCCACCGTCTGCCCAGCTTTGTAGAGGAAAAACAGATGGATTTGCTCTTCGATGAGGTGGATTTTGGCGATGATTACCCGGGTATACGGAACAGGCTTATTGTTGCGATGTTCTATCATACGGGGATGCGATTGTCGGAACTTACAGGGATTCGTGACGGTGATATCCGGTTATCCGAAATGACAATCCGGGTGATAGGCAAACGGAACAAGGAACGGATACTGCCGCTTACAGTTGCCCTGAAGGAATTGATCCTGCAATATCTGGAGATAAGGGAGCAAAGTTTTCCGACTGCTTCTTCCTTTTTCTTAACGGATAAGGGGAAACCGGTTTACTCCAGACTAGTTTACCGGGTAGTAAACAAGGCCCTCGACAGTGTAACCACCCTCAGCAAGAAAAGTCCGCATGTGATCAGGCACACCTTTGCCACCCACATGCTGAACAGAGGTGCTGATCTGAATGCCATCAAGGAACTGCTGGGGCATGCTAACCTGGCAGCCACACAGGTTTATACGCATAATACATTCGATAAACTTCGGAAAGTATATAAACGAGCCCATCCAAGGGCTGAACAATAGGAAAGGAGACAGCCATGAAAGTGACTATCAGTTCGGTACATTTCGATGCAGATCAGAAACTGCTCGATTTCATCGAGAAAAAAGTAAAAAAGCTTTACCAGTTCCACGAAAACATTCTCGGGGCGGAGGTAATACTCAAAATCGATGCCAACGATGAGATAGGGAACAAGATCACAGAGATACGACTCAATATTCCGGGAGATGATCTGTTCGCAAAAAAACAGAGCAAAACCTTTGAGGAAGCCACCGATCTCGCGATAGATGCACTGCGTATCCAGATCACCAAGGTTAAAACCAAACGGCGTTCATAATAAATTTTTGCCGATATTTTGTCATCTAAAATAATTATTATACATTTGCGAACCGATTTTGGAGGGTATACACGAATCGGGCGGAAATGTAGTGCCGATGTAGCTCAGAGGCTAGAGCAGCGGTTTTGTAAACCGCGGGTCGTGGGTTCGACTCCCTCCATCGGCTCAGGTTCATTGAAATAACTGGGGAGATACCAAAGTGGCCAACTGGGGCAGACTGTAAATCTGCTGGCGTACGCCTTCGGAGGTTCGAATCCTCCTCTCCCCACGGCTATGAAAAATTGTTCAAAGTTCAGGTTTAAGGTTCAAGGTCAGGTGCTCACAATTTGAACACCAAGCCGGAAACAAAACCCGGAACATTGAACGCAGAACCCAGAACAGTTTTTACGCGGGAGTAGCTCAGTTGGTAGAGCATAACCCTTCCAAGGTTAGGGTCGCGGGTCCGAGTCCCGTCTCCCGCTCTAATCTGCCAGAGCTTTAGCAAAGGCAGATCAAAAGCCGATGTAGCTCAGGGGTAGAGCACTTCCTTGGTAAGGAAGGGGTCATGGGTTCAATTCCCATCATTGGCTCATATAGAAAATGAAAATTAATTAACAACTAATCATTCTAACAGCTTAAGTTATGGCTAAAGAAAAATTTGACAGGTCAAAACCTCACGTCAATATCGGTACTATCGGTCACGTTGACCATGGCAAGACTACGCTCACAGCTGCCATTACTATGGTGCTTGCTAAGAAGGGTCTGTCCGAAATCAAGTCATTCGACCAGATCGACAATGCTCCTGAGGAAAAAGAAAGAGGTATTACAATCAATACCGCTCACGTTGAGTATCAGACGGCCAACCGTCACTATGCTCACGTAGACTGCCCCGGCCACGCCGACTATGTGAAGAACATGGTTACAGGTGCTGCCCAGATGGACGGTGCCATCCTCGTTGTTGCTGCAACCGATGGTCCTATGCCCCAAACCCGTGAACACATTCTGCTCGCACGCCAGGTAAACGTTCCGAAGATCGTTGTCTTCATGAACAAGGTTGATATGGTGGAAGATGCAGAAATGCTTGACCTCGTTGAGATGGAAGTTCGCGAATTGCTCGCTTTCTATGGCTTCGACGAAGGTAACGTTCCTGTGATCCGCGGTTCAGCACTTGGTGCAATGAACGGTGATGCCAAATGGGAAGAAAAAGTTACCGAACTCATGGATGCAGTCGACAGCTTTATTCCCATTCCTCCCCGCGATGTTGACAAGCCTTTCCTCATGCCTGTGGAAGACGTATTCTCCATCACCGGCCGTGGAACTGTAGCCACCGGACGTATCGAAACCGGAGTTGTAAACTCCAGTGAAGAAGTTCAGCTGGTTGGTCTCGGTGCTGAAAAGAAAACCGTTGTTACCGGTGTTGAAATGTTCCGTAAGATCCTCGATCGCGGTGAAGCTGGTGACAATGTTGGTCTTCTCCTGCGCGGTATCGACAAGAAAGAAATCAAGAGGGGAATGGTAATTGCCAAACCCGGATCGATTACTCCTCATAAAGTTGTGAAAGCTGAGATCTACGTTCTGAAAAAAGAAGAAGGTGGTCGTCATACCCCCTTCCACAATCAGTACCGTCCCCAGTTCTACCTCCGCACCCTCGACGTAACAGGTGAGATCACCCTGCCCGAAGGCCGCGAAATGGTTATGCCTGGTGATAACGTAACCATTACCATCAACCTTATCTACCCCGTAGCTATCAACAAGGGTCTGCGTTTTGCAATCCGCGAAGGTGGCCGTACCGTAGGTGCAGGTCAGGTAATCGAGATCGTGGAGTAATCCAAGTCTCACATCTGAGAAATAGTTTATAAGGAGTTCAGGCACTGCCTGAACTCCGATTTTAAAGACACGGGTGTAGCTCAGTTGGTAGAGCACTGGTCTCCAAAACCAGGTGTCGGGCGTTCGAGTCGCTCCTCCCGTGCAACATAAATGCAATTCTTATCATGGGAATTAAAACATACATCACAGAATCATACAAGGAACTGGTTCAGAAAGTAACCTGGCCTAGCTGGGCAGAGCTGCAAAGCAGTGCCCTGGTAGTGATGGTGGCCACCCTGATCATTGCCCTTGTGGTGCTTGTAATGGACCTCGCATTTAAGAATTTGATGGAGGTAGTATACAAAATGATCGTATAATTCAACCACTGCAATGGCTGATACTGAAAAGAAATGGTATGTCCTCCGGGCGGTTGGCGGGAAAGAGAAGAAAGTGAAGGAGCTGATCGAAAACGAAATCTCTCTGCTTAACCTACAGGATTTCGTTGCTCAGGTGCTTATCCCCCAGGAGAAGGTTTACCAGATCAGAAATGGAAAGAAAATATCCAAGGAGAGAAACTATTTCCCCGGATATATTCTCATCGAAGCAAATCTGGTTGGTGAAATCCCTCATATCCTGAGGAATATTCCCAACGTGATGGGTTTTCTTACCGGCTCAAAGGGAGATGATCCGATTCCCCTGCGCATGTCCGAAGTTAACCGCATCCTGGGTAAGGTCGATGAGCTTACTGCCAGTGAAGAAGAAATTAATGTGCCTTTCTTCGTGGGCGAATCTGTGAAAGTGATCGACGGCCCTTTCAACAGTTTCACCGGAGTTATCGAAGAAGTAAATGAAGAAAAGAAAAAGCTGAAGGTAATGGTGAAGATCTTTGGTCGTAAAACACCCCTTGAGCTGAGTTTTATGCAAGTTGAAAAAGAGTGAATCTCTCGTACTATACACTATAAATTGGTTTTCTGACTTTGTTTCAGGTGATTACAAAAAACCCTAATGCTTCCTGAGTAATCACAAAATGAAACAGGAATGAAGACCGCTTCTGAAAATTGATTTTCGATTATGGCAAAAGAAGTAACAGGAATCATCAAATTGCAGATCAAAGGCGGTGCAGCTAACCCCTCACCACCGGTCGGACCTGCCTTGGGTTCCAAGGGCGTGAACATTATGGAATTCTGTAAGCAGTTCAACGCCAGGACCCAGAGTAGTGCCGGGAAACTGCTGCCGGTGATCATTACAGTATATGGCGACAAATCGTTCGACTTTATTGTAAAGACCCCTCCGGTAGCCGTTCAACTCATGGAAGCTGCGAAGATCAAATCAGGTTCCCCGGAACCCAACCGTAACAAGGTTGCAACCATTAACTGGGAACAGGTTAGAGCCATTGCAGAAGCAAAAATGCCCGACCTTAACTGTTTTACTGTTGAGTCGGCCATGAAAATGGTTGCAGGAACTGCCCGTAGCATGGGTTTAACCATCAAGGGCGATAACCCTTTCACCAAAAATTAAAACTTCCTGATCGATGGCAAAATTGACGAAAAACAGAAAGAAAGCGCTGGAGAAAATCGATTCCGAGAAGGTTTATAAACTATCCGAAGCAGCCGAACTGTTGAAGGACATTAACTTCACCAAATTCGACGCTTCAGTTGATATTGACCTCCGCCTAGGAATTGACCCCAGGAAGTCGAACCAAATGGTTCGTGGCGTTGTTACACTCCCACACGGAACAGGAAAACAGACCCGCGTACTCGTACTCTGCACTCCCGATAAGGAGCAGGAAGCGAAAGAGGCAGGTGCTGATTTTGTAGGCCTTGATGACTATGTTGAGAAGATCAAAGGAGGCTGGACCGATGTGGATGTAATTATTACCACCCCCAGTGTTATGGGTAAAATTGGTGCTCTCGGACGTATCCTCGGACCCCGCGGTCTGATGCCAAACCCCAAGAGCGGCACTGTAACCATGGAGGTAGGTAAAGCCGTGAAAGAAGTGAAAATGGGTAAGATTGATTTCAAAGTTGATAAAAGTGGCATCGTGCATTGTTCAATCGGCAAGATTTCATTCGACGCTGTGAACATTACAGAAAATGCCAAGGAATTTATCAATATGGTTATCAAACTCAAACCTACTGCTGCAAAAGGTACTTACATTAAGAGTGCCTACTTGTCTACGACCATGAGTCCTGGCCTCAGGCTTGATACCAAGGCCTTTGACGAGTAATTAACCTTTCAGTCCCGGGTTCCGGGACTTAATAACAGGTAACGAATGAGAAAGGAAGATAAAAATAAAATCATAGACGATCTGGTTCAGCGTATCAGCGAGTATAAACATTTTTACCTCACCGATATCGGAAGTCTGAATGCAAAGGATACAAGCGACCTCCGTCGCCTCTGCTTTGAAAAAGACATCAAACTGATGGTGGTTAAAAATACCATGCTCCAGAAAGCGCTCGAACGGTCGGGTAACAGCTATGAAGAAATCTACCCCGCATTGAAGAACTCGACTTCTGTCATGTTCACTCATTCCGGTAACGCCCCAGCCAAGCTGATCAAGGAGTTCCGGAAGACACATGCCAAGCCGCTTCTCAAAGGCGCCTATGTAGAGGAATCAGTTTACCTCGGTGAGGAACAACTCGATACTCTGTTTAACCTCAAATCCAGGGATGAACTCATTGGAGATATCATTCTCCTGCTGCAGTCACCGATGAACAATGTGATGGGTGCCCTCAAGAGCGGCAACAACATACTCACCGGCGTACTCAAAACCCTGGAAGAAAAAAAGTAAGTAAACGTTAGTCAATAATTTTAAAAGAAAGAGAAATGGCAGATTTAAAAGCTTTAGCTGAACAGTTGGTAAACCTCACTGTGAAGGAAGTTAACGACCTCGCTAAGATCCTGAAAGACGAATATGGTATTGAACCCGCTGCTGCTGCTGCTGTAGCTGTTGCAGCCCCCGCTGCCGCTGCTGCTGCTGAAGAGAAAAACACATTTGATGTTATTCTTAAATCAGCTGGCCAGGCAAAACTGCAGATCGTTAAACTGGTGAAAGAACTCACCGGCCTCGGTCTGAAAGAAGCCAAGGAACTCGTTGACGCTGCTCCCAAGCCCGTTAAAGAAGGCGCAAGCAAAGAAGAAGCAGCATCTTTGAAAGCTCAGTTGGAAGAAGCAGGAGCCGAAGTTGAACTTAAGTAAGAACCTTACATATTAAAGGTTTTAGGTTTAGTCCCGGTTCTTAAATCGGGATTAAGCCTTTTTGTTATTTTAAGTTCAAGTCGAATTAATCCCATTCATAATGTCTCAAAATAACAACCTCCGAATCAGCTTTTCGTCCTCGAAAAATCAGATGGAATATCCTGATTTTCTTGACGTCCAGCTAAAAGCATTCAGGGACTTTTTCCAGCTTGATACCTCCCCTGAGAACCGGAAAGATGAGGGCCTGTACAAAGTTTTCCAGGAAAACTTCCCCATCACCGATACCAGGAACAATTTTGTGCTGGAATTTCTGGATTATTTCATCGATTCTCCGCGGTATACGATCGATGAATGCATTGAACGCGGATTAACATACAGTGTGCCTCTTAAGGCAAAACTGAAACTGTATTGCACCGACCCCGAACACGAGGACTTCGATACCGTCGTGCAGGATGTGTACCTTGGTACTATTCCCTACATGACCGACAAGGGTACATTCGTGATCAACGGTGCGGAACGTGTTGTGGTTTCACAGCTGCACCGTTCACCCGGGGTATTCTTCGGCCAAAGTATCCATGCCAACGGTACAAAGCTCTATTCAGCGCGTATCATTCCCTTCAAAGGATCATGGATTGAGTTTGCTACTGACATCAATAATGTCATGTACGCATACATCGACCGTAAGAAAAAACTTCCGGTTACAACTCTCCTTCGTGCCATCGGTTACGAGAATGACAAAAACATCCTCGAAATTTTCGACCTTGCCGATGAACTAAAGGTATCGAAAGTCGCCCTGAAAAAGGTACTGGGCAGGAAACTGGCTGCCCGTGTGCTCAAATCATGGGTAGAAGATTTCGTTGATGAGGATACCGGTGAAGTTGTTTCCATAGAACGTAACGAGGTTGTTATCGACCGCGAAACAGTTCTCGAAGAACAACACATCGACCTGATCGCCGATTCCGGTGCAAAGACTATCCTGCTGCACAAGGAAGGCCAGAATCAGAACGATTATGCCATCATTTATAATACCCTGCAGAAGGATCCCTGCAACTCGGAAAAAGAGGCTGTGCTCCATATTTACCGCCAGCTCCGTAACTCCGAACCACCCGATGAGGCCACCGCACGTGATGTTATAGAGAAATTATTTTTCTCCGATAAACGTTACGACCTTGGCGACGTTGGCCGGTACCGGATCAACAAGAAACTCGGGCTTGAGATCCCCATGGAGACCAAGATTCTTACCCGTGAGGATATCATCAGCATTATCAAATATCTCATCGAGCTTATCAACTCGAAAACCGATGTGGACGATATCGACCATCTGAGCAACCGCCGCGTTCGTACGGTGGGAGAGCAGCTGGCAAACCAGTTTGCTGTTGGTCTGGCCCGTATGGCCCGTACCATCCGTGAACGAATGAACGTCAGGGATAACGAGGTGTTTACACCAATCGATCTGATCAATTCCAAGACACTGTCTTCTGTGATCAATTCATTCTTCGGAACGAACCAGTTATCACAGTTCATGGATCAGACCAATCCTTTGGCCGAAATGACCCACAAACGTCGTATGTCGGCACTCGGACCAGGAGGTCTCTCCCGTGAAAGAGCCGGCTTCGAGGTTCGTGACGTCCACTATACGCATTATGGCCGTCTCTGTCCCATCGAAACTCCTGAAGGCCCGAATATCGGTCTTATTTCTTCACTCTGCGTGTATGCAAAGATCAACCACCTGGGATTCATCGAAACCCCCTATCGCAAGGTAGACGAGGGTAAGGTGAGCCTGAAAGATGAGGGTGTGATCTATCTGAGCGCTGAAGAAGAGGAATCAAAAATTATAGCCCAGGCCAACGCCCCTCTCGATGATGAAGGGCAGTTTGTAAACCAGAAGGTGAAAGCCCGTTACGACGGCGACTTCCCGCTGGTGGAGCCTGAGAATATCGACCTGATGGACGTAGCTCCAAACCAGATCGCTTCCATCGCGGCTTCTCTCATTCCCTTCCTCGAACACGACGATGCCAACCGTGCCCTGATGGGCTCGAACATGATGCGCCAGGCAGTTCCTCTGGTGAATCCTGAAGCACCAATCGTGGGTACGGGTATCGAAGGTGGTGTGGCCCGTGACTCACGTCTTCTCGTTATTGCAGAAGCCGATGGCGTTGTCGATTATGTCGACTCCAACGAGATCGTGATCCGTTACCTGCGCACCGATGATGAGAAGTTTGTAAGTTTCGATGATGAATTGAAACGCTATATCCTTCCCAAATACAGAAAGACAAACCAGAACACCTGCGTAAACCTCAAACCAATGGTTTATAAGGGTGAAAAGGTGAAAAAAGGACAGATACTGACCCAGGGTTACGGAACCCAGGGTGGTGAACTGGCCCTCGGACGTAACCTGATGGTAGCTTTCATGCCATGGAAGGGGTATAACTTTGAGGATGCGATCGTAATCTCCGAAAAGGTTGTACGGAACGATCTCTTTACCTCCATCCATATTGATGAATATCTGCTGGAGGTACGGGATACCAAACGCGGGCTTGAGGAACTTACCTCCGATATCCCGAATGTGAGCGAAGAAGCCACCAAAAACCTGGATGAGAATGGTCTTATCCGCATTGGTGCTGAAGTAAAGCCAGGCGATATCCTCATCGGTAAGATTACCCCCAAGGGAGAATCAGATCCTTCACCTGAAGAGAAACTGCTGCGTGCAATCTTTGGTGACAAGGCTGGTGATGTTAAGGATGCTTCTCTTAAGGCACCCCCATCACTCGAAGGTGTTGTGATCGATAAAAAACTGTTCTCCCGTTCAATGAAGGACAAAAAGGGTAAAACCAATGAGAAGCCCATCCTGCAGAAGATCGAGGACGAATTTAATGCCAGTGCCGACGAACTGAAATCGAAACTCATCGATAAACTCTTTTTCCTGGTGAATGGAAAAACTTCACAGGGAGTTAAAGATTATTACGGTGCCGATGTGGTTGGCAAGGGTGTTAAGTTTACACAGAAAATCCTCCAGGAAATCGACTATTCCAACGTGAATCCCAACAAGTGGACCACGGATAAGGACAAGAACGACCTGATCAAGTTGCTCATCAACAACTACCTCATTAAGTTGAAAGATGTTGATGGCATCTATAAGCGCAAAAAGTATAATGTGACCATTGGTGACGAACTGCCTGCCGGTATTATCAAACTGGCCAAAGTTTATGTTGCCAAGAAGAGAAAGGTCAAAGTAGGTGATAAGATGGCCGGTCGCCACGGAAACAAGGGTATCGTTTCACGGATCGTGCGTGCTGAAGACATGCCTTTCCTGGAAGACGGAACTCCGGTGGATATCGTCCTCAACCCGCTGGGTGTGCCTTCACGTATGAACCTCGGACAGATCTATGAAACTGTGCTTGGATGGGTAGGCCTGAAGACGGGTAACCGTTTTGCTTCCCCCATCTTCGATGGTGCCAAGATCAGTCAGATTTCCGAACTCACCCGCAGCGCCAACCTCCCCGATTTCGGGAAGACCTATCTCTATGATGGTGGTACCGGCGAACGATTCGACCAGCCCGCCACTGTAGGTGTGATCTATATGCTGAAACTTGGCCATATGGTTGATGACAAGATGCATGCCCGTTCCATCGGGCCTTATTCGCTCATCACCCAGCAGCCTCTCGGCGGTAAAGCACAGTTTGGCGGACAGCGTTTTGGTGAAATGGAAGTTTGGGCACTCGAAGCATTCGGTGCAGCTCATATCCTCCAGGAGATCCTCACCGTAAAATCCGACGATGTGGTTGGCCGTGCCAAAGCGTATGAAGCAATTGTGAAAGGTGAACCTCTGCCTATCCCGGGAATCCCTGAGTCATTCAACGTGCTGCTGCACGAACTCAGAGGACTTGGTTTAAGCGTGAACCTCGTATAGTTTAAAGGCCTGGGTCCGGTAACGGACCCGGGATTCTTCTTTATTAAGTTAACTCTATAAACATTATACAATGACCCTCCGCAGAGATACAAAGGCTAAGAGCAACTTTACGAAGATTTCGATCGGTCTGTCATCACCCGAAGAAATCCTCGAGCGTTCCAGCGGGGAAGTGCTCAAACCGGAGACAATCAACTACCGCACCTACAAACCCGAGCGGGATGGCTTGTTTTGCGAGCGCATTTTTGGTCCTGTAAAAGACTATGAATGCCATTGCGGAAAATACAAGCGGATCCGTTACAAGGGGATCGTTTGCGACCGTTGCGGTGTTGAAGTAACCGAGAAAAAGGTTCGCCGCGAGAGAATGGGACACATTAACCTGGTGGTTCCTGTTGCCCATATCTGGTATTTCCGGACACTTCCGAACAAAATAGGGTATTTGCTTGGGTTGCCGAGCAAAAAACTCGATGCCATTATTTACTATGAGCGTTATGTCGTCATCAATCCCGGTATAAAAAAGGCTGATGGCATCAAAATGCTTGATTTCCTTACCGAAGAGGAATACCTCGATATTATTGATTCATTACCAAAGGAGAATCAGTATCTCGACGATACGGATCCCAATAAGTTCGTTGCAGGAATGGGTGCCGAAGCCCTCAATGCACTGCTCGAACGTATCAACCTGGATGATCTTTCATTCGATCTCCGCCATAAGGCAAATACCGAAACTTCACAGCAGCGTAAGAACGAAGCTTTGAAGCGCCTTCAGGTAGTGGAAGCTTTCCGTGAATCGAAATCGACCAACAAGCCTGAATGGATGATCCTGAAGGTGGTTCCTGTGATTCCTCCGGAACTTCGCCCGCTCGTTCCACTGGATGGTGGCAGGTTTGCTACCTCCGACCTCAATGACCTCTATCGCCGGGTTATCATCCGCAACAACCGTCTGAAAAGACTTATCGAGATCAAGGCTCCCGAGGTTATTCTTCGTAATGAGAAACGAATGCTGCAGGAAGCTGTTGATTCTTTGTTCGACAACTCCCGCAAATCCAACGCAGTTAAAACTGATGCAAACCGTCCCCTGAAGTCGCTTAGCGATAGCCTGAAAGGTAAACAGGGTCGTTTCCGTCAAAACCTGCTTGGAAAACGTGTCGACTATTCCGCACGTTCGGTAATCGTTGTAGGTCCCGAATTGAAACTGCATGAGTGTGGTCTGCCCAAAGATATGGCTGCCGAGTTGTACAAGCCTTTCATCATCCGGAAGCTTATCGAGCGCGGAATCGTGAAGACTGTCAAATCAGCCAAAAAGATTGTCGACCGCAAGGATCCCGTTGTATGGGATATCCTGGAAAACGTTCTGAAAGGACATCCCGTCCTCCTCAACCGTGCCCCAACACTGCACCGCCTCGGTATCCAGGCCTTCCAGCCGAAACTGATCGAAGGTAAGGCAATCCAGCTCCACCCCCTCGTTTGTACCGCGTTCAACGCTGACTTCGACGGAGACCAGATGGCTGTGCATCTTCCGCTTGGAAATGCTGCCATTCTGGAAGCACAATTGCTCATGCTTGCCTCACATAACATTTTGAACCCTGCCAATGGTGCACCTATCACTGTACCTTCACAGGACATGGTTCTCGGATTGTACTATATCACAAAAGGCAGAAAGAATACCAAGGCCCACCACGTTAAGGGTGAAGGCCTGACTTTCTACTCAGCCGAAGAAGTGATCATTGCCTACAATGAGAAAATGGTTGACCTGCATGCCAACATCAAGGTACGAATCCCTGCATACGATGGTGGTAAAGGCAAATTCAAGGTTATCGAAACAACCGTAGGCCGTGTGCTTTTCAATGAGGTTGTTCCGAAAGAACTAGGTTATATCAATGAAGTGCTTACCAAAAAATCACTCCGCGATATTATCGGAAAAGTTCTGAAGAAAACCGGTACAAGCACCACCGCACGCTTCCTTGATTCTATCAAGGACATGGGCTTTGAAATGGCGTTCAAGGGAGGTCTGTCCTTTAACCTGGATGATGTAATCGTTCCCAACGAGAAGGATATTCTGGTTGATGAAGGATATACACAGGTTGATGAGGTAATGTCCAACTATAACATGGGTTTCATTACCAATAACGAGCGTTACAATCAGATCATCGATATCTGGACACATACCAATGCCAAGCTCACCACCACACTGATGAAACAGTTGAGTGATGACAAGCAGGGGTTCAACCCGGTATATATGATGCTTGACTCAGGCGCACGTGGATCAAAGGAGCAGATCCGTCAGCTCTCAGGTATGCGTGGTTTGATGGCCAAGCCTCAGAAGTCTGGTTCCACCACCAGTGAGATCATTGAAAACCCGATCCTCGCTAACTTTAAAGAAGGATTGTCGGTTCTCGAGTACTTCATCAGTACCCACGGTGCCCGAAAGGGTCTGGCAGATACCGCTCTGAAAACTGCCGATGCAGGATATCTTACCCGTCGTCTGGTTGACGTTTCGCAGGATGTGATTATCAACGAGGTTGACTGCGGCACTCTCCGCGGACTTATTGCCACTGCCATCAAGAATAATGAGGAGGTGGTTGAATCCTTGTATGAACGTATCCTTGGACGTACAACTGTACATGACATCTACAATCCAAGTACAGGTAAACTGATCGTTGCTTCGGGTGAAGAACTTACCGAGGAAATCTGCCATGTGATTGAAGAATCACCCATTGAACAGGTTGAGATTCGTTCGGTGCTAACATGTGAATCGAAAAAGGGTGTCTGTGCCAAATGTTATGGACGTAGCCTGGCTACCGGACGCATGGTTCAGATAGGAGAAGCAACCGGTGTTATAGCTGCGCAGAGTATCGGCGAGCCTGGTACACAGCTTACCCTCCGTACCTTCCACGTTGGGGGTACCGCTTCGAACATTATGGCCGATTCGAGCATCGTTGCCAAGTATGATGGTGTTGTTGAGATCGAAGAACTCCGCATGGTCGAGAAAGATGAGAAGGAAGGAAAGGTCAATATTGTAATCGGCCGTTCTGCTGAACTCCGCATCGTCGACAAGAATACCCGCATTGCACTTATTACACATAACGTTCCCTATGGTTCCCGTCTCTATATCAAGAATGGTGATGAAGTGAAGAAGGGGAAAGTAATATGTGAATGGGACCCCTACAATGCTGTGGTGATCGCTGAAATCAGCGGTAAGGTTGAGTTCGAAGCCGTAATCGATGGTATCACTTTCCGTGAAGAATCCGATGAACAAACCGGATTCCGCGATAAGGTTATCATTGAGACCAGGGATAAGACCAAGAACCCTGCCATCAAGGTTCACGATAAGAAACACGAGATTGTAAAAATGTACAACCTCCCCGTTGGTGCTCATATCATGGCCGACGAAGGTCAGGATGTAAAGGCCGGGGAAGTTCTTGTAAAGATTCCGCGTGCAGTTGGTAAGACGGGTGACATCACAGGTGGTCTGCCCCGAGTTACCGAACTTTTCGAAGCACGTAACCCGTCCAATCCGGCTGTTGTATCCGAAATCGACGGTGAAGTGTCCTTCGGCAAAGTGAAACGCGGTAACCGCGAAATAGCCATTACCTCCAAGGCCGGTGAAGTGAAGAAGTATCTCGTACCTCTCTCACGCCAGATACTTGTTCAGGAGAATGACTTTGTGAAAGCTGGTACACCTCTTTCCGAAGGTGCTATTTCCCCTGGCGACATTCTCGCAATCAAAGGCCCCACCAAGGTACAGGAATACATCGTGAACGAGGTTCAGGAAGTATACCGTATGCAGGGTGTTAAGATCAATGATAAGCATTTCGAAATCATTGTCCGCCAGATGATGCGTAAAGTCGAGATTATCGACCCCGGAGATACCAAGTTCCTTGAAAAACAGATTGCAGACAAGCTGGAGTTCATGGATGAAAACGATTGGATCTATGGTAAAAAGGTTGTTCTTGATGCCGGCGATTCCCAAAGTGTCAAGGCTGGAATGATTATCACAGCACGAAAATTGCGTGATGAAAATTCCATGCTGAAACGTAAGGATCTTAAGCCCATTGATGCACGTGATGCTGTTCCCGCAACCTCTTCCCAGATTTTGCAGGGGATCACAAGGGCAGCCCTTCAGACCAACAGCTGGGTTTCAGCTGCATCCTTCCAGGAAACCACCAAAGTGCTCAACGAAGCCGCTATATTCGGTAAACTGGATGGCCTCGAAGGTCTGAAAGAAAACGTTATCGTCGGCCATCTCATCCCGGCAGGTACAGGTCTGAGAGAATACGACGACATCGTGGTTGGTTCACTCGAGGATTATGAAGCCCTGATGAGCGCGAAAAAAGAAAATGCACAGGTTGAGGAAGAATAATCATTCCTCATGTTAAAATATTCAAAGGGTATGGCGAACGCTATACCCTTTGTCTTTTACCGGGAATCCTGAAAATGACTTTCTGGACTAAAAAATACCCGAAGCCATAGTCGCGGAAGTCAACGGTTTTAGGTTTCTGTGAGACTCAAAATACGGACTGTTTATCAGCAACTCTTTTCCACTTGAAAACCTTCAGGATTTAATCGTATATTTACAACATATAGTAAGCAAAATACCAATTATATGAACGAGCAGGAAAAAGGAAACCACATTAACATCGAACTGAAAGAGGATATAGCCCAGGGAACTTACTCCAACCTGGCAGTGATTACCCATTCATCCTCAGAGTTCGTTATTGATTTTATCCGTATCATGCCGGGAGTTCCCAAGGCTGAAGTGAAATCCCGGATTATCCTCACTCCCGAACACACCAAGCGGCTGTTGGCAGCTCTTAAAGATAATATAACTAAGTTCGAGGCGGCACACGGGACGATCAAGGTTACTGAAAATAACAGTACCATGATTCCAATGAATTTCGGCGGCCCGGTTGCTGAAGCCTGAAATCACCAAATGACAAAAATTATGAGCTACCCCCCCCGGGTGGCTCTTTTTTTATATGCCTGACTCTTCCTGTTATGCTAATTATCCGGATAGTTAATTTGGATTCTTTCCAATTAAGTACTCAAAGGCTCCTTTTGTACTGAAAATGATGAAGTTGTAAAGAGTAGCCCGTCTCATTTGTCCAGGGGAGTCCTGCCCGGGAAGCCCATTGCTGTTCGATTTTTCTTAAAAAACATATATTTGCCGGTGCCAAAACTGACTGAACAAAAATAAACACGAATGAAAGGATTCAAAATCATTGTATTGGCCAAACAGGTTCCTGATACCAGGAATGTTGGCAAGGATGCCATGAAAGCTGATGGTACTGTGAACAGGGCGGCTCTCGAGGCCATTTTCAACCCGGAGGATCTTAGCGCCCTGGAGCAGGCTCTGCGGGTTAAGGAACAGTATCCGGCCAGCACCATCACGCTAATAACAATGGGCCCAACGCGTGCATCGGAGATAATCAGGGAAGGGCTGTACCGTGGGGCTGATAATGGGTATCTCCTTACAGACAGGAAATTTGCGGGTTCTGACACGCTGGCGACCTCTTATGCTTTGTCGCTGGCATGCCGTAAACTGGCACCATTCGATTTGATATTTGCAGGTCGTCAAGCTATTGATGGGGATACCGCACAGGTTGGACCACAGGTAGCAGAGAAACTGGGTATTCCCCAAATCACCTACCTGGAGGAAATTAACTCTGTCACCGAAAAGGAAATAATCGTAAAACGCAGGCTCGAACGGGGTGTGGAACTTGTTTCCTCACCAATGCCGGTATTGCTCACAGTGCACTCTTCGGCTGCCCCCTGCAGGGCACGTAATGCAAAATTTACCATGAAATTCAAGCATGCCCGTACTGTTACCGAACTGCAGGATGCCACCGAAGATTATATCCAGCTGCACAATGAACGCCCATACCTGCGCATAGACGAATGGAGCGTAGCCGATATTAATGCTGACACTGAATCTCTTGGTCTTTCGGGTTCTCCGACCAAGGTGAAAAAAATCGAAAATGTAGTTTTCAAAGCCAAGGAATCAAAGGTTCTCACATCTTCAGAAAAAGAAATGGAAGAATTGATGAAGGAACTTATTGCCAATCACACAATAGGATAATCCTCCTGAATTCCGCCGGCAAAAATCAACCAAAACGAAAACAATAAATCAGAACAACGTGAAGAGTGTCTTTATATACTGCGAAATCGAAGATGGCATCGTTGCAGATGTTAGTCTTGAATTGCTCACAAAGGGTAAGAGCCTGGCAAACGAACTCGGTGTAAAACTCGAAGCCATTGCTATAGGCAAGGGACTCAAAGAAATCGGTAAACACATCTTTCCATATGGAGCAGATGTAATCCATGTGGCGGATGACAAACGTCTGGAACATTACACCACACTTCCGCATGCAAGAATTGTAAATACTATCCTGTCACAGGAAGATGCACAGATATGTCTTTTTGGTGCATCTTCGGCAGGCCGTGACCTGGCGCCCCGTGTGGCCTCAGCATTGAAATGCGGCCTTACGGCAGATTGTACAAGTCTTGTTATCGGTGATCACGTGGAGAACAGAACCAATACCGAATACAAGAACCTGTTGTACCAGATACGCCCGGCTTTCGGGGGAAATATTATTGCAACGATCATCAATCCCGAGACAAAGCCCCAGCTGGCCACTGTTCGCGAGGGTGTAATGAAGAAAGAAATCTATTCAGAGAAACATCAGGGTGAGATCAAAATCATCGATACCGGTGCTATTCTGAAGGATGAAGATTTTATTGTCAGCATTCTTGAGCGTCATATTGAGAAAAGCAAGGTAAATATCAAGAATGCAGGGATAATTGTTGCCGGCGGGTATGGTGTTGGTTCAAGAGAAAATTTCGGACTGCTGTATGAATTGGCTGAGGTGCTGGGTGCAGAGGTAGGAGGGACCCGTGCTGCAGTTGATGCAGGATATGTTGAGCATGAGCGCCAGATTGGCCAGACCGGTGTTACAGTTCGTCCAAAATTGTACATCGCCTGCGGTATCTCTGGGCAGATTCAGCATCGCGCCGGAATGATGGAGTCATCTATGATTATTTCCATCAATACCGACAGGAATGCACCTATCAACCACATTGCCGATTATGCAATCATCGGGGATCTCAATGAAGTGATTCCCCGAATGATTAAATATTACAAGCAGAATACCAAGTAAGCGATTTTTAACAGAATCAAACAGAACGGGCTATGGCAAACTACTATACTGACAATAAAGACCTTAAATTCCACCTGGGGCATCCCCTCATGAAAAAAATCGTTGCCAACAAAGAAATGGGTTTTGTTGACAAGGATCATTACGATTATGCACCGCGTGATTTTGAAGATGCAGTCGACAATTATGATCGCGTACTCGAGATTGTAGGGGATATCTGTGGAAACATAATTGCTCCCAATGCCGAGGCGGTGGATCATGACGGTCCCAAACTTGAGAATAATCGTGTTTCGTATGCATCCGGCACACAGGAGAACCATGATGCACTTAGCCGGGCAGGTCTTGTTGGGATGTCTCTTCCGCGTAAATATGATGGATTGAATTTCCCGGTTGTACCCTATGTGATGGCTGCTGAACTTGTATCACGTGCTGATGCCGGTTTTGCCAATATCTGGGGCTTACAGGACTGTGCCGAAACCTTGCACGAGTTTGCCTCAGAAGAGATAAAAGCGGAGTTTCTGCCACGCTTTAACAAAGGGGCAACTGCGGCAATGGATCTTACAGAGCCTGATGCCGGTTCCGACCTGCAGGCTGTTCAGCTCAAAGCCTCCTGGGATGAAACCTCCGGGACCTGGAGACTTAATGGAGTGAAACGTTTTATCACCAACGGTGATGCTGATATATCTCTGGTTCTGGCACGATCTGAAGAAGGCACTCTTGACGGCCGCGGACTCTCCTTGTTTGTATACGACAAAAAACATGACGCAGTATCTGTACGACGTATAGAGAACAAACTCGGAATCAAGGGTTCTCCCACCTGTGAACTGGTATTTCGCAATGCTCCTGCCAAGCTTGTTGGAGACCGGAAAATGGGCCTTATTAAGTACGTAATGTCCCTGATGAACTCCGCCCGCCTCGGGATTGGTGCCCAGTCGGTTGGTATTTCCGAGGCCGCATACCGCGAAGCCCTGAAATATGCCAATGAACGTTCACAGTTTGGAAAAGCAATCATCAATTTCCCGGCAGTATACGAAATGGTGACCCTGATGAAAGTGAGAACTCAGGCCATCCGCGCACTTCTGTATGAAACAGCCAGATTCGTTGATATGTACAAGGGCTACACCTTCATCCAGCATGAGAGGAAACTGGAAAATGAGGAACGCAATGAAATGAAAAAATACCAGAAACTGGCCGATGTCTTTACTCCGCTTTTAAAGTTATATTCAAGTGAAACATGCAACCAGGTAGCATATGACAGCCTCCAGGTGCACGGAGGTGCTGGTTTTATGAAGGATTTTCCCATCGAGAGGATTTACCGCGATGCCAGGATTACCTCTATCTACGAGGGAACTACACAACTGCAGGTGGTGGCCGCCATCCGAGGTGTAACTACCGGTTCCTATCTCGAACAGATCAGGGAATATGAAGGCATGTATCTCGAGCCCGAGATGGAACATCTCCGGAAGGAACTTATCATCATGACTGCTGAATATGAAAACATTGTAAAGGTTGTACAGGACCATAACGATAACGAGTTTCTCGATTTCCATGCCCGCCGGTTGGTAGAAATCGCCGGTAATATCATCATCGGATATGTTATGTTGGCCGATAGCATGCGTGACCGTGAATACATGCAATCTGCAGAAATTTTTATACGCCGGGGTGCTGCTGAAAACAAAAGAAATGCAGCATTCATTAATGGATCAGAAGTGAAAGACCTTGGGATGTACAAACTTGCCTGAGAACACTGATATTGAATACATTATTTGACAGGGTTCCGGATCACTCCGGGACCCTGTTGCATTTTTTATTCTGCCACTTTCTGGAAAGCCCCTGGTTAGCTGTATTGTTGGATTAGAGAGTTCAATGGTAATATTATGTGTAGAACCCCTTATCGGAACCGAAACCCGGAACGCGGAACGCGGAACAACCATTGTGAAAAACTAGTTGAACAATTCGCCTCCCTGATGGTTATTTTAGTAATTTCTGTCCGAATGAACCAGTAAAGGGAAACTCATGATTACTAACATCGAAACCACCATCACACTGCTTCGTGAACGTGTTACGGAAAATCTCAGGCAGATAAATGAAAGTCAGGCACTGATCAGACAAATACTTCAGGAGCCTCTTTCTGAAAAGCGTACCAAACGCTTCGAGCAGCAGTACGGGAAGAATAAGACTCTGTTAAGGGAAAACCAGGATCTCATCAGCCTCCAGATAACACTGGTAAACTTCCTTGAGAAATACCGGAAAGTACTTAAGGTACATGAACTATCATTAGGTGATTCAGCAAATATAGAAACAACCGGAACGATTGACCGGTCAGTTAGTACAGGAACTCATAAGTCAGAAACAAAGGGTAATGCCAGTGAATTGGTTGAAGATGCCAGAGACTCCATGTTCGATAAAACAATTAACGGGACAATTCCCTGGAACAGGTACCATCCTATGTTCTACAACCAGGATTTCTATAACAGGCTTATGGAATATTACCTGTCTGTGGAGAATTATGAGGCCTGTGCCTTTCTTTCTCAATCAAGAGATCGGTAAGCATTGAAAAATCGATAATTCTTTCCCGGCACAAGAATTAAGTTTCTGCCAATCATATTCCTAACCAGCAAAAAGATACTTTTTCTTTTCCTACCTTTGGGAAAAGAAATCAGAATCTGTGGTCAATCCAACTCATTTCCCCGGACACATCATTATCGCGGGAGCCGGAAATGTCGGTACTCACCTGGCGGTTGCGTTGCATAAGGCCGGTATTCAGATCAGTCAGATATATAGCCGTACCCGCGAATCTGCCTCGGAACTTGCAAAACAAGTAGGATGCGGTTTTACTACCAATCCTGCTGATATCGACCGGTTATCCGGCATGCTACTTCTAACCCTTAGCGATTCAGCTATTGAGTCCTTCCTGAGAGAGGCCGGTAAGCTGAAAATGATGCTGGTGCATACCGCGGGCAGTGTACCAATGGAGGTTCTCAGGCCTTTTGGTGAACAATTCGGTGTGATGTACCCGCTTCAAACCTTCACCCGGGGTGTCCCCGTCGAATGGTCGGAAGTCCCTTTTCTTACCGAGGCTTCAGATGAGGAAGGATTGGCTTACATAAATTTTCTGGCCTCCCGTCTTTCCCCCCGGGTTTTACACATGTCGTCAGAAGACCGTCTGCGATACCACCTGGCTGCGGTGTTTTGCAATAATTTCTCAAACCACATGATGACCCTGGCAGATGATTGGCTCCGGTCGCAGGGACTTTCCTTCGGAATTTTGGAACCGCTGGTGAAGGAAACAGCCAGAAAAGCCGTCACAGCAGGGCCGGCCAAAGCCCAGACAGGCCCCGCCACAAGGGATAACAAAGCACTCCTGGAACTCCACCAACGAATGCTGAAGGATTTCCCTGATCTTCAAAAAATGTATACATTTGTTTCAGACAGCATCCGTAAAAAATATAGTTCGGAAGAAAAGGACAGCCAATGAGTAATATTAAGGAAGATCTGGGAAGGGTTAAAGCATTTGTTTTTGATGTTGACGGGGTATTATCAACCTGTAAGGCTTTTCTTTACCCGACAGGAGAGATGATGCGTTCCATGAACATAAAAGACGGTTATGCCCTGCAATATGCCATTAAGAAAGGGTACATCATCGGAATCATATCGGGGGGCGATTCGGAATCGGTGCGCACACGGTTTGTAAAACTTGGGATTCAGGACATCTACCTGAAGTCGCACGATAAAAAGAAAGATTTTGCAGATTTTTTAATGAAACACAAACTAACTGCTGCAGATATCCTCTATATGGGAGATGACCTGCCCGATTTTGAGGTAATGCAGCAGGTTGGTTTCCCTGCATGTCCCGCCGATGCTGCCGAAGAAATTAAATCAATCTCCAAATACATTTCACATAAGGCAGGAGGAGACGGTTGCGTCCGCGATGTAATTGAACAGGTTCTTCGCCTGCAGGGTAATTGGTTTCACAAAGATGCACTCAGTTGGTAAAACCGGATCATGATGCAATATTTAAGGTTAATTCGTTTTAAAAACCTGCTGATCATCGCACTTACCATGTGCCTGATGCGTTATGCAATCATTGCCCCACAGTTAAAATTACTGAACCTTTCCTTTCAGTTCTCTGCTTTCCACTTTATACTACTGGTTATTGCAACCATGCTTATTACAGCAGCAGGCTACGTGATCAACGATTACTTCGATACCAAAACCGATATGCTCAACCATCCGGGGAAGGTAACTGTTGGCAAAAGCATTTCACGCCGGCTGGCTATCATCATCCATTTCACACTGAACATCCTTGGAGCTGCTCTTGGTGTTTATATCTCATTTTACATTGGTATTCCGGTATTATCCTTTATTTTCCTCATGATACCAGGTATACTTTGGTTCTATTCAACAACCTATAAGCGGCAATTTCTTATCGGAAATATTATTGTTGCTTTTCTTACGGCTTTGGTACCGCTCATGGTCTTGCTTTTTGAGGTACCCATGCTTACACGAACCTTTGGTGCACAAATGCTCGAGCAACAGGTAAATCTGAGTTCCCTCGCATTGTGGATTGGCGGATATGCTGTTTTTGCTTTCATCCTTACCCTGGTGCGCGAGATCGTTAAGGATATTGAAGACTTTGAAGGGGATAATGCCTTTGGCAGAAAAACCCTGCCCATTGAACTCGGGGTGAATAATACCGTTCTGATCCTCGATGCCTTCATACTTCTGGTGATAGGCCTGCTTGTTTACCTGCTGATTTTCTTTGTACCTGACATTCTTTCGCAGGTATACGTGAGTGTGTTTGTAATTTTCCCCCTGGCAGCCTCAGTATACCTTTTGCATCGAGCTTCAGACCAAAAGCATTATCACCGGGTAAGTTCAATTCTGAAGTTGGTCATGCTTAGTGGTGTGATGTATTCCCTGTTGGCATGGTACATTTTTACCTTCAGGATGGGTTGAATATATGCTGCTGCACAACTTACTTAAAGGATATCGGGTAATTCTCGCCTCTGCCTCACCACGAAGGAAGATGCTATTGGGTGACCTGGGTCTCGATCTGCTTGTGGATCCTGTTCAGGGTGTCGAAGAGCTGTTTCCCCCCGGACTTGCTAAAGAAGAAATCCCGGTTTTCCTGGCAGATCTTAAATCGGATGCATACCATAATGAATTAACCTCCCGGGATATCCTGGTAACAGCCGATACCATTGTCTGGCTGGATGAGCAGGTGATTGGAAAACCTGCAGACAGGGATGATGCCATCAGTATGCTGCACCGGCTTTCGGGCCGGAGGCATGAAGTCCTCACCGGAGTGGTGCTGCGTTCCTGCGAAAAAAAACATTCCTTTGTAGCGCATTCCTATGTTTATTTCAGCCTGCTCTCACAGGAACAGATAGAATATTATGTGGATACCTTCAGCCCCTATGATAAGGCCGGTTCTTACGGGATCCAGGAATATATCGGTTATGTCGGGATCGAAAAGATCGATGGCTCATTCTATAATGTAATGGGCTTGCCCGTACAAAGGTTGTGTAAAGAATTACTTCGGTTTGTCGAATTGATTAATACACAGCAGGAAAATAAGTGAGTCGGAAGGCTTCAAATGTAAAATATGGCTGTTTAGCATAATTTGTGATTACCTTGAAATTCCAAGTTTCTTATTAATTTGCAATCATTCTGTAAGAGTTATTCCTATGAAAAAATCTGTTTTCCTGCTTTGGCTTATCCTGGTAAATTTAACTCTGTTCAATCGTAATCTTCGCGCTGATGAAGGCATGTGGCTTCCGGCATTGCTGGACCAGCTGAATATATCGCGTATGCAGGAATTGGGGATGAAAATCACCGCAAAGGATATCTATGACATCAACCAGGCCTGTCTGAAGGATGCAGTGCTCGTATTTGGAAACGGATGTACCGCCGAAATTGTTTCCCCCGAAGGCCTCCTTCTTACCAATCACCATTGTGGTCTAGATAATATCCAGTCCCACAGTAGTGTGGAGCATGATTACCTGACAAATGGGTTCTGGGCTATGTCACACGGGGAAGAACTTCCGAATCCAGGACTTACCGTGACTTTTCTTGTGAGGATGGAGGATGTTACCAGCAGGATGTTGGAGTCCGCAGGTGGAGAAGCTACCGCTGAACAGAAAAAACTCAGCCTTCAGTCACGCGCTGCACGCATTGAGGAGGAAGCCACGGCAGGAACCCGATACAGGGCGTCAGTCCGACCCCTTTTGCATGGCAATCAGTTTGTGCTTTTTGTATATAATCAGTACCGCGATGTGAGACTTGTTGGAGCTCCACCCAGCGCCATCGGTAAATTCGGCGGAGATACCGACAACTGGATATGGCCCCGGCATACCGGTGATTTCTCAATTTTTCGCATATATGCAGGAAAAGATAATGAGCCTGCAGATTACTCCCCCGAAAACGTTCCTTTCAAACCTAAAAAGTTTTTACCGGTTTCGCTGCGCGGGGTGCATGAGAACGATTTCACCATGGTTCTGGGATACCCCGGGTCTACCCAGCAGTTTATGGCCTCTTACGGAGTGAAATTGCAGGTGGAGCAGAGCATGCCCGATAAAATCGCCCTGCGCAACCTTGTGCTAGATGTGTATGATTCGGAGATGAGAAAAAGTGATAAGGTACGCATTCAGTACACCTCAAAGCAGGCAGGAATAAGTAATGCATGGAAAAAGTGGATTGGTACGATAAGGGGATTTGAACGTGTCGACGGCCTCAGGAAAAAAGAAGCATTTGAAGAACGATTTGTTGGTTGGGTTAATTCGGATACAGCAGCTACCCGTCTGTATGGAGATCTTTTGCCTGCTTTCCAGGCTATTTATACCGGTCAGGCACCCTACCTGAAGGCCGCAGATTATTATCAGGAGGCTATCATGCGTATTGAATTACTTCGTTTTGTAGCCCAATTCAATGCGCTTTTATCCGATCAGGGAATTATGGCAAACAAAGAAAAAAAAGACCGGGTAATAAAAAATATCGAAAATGCTGCTGATGATTTTTATAAGGATTATTATTTGCCTATTGACCGTAAACTGGCGTCAATGCTGGTGAAGGAATACATCAACGATGTAGATCCTGCTTTTCGTCCTGCCATTCTGAATGAAATTACAAAAAAATACAGGGGAAATTATGAAGCATGGGCGGCTGATCTTTTTAAGAAGTCACAGTTCACCAATGCAGTACTTATTAAGCAGTATCTCGCCGATTTTAATGCAAAAACAGCAGCGAAACTGAAAAAAGATCCGGCATGGATATTTTATTCAGCCTGTGCAGAAACATATACAAAAACGGTTTACCCATTTATCGAAAAGTCCAACGGGCAACTCGCTGAATTGTACACCCGCTATGTTCAGGCTCTCATGCAGATGGATCCATCGCGCCGCTTTTACCCCGATGCAAACTTCACCATGAGGGTTACATATGGAAAGGTGAGCCCTTATAAGCCTGGCGATGCTGTTCGCTACGACTGGTACACCACCCTTGATGGCATTATCGGAAAGGAAGACCCCGCTATTGAGGATTACCAGGTTCCCGAACGATTGAAGACTATCTGGAAAGCAAAAGATTTCGGACCATACGGAGTGGATGGTACCATGCCGGTTTGTTTTATTGCCTCCAACCATACCTCAGGAGGCAACTCAGGCAGCCCGGTCCTTAATGCCAACGGGGAACTCATCGGGATAAACTTCGACAGAAATTGGGAAGGGACTATGAGCGATCTGTTGTACGATTCGTCGATCTGCAGAAATATATCAGTGGATATACGATACGTGCTTTTTATCATTGATAAATATGCCGGAGCAGGACATCTTCTGAAAGAGATGACACTGGTGCAATAAGATAAATTTGGGTTTACATGAATTATGAGGCCGGATGGTTGAATAAAAAAATCCGGATTTATAAATATATGGCTGATTTCCATGGTAACCGCGCCCAGTACCCCTTCACTGAAAAAGTAAACCGGAATGGAATTTATTGATAAACTTCGTTGCCCTGTAACAAAAAATTCACTTACCCTGATTGACAGCGATGCCTTGGCGGAATATCACATTCCGGAGCAATCTGACAATTTTGGAACAATTACACGAGGACTGGTAGATAACGCGCATCAATACTTTTACCCGGTATTTGATGACATCATTATTTTGCATGAGAATTATGCCCTTTTTATTGGTCAGGGCAGGGATATACGAAAAAATCTTTCCTTCGATAAACAACGGGTATTCGATTATTACAATGAAGTTAGTTATAAACTGAAAGACTCTCTGAAGATATATGAGGACAGCCCCAAATGGGTTGATTTCAGGGAGGTGTCTTCAGATTATATACGTACATCATTTACCAGGGCTTCCCGCTTTTACCCGCCTTTCGGGAATTACCTGCTCGATATTGCTTCGGGCCCCATCGGACTCACTGAATATATGGCATTGGCAGATGGATATACTTACCGGGTTTGTGTGGATATATCAATTAATGCATTGATCCAGGCTAAAATAAATATTGAGAAGGCAGGGAAGAGGGGAATCTATATCTGTGGGGATATCACGAATATTCCCATTCAGGACAATGTCTGCGACACAGTTTTGTCGCAGCATACCCTGTATCATATTCCAAAAAATGACCAGTTTACTGCAGTGAACGAGCTTTACCGGGTGGCAAAACCCGGTTCCAGGATCGTGATAATTTATAGCTGGTTTTACCATAGCTGGTTGATGAATATCTCACTTAATATTATTCAACTTTACCGCATTTTCAGGCACTTTGCCGGGAAATTCTATGTTCGGCTTGTGAAGTCAAAGCCCCGGCTCTATTTCTACCCCCACAGCCCACGCTGGTTTAAGCGATCTTTTACTTTCAGCGGAGATATGGAGTTCTTCTCCTGGAGAAGTACAAATAAATACTTTCTGGACCTGTATATCCACCCCTGGCTCTTTGGAAAACAAATTCTTGCCGGTCTCCTTAAACTGGAAGACCGTTACAGTAAGTTCATGAGTCGTATCGGCGAATATGCTGCCATTGTGATCACAAAAAGGGATCAGAATTAATAACAGGATATTTTGGATTATTTAAGTATTACATAACCGAATAATCCTGATTTTTTACGAACTTTACATTAAAATAAGTGTTTAGCAATAAGGTCAGCCGATTTGATTAAGCGATATTTATCGTCAGTCTTAATTGGTGAAGTACCGCCAGGGAATCCGGTTGAACAGAAATTTGATCCATTTACAAACGTTTCACTTTATACCTGCTGAACCATGAACGACATCTTCATTGTATTGGGAGTAAGTATAGGCGTAATCCCATTTGCCGCACTGGCGCTTCGACTTATTTTCGGTAAATCTATTATGTTCCCGATAGCATTCTGGACAGCCTTGTTTTCAATTTTTTGCTGTATAGTTTATTATATTGTCGGCAAACTTGGTGTGGTTAATATTTTGTGGTCTACGCCCCTGTCTTTTACAATTGGTGTTCTGGTGTATATTTATATCAATAAATCCATAAAAAAGCCACTCGAAAACTCCATCAGTGAAATAAAAACACTTTCTGAAGGAAATCTGGTTGTCGGGAAAAGCAATAAGGACTATAAATATGAGCTGCAGGTGCTCAATCAATCCATCGGAGAATTAACAAGGAGTTTATCAGAAATCGTATCCGAATTCAGAGAGAATGCCGATGAGCTGGCCTCTTCCAGCCAGGTACTGAGCAATACCGCCGAACAGATTGCCCAGGGTGCCAATGAGCAGGCTTCCTCTGTAGAGGAGATATCATCGACCATGGAGGAAATTGCATCCAATATTGAAAACAATGCCGATAATGCAAAACAAGCAGAGGTCATTGCAAAAAATGTTGCTGTCGGGATCCGAAAGGTAAGTACTGCCTCGCAGGAGAGCCTGCGTTCGGTTCATGATATAGCGGGTAAAATAAGTATCATCAATGATATTGCTTTCCAGACAAATATCCTTGCACTGAATGCTGCTGTTGAAGCTGCGCGCGCGGGGGAATACGGAAAAGGATTTGCTGTAGTGGCTGCTGAGGTGCGAAAACTTGCGGAGCGAAGCAAGGTGGCAGCCGATGAAATTGTTTCCCTCGCAGCAAGGGGGGTAGCCGTAGCCGAAGAATCCGGCAAACTGATGAATGAGTTGGTTCCCGAAATAGAAAAAACTACCAGGCTGGTACAGGAAATAGCATCTGCCAGCATGGAACAAAATAACGGAGCCGGCCAGGTTAATAATGCCATTCAGCAACTTAACACCATTACCCAGCAGAATGCCTCCAATTCCGAAGAAATGTCCGGTAATTCAGAGGCACTTCTCAAACAGGCAAATCACCTGAGAAGTATTCTGGAGTTTTTCAAAGTTAGAAGGAATTAAGAAACTTGATAAAATAGAAGCGTTTCTGCTTTCAGGACAGGCATGGGAACCTGTTCTGTCTAATTCAAATATATTTTTAGGTAGGTTTTTATTCCAGGCATGTACCACTACCTGAAGAAGAATCCTCAATACAATTTTAATAAGGAAACTTCCCGAGCTAATTTTTTCCTGAATGCTATTTATGGGGAGGATTCTCTATTTTTATACCCAATTTAAATCTTCAAAGCACTTTGACATGAGGAAATTTCTACTGATTCTTTTTACTACCCTGTCACTTAACTCCTTTGCCCAGTATACACTTGTGTTTGAGGAGAATTTTGATGGGGATAGTCTCAATCCTGCCGTATGGAACATGGAGAACAATATTGGTATCTGGAATACCGGGAGCAACAGGGAGTTACAACACTACAGGACTGAGAATGTTACAGTCGGATCAGACAGTGCCGGTACCGGTTGTCTCATGATCACTGCAAGAAAGGAATTATACAACGGCTATCAGTTCACCTCCGGACGCATTAACACGAAGAACAAACTTGCCTTTAAGTATGGGAAACTGGAATGCCGCATGAAACTCCCCGACCTGGCAAACGGCCTCTGGCCTGCTTTCTGGTTGCTCGGAAATACCAGCCTTGGATGGCCTGCATGCGGAGAAATTGATATCATGGAAGCAGGTCAGAAGGAAGGTATAACGAATGGTACCCAGAATACACGGTTTGGCGGTGCCCTGCACTGGGACAATGCCGGCAGCTATGCAAGTTACGGTACTTCTGCTATCGCCCCAACCCCTCTTAACGAAGAATTTCACACATTCACACTGGAATGGACTCCTACTATCATAAAAATGTACCTGGACAGTTCGGCTACAGCTTATTATGCCATGACAATCACGGGCGCAGATGCCGAAGAATTCAGAAATTATGAAAATTATCTCGTCCTCAACCTTGCTGTGGGAGGAATGTTCCCCGACTTATACACTACAGGTGAAATAACCGCACCCATGCCGGCTACCCTGTATATCGATTATATCAAACTCTACCAGCAGGAGGGAGTGGGTTCGTTCAATAACAACATGCCCGTAATAGGCGATCTGGCTGTGTTTGCCGATGGGAAAGCTTATGAGAATTCTATAGTGGCTGGTTATGATGCCCTGATTCATACCGAAAATATGGTTGTGAGGGAGGGGGAAGAACCTAAGGAAGGTACAGAAGTGCTTTCCTATGATGTTACCGGTGGATTACCATTTCAGTTTGGCATTGAAGCCCTTGGTTTGAAAAACATGACGAATTTTTCTTCTGCGGGTTCCCTCGATTTTTATATCCGCACCAATATTACAGGCGATCTCCTCATTGGTATTGCAGATTCTTCAGGTCAGGAATCCTGGATCAGTCTTGCCGATTCTGCCGGAGCATCCCCTGCCCGGGATAGTAGCTGGCACAGAGTGGTGCTCCCGTTGAAGGATTTTGATAGCCTGGACCTGGCTGCTGTTTCCAAATTGCTGCTTGTACGATGCACCCCCGGTCAGAATGGATTTATTTCCATCGACAAAGTACTCTGGTCAACAACTACGGTGGGTTTTAGCTGCTTCGGGATCTATACCGACAATCCGTCTATCACCGAACGTTTTGTGATCGATAACGTCACCAATCAGGTATTTGTTTGGGAGGGTACTATGCTGCCAATATCGGGCGCCCCTGCCTATGACGGGCAAAATGTACTGGCTTTCTCCTCCGATGCTACGAAAACCTGGTATGGATTCGGAGTCTTTGCCGGCAATGGACTCGATTTTAGCCAATATGCAGATGGTTACCTCCATTTTGCCCTGCGTACCTCCTCTACCAAAGATTTTTGGGTGGGGATGGGAGGAGCCAATTCAACTGAAGCCAAAATCGAATTTAAAAGCGGGAGCGATCCGGATGGGTTCCTCCGGGATGGTAAATGGCACCAGCTCTCTGTTCCTATGAGTACCCTCATTGCCCAGGGCATCGATCTCTCGTCCTGCGGAAACATTTTTATGCTTGGTGGAGCTCCTTCCATTTCCGATATTCTGGTAGATGATATTTACCTCTCACAAGTCGATTCGGCACTGGAAAATACCGCCCTTAACCCTAAAAGAGATGATCCCTTAACCCTCACGAATAATATCATCTCAGCCGACTATTGGGGGGTGTATACCGAAAATCCGAATGTGACGGAGCGTTTTGTAATTGATAATGTCAAGGGTTTCCTCTATATATGGAACAATACCATGGTGGCAACCACGGTTAAAACAACCTATGAAGGCAGCCTTGCCCTTCAATTCCGATCCAATGGATCAGCAGGCTGGTATGGCTTCGGATTGAATTATAAAAACGGGGTAAACCTTACCCATTTTGCCAGCGGGTACCTTTCCGTAGCCTTGAAGACCAGTTCCAAAAACGAGTTTTACGTGGGGGTGCAGGGTGCTGCAAACACCGAAGGGAAGATTGTATTTAAGAATGGCAGCGATCCTTATGGATTTATCCGCGATGGTAAGTGGCACCAGGTGATCATCCCGGTAAGCACCCTGGTGAGCAAAGGCCTTGACCTCACTGCATGCGGGAATATTTTCATGCTGGGTGGAACTACCATTACCGATATAGGAATCGATGATATTGTTTTCGGTATCGACCAGAATTTTCCGGTGAATCCGGGTGTCCACTCAGCTGTTGAAAACCTTTCAGGTACCAGCCATATGCATGTGTTCCCTGGTCTGGTTAAAAGTGAATTGTTCATAAACCCGAACCATGGCACACGCATTGAAAGCCTCACAATCACGGATATGTCCGGGAGAACGGTGTTGGTTCATAATCCTGCACCCGGGGAGGGAAATATAGTTATCCAGGCAGGAATGCTCCGTCCTGCAATGTACCTCCTCATTGTTAAATCAAACACCGGAACGGAAGTGGCGAAATTCATAAAGGAATAGTACAGCCGCTGATTCCCTGGTGGACTATCCTCCCGGCATGGATGGCGAAACAATTATCCTGTTTCGCCTTCCATGTTAAATGATCAATACAGACCAATTTGCCGGAATTCGATGAAAAAAAGTGTACTCGATCATGGAAACTATAAAATTGGTGTTACATTTGGTAAAATGGTAACACGCTATGAGTATCAAACGATTTGGAGTATCTCTTGAGGAAGATGTCCTGAAAACACTGGACAACTATGTGGTGGAAAACAGTTTTTCCAACCGTTCCCAGGCCCTTAGGTTTCTCATCGAAAAACAATCGGTAAAGAAGAAGTGGAAGGAAGACCAGTTGGTTGCAGGGGTACTGGTTTTGGTTTACGACCATCATAAGCGTGATATTACCAACCAATTGGTTGAGGTTCAGCATGACTACCACCACCACATTATCGCGGTCCAGCATGTCCATCTGGATCACCACAATTGTCTTGAAACCATTGCTCTTAAGGGCCGGGCCATAGAACTTACCGATCTCTCAAACAGGATCATCGGTTTGAAGGGTATACGGAATGGCAAGTTGGTAATGAGTTTGGTCGGGTAAGTATTCCAGGTAAATTCGAAGTACATGTAAATATGGAGAATAGTCTTAGCCTTTTAATCCCGCTTGCTGCAAGTGTCGGATTTGTGCATACCCTGTTTGGTCCCGATCATTATGTACCCTTCATTGTTATGGCCAGGGCCAGGAAATGGTCCTGGCTTCGGACCACGCTAATCACTATTGGATGCGGGGTAGGACATGTGGGCAGTTCAATTCTTATCGGAGTAGTCGGGATAGCTCTTGGAATAGGGGTGGACAAGTTGCAGGATGTGGAATCTGCCCGGGGTAACTGGGCGGCATGGGCCATGTTCCTTTTTGGTTTGGGTTACCTGGGTTGGGGGATATGGAAGGGATTGCAAAATAAACCCCACAAACATATCCACATCCATGATGGAGGGGAAGTTCATATTCATTCACATGACCATCTTCATGGAGCTACCCTTTTGGAGCAACCGGTTGTTGAAACTGTTCATGCGTCAAAACTTCATTTTGAAGGGAGGCATGAGCATATGCATGCAAAGCAACAAACAGTAAACCTCACACCCTGGATACTTTTTCTTATTTTCGTATTGGGTCCCTGTGAACCACTTATCCCTGTTTTTATCTATCCGGCTGCACAGCAGAATCTTGCTGGTATCATCTGGGTATCGATCGTATTTTCACTCGTTACCATTGTTACCATGCTCAGTTTGGTGTTTCTTGGGTTATACGGGCTTAAAAAACTACCATTTGCCCGGTTTGATCGCTGGATGCATGCCACAGCAGGAGCAATCATTGCCTTGTCAGGAGCAGGTATCATTTTTTTGGGACTGTAAGATTACTTGTTTAAACTGTCTGGAGCTTTGATTATTTTTGAGAAAAGTTTTTCCGTGCGAACGCTGCTCACCATAATGGTTTTGCCTCTTTTGTTTGTGACTTGTACCACTCCCGCTGTGGACAAATCAAACGAGGTGCAAATTGCAGTACTCAGGGGACCTTCGGCCATGAGCATGGTCGGGCTCATGGATAAGGGATTCAGGTTCGGGAATCGCCAGGCTGTATTTCAGGTATTCAATGAACCTGCCCAGGTACAAGCCTTGATGGTAAGAGGAGAGACCGACATTGCCCTCCTTCCCGGAAACATGGCTGCCATTCTGTACAACAGGGGCGTCGATTACAGGCTTGTATCGGTTCCTGTATGGGGCACACTCTTCCTGGCGGGCGAGGATAGCAGCGTGCAAGACTGGAATGATCTGCGCGGTAAGAAGGTATATTTGATGGCACGGGGCGCTACGCCTGATCTGATATTCAGGTATCTGCTTCAGTTGAATGGACTGGTACCTGATAAGGACATCCAACTGGATTATACCTTTCCGAATCATTTGGAACTGTTCACTGCCATTACAGCAGGAAGAGCTTCACTC
Source organism: Bacteroidales bacterium (assembly GCA_046329925.1). Classification (GTDB taxonomy): domain Bacteria; phylum Bacteroidota; class Bacteroidia; order Bacteroidales; family JAAYUG01; genus JAXLTS01. The sequence continues at coordinate 46,518 of JAXLTS010000002.1, forward strand.
GGAATTCTGGCAGAGCCATTTCTTTCCCAGGCGATGCTTGAGAATCCAAAGGTTCATTTGTGCCTCGACCTCGAGAAGGAATGGAATATTGCCCTCGCAGATTCAGTTCCAATGATGCAAACAGCCCTTGTAGTCCGTGACAGTTTTTGTTTTCAGGAGACTGCCTGGCTGGATGCATTTCACCGGGCTTATGCCCGTGAGGTGGAATGGATCAGGTCCAATCCCGATTCAGCAGGAATTCTCTGTATGCGGTTCGGACTCATCAGGGACCCGATTGCAGGGCGGGATGCTATCAAAAGATCCGGGATACGGGTGAAACTGGCATCGGATGAAAGAGCTGGGATATACCGCTATCTGCATACACTCTGGTCATTCAATGCAGACGCAGTTGGGGGCCGCATGCCCGACGATAGCTTCATATTTCAAATCCCTCACCCATGAGGAACATGGAAACTCCCTGGCGAAACAGGATTATTGCAGCGTCAGCGATTGTCCTGCTCCTGCTGGCGTGGTTGGCGGGTGCACGGGTCACCGGGAATGATTTTATTCTGCCCGGGCCAGGGATGGTGCTGAAACAAATGGCTGAGCTTCTGATGCTGCCCGACTTCTATATAAATCTCCTGGTGACCATCCTGCGGGGACTACTTGGATTTGTTATTTCACTCGTATTCGCATCCTTACTGGGCTTTGCTGCAGCTGTCTGGCCATCCTTCCGGCACGCCGTTTTCCCACTGCTTACTGCCATGAGGTCAACCCCTGTGATTTCCTTCATTTTATTGGCTCTTATCTGGGTTGGTTCTGATCGTGTCCCGGTATTTATTGCATTTCTTACCATGTTTCCAATCCTCTGTTCATCCATTCTCGATGGAATAAAGAACACAGACCGCGAACTTATTATGATGGCTCAAAGTTTCCGGGTGCCACAATCCAGAATCTTTACCGGTATATTCCTGCCTTCCCTTGCCCCCTTCTTCTTCAGCGGACTTACCAATGCGATGGGTTTTGGCTGGAGAGCTATCATCATTGGGGAAGTGCTGAGTCAACCGGTTTTTGGCATTGGCAGTCGCATGAAAGATGCCCAGAACTACCTGATGGTCTCAACCCTGATTGCCTGGACTGTATTCGCAATCCTGGTAAGCAGCCTCTTCGAATTTTTAGCGCGGAAGCTTGAGAAAAAAACAGTACACTGGAGAAACCTGCACGAATGAGTATTTCCATCAACCATATCAGCAAGCGATTCGGCAGCCTCCGGGTGTATGATGATTTTTCGCTGGATATCCCTGACGGGAAGATTACCTGCATTCTGGGACCCTCCGGATGCGGGAAGACCACTTTGCTGCATATGATGAATGGAACACTCAGCCCCGATTCAGGAAGTCTGAATGGACTGAAGGAACGAGCTATTGCCTTCGTGTTCCAGGAACCGCGGCTCCTTCCCTGGAAAACAGTACGTGGAAACCTTGAGTTTATTTTGGGTAAGCAGGTACCGGTGATAGAAATAAAGACATTAATCGATCATACACTTGATCTGGTTGGTTTGCAGGAATTTCAGGATCATTATCCTGCCCAGTTAAGTGGTGGAATGAAACAACGTCTGGCTCTTGCCCGTGCATTCGCCTTTCCTGCAGAGATCATCCTGATGGATGAACCCTTCAGAGGGCTCGATCCTGCACTCAAACAACTACTCATGGAGACCTTCAGAAAACTGTGGAATGAGAAAAAGCCTACTGTTGTATTTGTTACGCATGATCTGGATGATGCCTTTAATCTCGGAGGGGAAATACTTGTTCTGGGCCACTCTCCGGTTCAACTACTGAAAAAATTTGTTCTTCCGGAAAGTGAAAATGAACGGTTCGTATACCGCAACGAAATATTATCCCTGATGGGAATGGTGGAATGACCCTCAGGCAACCTGGTTCACAGGTATTATTTTAATCGACTGTCATTTTTTTATGAACAGCCCGGAAGCACGGCCTGTTGGAGTTTCCAAAACCAGAGTATACATCCCGGAAGTAAACCCCGTGAGATCAATCATCACCAGGTTGTCTCCATCCAATGGATAATCTTTAGAAAGTACTATTCTGCCACTTATATCATAAATCTTTGTTCTGGCCCATTTTCCTGAATTCCCGGCATGGAAAAACAGTACTTCGGATGCCGGATTGGGAAATAAATGTACATTCACTAAACCGGGATCCGGATTCGCGGTAGGAGAGTAGATTCCTTTTGCACCGACAAAATAATTCAGGTCCCCTGTTATGCCTGAAAGTGCATCAACCGTGTAGTAGCTTAGAAGTGGAACACCCAGTATGTCAACAAGGATATCATAGGATCCGGGTGGGACATTCTTGAATTGGTAGAATCCCTGGTCATCTGTATTTGTTTTTGCCAATACCCTGCCGGGAGATTTACTTCTTCCGATAAGGATAACTCCGGCGGCCTTCACTGGGTTTCCCTTCGGTTCCTGGCTTATTCCAATTGAATAGCCTTTCCGTGAATCATAACTTATATTTCCCTCCAGTGTTGCACTACCCGACATACTCTCACCTTTCAAAGGAAAAAACACAATATCAAAGAAGGGTTTGTCACTTGAAATGTCCAGCAATTGTCCTCTTTCCCACTGTGGTGCGAGTTCGTAATAAGTGTTTATCGGGTTGGGATTACCCACCTGGGCAGGTTTCAGTAGTAACAGATAGCTGCCATCCGGAACTCCGCCAAGAAGAAACTCACTCTGCTCACTCACTGGCAGGCTGCTGTACAGTTCCACCAGTGTATCCATGATCTGATATATATCCAGATCTCCGCTTGTTGCAAATGTGCTGTCGGTGTTGAATACCTGGCCAAGCAGCATTCCCTTGCTGGTGTCGAGACTTGCAACAAATTTCATACTGTCATACGCCGGGCTTAATCCTCCGAATAGATCAATGCCCTGTGCAAACATATAATGTCTGCCCTGCTCCAGAGGGCCGGAGGCAAAATCAAAGGGGGAAGATGCTGCCATTCCGGCGCCGAACAATGGAACGGAATCAACCCGTGGCGTCCCGGACACTGGTGTAGTATCTGCGATCACCTGTAGTTTCTGAAGATAAGTGTAGTACTTTTCAATGCCATCCTCCAGAAATACCGGAATCCCCGAGCTAAGCCCCCATTGACCTTTTTTATTCACAGGCCTGTATTGTACCTGGATAAAACGGTCTTTACCGACAGGCAGATCACTGGAAAGCACCAGTTGAACGATCGTATCCAGGCTTGCAGGGTGGTTGATTCTTTTACCTTTGCCAACCCCTGGATCATTGCCAATAAAATACTCCCCACCTGCAAGCGCGGAAGGTGCAGTCAAGGTCTCACCAATTGCGAATTGCGAAGATACAACATGGCTCCAGGCTCCGGAGGAATTCCTGATACGAACTGTTAATCGATGGTACCCGGCCTTAGTAAGATCAAGGGTTGGATCGGCCGAAAAGCTAATGTCTCCTGCATCTCCGGATGAGGGAAATGCAGTTGCTTTTCCGGTTCCGGGATCCGCATCAATAAAGTACTCCCCTCCTGTTAACAGGGGCGGTGGTTGGGCCACCGAATACACATAAAACCGGTTTGTTTGTAGTTGGGTCCACGTTCCGGGGCCTGACTTTAAACGTACTGTTAGAGTATGCTCCCCTGGAAGGATAGGTGCTGGCACAGGGTCTGCTACACCTGTTATATCTTTCCCGGAGGGGAAAGTTGGCAAAGCAGTTGCGTTCCCGGTACCTGGATCATGATCGATGAAATATTCCCCATCGCTTATCACCCCCAGGTCCGGACTGGGCGAGAGGATGTAGAATGGTTGCTGTTCGGTATGCGACCAGTGCCCCCCTGAATCCCTGAGCCGCAGATATAGCGTATGGAATCCGGCTGAGAGGCCGGTAGCAGAAAATTCAGGTGATATAGTGATGTCAGGTCCCGGGGCGATACCGGTAATTGGAAAACCATTGCCAAATCCAGGATCCGAATCAAAGAAGTATTCACCACCAACTATGTTCTGTGCCTGCAAATATCCCAATCCACAGAACAGAAATGCGATTAATAACCGGGCTTTCATAGTGGTATTTTTTGTACTGTGAGATATCCTGATTTATCTGCAGGTTATTGGTTCCGCGCCTTAACCGTTATCTTAAGACTTCCTCCAACCGGGATGTAGTTGGGCGATATATTGTAAAAATAAACGGATGGTATCGGAGGAATACCGCCATCGGTAAAACCGCTCCCCCCATAAATACCCAGATCCTTGCCATCGGTACCCGCACCAATTGCAATACTGCCTGCCTGGAGGTGGTAATTGCCGCTTCCCACCAGCAGGGGATCTCCGATGATAGTTCCAACCAAGGTAGATGTTCCGGAATTGAAATTTACATTGGATGAAAAAAGGTTGTTGTTGAAGGTTGAAAAACCGGAAGTATTATCACTTTCAGGTACCATAAAAATATTGTTCGATATAGTACATTCGTTAAAAATGGTAGATGTGTTAATCACATTATTTACTACCATGGCTCTTGCCATGCTAGGCATATATCCGATGATATTATTACGCAACAGGTTATTGCCACTGTTGGGTTGATCAAAATTGGGAAGGATAGCACTTACATTGTTTTCTTCGATCAGCCAGTTCCGTATGGGGCCATAGTTTCCCATATAGATATAGCCTGTGATCCAATTACGTTTTACAGTGATGTCCACACACTTCATGGATTGGTAATTGTTGGAAAGCCCTATATTACCAATACTTAAACCCATTATGAAGGTACGGCCTGCTCCGGATAGTCCGCTTAAGGTATCCAGGGTAATATTCTCGATTCTGGCTGACGGGGTGGTCGGGTTCAGCGGGGTATAGCCGGGACCGATCAGAACCAGCCGCTTGTTGACCAAAGCATCACCGTAGGAGGTCTGGGAACCGTGAACATAAATGGTATCACCGGCCAGGGCAGCAGTAATAGCCGCCTGCAAGGAGGTATACTGGGCAGCAGTGAGCTCCGAATTACTTACTGTGAGGACCTTGCCACTCGCACCGAGAGAAAAAAAACAGGATAGCAGAAGAACCTGAATCCTTCTGTAAATGCCGGGGAAGAGATTCTTTCTCATTTTGTTAAGTTTAGGGTTTCACTGTTAAACATTTGAAAAATCATAAAGTTAAGTTCAACCAGCAGCCTAATGAATGGATGTTTTATCAACCTTCTTAGGCAGGTGACCAATGGAATTAATTTGATTATTAATTTATTAGAAGTTCCACCAGGTTTACGCCCAATGAAGGGCCGGAAAATATTTTTTTCTTCTCCGGGGCTTACTTATGCCATAAGGCATGTATTTCGGAGGAAAAAAGGATTAAATTTGTTTTATTGCATGCGAATCAAAGGTGAACAGCCCTTGGTTTTCCGGTAGGATAAACACTAAAAACAATGTAGTATGATCACTGTAAAGCAGGTTTTATCAAGAAAAGGCCATGACTTTTTCACCATAAATTCCTCTGCCACCGTGTATGAGGCACTTGAAAAAATGGCCAGTAAAAATGTCGGGGCCCTCATGGTCGTAGATGATGGAAAGCTGGTAGGAATGTTTTCCGAACGCGATTATGCCAGAAAACTGGTACTGCATGGCAAATCATCCAGGGAGTCCAGGGTTAAGGATGCAATGTCTACCACGCTGTTCACCGTTAGCTCCTCCGACAGCATCTACCATTGCATGGCGATGATGACCGATAAACGGGTCCGCCACCTGCCGGTTCTGGATCATACCGAAATTCTTGGTATACTTTCTATTGGCGACATTGTGAATTCCGTTATCCAGGAACAGAAAGCCATCATTAATGATCTCGAGAATTACATTATGGGTGGTGGCTACGGAAATAAAGTATAACCGATCTTATTATATGACTGAATCCTTCCTTCCCCCCCTGGAGGAAGGATTTTTTTTAAAAAATCATCTCCCAAATTTGTTCCCGGTCCAGGTTCAGCTGGTTGCGCAACTCATCAGGATTCTCGAACTGGTTAAAATTCCGTACCCGCTTATGGAAATATAAATTCCCCCTGGAATGAAGGATATCGGGTGCCTTATCAAGGAGGTGAAATTCAATTTTTCGCTCGCTGGTCTTGCCTTCTGATTCCATTGGGCTGCTCTTTTCTCTGCCAACTTCCTTTATACTACACATACCTTTGTAAAAGGCATCCTGAACTTTTAACCTCACTGCATAGACTCCTTCCGGAGGAATCAGTTTTTCTTCCGGTGGATAAGAAAGGGTAAAGCTAGGAAATCCCATGCGTGTGATACTCTCACTTCCTGGATACAGGCATCCACTGATAAAATAAAAACTGTTCAGGTAAGCATTTGCCCGTTGTAAATTCCCTTCTTTCAGAGCTTTCCTGATCTTAGTAGAGCTAACCGATTCATGCTGAATTTCCTGCATTGGGATTTCTTCCACAAGGAAATTGAATGTTTTGCTAAGCTGGTGCAGGTATGAATAGTCTCCCTCCCGGTTAAATCCAAAATGATGATTAAATCCGACAACAATAACCCTGGCATGCAGGCTGCCCAGGAGGATATCCTGAACAAAACTCGCGGAACTGGTTCTCGCAAATTCTTGAGTGAAGGGAATTATCAGTAGGTTGTCCAGTCCTGTTTCGCGGAGTATTTCAATCTTTTCATCCTGGGTGAGAATGAATTCCAGGTCTTTTCCTTCTGCTGCGGGATAGAGTACTTTGCGCGGATGAGGCCAGAAAGTGATGAGAGCAGTCTCTCCATCCACTTCAGTTGCGAGTTTCTTTAGCCGGTCCAGGATGGCACGATGCCCCACATGAACTCCATCGAAGGATCCGGTTGTGATTACCGGGTTCTTCATTCCCTTGGCTTCTTCAAAACTCCGGTAAATGTTCATTTGTCCTTTGCCCTCACTGACGGAGAGGTTAGGTTATTTTTGCTGGTTAACGAAATATGCAACTTTTTCGAGAGAGGTGATCATGTCATAATCTTCCAGATGTATATGCGGCGGAAGAACAAGAGGTACAGTAGTCAGATTAAGAATGCCCTTTATTCCTGCCAGCACAAGCTCCTGTGCAACCTCAGTGGCATGATCCATGGGAACTGTAATGATGGCAATGGAAATATTCTTTGAAAGAATTACCTCCCGCAGGTTTTTCATCGGGTGACAATAAATCCCGGCTATCATCCGGTCGGCTTTCGCAGGATCGTTATCGAAGGTGGCAACAAGGTTGAGTTTTGGGCGTTTTCCTGAAAAATAAGCGGTAACTGCCCGTCCCAGGTTTCCCATACCCACAATGCAGAGGTTGAAACCGTCGCGTGGATCCAGTACGGAGCCGATATACCTTACCAATTCCTTCACCTCGTAGCCTTTCCGCTGTGCACCGGAGTATCCGATGAACATCAGATCGCGCCGAACCTGTACAGCTGTCACACTGTGGAGCTGAGCGAGTTCGTGAGAGTAGATATGTGTTTTCCCCTGGTTTACCAGGTTTAAAAGGGAACGCCTGTACTGGCTGAGCCGTTCCACTGTACGTTCTGGTATTCGCTGCATAGGCTTTATGATTCGTCTTTCAGCTTGGTGTTTTCTGCTTGTTGCTTGGGAATTCTTACTATAAAGGTACTCCCGCCTTCAGGTCCGCTTGTTACCTGCACACTCCCATCGTAAAGTTCGGTAACCTTTTTTACAATTGATAAACCCAGGCCGCTGCCTGCAATATTTTTTGTCCGTTCATTTTTGATCCGGACAAATTCCCTGAATAACTTGGGTAGCTCCTCTTCACTTATCCCAAACCCGGTATCCTTAACCTCCAACTCCACTTCCTGCGCCAGATCACGGATACTGATATCTACCCGACCTTCTTCAAAATTATATTTCACGGCATTGGATATCAGATTATTGAAAACGATTTCCATATCTTCAGGATCGGCTTCAATGAAAAGACATCCTTCACAGTGCAGAAAGATATGAACATTTTTTTGAATAGCGTATGGCTGCACCGTACTTATTGACATGCGTGCCAGTTCACACAGGTCCACGGGTTTTAATTGTTCTCTGCGTTTTTCAAAACGGATCTTGGTGAAGTCGAGCAGGTCCATGATAAGGTTTCGCATCCCCTGTATCCGGCTGAGAGAGCGTTCGATCATCTTCTCATATGAGGCGATATCATTACCGGCTTGTTTATCCTGCATCATTTTCAGATAGCCCTCAATGGCATTCAACGGTGCCTTAAGTTCGTGCGATAAAACCGACAGAAACTGGAACCGTATTTTTTTACCTTCTTTCTTAAGGCTGGAGGTGATCCGCCTCAGGAATAACTGTTTTGTGATGTGATCAATCGATGACTTTAGTTCCTGCGGAGTGAAGGGTTTGGGAATAAAGTCACTGGCCCCGAAACCGGTTGCTTTTACAGCCACCTCCAGGGAAGCATAAGAGGTGATCATCGCCACGACGATGTCATAATTCTTTTCCTTGATATATTCCAAGACATCTATTCCCTGGATTCCCGGGAGTTTGTTGTCCAGGAGTACGATGTCGGGCATCTCATTGTCGATCAGTTTGAGTGCTTCTTCACCCGAGGCGGCCTCCAATAGCCTGAACTCATAATCCTCGTCCATAAAGGGGTAGCTTACCCGGTGGCTCTTGAGGATACGGAGTACTCCTGAACGGATACCTGGTTCATCATCAACGATAAGGATCTTCAGATATTCCATTATTCGCGGTTAAGCAATTTCTTAATTTCATTGAGGAGTTGTTCCGGCCGGATACCTTTCTCCAGGTAGAGATCAGCCTTGATCCAGTGCTTATCCTCCTCCGATTTCAATCCAAAGGTAATACCTGTTTCCGAAGAAACAGCTGTGGCGATGATTATTGGTACATCCGGATTTTTCTTCTTCAGCTTGTGACTGAGTATGAACCCGCTGTCTTCGTTTTCCATCATCAGGTCCAGGATGGCCAGATCCAGCTTCTCCCTCTGAATAATCTTCTCGGCTTCTTTCTGGCTGTCTGCCGTAATAACAGAATACCCTGCCTTCCGGAGGTGAAAACTCAGCTGAAACAGGTAATCGCTGTCATCATCGGCTACAAGTATGCTTTTTATTTTTGTTGGCATGGGTTAATCTGTTACTGTATTTTGAGAAATCTCTTCAGTATTTCTTGGAAGTACAATTTTGAAACTGGTACCTGTGGAACCAGCTTCCGGGTTGGCGTTTGAGTTAACGCTTATCTGACCTTTGTGCATCTTCACGATGCCATAGGCAGTAGCCAGACCCAGACCGGTTCCTTTACCTATTCCCTTGGTAGTGAAGAAGGGTTCGAAAACTTTGTTCAGGTTTTCCTGGTTAATTCCCTGTCCTGTATCCGATATGGTAAATGAAAAGTCATTGATATCCTCTTCCAGGAGGATGGAAATTTTACCTCCTGTCGGCATGGCTTCTACCGAATTCTTTATCAGGTTGGTCACTACCTGCATCATCTGATCCTGATCAAAGGATACCGTCCCGGTTATAAGCCTTGATTCGAGTGAGGTTTGGATGTTATGAGGGATAATTACGGAGCGGAAACATTTTTCGAAAAATGTTTTTGCATCGATTAATGTGTGGTTAACCTGGTTTTTCCGGGCAAAGTTCAATAATCCGGCTACAATGCTTTTACAGCGGGCACTCTGGTCAACGATGAGCTGCAGGTCTTTACGCAGGTTCTCATTCTCGCTGCACTCGTCCAGTAAAATATTACTGTACATAATGATCACCCCAAGCGGATTGTTGAGTTCATGGGCGATCCCTGCCGATAGCTGTCCCATGTGCGCCAGTTTCTCACTTTGTTTGAGTGCCTGCTGAACTGCAAACAGTTTGTCGCGTGAGATGGCTAAATCCTGGATGGAACGGTGCAGTTTCCCGATGGTAAAAGGGAGACACATCTCGTTTTCTGCTAATCCGCGGATAATGGCTATGGCGTGATTACGACAGGTATCATATCCGCACGCACCACAATCGAGGTAATCCTGCGGTGATTCTTTGCCCATGGTGCGCAGGATTTGCTCAATCTCCTGTTCCGATGGCATCTGTTCAATCTGTTTCCTGTCTGTAAATTGCCTCGACAGATCTAATTTCCCGTAGTCCTCAATTTCTTTTTTCCAGTATTCAGCATCATAGTTCTTCAATTTCTCACGCACAAAGGATGACAGCCGTGCCAGCCGGGAAAATTTGTCGGTTCCTCTCGACATTCCTGGCCCCATGATACAACCTTCGCAACAGAGAAGTTCCATGTGTTTTGGAACGATGGAACCCTGGATAAATTCCCTGATAGCCTCCTGGAAATTTACCCTGCCGTCAGCCACCAGTACATTCTGTTCGAAAAGATCATCATTCATTTCGAGCGATTGCAACATTCCCCTGCTAACCGGGAATATGGATCCCTTTCCCCCTGCAGGAGGATCGAACTCGGAAGGTATCACCATCCCGGGTTCTATATTATTCATTTTGAACAGCTGGCGCAGTTCCCTGAAAGTAATTGCCTGCGTTACCTCGTCCGATTCAGCTTTTTTGGCTATGCAGGGCCCGATGAAAACAACCTGCAGGGCAGTACCTAGCTTTTTACGCACGGTCCGTGTGGTGGCTACCATAGGTGATACCACCGGGACCAGGTTGGGAATCAGTTCGGGGTGAAATTTTTCGATGTACGAAACGATGGCAGGACAATCGGATGAGATATAATTGTGCTCGGGATGCTGTTCGAAAAACTTTTTGTATTCCTGGGTGATCAGGTCGGCTCCGAAAGCTACTTCCATAACGTAGTCAAAGCCAAGTGCCCTTACCATACCGGTGAATATCCTTGGATCACCAATCTCATCAAACTCGGCGGCATAGCTGGGGGCTACAATTGCAGCAACAGGATCGTCCTGCTGCAGAAGAGAAGCTACGGCATCCAGTGATTTGAGATATACCTTTGCTCCCTGGCTGCACACCTGTGTGCAGTTACCACAACCGATACATCTTGCCGGTATAATCTCAGCCTGACCGTTTATAATCCGGATGGCTTTTACAGGGCATTCCCTGACACATGTATAACAAACCCTGCAACGATCACGGATCGTATAGACTAGTGTTGTACCGGTATCCTGAAGTTCCATTCGTGATTATGAAGTTACATGGAAGAATTATAATAATACATCCCTTTTCGTATACCTGGTATGAAGAAGTGTTTTAATTTTTTCACTATCGGCATCACCGAGGAAGTCCCTGTATAGTTCAGTGATGTTAGGATTCCGGTGTGCAAATTTAATCATCTCCTTTTCATCCTGCTCATAAACCAATTTGATACGGTTTCGTAAAATGCTTTCCCCGGAACGGATAGGCTGTCCGCCTCCATTTATGCACCCTCCCTGGCAGGCCATCACTTCTGCAAAATGTATATCGTCTCTGCCTTCCTCCACTTCATTGAGAAACTGGTTTAAAGCAGTCATTCCGTTAATCACTGCAAATCCATACTGCTGGTTACCAATCTGAAGTTTCAATTCCCGCCTTTCTTTCATTCCCCTTATCTTCAACAACCGGAAATCTTTCAGGTCCTTGCCGGTCATCCTGAAATGGAAAGTACGAATGAAGGATTCCATGGTACCCCCGGTTACACCTGCCAGTTTTCCAGCTGATGTCATGGCACGAAGGCTGGTTTCCGGGTATTCAGGGTCAAGGGTGTTCAGATCGATTCCGTATAGCCGGATCAGCCTTGCCAGTTCTCGCGTGGTGATTACCAGATCAATGTCTGACACTCCTTTTCTGGTCATCTCCACCCTCTGGGATTCGAATTTTTTTGCTGTACAGGGCATTATAGCAACCGAAAATACTTGCTCGGATTTCCATCTGTGTTGCTCACAAAGTCTGGTTTTAATGAGCGAGCCCATGAGTTGCTGCGGGGATTTTGTGGTAGCCAGGTGCTTCAGCAAATCTGGCCTTGACTGTTCAAGATATTTCACCCATCCGGGACAGCAACTTGAAAAAAGCGGAATACTTTCCTTGTTCCGGATCCTGCTCACCAGTTCTGAGGTGGTTTCCATCACGTAAAGGTCCGATGCGAATGAAGTCTCCAGGATGAGATCAAAACCTATTTTCCGGAGTAGCGCGTTGAGGATGCCGGTCCAGTCTTTTCCTGTTTTCAACTCAAATTCTTCGCTAAGAGTGGCAGTTACTGAAGGAGAATACTGTACCACCACTGTTTTCTTTGGATCGTGCAAATGTTGTTCCAGTTCGGGAAATTGCACCCTTTCCACCAGCGCTCCGGTAGGGCAGATTACTACGCATTGTCCGCAGTGAATACAGTTTGAAAAATTGAGGTCTTTGCTGAATGCTGCAGCAATCTGGGTGTTGCTGCCCCTGAAGGCGAAGTCGAAGGTTGAAACCCCCTGAACCTCCTCACACACACGTACACACCGTCCGCAGAGGATGCATTTGGATGGTTCACGAACAATGCTGGGACTTGACTTATCCAGTTTATACCGGGTTTTCGAGCCGGGGATCCTGCGTTCGCGTACAAAGAGTTCTTCAGCCAGTTTCTGAAGTTCACAATTGCCGTTTCTTTCACAGTATAAACAATCATCCGGATGGTTGGAAAGCAGCAATTCAACAATGGTCTTACGGGCTTTTATCACCCGTGGGGAGTGGGTGTAAATCTTCATCCATTCTTCTACCGGGTAGGAACAGGAAGGTACCAGGTTGGCTTTGCCCTCCACCTCAACCACACACATTCTGCAGGCACCTGTAGGTGAGAAATCCTTCATGCTGCAAATTGTGGGCACTCTGATCCCTGCACGCTGCAATGCTGAAAGGATGGTCTCACCCTTTCTGGCAGTAATCTGGCGGTTATTTACTTCTATGGTGAATTGCATGATAGTGTTATTCATGTTCCGTGTTCCGCGTTCCGCGTTCAATGTTTGTCAATCTGGAACCCGGAACCCGTAACCCGTAACCCGGAACCCGGAACATTATTTAATATATACCGCATTGAACTTACAAACATCCATACATATCCCGCAGGCAATACATTTTTCTTCCACCACGAAGAACGGGTGACGCTCAGTACCGATGATGGCATTGGCAGGGCACTTCTTTGCACAAAGCGCACAGCCTGTGCAGGCATCCACCTCGATCGCAAAGGTTCGAAGTTCACGGCATACAGACGAACGGCAGGTACGATCAAAAATATGTTCTTCAAATTCATCCCTGAACCACCTGAGTGCAGAAAGGACCGGGTTGGGGGCATTTATTCCCAGCCCGCAGAGTGAAGTATCTTTCATTACTTCGGCAATGCTCTCAAGCTGCATAACCCCCTTGAATCGTTCCAGGGTATAGTGCCCATTCTCACTGGCTGGTTTACGACTGATATTATCGAGTATTTCCCTGATTCGTTTGGTACCCTCCCGGCAGGGGATGCATTTTCCGCAGCTTTGTTTCTGCATGAAATCCATGAAATATCGTGTGAGATCCACCATGCAGGTATCTGTGTCAAGTACCACCAGTCCACCCGATCCCATTCCAGCACCCGCCTCCTTCAGCATCTCGAAGTCAACCGGGGTATCCAGCAGTTGTTCCGGGATACAATACCCGTTAGGTCCTCCAATCTGGAGTGATTTGAACTCTTTTCCGGATGGGACACCTCCGGCAATATCCATCACAATTTTCCGCAGGGTTGTTCCCATTGGTACTTCAATGAGACCTGTTATGGCGATCTTCCCCGAGACAGCAAAAATCTTGGTACCCTTGCTTCCGGCAGTTCCGATCGCATTGAACCAGTCGGGACCCTTGTCTATAATCTCAGGTACATTCGAGAGTGATTCCACATTATTGATGATGGTGGGCTTCTTGTTCAATCCCGATTCGGAAGGGTAGGGCGGTTTTCCCTGGGGCATGCCCCTGCGTCCTTCGAGGCTTCCGATGAGGGCCGTCTCCTCACCACAAACAAAGGCTCCCGGACCGCGACGGATAATAATTTCAAGATTGTACCCGCTGTTCATGATGTGGTGCCCCAGCAGGCCATAGGATTGGGCATCTTCAACCGCCCTGCTGAGTCGATCGATCGCAATTTTATATTCCGAACGCACATAGATGATAGCTTTGCTGCATCCGGTTGCATAAGCAGCAATAGCCATTCCTTCCAAAAGTTTATGCGGATTGGACTCCAGGATTGTACGATCCATGAAGGCTCCGGGATCAGATTCCTGGGCATTGCAAATGAGGTATTTCTGGTCGGCCGGTGTGAACAGGGCTGTTTTCCATTTGGTTCCTGCAGGATACCCGCCACCCGCACGCCCCCGCAGGCCGCTACGCTCAATTAGTTTACAAATATCCTCGGGAGAATACAGGCTGATGGCTTTGATGAATGCCTTGTATCCGCCTACAGCTATATATTCGCTGATGGATAAGGGATCCAGCAGACCGCAATGTCGCAGGACTATTCGTTGCTGTTTGGAAAAAAATGGGATATCATCAATAAAGGGAATATCGCGCCAACTCTCCACCCCGGGAGTGCGGTACTGCCCCAGCACAAGTTCGCGGGGAATAATACGGTTCAGGGCATCATCGAGCAGGAAGCTGACTTTGTCTTCGGTGATCTGCCGGAAGGATATTCTGGCCTTGCCGGGTAACTGTATATCTACCAAGGGTTCCGCAGAACATATTCCGGCACAGCCAACCCGGATGAGCTGAGCCTGGATATTTCTTTCGGCAAGATATAGTTCAATGGCCTGGTACGTTTTAGCAGCTCCGGCAACCGTACCGCAGGTTCCGCTACCTACATAAATTACAGGACGTGCCGGTTTGTGGTGCAGTAGCGTATCGGTAAGCAGCGCAAGTTCTGCCGTGTTCTCTTCCTTTTTGTTAAGTAGATAACGGGCAATAATATTTTCACGCGATATATCTGCAACAACTGCCATAGGCTTATTCATCCTTTTTCCTGATAAATCCCAGTAATTCCTTCAGTTCATCTGCATTCATCCGGATATAATAGTCATCATTCACGGCTACCACCGGAGCTTTCCCGCAAGCTCCCATACATGAGACAATTTCTATACTGAACCTCCCGTCGCGGGAAGTTTCTCCGTGATGAATCCGGAGTTGTTTCTCCAGCTCGCGAATCAGGTTCATTCCTCCGGCTACATGGCAGGTTGTTCCATGACATACCTGGATGTGATACCGGCCCCGGGGTTCAAAACTGAACTGGTTATAAAATGTCGCAATACCGTAAATCTTGCTCGTGGGTAGTTTCAGATGCCTGCCCACTTTAACCACAGCTTCCTCGGTAAGATAACCAGCCGCAGCCTGTACATCCTGCAGTATGGGAATCAGATCGCCCCGTTTGGCCCGGGGATAGTTTTCCAGTATTTTGTCTGTAATATCCTGCATACAAGCTTAACACTTACATTATGAGGAATTTATATAAACAAATATACGTTTTTTAATTGTGATTTTGAAAACATTGTTATAAAAATAACACATATTAATCGAAATGTTATATCTTTGCCTACATTATACGTTGGTAATGAGCTGTTTAATACCCGTTCATGGTATTGTAAAACAGCCCCGGCCAATCCAATTTAAAACCTGTATAAATAAATTTGCTGTATCTTCACGCTTTCTAGCCCCGATGGATACCCGTATTGAGTTAATTCTTTGTCTTGGAAGTTCTTGTTTCTCAAGAGGGAATAAGAAGATACTGGGACTTGTCCAGGAATACATCCGGAAAAATGAACTTGAGAACCGTGTCAATTTTCATGGAAACAGGTGTTTCGATGCCTGTGCCAGGGGACCAGTAATGAAAATCGGGGAAAAAGTCTATTACAGCGTCAACGAGGAATCATTGGATGGAATTCTTACTGAGGCCTTCGGAATAAAGGAAAAATAAACTCTAACGCTTGATAAATGCCTTCCAGCAGCATGGATGAAAATCAACATAACCTTCCGGTGAGGGCCCTGGTGAAAATACAGGATGAAAAGTGTAAGGTTTGTTATGCCTGTGTGAGAGTATGCCCGGTAAAGGCAATACAGGTGAGCGAAGGACAGGAATTTCCTAAAATTTTATCCGACAGGTGTATTGGATGCGGGAGCTGTATTGCAGCCTGTGCACCCGAAGCCATAACATACAGGGATTCAAAATCGGAAGTGCGCAATATACTTGCCTCGGGACAGGAAGTGGTTGCAATAACGGGTCCGAGTATTTCAGGTGAGTTTGCTGACATTTCCGATTACCGGAAGTTTGTGCAGATGATCAAGGCGCTTGGTTTTAGATATGTTCATGGGTCCTCCTTCGGAGTGGACCTGGTGGCCCGTGAATACGCCGAACTCTTCAACAAGAACAAGGGAAAGTATTATCTCACCACCACCTGTCCGGTGGTTGTATCCTATATCGAAAAATACCACCCCGATCTGGTTCCAAACCTGGCTCCCATTGTTTCGCCCATGATTGCTGTTACCAAGGTGGTACGAAAAAAATATGGCCCGGAAACAAAAGTGGTGTACATCGGACCCTGTATCCGCAACAAGGATGAGGCCCTGTTATTCAACACGGGTGATGCTCCGGATGCGGTGATCACCTTTGTGGAGTTGAGGCAGTTGTTCACTGAATTCAATATCAGTGAAAGTATGCTGGAATTTTCCGATTTTAATTCTCCCATCGGGTACAAGGGCTCTCTTTTCCCCATTTCAAACGGACTTGTACAAGCTGCCGGCATGAGTGAAGACCTGCTTACGGGAACTGTGATAACTGCGGGTGGAAAGGTACGAATGCTGGGAGCTGCCGCTTCATTCGGGAGTCATATCAATACAATCAGTTGCCATTTTAATATGTTCTACTGCGACGGCTGCATCATGGGGCCCGGTACCTCACCCAATGGCGATAAATACCTGCGCCGTTCCCTGGTGATAGATTACGCCAACAGGCGGCTGGCAAATTTTAACAGGAACGCCTGGGAAAAGAATATGACTGAATATGGAGAACTTGATTTTTCAAGGACCTTCACCCGCGATGATCAGCGGCTGCCTGAACCGGACGAGGATACCATCCGTGACATCATGCGTAGTCTCGATATAGAGAAACCCGAAGATGAACTGGGCTGCAGCGCCTGCGGGTACCCCTCATGCCGTGATTTTGCAGTTTCAATCGCACAGGGGATTGCATCACCAGAAATGTGTAATGCCTTTTCAACAAAGAACAAGCAGAATTACATCCGTACACTCAAGCAAACGAATGAAAAACTGGCCCAGATGCAGGAAGCCCTTCAGGATTCGGAACGCATCGCACGCCAGGAACAGGAAACCGCCAAGGAGGCTTCGGCTATTATCAGTGCAATGCTGCAAAAGATTCCAAATGCACTGGTTATTGTCGATAAGAATCTGAAGATACTGCAGAGTAATGAAAGTTTTATCGAACTGGTTGGCGATGATGCCCGCGAGATCAACGAGGTAATTCCCGGACTGGTGGGTGCTGACCTGAAAACCCTGCTGCCACATACCTTCTACAACTTGTTCTCTTATGTGCTGACAAGTAATGAGGATGTCATAAACCGGGATGTGCACATGGAGGATGAATTATATAATATTTCCGTATTTCCCATCAGGCAGAACAGGATCGTTGGTGCAGTGATCAGGGATCTTTCCATGCCGGAAGTCCAGAAAGAAGAAGTGATTAACCGTGTAACCGATGTGATTGACAAGAACCTTGAACTGGTTCAGAAGATCGGTTTCATCCTGGGTGAAGGCGCTTCGGAAACGGAAAAAATGCTTAATTCAATTATCGAATCCTATAAAAGCGGGAAGAAGAAATGATAGATTCTTTCATATTTCGGATTAAATGTTTTATTGTCAGGCAAATATTGAATCCCTGATTTAGAAACAATGTGCGAAATCACAGAATCCCAAACCCCAAATCTTTAACCCGGAACCCGAAACGTTGAACCCGGAACCCGAAACAAATAACATATTTTGGATCCTTCATTCTTCATAGAAGTTAACTGCCAGCAGAAAAACCACGACGGGGAACGTATCTGCGGGGATGTTTTTCTTTCTGCCAGGGTAAAGGAGGAAAACAGGCTGGTTGTAGTACTTTCTGATGGAATGGGACATGGGGTAAAGGCAAATGTGCTTGCCACATTAACGGCCACCATGGCACTCAATTTTACAAAGGAACATAAGGAGGCTGAACGTATTGCCGAGATTATCATGAATACCCTGCCAGTCTGCAGCGAGCGCAGGATGAGCTATTCCACCTTCACGATTGTGGATGTCGACATGAACGGGCAAACCACTATCATTATTTATGACAACCCCGGAGCAGTAATCCTACGCAGAAATAAACTTATCGAGCCCTCCTGGACAAGGATTACTCTCGATACAGAAAAAAATAAGGGCAAAGATATCTTCATCGGTACGTTTGAACCTCAGAAAGAAGACAGGCTCCTGCTTTGCACCGACGGGATTACCCAGAGCGGAATGGGATCCGACAAGTACCCCTTCGGCTGGGGGATTGACCAGTTAAAGCAATTTGCACTGGAGCAGGTAAACCAGAATTCCGCAATCTCTGCACGGAGGTTGGCGGCACGAATAGTTACCACAGCGCATAAAAACGACGGTTACGTAGCACGGGATGATTCCAGTTGCTCTGTACTCTATTTTAGAGAACCACGAAGACTTATCCTGGTTACCGGTCCACCCTATGATACTGCAAAGGACAAGGATCTGGCGGCTATGGTTGCCGGGTTTCAGGGCAGGAAGGTGCTCTGCGGAGGTACAACCAGTGATATTTTGGCACGTGAAATGGACCGGAAAATTACGGACAGCTTCGAATTTTCTGACCCCGAATTACCTCCTGTCTCAACCATGGATGGGATCGATCTGATAACCGAGGGCATCCTCACCCTTAGTAAGGTATCGAAGATTTTGAACGATTACAATAACAAAACCAGCCTGGGCAAAGGACCCGCCGACCAGATTGTTCGTCTGCTCCGGGAGAGCGATGAGATACATTTTATAATTGGTACTCGTATCAACATAGCGCATCAGGATCCGAACCTTCCAGTGGAACTGGAAATCCGACGTACAGTAGTTAGACGGATTGCCCGTACTCTGGAGGATAAATTTCTGAAAGAGGTTAGCATGAAATTCATTTAGTGCAATTTCTCTCCCGACCGGTTTAATCAAAAAATCATACATTTGCATCACGGGCATTTCAACAAATGCCAAATTAGAGCATGTCCTCTTATTAAAAGATTGGTTCCCATGATAAGTCGTTTCTACTGTCCGGAATGCAAATCAGTTTTCGAAGCCGATGGGACAAAGATGGAGTTTCTGAGTCCCGTTTATGGCCCATGCTCAAAGCTTATTGCAAGTTGCCCTGTTTGCGCGATCGAATGTCACGAGCATCGGATACCCAGGATGCCACGAAAATCAAACGGGAGCAATCCGCCATCCTGCGCAGGCGGCAGCTGCTGTTGCGGAAGTCATTAACAAGAATTTCCTGAAGGTCTGAAATATCTTATGAAGCCTGAAATTAATATGATCCTTGCGTTTCAGCGTTCCGGTTTTTTTGTTAAAAAAGTTTTGCGTCATATCTCTGCCCGCAAGTTGTTGCGAAAAGTTTTACTCGTGACCATTGTATTATTTGCTTTCTGGTTCCTGCTCCGTGCTCCCATTGCCCGTTTCGTGGTTCATAAAATGACTGCCAGGCTTTCTCTTTCATCAGGCATGGAGATTAGTGTCCGGGATGTTGGGTTTCATGGTTTCAAAACACTGGTGCTGGAAGGAATCCAGGTGGTCGATTCCAGTCATGGATTCCCTGGCATTGCCGATACGCTGGTGAACCTCGAAACATGTCAGGCAAATCCCTCCCTGCTGAATTTGTTCGCAGGGAAACTCCGGTTGAATTCGCTGAGACTGGAAAACGGGTATGTGGTACTACAGGCAAAACTGCTTTGGATTTGGCTTAAACAACACAAAGCGTCTGTTGATACAGGTTCCATTGCAGTTCAACCAGTGTCATTTGCCGGAGCAATATGGGAGGTACAAAACAAATTATTCAGGACCATTCCCGCTAAAATTGAATTCAGTAATCTCAGTTTTGAATATAGAAAAGACAGTCTTTTTTCAATCGTGCGGTGCAATAGCCTCTTGTACCGCAGGAGGAAAATCGAGGGTGATTTCATATTTGCCGACAATTCCACCTTCCGGTCCTGCAGGATGAAAGGGATGCTTGACAAAGGCAATAACCTGCTCAATCTCACTTTCACAGGGAAGCAGGGTGAAGGTATGCTGCTTCCTTACCTTGGACCCCGCTGGAATGCGAGTATTGGCTTTGATACAGCCCGACTGGAAATGTCCTTTTCCAGGGTGAAGACTGATTCCATTAACATTACCGGAAGAGCAGCCGCAAAGGGTTTGACTTTTTATCATAAATTACTTAGCCCCGACACTCTTTTATTCTCCGATCTGAGCATCGATTTCGGTGTGGGAGCAGGTTCTTCAAGCATTGCATTCGATAGTGCCACCCATATATTTTTCAATGGATTTGATTTTTCCCCTGTAATCGCTTATCAACATTTCCCCTGCAAAAAGATCAGTCTGGGAATCCGGGAAAAAGATTTTGAGGCAGCTTCGTTTTTTTCAGCCATTCCTTCAGGGCTGCTCCCAAACTTCAAAAATATCAAAGTAGACGGAGGGCTCACATATTCACTGGATCTGGAGGTGCCCCTGCTTTGCCCCGACTCTGCACATTTTCAATCGATGCTGGAAAGCCATAATTTCCGGATTACCCATAATGGGGTAACCGACTTCAGTATGTTAAATGCGCCATTCCAACATGAGGTGTATGAAAACGGGATGTTGGTTGCTTCTTTCCAGGTAGGCGGAGACAACCCTGATTTTGTTCCTCTCAATGAAATTTCGCCCCTGCTGGTAAGTTCGGTACTCACGTCCGAGGACGGAGCATTCTATTTTCACAGGGGTTTCAATGAGGAGGCTTTCCGGGAATCCCTGACTGAAAACATCAGGGAGAAACGCTTTGCGAGGGGTGGAAGTACTATTTCCATGCAACTGGTAAAGAATGTTTTTTTAACGCGAAGGAAAACCATTGCCCGTAAAGCGGAGGAAGCCCTTATCGTATGGATCATCGAAAATCAACGCCTGGTTACCAAGGACCGGATGCTTGAGGTTTACCTGAATATTATTGAGTGGGGGCCTGGTATTTATGGCATTGGCCAGGCATCGCGGTTTTATTTTAACAAGAAACCATCCCAGTTGAGCCTTCAGGAATGCCTCTTTCTTTCCTCTATTGTTCCCCGGCCCAGGGCGTTTAAGTATTCATTCGTTCAGAATGGACAACTTAAACCATACCTTGCTGAATATTTCAGAATAATGCAGGACCATTTACTCAGGCAGGGACGCATCAGCGAATCAGATACAGCAGGTTTGAATACCAGGGTTTTTCTGAAAGGGGAGGCTCTTCGTTTTCTGAAAACCCAGGATACTCTCCAGTTGGATACCATACCAGTCTTCCCGGGGATTGGGTGGGACTGAATGATAGGCAGAAATGCAGGAAATTAAAAAAAAAGCTGTCGGTTTCGCGACAGCTTTTTTTAGTAATAAACCTCACCAAAACTAGTTCTCGTATTCCTTTAGAATATCTTTTACTCCTTCAGGTGCAACACGGCCATACACTTTTTCACCTACCATCACCACCGGTGCAAGCCCGCATGCTCCAACACAACGCAGGCAGCTGAGTGAAAACTTCCCATCGGGTGTGGTTTCGCCGACACTGATTTTAAGATTCTTTTTAAACTCATCCAGAACCTTTTCAGCACCACGCACATAGCATGCTGTGCCGGTACAGATTGAGATCGGGTGCCGACCCTTGGGAAGCATGGTGAAGAAACTGTAAAATGTAACCACACCATAGACTTTTGCAACCGAAACACTCAGTTCACGGGCTACCACTTCCTGCACTTCGGCAGGGAGGTAACCAAATTCGTGCTGCGTCTTGTGAAGTACGTTAATCAATTCGCCAGGTTCATTGCTGAAGGACTTGCAGATGTCCTTGATCCTGTCAACGTCCTTCTGTTTCAATTCAACTTTAACGCTTGACATATTTTTGTTTTTTTTTGTGCAACATTAGTTATTCACGCCCTCATCGGCTTTTATTACATACCGCTCACTCTTATCGAAATAATGGGTATGGAGCAGGTGATGTGATCTCTCACTCAGAGGCTTGCCAAGGAATTCCTTATACAGTTCGACGATGTAGGGATTCTCGTGCGACTTGCGTATAGGTTTGCTTGCATCCTCACGATAGATGGCTTGCATACGTGCTTTGAGAATGGAGGAATCACCATGATGCAGGGGTTGTCCGCCGCCACCGATACATCCTCCCGGGCAGGCCATGATCTCGATAGCATGGAATTTAGATTTTCCTGTACGTACGTCCTCCAGCAACTTACGGGCATTCCCGAGTCCGTGAGCAATCCCGATATTGATGGGTGTGCCGTTGAAATCAACTGTTGCAGCCCGGATTCCTTCAAATCCTCTCAATTGCTCAAAATCTACTTTCTCCAGTTTTTTACCGGTAAATACCTCATAAGCAGTACGGGTTGCAGCTTCTATAACTCCACCGGTAGCACCGAAAATTACGCCGGCACCAGTTGATTCACCCAGCGGATTGTCAAAATCTTCGTCTGGAAGTGAGGCAAAGTCAATATTTGCCTGGCGGATCAGGTTGGCAAGTTCGCGGGTGGAAATAGAATAGTTCACATCCGGATCTCCGCCCGTCTTGAATTCATCTCGCTGGCATTCGTATTTTTTGGCCAGGCAGGGCATGATCGATACCACAACCATGTCTTCGCGCTTCACACTGATCTTATCGGCGAAGTAGGTTTTGGCAATGGCGCCGAACATCTGCTGGGGTGAGCGCGCTGTTGAGGGGATATCCTTCAGCTCGGGGAAGTGATGTTCAAAGAAATTGACCCAGCCCGGGCAGCATGAAGTGAGTATGGGTAGATGAACCGATTTGTCCCCTTTCATGTGGCGCGAAATGCGATCGAGCAGTTCGGTACCTTCTTCCATAATGGTAAGGTCGGCTGCAAAGTCAGTATCGAACACATAGTTGAATCCAAGTCTGCGGAGGGCTGCAGCAAGTTTCCCGGTTACACTTGTTCCCGGTTCCATGCCGAATTCTTCGCCCAGGGCAGCACGAACTGCGGGAGCAGTCTGCACTACAACGGTCTTCTTTGGGTCAGCCAGGGCCCTGATCACCTGGTTGGTATGGTCTACCTCGGTGAGAGCGCCGGTAGGACAGACAGCCACACACTGTCCGCAATAGGTACAGGGTGAATGTTCAAGATTCATTTCAAAGGCAGGGGCGACAACCGACATGAAACCGCGGTTAACTGCCGAAAGGGCACCCACTGTCTGCACATCATTACACATGGTCTCACACCGGCGACACATGATACACTTGTCCACATCACGAATGATGCTAGGGGATGTGTCGAGTCTGTATTTACTCTGTGCACCCGTATAGTGCAGCTTGCGGATTCCCATGTCCTGGGCCATAGCCTGCAGGTCGCATTTGCCACTCTTGGCACAAACCAGGCAATCGAAGGGATGATCGGAGAGTATGAGTTCCATCACCGTTTTACGTGCATTGAGCACACGCACATTGTGCGTATTTACTACCATTCCGTCGCTGCAATCTGTGGCGCAGGCAGGTGCAAGGTTTCTCCTCCCTGCAACTTCCACAACACAGATTCGGCAACCGCCCGGTTTGTTTTCGATATTCATATCGTCCAGCTTCAGGTAGCAAAGTGTCGGTATATTAACACCTACTTTTTTTGCTGCATGAAGAATGGAAGTTCCTTTTGGAACTTCTACCTGCTTATTATCGATGGTTAATTTTATCGTTTCCATACGTCTGATGAGTCCAGTTAATTAATGTACACAGCGTCAAATTTGCATTTTTCCAGGCATGCTCCGCATTTTATGCACACGCTCTGGTCGATGGTATGCACCTGCTTGCGTTCGCCTGCGATGGCATTAACCGGGCAGTTCCTGGCACAGGCCGTACATCCCACGCAGTTCTCTGCATTGATAATATAACGCATCAGCGCTTTGCAGCTCCCGGCCCGGCATTTTTTGTCACGAACATGTTCAACATACTCATCCCAGAAGTTATCAATGGTTGAGAGAACCGGGTTCGGGGAACTCTGGCCTAGCCCGCACAGGGAGGTGTCACGGATTACATAACTCAGGTTGCGGAGCAGGTCAAGGTCTTCCATGGTTCCTTCTCCACGCGTAATTTTCTCTAATAGTTCGTAAAGTCTCTTGTTCCCGATACGGCAGGGTGAGCACTTTCCGCAGGACTCTTCCACGGTGAAATCGAGGTAGTATTTAGCCATGCCCACCATGCAATCGTCTTCGTCCATAACGATCATTCCGCCGGAACCCATCATCGAGCCTGAGGCAATGAGATTTTCGTAATCGATGGGCGACTGCAAGTGTTTTTCGGTCAGACAGCCACCCGAGGGGCCTCCTGTCTGAACGGCTTTGAATTTTTTGCCATTCTTGATACCTCCTCCGATCTCGAAGATCACATCGTGAAGTTTAACTCCCATGGGAACTTCAATAAGTCCTACGTTGTTAATCTTTCCGGCAAGGGCAAATACCTTGGTGCCTTTCGATTTTTCGGTACCGATTGAAGCAAACCAGTCGGCTCCTTTGAGGATTATAGCCGGCACATTGGCGTAAGTCTCCACGTTGTTTACGGTGGTAGGTTTGCCAAGGTATCCGTTCTCGGATGGGAAGGGTGGTTTGAAGGTGGGTTCGCCGCGGCTTCCTTCCATGGAATGGATCAAGGCTGTTTCCTCACCGCACACAAAGGCTCCGGCACCATAACGCAGTTCAATGTCGAAACTGAACTTGCTGCCCAGAATATTCTCACCAAGTAGTCCGTATTCCCTGGCCTGACCAATGGCGATTTTAAGACGCTCAATGGCCAGGGGATATTCAGCACGAATATAAATAAGACCCTTGGACGATGCTGTACAGTATCCGCAGATAGCCATCGCTTCCAGCACGGAGTGAGGATCACCTTCCAGGATAGACCTGTCCATAAAAGCACCGGGATCGCCCTCATCGGCATTGCAAACCACGTATTTCTGATCAGCCTTCACCTTGGCGGTGATTTCCCATTTGATCCCGGTGGGGAATCCTGCACCACCACGACCACGTAAACCCGATTTTTTAACCAGTGCAATTGTCTCTTCAGGACTCAACTCATTCAACACCTTTCCAATGGCCTGATAGCCATCACGGGCAAGGTACTCGTCGATATTTTCAGGATTGATAAAGCCGCAGTTACGAAGGGCAATGCGAATTTGCTTCTGGTAAAATCCCATGTGCTTCGAATCGCTTACCTGTACCTCTTTCTCCGGGTCGGTATAGAGCAAACGCTTTACTTTCCTACCCTTTACAATGTGCTCATCAATTATTTCTGCGGCATCTTCCGGTTTGACCTGTACGTAGAATGTATTGTCCGGTAGTACTTTGACAATGGGTCCTTTTTCACAGAAACCAAAGCAACCGGTCATGATGACCTGTATTTCCTGGTTCAGGCTGCGGACTTCGAGTTCTTTCCTCAGGTTTTTCAGGATCAGGTCGCTTTGTGATGCTTTGCAACCTGTTCCTCCACAAACCAGGAGATGCATTTTAAATGTTGACATATGCTTTTCCTCCTTGTTTATTTTTGATCAATGGTTTGGTAATTCTGGGGAATGATCCCATCCACCAGGATGCCATTCTTGATATATTTCTCGATGATTTCATTGGCTTTTGCGATGTTCACATAGCCAAACACAATCGGATTCTGTCCGGGACGCTTTACCTCGATCGTTGGTTCTGCATAGCAATACCCCATGCATCCGGTCTGGGTAACAACCGCATCGATATTACGCTTGTCAAGTTCCTCGAGCATATAATCCATTACTTCGCGCGCTCCCGAAGCAATTCCGCAGGTAGCCATTGCTACCTTCACCTGAACAAGGCTCTCGGCTTTTTCACCTTTTTCCCTCAGGTCGAGCCTCATTTTCAGCTCGCCGCTCATCTTCCTGAGGTCGTCCAATGATTTGATTTTTGTCATGGTTTAATGGTTTTATTGAGATCAAATTTATGGTTTAAGTTCCTGTAAAGAAATAGCTGTTTTCAGTTTTTTGGCAGTCATTTATTATTTATAACTATTCTTGTTAACTGGCTTTTATCTGTTCCAGGTTTCCGGTGATCATTTCCTGAAGCAGTCGCAGCACTGATGGTTCACCAATAGGAGCGCCATTCAGGTATTCCTTGATTATTTCCGTGTCAAAACAATATTCTCCTTCATCTGTGTAGTGATGGTAGATAAAATGAATCCCGGGATTTGAGACAAGGAGAAGCTTCAGTGTACCCGGTATGTTGCCTGAGGGAGGACGATCCAGGTGAGACCAGGAAAACTCGGCTTCCACTATGGTACCACTGCCGGGGATAGAGAATATACGAAGAAAACCACCTGCCTGCTGGCAGTTTTGCTTAAGCAGCGCCAGGCCTAATCCAACCTTCCGGGTGGTCCTGGTGGTAGTCCACGGATCAGTGGCCTGCGATAAAAACTCCGGGCTCATCCCGGTACCGTTGTCCCGTATTCTTATACGATAATAGTCACCACTTATACTCTCGAAGATATCAATCCGGATCTCATTTGCCCGTGCGGCAACTGAGTTCTCAATAATATCCATCAGATGCATCGATAAGTCTTTCATAGCACAACTTTACGCCCACCGGTCTTCCGTAGGGCATTTCTGAATTCTTCAAAGGTGCAGCTCTCCATTTCGAGCAGCAGACATTTTTCCCCGATCTGGTCCAGTGTATGGGCATCCGAATTGCTTACAATACATTCACCTGACAACTCAGGGTGAGCAATTAGTACCTCATTTCTTTCGGATCGTGCCGATATTTCATATGCGTCGGCATTCAGCCCTGCCGGGATAAACCCAAGCTGACTGTACACACTGTTTTTTCCCCGTTCAATATGTGCCGGTATAAATATGCCCTCCAGCTCATGTACCCGGCTCCCCACTTCTTCGATTGAATGGGAGAGGGATGCCCCCAGGTAATAATCAACCTCATCGGTTATTGCCTCATTTTCGTCAACTATGAGCTGGTAACCTGTTTTTCGGGGATCATTTTTTACCTTGAGTATGGAGCCGTACATCCAATCCTGAAACAAGCCCAGCAGGTGTTCATCAGGGAAATATGCCAGACAATGGATTTCCTCACGGGTCGTAACTTCTGTACCCATCAAAACGCCAAGACCTGCAGCTGTGCCAAGGCGCCGGGTGAGGAGGCAGTTAGCCGTGTGGTTATGGTCAGTTATCCCGATCATGTCAAGTTCTTTGTTCCTGGCTTCTGCAACAATTTTAGACGGACTCATCTCCAGTGTGGCGCAGGGAGAGAGAACCGTATGAATGTGCAGATCAGCCCGGAATCTTTTCATGCCTCTTGAAATAATGAATAAAGCCTCCCGGCGGCCTCAAATGCTTCCATAGGGGTCCCGAGTATCATGATATTTTCCTCCCGGCTCCGGGCAAGGGTTTCAGCATCAGGTTCAGACCCCTGGACGAGGATAATGACAGGAATATCTTTCAGTGACGCTACGGCAATGATGTTCTTATGGTTCTGCAGGGTGATCCATACCTGGCCCTCCTTTGCATTTCCCATCACATTACTGAGCAGGTCGGAAACGTAGCCACCTTTGACTTCCGTTTCCGAACCCGACCCATCGCTGATAATTACTAAACCTAATTGTTCTATAACCCTAGAAATTTTCATTGTTTGCTCCTATTTTATTGCAGTTCTTCTCAAGCCTGTCTTTCCCCCATATTTTCTCGATGATATTCAAACTGTGTTCGGGGCTTAGTTTGTGGTGTTTTTCCATGATGCGCTGAATAAAAACACAGTCCGAGATGTTGGCCTCCCCGCGCACAGTGTCCTCTGCCAGGGCCTGGCATGATGGAGCCCCGCAAGCCGCACAGTCAAAGCCGGGAAGATAGCACATCAGGTTTCGCACTTTCTCCAGCTTTTTCATAGCCCTGCTCATGTCGGTATCAAGCATAAGTGAGGGACGTGGATGTATGGATGCGAGACTCAGATGATCCTTTATACCTTCAGGAAACCCTTCTGTTGTGGCGTGATGGCAATCAGTCATCGCCTGGTTGGATTTTCCGAGCATCCTTTCGGTGATGAGGAACCGGTTTCCTGATACGAGAATACCACCGGGGCAACCCTGGTCGCAGGCACGCAATTCGAGAAAGTCTATTTCTCCAGCATCGTCATTTTCAAGTTTCTCCAGGAATTCGATCACATTCTGAATCCCGTCGATTGCCAGTGAGCGACCTCTATGATGCCTGGCTTCACCCTGGGTGAGGGCCCATCGGATTCCATCCGGACCAAGGGGAACATCCACCTTGTTGGCGATTTGCAGATTCTGCTTATTGTTGAGATGCGTCAGTACTTTATTATAAATTGCATTTAAGTTGGCCACCCCATTGATAAGTGAGAAACTCTCTCCAACGGGGCTTTTAACAGCTGCAATTTTAGCAGCACAGGGGGTGAAATAAAAAAGACCAATTTCTTCTTCCCGGGCACCCTGGTCCAGCAATGACTGTCTGCAATACCATGCTGCTGCATCAACGGGCGGCTTAACAAGCATCAGATGATTGGTAAGTCCGGGAAAACGTACCTGGATGAGCCGTACGATGGCAGGACAAAATGCCGAGATGCTCACTCCTTTTTCAGGCTGCCCTGCAAGCCATTCCTGCTGGGCATGAATAAGGAGCGGAGCCATTTTTTCAATTTCAAAAACACCGGTAAAACCCATGTCCATCAGCGCGCCAAATACCATTTCCCTGGTGCAGGAATCAGGAAATTGACTTAAAAAAACCGAGGGGATAAGGGCTACACGGTAGCGGAAGCCAAACATACCCTGCAGGTCGTCCTGCTCAACATGTATCGCCGAAACGGGGCAGGCCCTGTAACATTCTCCGCAGTCGATACACTTGTTCTCACTAATATGGGATTTTCCGTTTCGTATACGCACTGCATCCGTGGGGCACACGCGTAAACAGTGAGAACAGCCAGTGCAGATATCCTCCTGCACCCGCAGTGCATGGTGAAATTCTGTTTTATTTATTCGCTGTTCCATTGATTACCAATGTATTTATGATCTCCACCTCGGTGCCCTGGTTCACTACCGACCTGATAATTAGTTTATCGGCATTTTTCTTCATGTTTGGCAAACCCATTCCGGCACCAAATCCCATCTCCCTCACCTGTGCTGAAGCAGTGGTATATCCAGCCTGCATAGCCAGGTCAATATCGGGAATACCGGGTCCTTCGTCTGTAAGC
The DNA here is from genome assembly GCA_046329925.1 of Bacteroidales bacterium. Taxonomy (GTDB): domain Bacteria; phylum Bacteroidota; class Bacteroidia; order Bacteroidales; family JAAYUG01; genus JAXLTS01. The sequence continues at coordinate 75,978 of JAXLTS010000002.1, forward strand.
CTCAGGGTAATTTCCTGCTGATCAATATCAACAGTGATCTTCCCTTTCCAGGCATGGGCAACAATGTTAACCTCCGCCTCATACAAGGCAACAACCACCCTCTTGATAAGCTGGCTGTCAACATTGAGTTTCTTAAGAACCTTCTTTACCTGGCTTGAGGCTATTCCTGCATGCGCAAAATCGCCTCCGTCTATCGTATATTCGAAGTGCATGGCCATCCGATCAGAAAACAGGTTTGATTCCGGCATTAAACAGGATTCCCGAAGAACGAAACATGGAACCGGGGTATTCCAGGATGGTTATTCCGCTTTCCTCTGCCAGTTCAACCATTTCCTGGTTCGCTTTCTTGTTCCGGACAAGCACGATACAGGCTATATCCGACATTTCTGCCGTGCGGACAGCCTGCACATTTGCCAGACCGGTAATTAGCAACAGGTTATCTGTTTCAAGAGTAAGAACATCGCTCATCAGATCGGAAGCAAAGGCTTTTCCCACTTCTTTGCTCAGGTTCCGGACGCCACAGACTACCTGTGCGTTGAGAATCCGGGCGACCTCTTCTATTCGTAATCCTTTATTTTTCTGATCGTTATCCATCGTCTGAAGGAGAAGACCGGTATGCGATGCGCTCCTTAGTTTATATCCGTCTGCAAAAATAAATATTTAAATGTTACAAAAATAACAATGTGAATAAAATAACAATAATTTAAAATGTTTCTAAATATTGTAATGAAAACCGAAACATTACTTTGATATTCAAATTATTGTATAACCAGCCTCTCACAGGTCCCTTGTGGTAGAGTGGAATTTGCCCTGATGAATATCGTGAAAGATTTGGAGGCGGGTCTTGCTTTTTTTTGTGACCTGAAATTTATCATATGCGACACATTTGTTAATTAAATATATTTGAAATGACATTAAAATGATATAACGGCTAATAATAAGTTACGATCGTAACATAAAAATTGAAATGAGCGACCGGGAACGGATACTTCGCCTTCTGGCATATAAAAATATCCTGCAGCGATTCAAATCGCTCGGTTTTATAAGGGTATTCTCCGATAACATCGCAGAAGCCCTTGATATTTCTTCTTCCCTGGTGCGCAAGGATTTTGGTTTGTTCGGAATTTCCGGTAGCCAGAAGGGGGGATATCACATCGATCATATCCTCGAGAAGATCAATGGAATTATTGGATTTGAAGAGGTGCAGAACATCATCATCGTCGGGGTGGGGCGCATAGGGGAAGCCCTTATGCAGTACAACGGCTTCCGCGGTGGAGATGTACATATTGTCGCCGGTTTTGACGTTGACGTCCGGAAAATCAACAGGGATGCTGAAATTCCGGTATTTCCCATGGAAGAACTCCCGGATTTTGTTAAAACACATGATCTCCGGATCGCCGTAATGGCTGTACCCGAACCCGTGGCCCTGCATACCTTTGATTTACTCCGGAGCGCCGGGATAAGGGGAATCCTGAATTTCACACCCGTGAAAATCAAGAGTTCCCCAACGCTTGCTGTAACCCACATCAACATCGAACATGAACTCCGGAACCTGCTCTATTTTGTAAAACAGAAAGAATTAACAACTACATAAGCTCAAACTCCTTCAATAACTTCATTTCATTATGACAACAACTGTTAAGTCAATCCTGGAGAAGCACAAGCATGATAAAACCCGGCTGGTGGATATTCTCCTCGAAACCCAGGCCCTGAACGGGTACATCACCTCCGATGCGATTCGCGAAATTGCTTCGAGCTGTAACATCTCAGTGGTGGACGTAAAACAAACTATCTCCTTTTATCATTTTTTCAGCCAGAAACCCATGGGTAAATACACTATTTACCTGAATACCAGTGTTGTGGCTACACTGATGGGACGCGAAAAAATCAAGGAGACCTTTGAACGGGAAACCGGTACCAAATTCGGACATGTGTCGGATGATGGCCTTTTTGGCTTGTTCGATACCTCCTGTATCGGGATGAACGACCAGGAACCTTCAGCCATCATAAACGGGAAGGTGTTCACCAACCTGACCCCATTCAGGGTAATGGAACTGGTAAAGGACATGCGTAAGGGGAAAGCGGTGGAAGAGCTCATGGTTGAAGGATTCGGTGATGGAAGCAATGGTGCCAAACTGATCGGTTCCATGGTACATAATAATATCCGGAGAAAAGGCCCGATTCTGGATGAAAACTATACCCCCGGTGTGGTAATCTGGAAGATACTGCCTAAACTGAGCCCTGAACAGGTTATTGCCGAAATCAAGGCTTCAAACATCAAAGGAAGAGGAGGAGCAGGCTTTCCGACCGGGCTGAAATGGGAGTTCTGCCGTAAGGCCCCCGGGAAGAAAAAATTTATCTTTTGCAATGCCGATGAAGGCGAACCGGGAACATTCAAAGACAGAGTTATTCTAACCGAACGACCCAAGTTGTTGTTTGAGGGAATGGTGGTGGCTGCCTATGCAGTCGGTGCTTCAGAGGGAATTGTGTATGTACGCTATGAATATAAATACCTGGAGGCATACCTGGAGAGTATTCTGCAGGGAGCACGCGACAGGAACCTGCTGGGGAAGGATATTGGAGGGATCAAGGGATTTGATTTCGATATCCGCATTCAGTGGGGTGCCGGGGCTTATGTGTGCGGAGAAGAATCAGCGCTTATAGAATCTGCAGAGGGTAAACGCGGTGAACCACGCGACCGTCCTCCATTCCCGGTGGAAAAGGGTTACCTCGACATGCCTACCGTTGTCAACAATGTTGAAACTCTCTGCTCGGCTGTGAAGGTGATGCTCAATGGTGGTGAATGGTACCGTTCATTCGGAACTCCCGACTCAACAGGTACCAAGTTATTGAGTGTTTCAGGCGATTGCAAGTACCCTGGTGTGTATGAAGTTGAATGGGGATTCACCGTTTATGATATACTGGCAATGGTGGGCGCTGTACCCGATGTACAGGCCGTACAGGTGGGAGGACCTTCCGGAACCCTCCTTTCTCCGGCCTATTTCAGGAGAATCCTGGGTTATGAAGACCTGGCCACCGGCGGATCGATCATCATATTCAGCAAATCACGCGACCTGCTGAAAGATGTTGTTCTGAACTTTATGGATTTCTTTATTGACGAATCCTGCGGATCGTGCAGCACCTGCCGTATTCTTCCGGTCGTACTCCGGAACTCACTGGTTAAGATTCTACAGGGTAAGGGCGTGATCCGGGACATAGATGAGATTGTCGAATGGTCAAAAATTCTGAAAGCCAGCCGCTGCGGTCTGGGGCAGACTGCTGCCAATCCCCTCGTGTCAAGCATTAAAAACTTCCGGCAACTGTATGAACAACGAGTTCGCATGGATACCGATTTCGACAGCGGTTTCAACCTTGCTGAATCAGTGAAGGAATATAACGAGGCATCAGGCCGTGTTACCAACTAACAACCCGATTACTTTCATAAATTGAATATACCAATGAGTAAGATTGTACGATTCACCATAGATGGCAAGGAATGTATTTCCGACGAAGGATTATACATTGTGAAAGCTGCCAATAATAACGGGGTGTATATCCCTACACTTTGCAATTATGAAGGGATTAAGCCCAAAGGTTCCTGCCGCATCTGCACCGTAAAAGTGAACGGTCGCCTCATGACAGCCTGTACCACACCCATAGGCGAAGGAATGACCATCGAGAATGTGACTCCCGAATTGAATGAACTGCGAAAGTCCATTATTGAGTTACTGTTTATCGAAGGCAACCATTTCTGTCCTGCCTGCGAAAAAAGTGGTAATTGCGAACTTCAGGCTTTGGGATATCGTTTCCAGATGATGGTTCCACGCTTCCCTTACACCTTCCCCCAGCGCAGGGTGGATGCATCCAATGTACGGATTATTAAAGAGCAGAACCGCTGTATTATGTGCAAGCGCTGTATCAGAGCAATCCAGGATGAGAAAGGAAGAAACCTGTTTGCATATACCAAACGAGGGCACAAATCGGAAGTGGTACTCGACAAGGAACTCGGTGCGGGTATGTCGGCAGAACTGGCTCAGAAAGCCATGGATATTTGCCCGGTGGGCTCCATCCTGGTACGGGAAAAAGGATTCTATGCACCCATCGGTACCCGAAAGTTTGACAAAAAGCCGATCGGGTCCGAAATCGAAGATTCACAAGTTGTAAAATAATACAGGAACCCAATATGAGCAAACCTATAGTTGCTACCACATCCCTGGCCGGGTGCTTCGGATGTCACATGTCAATCCTCGATATCGATGAGAAAATCCTCACCCTCATCGACCTGGTTGAATTCAATAAATCTCCCATTGATGATATCAAGCACTTTACAAAAAAATGCGATATCGGAATCATTGAGGGTGGTTGCTGCAACAGCGAGAATATACATGTACTGAAGGAATTTCGTAAAAACTGCCGCATCCTCATTTCTCTTGGAGAATGTGCCATCATGGGCGGTCTGCCTGCCTTCAGGAATGGGATACCGGTGAAGGAATGCCTGCGTGAGGCATATATGCTGAGCCCATCCGTACAGGCTAATCACGAATATATTATTCCCAACGATGAGGAATTACCGATGATTCTCGACAAGGTTTACCCCTGCCATGAGATTGTTAAGATCGATTATTTTCTTCCGGGTTGCCCGCCCCGTGCCGATCTCATATGGGAAACCGTCGCAGCACTGGTTACAGGCCGTGAGATGGATCTGCCTTATGAAATGATAAAATTTGATTAATAGCTAATTCACGATTATGAACAAGAAAATTACCATAGAACCTGTAACCCGTGTAGAAGGACATGGTAAGGTTACCATTCACCTCGACGAGGCAGGAAATGTAGCTCAGACACGCTTACACATTGTAGAATTCAGGGGTTTCGAACGATTCGTCCAGGGGCGTCCCTATTGGGAGATGCCTGTGCTCGTTCAGCGTCTCTGCGGTATATGCCCGGTAAGTCATCACCTGGCCGCTGCCAAGGCTCTCGATGTAATCGTAGGAGCAGGCACCGGAGAAGGCCTTACACCCACCGGCGAAAAGATGAGACGCCTGATGCACTATGCCCAGATGTTCCAGTCACATGCCCTGCATTTCTTCCACCTGGCGTCCCCGGACCTGCTGTTCGGAATTGATGGTGATCCGGCGATCCGCAACGTGATTGGGGTGGCCCTGAAACATAAAGACCTGGCTGTACAGGGAGTGATGATGCGGAAATTCGGGCAGGAAATTATTAAGGCTACTGCCGGGAAAAAAATTCATGGAACAGGAGCTATTCCTGGTGGAATAAATAAGCATCTTAGTGTTGAGGAACGGGACAGTTTCCTGAAGGGACCGGATCCATTGAACATAGAAAAGATGATTTCCTGGTCCCAGGATGCCCTGACATTTTTTAAGGAATTTCATAAGAAAAACAAGGACCTGATTGATAACTTCAGCCAGTTTCCTTCCAGCCACCTCAGCCTGGTGCGCAAGGATGGTGCCATGGATCTTTACCACGGGGTACTCCGGGCTGTGGATGCCAATGGGAAAAAGATACTGCACGACGTAGACTACCAGGATTATCTGAAATACATCGATGAAGAAGTGCGTAACTGGAGCTATATGAAGTTTCCGTACCTGCGTGAGTTTGGAAAGGAGAACGGCTGGTATACAGTTGGCCCCCTGGCACGAATGAACACTGCAGATTTTATTCCAACTCCTCTTGCACAGAAAGAATTTGAAATATTCAAGGCCTATACAGGTGGAAAACCTAATCACATGTCCATGCACATGCATTGGGCCAGGTTAATTGAAATTCTGCATTCTGCCGAGGTAATCCGCGACCTGCTGAAGGATCCGGACCTGCTGAAGGGAGACCTGGTCGTTAAGGGAACAAAGAAGTACGAAGGTGTGGGGCTCATCGAGGCTCCCCGCGGTACCCTCTTTCATCACTACCGGATCAATGAGAACGACCAGATCGTTATGGCCAATCTCATCGTTTCCACCACCAATAACAACCAGCCCATGAACAATGCGGTGAATGTGGTCGCTAAAAAATTCATGACCGGACAACCGGAAATTACCGAAGGAATGATGAATGCGGTGGAAGTTGCCATCAGGGCTTATGATCCCTGCCTGAGCTGTGCCACCCATGCGCTGGGGAAAATGCCTCTGGCCATTTACCTCTATGATAAGTATGAGAATCTGATCGATCAGATGATCAGCTGATGCCGGTTAAGAAAATACTTGTATACGGATACGGGAACCCGGGTCGTCAGGATGACGGCCTGGGTTGCCTGTTTGCACAGCGGATAGAGGCCTGGGCCCTGGAACGCGGACTTGACAATATCCGGGTTGATACAAATTACCAACTCAATATTGAAGATGCAGCCGAGATTGCCGGAGAAGACCTGGTAATTTTTGCCGATGCCTCCCTGGAACCGGAAGGTCCCTTTCTCTTTCAGGAACTGCGTCCGAATGGAGAGGTGGAATTTACCATGCATGCAGTTCATCCGGCATTTGTCCTGCACCTCTGTGAGTCCATTTACGATAAACGCCCGGAGGCTTATCTTCTTCATCTCAGGGGTGTGGAATGGGAATTCCGGGAAGGGCTGTCGGAGGAGGCAGCGATGAACCTGGAAGCAGCTTTTGAGTATATTGTTTCGTCTGGCAAGCTGGATTAGGGAAAAAAAGAGCCCTTTGTTTTGCTGACTTGTCCCTGATCAAGGTTGGTCAGGATTTCCTCCTTAAATCATCCATATTTATGGCCCTTATATCCTAATTACTTGATTATTTCATGGTGAAGAAATATCACATGCTTTAGTAGTAAAGAAAATGGTATTCCCAAAGCACGGTGGCATAGATATTCGTCTAAAACTATATAATCCGGACATCAATAGCGAAGATCCAATCATAGGTCTTATGGATGAATTACAAAGAAGGTATAATAACAATCCTGTTGGTTTTGTAGGATTTAAATGGTAGAATTTATGGCCTCGCATAACAAACTAAAAATTTCTGTTTTGCGTTTCAGCTTGATCATTATCTTTCTGTCAATTGTATTAACATCCAATTCTCAGAAACTAAACGGTATATATAAGGATGATAATAATAATCCCAGTTTAATTATTCAGGATTCAATAGTAATGATTGAAATGTCCAATAAACTGTATTTATACGGATCATTCATTAAGAGAAGCAGATTCCTTGAAGTTTTAACCATGAGGAATGCATATTTCCCAAGCTCCTATTATTCAATTATTCCAGATACTATTTCTTCAGACTCTTGTGAAATTACTACTGCTGATGCCAATGGCAACCTCCTAGTAGAATATAGCTTGTTACAATATGATAAATCTGAAAATTACCTTAGAGGATTCTATTTGCACCAATCTAAATTTGCTTTTATGAGAGAGAGAAATGCATCTTTTTTATCCATAGGGAAGTCAGGCTATATGGCTATTGATATACCTTTGGATTCAGTATTGGGAAAGAAGATCAAAGTTTCATTATTTCCTGGAATTATGTATCCTGAAAACAGGAAATACAAATTGAAATATAAATTGGAAAAAGATTTTATTGTTTTAGGACCACTTATTCCAATTAGAACCTGCCATGAGAATATTGAGTTTGTGTTTGGAAGAATCCGGACCCGATTAAACCAATTCCCATGGAAATGGGGTAAACCAATTAAAGATATTTCAGTATTAAATATTGAATTCAGAAAAACACTTCCGTGAAATTGTAACGATGTCCTATGCCCAGAATGGAAACATAGCCTCAAAAACCTCTGTGGGAGGTTATTCCTATGGAACCAACATGAGCATCGGGGAGGAGAAGAATCCCACCAGTTTTTGCTGCAAATCTGCCTTAATCAAGAAGGCAACAATAAGTTCTTTCACGGCTGCTTTTTAATTATGGCGGATTTTGAACTAAAATTGAACCTGATTCCGAAGTTCTTTAAGTTCTTTATCTGAAATATCTTCCTTCTCAGACTTGTCATAAATGGTAAGCAGATGAACTTCTGAACCTGTAATATATACGTAGGTTATTATCCTTGCTCCGCCAGATTTACCTTTGCCTTTGGAAGCAATGGCCACGCGTATTTTATAACAGTCTTTTCCGAGCGATTTACCTTGCGTTGGATCTTGCTCCAGGCTTTCAATCAGGATAGCAATGTCAGATTTTAGGGAAATATACTTTTTAGCACAGATTTATTAATCTCTTTTGCGAAAGTTCTCAGTATATAAAACTTTATAGCTCATGCAAGAAGCCGGTTCCGCTAGCTGGCTCGTTTTATTTTACTCTTCCCGGTGAAGCTTTTAGCATTCGTTAGAAGGCATCCAAGTCCTTCATTATTTCTGCTCTTAGTAGGCTCCTAGACTTAGTCTAATGAGTCCGGAAAGATGCTTTTGCAGTATCTTTCCAGTCTTCACGAATAAATGATCTGCTTTTTCCCTTGTTATCGGATATATATTGAAGTTTCATAAGTTATCAGTTTATCAGGTGTAAAGTGTCATACTTTAACTCCTTTACTTAATGCAAATTAACCTAAAAAGATTAGAAAATTGTACTCTCTAAGCCAAAATATCTTCTAAGTTGGAAGCCGGACACGCGTTCTTTTTGAATAATTCCTCATAATTATATTTTTAGGAGGAGTGTATTAATTTCATTTCCTGTACAAAAAAGTTTAGTTGTTAAGGTAAATTATTTAGTAAGATACGGTGAAGTAAGACATACTACTGATTCGGGATACGTTTCCTTCCAGATATGAGGCAGGAACTCAGCTATCTGGCATGGATTGGTATTGTTCTATTCTCATATTGTTCAAAATATTTCCGGTACTTTTACACGTTCTAAATGAACACTATGAGACGGCATTCCAAGAAACAGTAATGACACTGGCATTGCAGAAACAGATGTCTGATGCACTAAAGGTAGTTTGATGACGACGAAACAGGCTTCACAGGAAAAGGCCCGGTATTATCGGTTTATCTATGCTGATACTGTGCTGACAGGTTCATTTATTAGTGCAAAGATTTTTTCACTATGAAAACCTCAGATGGAAGGGACCTATACTTCCATCAACCCCGATGTGCGTGATGGCCATTTTGTTTTTTACTACGAGAACGAAACCAGATGGCCCGGAATGAACTATATATGTAAATGGCGATACTGGACGTGATAGTTAAAGAATGGTATGCAAATGCCAATCTCAAATCGGAAGCTGTTTATGCTGATCAGCATCTTAACGGTGTTAATTGAACTCTGGCGGGAGCAAGATGGCAGTGGTCCCGGTGAAATGACATGCAAGTCAGGTGAACTTAACGGATCATTTATTTCGTATTATTCGAACGGCAGAAAGGTCCGGTGAAGATTTATAAGAGAATGGCAACAGCGAAAAAGTGCTGTTTTACACCAGGCGAAGAGATAACGCTCCGGTCTTTACCTTTGAGGCCGTCGAGTTCTGGGCGGGATGCAAAAATTCGGCGACCTATCGACAATAACTTTGTTGATCCTGATGCATTAGCTGAAATTGCAGGGCCGTGTGGATGAAGTATCCAGCGCGTTGGTGATGGCAAGGTACTGAGGGCTGTTGTTGCACGTACTGACCGGGAAGTATTCAACGAGGAAGCGCTGAGGCTTATCAACGCTGGATTCTCTGGAAACCCGGGAAGGACGGACAACTGATAGAGATAATCATTACCGTTCCGGTATGGTTCAGAATAAGCCTGTTGCCGATGCATAGCCAGAGTATCATTTGCTGTTGTTTGCAGTTGCACTGTTGGCAAGTTCCTGCGCCGCATCCCGGCAACACCATCCGTATAGCTCAACCCAGAAGGTTGTCCCTGCAATTGTCCTTGGATTTTAAAAGTCGGCAAGGGTATCTCAGTGATACTTTTCATTTGATATTCTTCCGGTGCTGCTGCAACAATTCAAGAATAATATACCTTAAATAAACCGAGCGGAAAAACCTGGTTGAAGCATTCATTGAAAAATAACATGAAGACCTTTGTGGTTACAATTTAATTTATCTTGAATATTGCAGAGTTTTCACTATTGTATACACATGTATTATCACAAAGGATTTCACGAAGTTAAAATCAGAATTTTGGGAATATTCTTCGTGAGCCTTGTGTGAACCTTTGTGTGAACTTCGTGACCCTCTGTGGTTAAATTAAGTTTTTCTTGAATGAGTTGCAGAGTTTTCACCAGGCGCAATGAAGGAATTTGCCAGATTTCACGTATGATCTACGAACTTGCTTATTTTTTGTCCTTCACTAATTACTGATAAGCCCTGCTTATTTGCTGTATCATAACAGATATTGAAGTATTAAGAATATGATTGTAGAGCAAATGATTTTATCTAAATGAAAATAAAGTAGTTATAATGGAAAAAATCATGGTATTTTTCGGAACAGGAATGAAGTTTTGTCCGTATATCCAAAAAAAACTTCCCATGTATAAATGGTTGTTGATAGGGCTGGTGAGTTTGTTCCTGTGTGGTTGTGCCTCATCAAATAATAGTTCATCCTCCAAAAGAAGCCTGATGCTCATCGATATGCGTGAGCAGCCCAGGAACGCAAAGTTCTCATCCCCGAAGTATCAGGCGAAGATGAAAAAGAACCAGAAGCACAATCGCCGCGAGAATCACCGGTCATACAAACGGGCATCCCGTTGAATTCCTGTAAATTGTAGGAATATGCCGTGTATCCTTCAGTTTAACAGTTAATTGCATCAGGGTTTTTCGGAATGTCTTTCACCTTGTTATCCGGTGAAATTCTCTACCTTTATAGTTCCATTTAAAATCCGGTTTTATGGAAACAATGTGGAACCTTAAAGGGAAACTGGCTCTGGTAACAGGAGGCAGTAAGGGCATCGGGGAAGCCATTGTTTACGAACTGCTGAAGCATGGAGCCCGCGTTATTACTGTTGCCCGGGACAATAGCGGGTTATCAGGCAAAATTGACGAATGGGTGGGTGAAGATCTCGAGGCCGATGGGATACAGGCTGACATAACCATACCTGCCGACCGGGAAAGAATAGTTGATACCATTAAAAAACGCTGGAATAAATTGGATATCCTGGTAAATAATGTTGGTACCAATATTCGTAAAAAGACAATAGATTATAAAGAATCCGAAATACGGGATATTTTTGAAACAAATCTCTTCTCAGCCTTCGATCTCACGCGAAAGTGCTATCCGCTGCTGAAGAATTCCAAAGACGCCTCCGTAGTAAATATCTCTTCTGTTGCCGGTCTCACACACCTCCGTACCGGAGTTGTTTATGCCATGACAAAAGCGGCCATTAACCAGTTGACCCGTAACCTGGCTGTCGAATGGGCTCCCTCGGATATCAGGGTAAATGCCGTTGCTCCCTGGTACATTAAAACCCCGCTGGCAAACTCCGTGTTAAAAGATAAGGAATACCTTGAGCAGGTAATCACCAAAACACCACTCGGCCGTATAGGCAAACCTCAGGAGGTATCCGGCCTCGTTGCCTTCCTGTGCATGCCATCTGCAGCTTATATCACCGGGCAATGTATCGCAGTAGATGGTGGGTTTTCGGTAAATGGGTTCTGAATTTCTTTAATTATGATATTTGTCATAATCTGATTCGCTTTTACCTGTTATTTTTGTCACAATTAATCTGAGAGCCCCTCAAGGCTCAAGGAGTCCTGAAACCAAAATATCTTATCCGGAGGAAACCTGATGGAGAAGCGAATCGGTTCAGCCCTGATTATTGTGGCTGATAAACTAAATGCAGACAGGATCAACCAGGTGCTGTCAAAACACGCAACCATCATATTGGGACGAATGGGACTACCCGCCAGGGAAAGGGATGTCGCCATTATTTCAATCGTTTTTGAAGGAACCACCGACGAGATTGGAGCCCTTACCGGGCAATTGGGCAGGATTGAAGGGGTAATGGTTAAATCACTTGTTATTAAATCCTAAGAAAATGATGAAGCGTTTTTGTGCGGTTGGAATAATCCTTTTTCAACTGGTTTCAATCCTGGCGCAGGAGAAGGCGCAGGTAAGCGGAAAAATTCTTGACAAAAATACCGGGAAGGGAATTGCAGGCATTCACCTGTGGATTTCGGAGAATGAAGAAATCACAGAAGGGGACTGGTCGCCCCATTCGGCAATTTCGGCACTCGATGGTAGTTATTTGATCGAAAATCTCGATTCAGGATATTTTTATATTCACGGCTCGGCTATAGGATATGCACCGATAACAGCTCAGTTGATTCTCAGAACCGGGGAATTTAGGAGTCTCAGTTTGCAAATGGAAGAATCCCTTATTCCTATCGGGGAGGTGAGTGTTACAGCACTTCATACAGAGCGGATGGTTAAAAATGTGCCCCTGCCTGTGGCAGTGATCAATTCCATGAACATAGAACAGAGAAGCTGGACAAGTGTTTCTGATATTCTTGCTTCGCAGCCAGGGGTGAGCCTGGCGCGTGATGGTATCTGGGCCAGCTCGGTAAATATTCGTGGCCTGTCGGAACAGCGCCTTGTAACACTTGTAGACGGTAACAGGATTGAAACTGCAACCGATGTTGCCGGGGCACTTTCGATGGTGGATGTTAACGATATCGAACGAATTGAAATTGTTAAAGGAGCGGCATCTGCCATTTATGGGACTGGTGCCATGGGTGGGATCATTAATATTCATACCCGGGGAGGCGAATACAGTAGTTCTAACTATCTCAGGGGGCGAACCTCCCTTGCATGGAATTCGGTAAATAATCAACCGGTTGCAGGTCTGGCACTGAATGCAGGTTCTGCAAAATGGTATATGAAGGTTTCAGGCAACTACAGGCAGGCTGAGAATACACAGACTCCTTCGGGTGAATTGCTCAACAGCCAGTTTAAAGATAATAACCTGGCGGCATTACTGGCCATCCGGCCGGCTGCCAATAAGGAATTTAAACTCGATTATCACCGTTTTCATGCATGGGATGTAGGACTACCCGGAGGTAAAGCATTCCCAGCCACGGCCACTGCCAGCTATACCAGGGCTGACAGGCAAATGATCGCGGCCAGCTATACTGGTTGGAATCTTCTTCCCTCCCTCACCCGGTTACAGGCGAAGTATTTTATTCAGAATATTGTGAGGGAGGTTGATTTGCATCCCAATCAGAATGTGACTATTCAACCCATCGGTGAGCACCTGACCAATGGATCGCAAACCGCAGAGTGACTGGGAACCTGCCGGCAACCATCAGCTGATCGCCGGTGTGGATGTATGGCAGCGATACCTTACAACCAGCCGGGAGAAAACAGTACTGACCAGGGTGTGAATGATTCGGTTACCGGCACCCGCGTTTTTGGTGAGGTTCCCATTCCCTCCAGTTCATTTACCAACTTCGGAGCATACCTGCAGGATGAATGGAATATTATTCCCGGAAAACTGAAAATTATGGCAGGAGCCCGTGGGGATAATGTTTCCGTGCACAGTGCTCAGGCCATTGATCCCGCTTATGTTATTATTAATGGAGTTCGGAATGATGCTCCTGCCGGGCAGCGCATCACCTTCAATGCTGCGAGTGATGATGATTTTTCCTGGAGTGCCAACGCCGGATTATTATACACCCTGCCCTGGGGTCCTGATTTAAGTTTCTCGATGGCCAGGGGACACAGGGCTCCCTCCCTGGAAGAACGATTTAAGTATATCGATCTCGGAGCATCTGTCCGTTTGGGTAATCCTTCCCTGAAGGCAGAACAAGGCTGGTTTTACGATCTGGGTATCCGGTTCTGGAATCCCTCGTTCAATATGGTAGTGGATGCCTATGCCAATTACATGAGTAACCTGATTGTTGAAGACTCCGGAATATTTGTTTACAATTATACTGCGGATGAAACTCAGTTTGATACGGTACCTGCCATGATTAACTCCAACGTGGACAAGGCCCTACTTTACGGAAGTGATCTGTCGTTTAACTGGATATGCCTGAAGAACCTGGTCCTGAGTGGTAGCCTTGGCCTGGTAATCGGAACTGACCGCAGTACCCAAAAAGCCCTGCCGCAAATTCCACCCCTCAATGGTAGTCTTACCCTACGCTATACAATTCCCGGCTGGACTTCGGTTTCTCTCAGCTCGCATTTTGCAGGCAAACAGGATCGCATCGGGGCAGGGGAGAGCACCACAGGTGGTTATGCAGTATATGATGCAGGTTTTCATTCCCAGCCGATCGGATGGAAAAAGGTAAAAATTGAATTTTCCGGTGGGATTGAAAATATTTACAATCGGTCTTATCGGCTGCACCTGGCCACCAATCGCGGTATTGTGCGCGATGAACCCGGAAGAAACCTGTATATACGGATGAACCTGTTGTTTTAGGTTACTGTGAGATAGTCAAGTCCCGGGATTATCCCGGGATTTTTTTTTCCGGTTGCAGCAGTGCAGGATTCGGATTACATTTGTTCTTTACACAATTATGAAAGGAGACGAACAACGTACTTACCGTATCCAGATTGCCGGCCTGGTGCAGGGAGTCGGCTTTCGTCCCTTCCTATACAGGCTTGCACATAATCATCAGCTCACAGGCTGGGTAAAAAATACCGGATCCGGTGTGGAACTTCGAGTGAGCAGTAGCAAGGATAACTTACGGAAATTTATTGACTGTATTCCGGAGATGGCTCCCAGGGCTTCCCAACTGGCCCACATCGATGTTGAGCAGATCGACGCCGAATCCTTTCCCGATTTCCGGATCATTGACAGCGAGGGAGCAAACCGGGATATTACCCTGGTTAGCCCGGATATTGCTGTTTGTGAGGATTGCCTCGAGGATATGAAAAATCAGGAGCACCGCCTGGATTATCCCTTCATCAATTGCACCAATTGCGGACCCCGGTTTTCCATTATCCAGGCCTTGCCATACGACAGGCCCAACACCACCATGCAATCCTTCATGATGTGTGAAACCTGTGAAACAGAATACCGTGATATTCTTGACCGGCGTTTTCATGCTCAGCCAGTAGCCTGCGCAAAATGTGGACCTGCATATTCCCTGGTCAAAGGGCAGGAGGAATTTAACTCTCTGGATAAGATTCTTGACGAGACAGTATATCTCCTGGAGACAGGTGGAATTGTAGCTGTAAAGGGAGTAGGTGGTTTTCATCTGATGTGTGATGCATCAAGCGAGACTGCAGTGAAGCGCCTGCGCAATGCCAAGTTACGCGAAGGGAAACCGTTTGCTGTCTTGTTCAGGGATATGGAAGTACTCCGCAGGTATACCCGGATAACAGGAATGGAGGAGGAGTATATTGCCGGCTGGGAAAGGCCAATTATGATATTATCATCGGCAGGATTGCTGGCATCTTCAGTTTCCAACGGGTTCTCCACTGTCGGGGCCATGCTGCCATATACACCCTTTCATTACAAGTTGTTCGAAAAGACGAAGCTTGAAGCCCTGGTGCTCACAAGCGGTAACCTCTCCGATGAACCCATCGTAACCGATAACCGGCAGGCCATTGAGATCCTTGGACCCATCACAGATGCCTGCCTTCTTTATAACAGGGATATCCATAATCGGACAGATGATTCGGTTTATCACCTGGTGAATCAACGGCCGAGGGCAATCAGGAGATCGCGTGGTTTTGCCCCTTCACCGGTGCGTGTGAAACAACAGGTGGAAGGTATTGTTGCCATGGGAGCCGAACTGGCAAACTGTTTTGCAGTAGGGCGGAAAGATCTTGTATTCCTGAGTCAGCACATCGGTGATCTGAAAAATTTTGAGACCTACGAATTTTTCCTCGAAAGCCTCAAGCGTTTCAAGAAACTCTTTAAGGTTGAACCACACCTGCTTGTGGCGGATCTTCATCCTGATTATCTCTCAACCCAGTATGCTCTCAATACAGGACAACCGGTAATGCGGGTGCAGCATCATCATGCACACGTAGCGGCTTGTATGGCAGAGAATGGAATTGATGGTCCTGTAATTGGCGTAGCCTTTGATGGTACCGGACTTGGTGACGACGGCACTATTTGGGGCGGAGAGTTTTTACTTTGTGACTACAGGGGATACCGGCGTGAATTTCACCTGCCGGGGATACTCCTGCCCGGAGGAGATAAAGTAACTTCTGAACCCTGGAGAACAGCTGTAAGTCTGCTGTTTCAGGAATATGGAAATGATTTTATCAAGCTGGATTTACCATTTCTGAAACATATTGAATCACAGCAACTTCAGCTTGTAATTTCTGCCCTGGAAAAAGGAATCAATGTACCTGCCTCGACCAGTGCCGGTCGCTGGTTTGATGCTGTCGCTGCCCTTACAGCTGTCTGCCTTAATGCCGGTTTTCACGCCGAGGCACCCATGCGGCTGGAGGATTGTATCATGCCGGATGTCACTGAGGCATACTCATTCGAAATTGGGCAGGATGAGTTGATTTTGATGGGAACATTGAGTGCCATCATCAGGGATGTATTGGATAAAAAGCCAACACCCCTGATTGCTGCGAAATTTCATAATACCATGGTACGGCTTATAGCAGAAACATGCAGGCAGATTGCTTCCGTAACTGACGTGAAATCGGTTGTACTTTCCGGTGGTAGTTTTCAGAACAGGTACCTCCTTGCCCGAACAGAAAGACTTGTTGAGTCAATGGGGTTAAAGGTTTTTTCCCATTCCCGGATCCCGTCGAATGACGGAGGCATTGCCCTGGGACAAATGGTGATTGCCGCTTCCCGCAGGTAGCCGCTTGAATTCTTACCAGAGGCTGTTAATGGTATTCCCCGGTTTCCTGGGCGTTATTGGTACGGAAATTCAGGAGGGCATCCGAAACGCCATCGAAAGCAAGATATTCCGCCCTGCAGCCGTTCCGTGAACAAAAAACCACTCTGCCGCCCTTCTCCATTTCCAGCGCGATCATTGGTGCACCACAGCCGGAGCAGTGATCGGTTCCCTTCAGATTGTTCAAACAATACGGGCAGAAAAAACCATTAATTTCACCTTCAGGAATTGGATGCTCGCAAATCTTATCATGGCAACTGTACTCGGAGCAAAGATGTGTGGAAAACCTCTGGCCCTGGCTCTCGATCTGAACCCGGATGCTGGGTTTATAACGGATATATACCACATGGTCCATAAGTGAATGCTTGCACTTTGGACAGGTAGCCCTTACGAAAAATGATTGGTTCATAGCTTGTGATTTTTTCCTGGGATTTCGTTGAAGGACAAATTATCCGGTTAAAACCAAACGATAAACATTTACTAATCAGGAAAGAACGGGCGTATTGGAAATTTTATATAAAGGTAACTCAAATCCATCTTTTATTCCCATTTTTACAGAAATACTGCAGTCAAAATGCACGAACTTTCCATAGCAATGAGTATTGTGGACTCGGTAATAGAAGCTGCAGAAAGAGAAGGTGCAGCCAGGATAGAATCATTCACACTTGAAATTGGGGCATTGGCAGGAATTGACCTTGAATCGCTCGAATTTGCGCTGGGTTCGGCTGTATTAAATACCGTTCTGGAAGGTGTTCGTTACAAAATAGATGCAATTCCTGCAAGAGGAAAATGCCCGGGATGCCAGGCGGAGTTTCACGTGGTGGAACTTTTTGATCCCTGCCCACAATGCGGAACCTTCCATCCCAGGATTCTGTCGGGCACCGAAATGAAGATCAAATCCATCGAAATTGAAGATTGAAATTTATTTTAAAATAAACAGCTATGTGTGATACCTGTGGATGCGGTATTCCCGGTGAAAAGGCCCGGTTGATCCGCGCGGAGGACCTGGATAAGCCACTCAAGTTGGATAAGGTTGACGTAAAAGATCTGCATAATCACGGGCACCTGCACGTGCATGATCATGACCACGTGCATGCAGGTAGTACACATACTCCGCGGGCCGGACGGGAAATTGCTGTGGAACTGGACATCATGCAGCGAAATAACCTGGCTGCGGCAGCCAACAGAAATTATTTTCAGTCAAAGGGAATTCTGGCCCTGAATCTGGTTAGCTCACCCGGTTCCGGAAAAACCAGCCTGCTGGAACGAACAATTCGTTCTATGCCATCAGGATTGAAGTGTTCTGTAATTGAGGGAGATCAGCAAACGAATAACGACGCAAGAAGGATCCGTGATGCCGGCGCTCCTGTAATTCAGATCAATACCGGGAACGGTTGTCACCTGGAAGCCGATGTGGTGGGAAAAGCCATCCAGGAACTGGCACCTGGAGAAGGATCAGTGCTTTTTGTTGAGAATGTCGGGAACCTGGTTTGTCCTGCACTTTTCGACCTGGGTGAGGAGGTGCGTGTGGTGGTCATCAGTGTAACTGAAGGGGAAGACAAACCCCTGAAATACCCCAATATGTTCCGGTCATCAGGCCTCTGTATCATCAATAAAACAGACCTGTTGCCTTACCTTGATTTTGATGTCTCAAAGGCCAGAGAGTATGCCCGGCAGGTGAATCCTGATCTGGAATTTATTGAACTTTCCGTACGTACCGGCGAAGGATTTTCAAGCTGGCTCGATTGGTTAGAGAGGAAGATGAAGCATTGAAGTTACAAGCTTCACACATCAACATCCCACATCCCACACATCAAACATCTACAGACTCACACGTATCCCTGGTCCCAGCAGGAAGAAAAACTGCTGGCCTTTTAACAGATAACCTGCGCCCAGGTAGAGAGGGAAGGAGAACTTCGATTCACGGTTCACCGGGTACAGACTCCCGATAAGTACCAGGCCGACGTCCCGCTTTGAGTTATCGGAGAAATTAAATGCATCCATGGCCAGGAATCCGGCCCCGACCTTATATGGTTTAAGTTTCCCGATTTTGTCAGGCTCATAAAAACTGAATTGGGCAATTATGGCCATGCTGATCCCATATAACCCGCCATAACTGGTAGTGTGCCCCGTAACTTTTCCGAGTGAGTCCTTCTGTGCTTCGCGGGTTGCAGTGATAAGCCCTGCAGGAAATGACACATCGATATCAAACTTGTATCTCTTTTGCAGGATCAGTTCAATCTTTTTTGTATTGATATCACCGGCATATTTATCAGCCTTGTTCTCGATGGTGAGGTCAATTTTTGCCCAGTCCTCGAGATCATATGTTTTTTTCGAGAGATAATTGTTCAGTGAGATGTCATCCTTGATGCAATCTTTATTGCCATAATACTGATACCGCGGGGAATTCTCGCCGGGACAGACAACAATGTTATCAATGGTTTTAAGATCAACCAGCTGATTCTTCGAGTTGGTGATCTTTATATCCATCTTCAGGTACTGTTTCCCATAAAGTTGAGCCTCGTCAATTCGCCTGGGTACAAAGGAAAAAATGATATCCTTAACATTCTGTGAATAAATTACCGGACTTTTAAGAGTAGCTACGTTCCGGTCGATATCACCGTAATTGATAAACATATAATCGAAGGGACGGGCGAGCTGGTATTCCCGTATGATGAGTGCGTTGCCGGTGTTCTCTGAATGGTTATAAAGCGATATCCGGCGTTTGCTGATGTCGACAGGAATTTTCAATTTGAACATCACCATGCTTTCACTGCGGATGAGTGAATCACTGGATAGGTCAATTGCATCTTCAAAGTTAAAACGGGCTTTATGCAGTCCTTCCCCGTCGATTCGCACATTGATTATCTCACCGGGGTTGCACACCAGACTTTCCGACCAGTCCTGGCCCTCGTGCATGATGCTCAGCTTGTCGATGCGTGTTTTTGGTGTGATGCTTACATTGGTAATAAAGCGAGCCTCGTCCCCATCCTTGATATAAAGGTACCCCTGCGAATTGCGATGATAGTTATATGGGCGGAGGGTACATAATACGCGATTGTTGGCCAGGCTGTTACGGGTAAATAATTCGGCAATCAGCACCCCGCCGGGCTGTTCCTGATTTTCCAACCGGTAGGTCTTGTTCAGCACCAGGCTCCGGCTGTCGTCCAATTGGATCTCAATACCCTCGGTCCTTGATTTTTCATCCAGGGTAACCTCCACCTTGTCCATGTTCAGAAATGCCAGGCGACTGTTTTTAATAAGGAATTCCTGGGTAATGACCGGGAGAGAAAAGTCAGGCCTGGCATCCTTGTTAAGAAAAGGCTTGTTGGTCTGAAGTTTAACCAATACTTTTTTCCTGCCCAGACTGCGGGGTAGCAGGTGCAACTGCAATTGTCCCTGTTTTTCAGAAACCATGTAATCGATGTCCTGACCGCTGGTCCATTCGTTGGTAACCTTTATATTCTCCAGGTTGTTGGTAGTCAGCTCAAATACTTTTTCCTCACCAATAAACAATTCATCATCCCTGGTGAAAAAATCTACCCGGGTTTCGGTATATGGAAAAAGTTTGATACTGCTGTACCTCATTATGGTATCACCAGATAGTTGCAGTTGGAAGGTGAATTTCAGGAATTGACTCCGCGTCAGGTTCCTGAATTGTACCTTAAAACGAAACGTTCCCGGGAAAACCTCCAGCAGGGAGTCAATGAGCATAAAGTCGCCTGATTCCACAAGTTTGGGCGTACCCGCTAAATTGCCGGCTGAGAGGAGTTCCACCTCCATCACTTCATTTTCATCATTATATCGAAAAGGAAGGTATTCTTCCTGGTTGAGCTTCAAGCTGTTTTTTTGGAGGGAATAGCGGGAGGTATCCACTTTGAGGATAACCTCCTCAAAAACCTCCTGCTTGTTTTGCGACAATACTACAAGAGGTAAAAGACTAATTATTAATATGATAGATGATGAACGCAGATTCATTTTTTGTGAATTTGGGCAAAAATAGCAATTCAGCAAGGAACGGCAAAAAAAAGCAAAGTCTTCCATGGAACAGGATAGGCCTCCTGATGCCTGCCAGATCAACCGGAATCACTTATTTGCTATTATATAAAATCACTTTACCAAATGATGTAAATCACTCAAATCATTAATATAGATCATCTAAAATTTGTATAAGGGACTGAAAATCGGTATATGTTTGCAGCAGAAAAAGAAGATGCAATTGCCCGGTTTTGAAGGAGAAATCAAAATTTTCAGCAACCAAAATCTAACCTTTTTCTGCAGGGCTCGTAAATAAAAGTACTTCTTAGTGTAAATAATTAACCAGTTTATATATGAAAAAGCACATTTTAGTCATTGGATTTTTACTGTTGGCCGTTTTAATTCAGGCGCAGAATGTACAGGTGGTTTCAGTTCCCAAGTATCAGGCAAGCAGTATTTACTATTTTACCCGTCTGATTAACTGGCCCAATGCTGCCAGCACCGGGGAATTTACCATTGCCGTTATTGGAAATGAGGAGGTATCCCAGGAACTCAGTGCACTGGCTGCCGGAAAAACAGTAGGTGCCCAAACCATTAAGGTGAAATCTTTCAAAAAGATTGAAGACATCGATGGATACAATAATATTGTATTCCTCTCAGGGACCATGGGTGTTCCCATTAAAAAACTTGCCCAGAAGGTTGACGGACAGAAAACCTTGCTCATTACGGAATGCGAAGGGCTTCTCAACTGGGGGTCTGCCATTAATTTTGTTGAAAGGGGAGGATTCTGGAAATTTGAAGTGAACAAAACAAACATCCTTACAAAGGGACTACAGGTAAGTTCGCAGCTGGAGAAAATGGCAATCAATGTTATCTGAAAATTAGTTTTAGCAACATAAAACGGGGCTCCATCGGGGTCCCGTTTTTTTTTGCTTCTCCTCTATTTCCCTTTGCAGATGAGACCTGTAACCTGATTTAAACAGGCTATATGTTTTTAAATAGCCGGCTGTCCTGCTTTATACATCAATAGCGAAAAAGGAGAATCCCTATCTTTGACAGGTCCAAATAGTTTTATCGTTATGATAAACAAGCAATTGCTTGAGCCTTCGAAAATCCTGATCGTTGGGGGATCCAACAATATCCACAAACCCGGAGGAAAGATCATAAAGAACCTGCGCGATGCCCGGTTCGGCGGTGAGTTATTTGTTGTGAATCCGAAGGAGGATGAGGTTCAGGGATTGAAAAGTTTCCGTGAGCTCCGCTTAGCTCCGCCTGTTGATCTGGCCATCCTGTCTATTCCGGCTTCTGCATGTCTGGAGGCAGTTACCTTCCTGGCGAAAGAAAGAGCTGTAAAGGCGTTTATAATAATCTCAGCTGGTTTCAGCGAGGAAGGGAAGGAGGGTGCAATCCTCGAGCGGAAGATAGTCGAGGTGGTGGAGAGTACCGGCGGATGCCTGGTGGGTCCCAATTGTATAGGGATTATCAATGAGTACTATGCAGGGGTTTTTACAACTCCCATACCCAGGTTGAATCCTGCCGGATGTGAGTTTATCAGTAGTTCCGGGGCAACAGCAGTCTTTATCATGGAATCGGCCATTCCAAAAGGATTGAGTTTTTCAGCGGTATATACAGTTGGAAACTGCGCACAACTTGGGGTGGAGGAGTTTCTGGAATACCTTGATGACAATTTTGATCCTGAAAAAAGCTCCAGGGTTAAATTGTTGTATATAGAGTCGATCCGAAATCCTGACAAATTGCTCAAGCACACTTCTTCACTTATCCGGAAGGGGTGTCGTATTGCAGCCATCAAGTCGGGTGGATCGGCAGCCGGGAGCCGGGCAGCCCTGTCACATACAGGTGCCCTTGCAAGTTCAGATCTGGCTGTTGAGGCTCTGTTCAGGAAAGCCGGGATTGTCCGTTGCAGCGGCCGGGAGGAACTTACTACAGTAGCCTCCGTATTGCTTCATCCCGGGTTGAGAGGGAAGAATGTCGCGATCATTACACATGCCGGAGGACCGGCTGTAATGCTCACCGATGCTTTATCCCAGGGCGGCCTGGATATACCCCGCCTTGAGGAGACAGATAGCAATGCACTGCTCGCATTGCTTAATCCGGGTGCAGCAGCAGGTAATCCGATCGACCTGTTGGCAACCGGGACAGCCGAACAACTGGGACAGATCATTGACTATTGTGATAAGAAGTGTGATAACATCGATGCAATAATGGTAATCTTCGGTAGCACAGGGCTCACAGCTGTATTTGATGCCTATGAGGTGTTACACCATAAGATGCTTACCTGCACCAAACCAATTTTCCCAATCCTGCCCAGTATACAGACAGCACGGCAGGAGGTGGAATTCTTTTTGTCGCGGGGACATATTAATTTCCCCGATGAGGTTCAGTTAGGTAAGGCTGTAAGTCTTGTTCATGCCACTCCCAAACCAGCTGAAGAACGGATATTGCTCGATGGGGTGAATGTGCCGGAAATAAGGAGCATAATTGACAAGGCTAAAAATGGTTTTCTTGCTCCGGATGAGGTAAACAGAATATTGCAGGCGGCCAGCATTCCAGTGGTTAAGTCTGGTATTGCCACAACGTCAAAACAAGCCCTCAGCCTGGCAGAGGAAATTGGATTTCCGCTGGTAATGAAGGTTGTGGGCCCTGTACATAAAACTGAAACAGGTGGTGTAGTTCTCAATATCAATACCGAAAAGCACCTTACCGCTGATTTTGCCCGGCTAAAGAAAATTCCGGGTGCAACAGCCGTGCAGATTCAACCAATGATTTCCGGAATCGAACTTTTTATCGGTGCCAAGTATGAGCCTACCTTCGGCCATGTAATGCTTTGCGGCCTTGGTGGTATTTTTGTTGAAGTATTGAAGGATGTTTCCTCCGGACTGGCGCCGCTTACATTCAATGAAGCCTTTTCCATGATCAGGAGCCTGAAGAGCTATAAAATCATAAAAGGTGCCCGTGGTAAGGAGGGCGTAAACGAAAATAAATTTGCAGAAATCATTGTCCGCCTGTCCTCACTTTTACGATTCGCGGTAGAAATTAAAGAACTTGACCTGAATCCCCTTATTGGCAGGGGAGACTCCATACAGGTGGTCGACGCCCGCATCCTGATTGAAAAATAGGCCTCTTCGCTTATTTAAATCAATTCTTAATACCCCCAATCCGGAATTTAAACGTCTGGAATTAATTATTTTCGGTCCTGAGAAATTCCTGAACCGAAAACATTTTGCTATGATCATCAAACAACTTTCCATTTTTCTGGAAAACAAATCGGGAAGACTTACAGAAGTTCTGAAGACCCTGAGCGCTGAAAAGATAGATGTGAAAGCCCTTACTGTGGCCGACACTTCTGAGTTCGGTATCCTGCGCATGCTGGTTTCAAAACCGGAACATGCATTTACCCTTCTCAGGGAAAAAGGATTTTCTGTAAACCTTACCGATGTTCTCGGAATTGCCACTCCCAGGGAGGCAGGGTCTTTCGCCCATGCCATGAGTTTATTGTCCGACAAGAATATCAGCATCGAATATGTATATGCATTCTCCATTGGCGAGAAAGCTGTGATTGTTATGCGCACCGAGGATACAGAAAAGGCCATCAGGGCCATTCGCGAAAATAACATGGAATTACTCGATGCAGTAGAATTCAATAATCTATAAACAGAAAGGCATGATCTGGAACAAAACATATGAATGCATGCCTGCTGATCAGATGCGTGAATTGCAGGGAACCAGGCTGAGGGAAGTGATCGAAAGGGTTTATTACAATGTGCCCTTCTATCGTGAAAAATTACAGCAACTCGGAATGAGTCCCGAAGATATACATGGCATGGACGACCTGCACAGGCTTCCATTTACCACCAAATCAGACCTCAGGGACAATTATCCCTATGGGCTGTTCGCTGTACCGATGAGTGAAATCGTTCGGCTTCATGCCTCCTCCGGAACCACCGGAAGACCAACAGTGGTAGGCTATTCACGCCGCGATCTGGGCACATGGAGTGAGGTGGTGGCCCGGACTCTCACCAGTGCCGGGGTTCATCCAAATGACTTTATTCAGATCGCATACGGCTATGGCCTGTTTACCGGAGGCCTGGGAATACATTACGGGGCAGAGAAACTGGGAGCCGTTGTTATTCCGGTATCAGGAGGAAATACCAAAAGGCAATTGCAACTCATGTCCGATTTTGGCAGCTCGGTTCTGGCTTGTACCCCTTCCTATGCACTGTACCTGGCTGAAGCACTCGAGGAAGCCAATATTCCTGTTGAGTCGCTTAAACTGCGCGTGGGAGTTTTTGGGGCCGAGCCATGGACTGAAAATATGAGGAAGGAGATAGAACGAAAGTTAAATATCAAGGCTATCGATATCTATGGATTGAGTGAAATAATCGGTCCGGGCGTATCCAGTGAGTGTGAGTACCAGTGCGGGTTGCATATCAATGAGGATCATTTTATACCGGAAATAATCGACCCCGTGACTCTTGAACCTCTTGGCTATGGCAAGAAAGGAGAACTGGTATTTACCACGGTTACCAAAGAAGGTCTTCCACTCATTCGCTACCGGACACGTGATCTCACCGTTCTGCACAAGGATGTTTGCACCTGCGGCAGAACCCTGGTGAGGATGGAAAAATGTACCGGGCGAAGTGACGATATGCTCATCATCCGCGGAGTAAATGTATTTCCCTCCCAGATTGAGTCGATCCTCCTGGAGATGAGTGAGACCAAACCGCATTATCTCATAATTGTAGACCGGATAAACAACCTGGACACCTTGCAGGTACTGGTAGAGGTGGATGAGATGTATTTCGACCGGATTAGTCAACTCCAGGCGCTGAGCAACCAGATCAGGCATAATATCGAAAGTATGCTGGGCATCACTGCCGATGTAAAACTGGTCGAACCAAAAACAATTGAACGGTTCGAAGGGAAGGCCAAACGGGTAATTGACAAACGCCAGCTCACCTGAGCCTTATAAACAGTCTGAAATCATAAACGTAACGGTTATGGGCAAGATTAAGCGTACGGATTTTCTTTTCCTGTTGTATTTTGTTCTGTTATTCCTGCCATTTATAGTTATTCCAGGGCTTAGGGATTTTTATACCCGGTTCAATGCAGAGCATCCCGTGCTAATAAGTTTTATCAAATTCTCACTGCTGGCTACAACAGGAGAATTGATTGGACTACGTATTAAAACAGGATCGTACTTTAAAGAGGGATTCGGACTCCTTCCCAGAGCTTTGATATGGGGATTTCTTGGCGTTACGGTTAAAATTGCCTTTACCGTTTTTGCTACTGGTACGCCTGTATTCCTTGAAATGGCAGGCCTGGATGGTGCACGTGAAATAATCCATGGCCCCTTGTCCGCACAAAAAATTTTTGTTTCATTTTGCATCAGCACAGCGCTGAACCTCTTCTATGCCCCGGTCTTAATGACTTTTCACAAGATAACTGATACACACATACAGCAGCACAATGGGTCGTTTTCTTGTTTATTCAAATCTATCCGCATCCGGGAGATCATCGTGAATATGGACTGGGCTGTGCAATGGAATTTTGTGCTGAAGAAAACCATACCTCTGTTCTGGATCCCTGCACAAACAATTACCTTTCTTCTTCCTGCAGAGGTACAGATACTTTTCGCAGCGCTGCTTGGAGTGCTTCTGGGTGTTCTTCTGGCTGTTGCAGCCATTATGGGGAATAACAATCAGTCATGATATTTGTCAGCCATTTTGGGGAGGGCCAATAAATTTTTGCCGGACGGTACTGAAATAACATATCAGGTATATTCTGGCTGGCTCATGGAATGGGCCGGGAATAACGGCATTGTAGAACAATGTTTCTTAACAGTCAAAATCATACCGGGAGAGTGGATAAGTAAAAGTAATTTGGTGCAGGTAAATTTTTTTGGAATGAAAGATACGCCCATTGAAGAACAATTTGTAAAACAAGCACTTCAGGAGAGTGGAATACGCCAGGTCGGAAAGGCCTCCATCCGCGAGATCGTGAAACTGGTAAACCTGATTGAGAAAGCTTCCGGAGAAAAGTTTATCCGGATGGAGATGGGCGTTCCCGGGCTCTCCCCTTCCGCGGTTGGTGTCCGGGCCGAAATACAGGCCCTTGAAGCTGGCGTTGCCTCAGTCTATCCCATGATTGAAGGTGTAGATGCATTGAAGGAAGAGATTTCCCGTTTCGCAAAACTATTTCTGAATATCAGGGTTAATCCTGTAAACTGTCTGCCTACAGTAGGTTCCATGCAGGGCGCTCTGGCTACCTTTATGGTTACTTCCCGCCGCGATCCATCGAAGGATACCACGCTTTTTATTGATCCCGGATTCCCGGTGCAGAAACAGCAACACCGGGTACTCGGACTGAAATACCGGAATTTTGATGTATATGAATTCCGTGGAGAAAAATTGAGGAACAAACTGGAGTCCATACTGAAAGAAGGCAATATTTCTTCAATTCTTTATTCAAATCCAAACAATCCTTCCTGGATTTGTTTTACGGAAAAAGAACTGGCTATCATCGGGGAACTTGCTACAAGGTATGGTGCCATCGTAATTGAGGACCTGGCATATTTTGGAATGGATTTCCGCAAGGATTATTCCAGGCCGGGCGTGCCTCCCTATCAGCCTACTGTAGCCAATTATACGCAGGATTATATTCTGCTGGTATCGAGTTCGAAAATTTTCAGTTATGCTGGTCAGCGGATCGGTTCCCTGCTGGTTTCCGACTCCCTGTTTACCAGGGAATTTTCCAGACTTGAATTCTGGTTTGGTACACAGATATTTGGAAGAGCCCTGGTATACGGGGCGCTGTATTCACTCTCTTCAGGCTGCTCCCATTCGGCACAGTATGCTCTTGCCGCCATGTTGAAAGCGGCTAACGACGGAACATTTGACTTTGTGGATGAGGTGAAGGAATATGGCAGGAAGGCTGCTACTATGAAGGAACTATTTATCCGGAACGGATTCAACATAGTATATAATAAGGACGAAGATCAGCCCCTGGCCGATGGATTCTACTTCACCATTTCCTACCCCGGTTTTTCAGGAGCCGAACTGTTGGGTGAATTGCTCTTTTATGGCATAAGCGCTATTACACTGGATATTACAGGTAGTGACAGGACGGAGGGGCTTCGGGCCTGTGTTTCACAGGTTTTGCCCGAACAATTTTCTGCCCTTGAAAAAAGATTGATGAAGTTCCGTGACCATCATCCTGTTGCCTGAACGCCTGATAATAAATTTGTTAAATTAGTATTTGGGGGATTATTTACCGTTAGATGCTATGAATCATTCCGGAGGGTCTGCCCGAATTAAAACATAAATTGTACTTTTGGAGCGGTTCAAATAAACCTGCATCAATATGGCTAAAGTGAGAGGTGCAATCGTAGTGGATACTGAACATTGCAAGGGATGTGAACTCTGCATTGGAGCATGTCCTACAGATGTTATCAGGATGGAACGTGAAGTGAACAGCAAGGGATATCATTTTGCCTACATGGAGAATCCGGATGCCTGCACCGGGTGTACAAATTGTGCAGTGGTTTGTCCGGATGGTGTTATCACTGTTTACCGGGTTAAAGAAGAAGTTACATCAGCATAAAAAATTAATCATGGGTGAATTACGCCTCATGAAGGGAAATGAAGCAGTTGCAGAAGCTGCGATTCGCTGCGGTTGTGATGCTTATTTCGGGTATCCGATAACACCCCAGTCGGAAATCCTTGAATACCTCATGTCGGAGAAACCGCACGAGCGTACAGGTATGGTGGTGCTCCAGGCAGAGAGTGAGATTGCAGCCATCAATATGGTATACGGTGCAGCCAGTACCGGGAAAAAGGTAATGACTTCCTCCTCAAGCCCTGGCATCAGCCTGAAACAGGAGGGTATCTCTTATATTGCCGGAGCCGAATTGCCCTGCCTCATTGTGAATGTGGTTCGCGGTGGCCCGGGGCTCGGAACCATCCAGCCCTCCCAGGCCGACTATTTTCAGTCAACAAAAGGGGGCGGACACGGTGACTACCGCCTGATCGTCCTGGCTCCTGCCTCGGTACAGGAAATGTCGGATTTTGTGAAGCTGGCTTTTGAACTTGCCTTCAAGTATCGCAATCCTGCCATGATTCTGTCTGATGGAGTCATTGGTCAGATGATGGAGAAGGTGGAGCTTTTTGATCCGGTTCCACGTGTAAGTGAGTTTGATCAAAGCTGGGCAACAACAGGCAAAACACCCAACCGGGAACGTAATATCATCACCTCGCTAAACCTGGATCCACTGTTGCAGGAAGAGCATAATCATCACCTGCAGGAAAAATACAGGAGGATGAAAGCCGAAGTCAGGTATGAGGAGATCTCCTGTTCAGATGCCGAATACATCCTTGTTGCCTACGGATCGAGTGCCCGTATAAGTCAGAAAGCTATTGAATTAGCCAGGGCAAAGGGAATCAGGGCAGGTCTTCTGCGCCCGATTACGCTCTTCCCATTCCCTGAGGAAGTTATTGGAAGATATGCACAGCACGTAAAGGGATTTCTCTCTGTGGAAATGAGTGCCGGGCAGATGGTGGAAGATGTCCGTCTGGCGGTAAATGGCAAGGTACGGGTGGAGCATTATGGAAGGTATGGAGGGATTGTTCATTCACCCGAAGAAGTATTGCAGGCCCTCGAAGAAAAACTTGTAAATTCCTGATCATGGAACTGAAAGATATCATCCGGGAGGAGAACAAGGTATACACGAAAACACCTCTCCTGAATAGTAATACTCTTTCATATTGCCCTGGTTGCGGGCATGGTACCACTCACCGGCTGGTGATGGAAGTGGTGGAAGAAATGGGTATACAGGCTGAAACAATTGGTGTAGCCCCGGTAGGTTGCTCAGTTCTGGCATATGAATTCATGGAAGTGGACATGATACAGGCTGCTCACGGACGTGCTCCGGCGGTTGCCACCGGTGTGAAAAGAACCTGGCCTGATAAATTCGTTTTTTCATACCAGGGCGACGGAGACCTTGCTGCCATTGGTACTTCCGAAACCATTCACTGCTGCAACAGGGGAGAAAATATTACGATTATTTTCATCAATAACGGAATCTATGGCATGACAGGTGGTCAGATGGCACCGACCACCATTGCCGGGATGCGGTCTTCAACTTCTCCCTATGGACGGGATGTTCACTCCATGGGGTATCCTTTGAAAATTACCGAACTGCTGGCACAACTGCCCGGAACCTATTATGTAACCCGTCATGCAGTGCATACTCCCGCTGCTGTTAGAAAAGCAAAAAAAGCCATTCGCAAAGCATTCGAAAACCAAAAACTGAATAAGGGCCTGTCGTTTGTTGAGATTGTTTCAAATTGCAACTCAGGCTGGAAAATGACTCCGGTGGAATCTAACAAATGGATGGAAGAACATATGTTCCCGGAGTATCCGCTTGGAGACATGAAGGTGGATGGAATCATGGTAGGAGGCCCTTCCTGCGGGGTAAAAGCCAAAACTGAAAACTAAACTGTTCCATGACCGAAGAAATTATTATTGCCGGATTCGGAGGACAGGGAGTACTTTCCATGGGTAAGATACTTGCCTATTCAGGAATCATGCAGAGCCAGGAAGTGTCCTGGATGCCATCCTATGGACCGGAGATGCGTGGTGGAACAGCCAATGTGACTGTTATCCTGAGTGATCAGCGCATCAGTTCCCCCATCCTGAATTTCTATGATGTAGCAATTATTCTGAACCAGCAGTCGCTCGATAAATTTGAATCCCGCGTAAAACCTGGTGGCATCCTGCTGTATGACAGCAATGGAATCACCCATCCGCCCAGCCGCAAGGATATAAACATATACCTTGTGGAAGCCGCAGCCGAAGCGGCACGCATGGGCTCCGTCCGCACCTTTAACATGCTGGTATTGGGAGCATACCTGAAGATCAGACCGGTGGTGGAGCTGGAAAATGTTATAAAGGGAATAAAAAAATCCCTGCCTGAGCGCCACCATCACCTGGTTGGGATGAACGAAGAGGCTATCCGCCGCGGGATGGAGATTGTTGTGAAGCAGTAAGATCAGTTTACTATCTTTGAGCAGTAAATTGTATTCATATGCAAAGAACTGCAATCGTTATAGGTTCAACCGGCCTGGTTGGACGTCAATTGATTTATCAGCTGCTGGAACATCCGGCATACGACCGGGTAATAAGCTTCTCAAGAAGCCCTCTGCCGATTACGCATTCCAGGCTGGTTCAGAAAATCTCTGATTTCAAAAACATAAACTCCCTCAGTCCTGATATGACCGGGGATGATTTATTCTGTTGCCTGGGGACCACCATTAAAAAGGCCGGCTCACAGGATGCTTTTACTGCCATTGACCTTACCCTGGTTGTTGACCTGGCATCTGCCGCATGGAAGGCCGGTGTAAAGCAATTTATAGGGGTCTCATCCATCGGAGCAGGGGCCCGATCGGGTAATTTTTACCTTCGAACAAAGGGTAAAATGGAGGAAGCTGTTATGCAAATGCCTTTCCGGCGAGCCATTCTGGTAAGACCATCACTTCTGCTCGGAAACAGGAATGAGTGGCGTTTTGCCGAGGCATTTTCAAAGGGTGCTATGAAGGTTCTCGGTTTTTTCTTTGTCGGGCCCTTGAGAAAATACCGTGGAATCGAAGCAGCAGATGTTGCCCGGGCCATGATAGTGGCCGCCATGGATGAAAAAATAAACGGAATTGTTGAATCAGACCAGTTGCACATTCTGGCCAAAAGACTGAAGAATGGATGAGAGATCTTTTCCGGCAACTCGCGGCGAACCGCTATAGTGTCAGGTCCTACCGGCCCGATCCTGTGGAAACCGGCCTGGTGGAGAAATGCCTGGAGACCGCCCGGCTGGCACCTTCGGCCTGCAATGCACAGCCGTGGAAATTTGTGGTGGTGGATGATCCTGTGCTGAAGAATAAACTGGCTGCAGAAACCAGCGATCGTATCCTCCCGCTTAACCACTTTACGCATCAGGCCCCGGTGATTGTTGCAATTGTGGCGGAAAAAGGCAATGTAACCAGCAGGCTCGGACAGGCTCTCAAGGATCGCGATTTCCCCTGGCTTGATGTGGGCATTGCAGCAGCTCATTTCTGTTTACAGGCAACAGAATTAGGCCTGGGAACCTGTATGATTGGCTGGTTTCATGAAAAAAAAAGTGAAGGAATTGCTTGGAATTCCATCGTCCAAAAGGGTTGCCCTCCTCATCACCCTGGGCTACCCGGCATCGGATACCGTTCCTCCAAAGAGGAGAAAAGCCCTGCAGCACATCGTAAGTTTTAATACCTACGAGAGTAAGGATAATCCGAGACAGGAGGAATAAGAAAACAAACCATTTCTCCTGGTAAGCCAGGAGTTATTTTCCTGTTTACTTATTTAACAGTCTTTTTACAGGTGGTTATTTATTACAATACTCCGCTAATACTAAATCTTATAACAATCATAATTTAAGGAACTTGTTCTTCCATTTATGAATTAAATTCCAAATTTCTGTGCCCTAAGGAAAATTATTGTGTCACTACTCGGCAATTAAAGGTCTTCCACAATACCCTTACTCCTGTCATGCCACGCGCAAGGGCTCCCTCCCGGTACCCGGGATGCGAACCGGGAGTTTTTGCGGCCTTAGTTCGGGAAGCATTGTGGATAAGCAAAAAGCTCCCGGTTGGATTTTCCGGTGTCTTTTTGGGCTTTACCCTTTTGGACAAGCAAAAGGGTAAAACTGCCGGTAGGCATGAAAAAATAACGAAGTATTATTATTAATTTGCTATGTAATTTTAGGGGTTATAGAGCTATTGCTTGTTATTTCTAAAATAGCAGATACTATGTCAAAATTCAAGTTGCTCATTCTTGTTCTCCCTCTTCTTTTCAGCGTCAATTCACTTGATGCACAAAAAGGCTGGTATGATTTCAGTTTTCCGGTAGAAAGATCAGGCAAGGAAGCTGTGTTGGATTTAAGTTACCTCAACGAGGATTCTGCCGGAATGCATGGATACATAGCTTTGTCCCGGGATGGAAAATCGTTCGTCCGGGGTGACGGTGAGGTGATCCGCTTCTGGCCTGTTAACTCAGGAGGAGGGGAAATGAATGATCAGGACCTGGAAAAGCACGCGGCCTTCCTGGCTAAAATGGGAGTGAACATGGTACGTTATCATGCTGCCATCAATCCAAAGGGAAAGGGAACTCAGATCAACGATGTCGACCGGGAAGAAATCATGCGAATCTGGCGCTTTGTTGCAGTGATGAAACGGCATGGAATATACTCCACTATCTCGCCCTACTGGCCTCACAACGGGCACAGCGGGGGATGGCTGCCAAAGGAATGGGGCATAGAGGGATTTTCGGAGAAGGATGACCTCTGGGGCGTGATTTATTTCAATGACTTGCTCCAGGATGCATATCGTTCCTGGGTACGGGTGCTTTACACTGAAAAAAATCCTTATACCGGTATAGCCCTGCGGGATGAACCTGCTGTGGGACTTATCCAGATTATGAATGAAGATGGAGTGTTTTTCTGGACCATGCAAAACATGCGTCCGGCCCTTAAGAAAATGGTTATGCAGAAATACCTTGTCTGGATTAAAAAACATTATGGCACACTTGAAAATGCATTCGCAGCCTGGAATACTGCGATTCTGCCGGGTGATGATGCAACCAGGGGTATGGTTGATATTTATACTACCTGGGATATGACCCAGCCTGCCACCGGAGACAAAGCCCTGCGATTAAGAGATCAGGTGGAGTTCTACGCTCAAACTCAGTTCGATTTTTATGAGAATATATATTCTTATTACAAAAACGTACTCCATTGCAGGCAGCTGGTGAATGCCATGAACTGGACCACTGCCAGTCAGGGCAGGCTTATGGATCTTGAGCGCTGGACAAATACTTCCTGCGACGTTCTTGCTGTTAACCGGTATTTCGACCCGGGACATTTTGGCGAAAATGCAGGCTGGCGAATTGATCCGGGGCATTATTATACCGGAAACTCCGTATTGAAACAACCGGAAAAATTTCCGCTGAATATCCGGCAGGTCGCAAACCATCCAATGCTCATCACCGAGAGTGGATGGAACCTGCCGCACCGGTATATGGCAGAAGGACCCTTTCTGGTAGCGGCATACCAGTCCCTCACAGGACAGGATGGATTCTATTGGTTCAGTGCGGATGCAGTCAGCTATAAAGAAAACCCCTATTTTGATTTTACCAGAAATGCTGATGGGCAAAGGGCCATGCACCGATGGACCTGCTCGGTACCGGGAATGCTGGGGCAGTTCCCGGCAAACGCATTACTATACCGGATGCAATATGTGAAAGAAGGAGAAGCTGTACTTCGCGAGGAGAAACCTTTGTCTTCGCTGTGGGATCGCGAACTGAGCCCCCTGGCTGAAGAACAAAATTACGATCCGAATCGTGATGACCATTTTACCTTTTTCAGATCATACCGGAAGCCTTTCTCCCTTCACTTATCTCACAGGACCCGTGGAGGTATTATATGGCGGCACAAAGGAAAATACTTGGGTAAATGAAAATCTTGAAAAATTAATCGATCCGGGAAGAAAACAGATTATCTCCTCAACTGGAGAACTTTGCTGGAATTACGGTCAAGGGATCTGCACACTTAATGCTCCTAAAGCCAGGGGAATTTGTGGATTTGTAAACCTCCGGAAAGAATTCAGGCTGGATGAATTGGTTATCAGGTCCACCAACAGCTATGCTGCTATCCTCCTGGTATCCTTGGATGATCAGCCTCTGGAGCAATCAT
Organism: Bacteroidales bacterium; assembly: GCA_046329925.1. GTDB lineage: Bacteria > Bacteroidota > Bacteroidia > Bacteroidales > JAAYUG01 > JAXLTS01. The sequence continues at coordinate 110,458 of JAXLTS010000002.1, forward strand.
CCAGGATACTTGTTCAGGTGGGCACAAGCTATCAGCCCACCGGCTGGCAGGAGGAGGAGTGTGATTTCACCAGGGAGAACCAGGTTATCCATGGCTACAGGATTACAAATACAGGCCGCATGCCCTGGAGGGCTGCTGAAACAAAGGTGCAAATTGAACTATCGAATACTCTTATTACAAATGCAATCCTGCTTGATGCCGGTGGTTATCTGGTAAAAAATCTTCAGGTGAAAAGATCCACCGGAGCTATAAGCATAAATCTTCCTGCGGAGGCCATGTACGTGCTCCTGGAGGCGAAGTAGCCTTCTATGCATGGTCTCTTGCAGGATTAAAAGTATGAACTGCTGTTTATTTTTTTAGCAGATCCCTTATTTCGGTAAGCAGTAATTCTTCCTTGCTCGGGGCAGAAGGTGCAGCCGGGGCTTCCTCCTTTTTCTTCTGTGCACTGTTAATAGCTTTGATGAGCATGAAGATCACAAAGGCTACAATCAGGAAGTCGAAGGTAACCTGCAGAAAATTTCCATAATTGATGGTTGCTCCAGCTGTATCAGAGCCCGGAGTTTTCAATACCAGTTTGAGGTTGGTGAAATTGTCTCCACCGATAAGCCAACCGATGGGCGGCATCAGGATGTCGTTAACCACAGAACTGACGATCTTACCGAAAGCAGCACCGATGATAATACCAACGGCCATGTCTATTACGTTTCCGCGCATGGCAAAGGCTTTGAATTCCTGGATAATTTTCATATGCTGAAGATTAGTTTCCACTAAGTTAATTCTTTTTTCTTATCGTAGTACGATGAAATACTTATTGCCACCAAAGGACTCTAAGACTTAAAGAAAAATGATAATACAAATATCATTTTATCAGTAGCTTATGCATGCTTTGTTACTAAAGTCCATAGGCATCTCTTTCCATCAATTAAATCATAATAATCCTAAGAATTTGAGAATGATGAAAGGCGTAAAACATCCAACAAAACTCACTTTAGTTTCACATACTCGTATCGGTATGTATAATCCAGAAAACTGCTGTTGGTGTAATAGATCACTCCTATGTAATTAAATTGAGAATTATTTTGGGATTATTTCATATTCGTAGCGATAAATATACTGCAGAGGATACTGTATTTCAGAATCCACAATTGATTCTTCCACTATTAGTTTATTTCCCTTGTCGTATGTGTAATTTATTGTCTGAAATATTTTATTATCAGAAAAATATGATTCAGATCTCATTCTTAGTCCATTTATGTAGTCATGAGTAGTATAATAATTTGATGAGAGGCCGGTGGAATCATCATACATAGTTTCTTTGATGCATAGTTGGTCAAAATACTCATAGGAAATCCAGTATATTAATAAATTGTTTCTGTGTAAATATTTTCTGATCCTAAGTTTATTAGCATATTCGTAAGTGAATATGTATGGAACATCATTAGTATTTGGATAATATGTTTCTTCCTTAATAAGAAGACTATCACGATATAAAAAGCATGTGGAATCCGCAATAATCCAGCCCACTTGTCCCTCGCAGAAATTATGTGTGAGTTGGTAGCCCAATTGATTCATTTCATTGTACCCAAAACTCAAATAAACAATCGAACTTATGGTATCTGAATAGTTGGATATGCAGGGTCAGGTTTTCTCAATTCTATTTAAGGAATCATAACTGAAGAGATCGAAGCAATATGGAATAGAATCTGTAATGTTTGATAAATGGTTTCTTTTCCACAGCCTATAAGTATATTCTTCCTCCGGATGAACAGAACCCTCCGGAGTGCATGCAACGAATAAAAGTACAAATAATTGTATTTGAAAAACTGATTTTAGTTTCATTTCATTGGTTTTGAGTAAGTTTCATTAGAATGGAGAAAATGATGGTATTTCAATCACTTTGTCTAATGCTAGGGCGTCTTAATGATTTGTTCCTTTTACAAATGACCCGAAAAGAGAGGTATGCGTGATTATTATTTGTAACAGATTGATTCAATGTGCTTAGGGCAATCATTACAGCACTCTCTTATCCATGTTCACAGTATTTTTGTTATTTTAGTCCATTCTTCGGTAAATGCGGGGGTACATTTTTATGATCAGGCTTATTGGTATTTCTCAGGGAAATTATTTTGGCACCTTCTCATATTCATAGCGGTATATATACGGGTATGGAATTTGATAGTCGGGATCAACAATGGATTCCTCCAATATTAATTGCCCATCGTTGTTATAGGTGTAATTAATTTCCTGAATGATCTTGTTGTATTTGGCTGAGTATAGTTCCGACCTGATCCTTTTGCCGTTTAAGTAGAAGTGATAAGTATACTTGTTCATAACTTTTCCTTCGGGATCAGTATATCTGGTTTCTTTCTTACATAGGGTATCCTGATACTCATATTTAATCATATACTCGAATTGACTTACGAAGCAGGACTTTCTTATAAGAAGATTGTTTTCGTATTCATAGATGAAAACAGCCGGAATCCCTTCTAATATTGGGAAAAAATAATTTTCCTCCTTAACAAGCATATTGTTTTCGTAAAGGAAGAATGTAGAATCGTGTATTTCCCATTTATCTTTTGATATTTCATGATATACGATTTGAGCTTCTAAATTATCTTTTTCATTGTATTTGTATCTGTAATAGACACTGGATTCTTCAGAATCAGCCAAAACATTGAGACACGGCCAGATTTTGATAATCCTGTTAAGGGAATCATAAAGATAGTAATCAGAACAGTCTGAATTGGTATCCTGAATGCTCTTTAATAGGCTTTTTCTCCACAGTCTTGTTTGATACTCATTCTCTCTGGGATCAGGTTTTTCAGGAGTGCATGCCCCATAAATATGGAAAGTCAGTACAAGAAATAACAGTTGTCTTATTCTCATATTAAGTGGTTTGATTTAATCCTCAAAAAAAAAGATCAAAGAAGGTTTGTCTTTTTGGTCTTTCCATTCTGGGGCTTCGTCGATTTTATCATTGATGCGCTTTGAAATTTCTTTAGTTATCTCAGTAGCTGCTTTGATACTTACAAAAACATTTTTTCTTGTATATGCAAGAAGTAAGATTCCTTTTTTTTCTAGTCCAAAAGTTACATCTCCAATTTTATATTTACCATCGAAGTAAATATGGTAAGTTTTCTTCATTGTGCCATTCTGGTGCTGTATCAATATTTTCAATAATACGATTTGCGATTTCAGATTCAATTGTGGAATCATTCTGGAACCTTTGCATACTCGTAACGATAGACATAATCAAATGGACCGGTTTTAAAAATATCAACTGATTCCTCAGTAACCAGATTTGCATTCGAATCGTAGAAATAACTAAATATTTGACTGAGAATGGTATAATAATTAATGCTGAATACTTCAGACCTTATTAACATGTCATCCTGATATAAATGTAGCGTGTATGATATTTCCTTTGATGTTGTGCTGTCAGAATAAACAAATTCTTTGGTGCATAAATTGTCAGTGTAAAGGAATGAAGTCCATTTTTTAAGGATTCCTTTGTTGTACTCATATTTCCTTTTCAAGAGTGGGCCATCATATTCATAGGAAATAGATATAGTTGAGTCTTCATGATTCAGATAATAACATTCCTCTCTAATTAACCTTTTGTTGTCATAATGATAAGACGTAGAATCCAGAATCAAAAATCCAATATAATCCAGTTTAGTTGTATAGGTAGTTTTATAGCTTAATTGTCCATCATTGGTATACCTGAATTTTGAGTATCCTGATGAATGAAAGTTACCCTGAAAGTCAGAAGTATCATGGCAAATTGTTTCTAAAATGTCATCGGATTTATAGTAATATGTATCAACTGCGAGTGCTACCGAGTCTATAAACGAATTGAAATAGAATTTTTTCTGAATAATGAAATGATTTATTTGAATTTCATCCTCTTCATTAGAACAGGCAGTGAAAAGAAATAAAATGAGAATCACAATTATTTGAAATGGTTTCATATTGAGCCTCTCCTTAGGTTTGTATTTTGTTAATATAATTCTGGACCATAACAGAGACAACTAGCCATCATGGAACTGGGACCTTCATATACTCATATCTGTATACATATGGAAGGGGAACTTGTCTTTCTGGATCAAGAATGATAGATTCTTCCAATACTAGCTCATATAACTTGTTATAAGAATAATTGATAATCTGAAAAGCTTTATTTGGTTCATAAGAATAAGATTCAGATCTAATTTTCAATCCGTTATTGTATATGTGAATTGTATATGATTCAGGTTCCATAATGCTTCCACTAGCAAAGTAAGATTCTTTTATACAAATATTGTTTCGATATTCGTATGTAATGCAACTTTCAAACAAATTGTTATTGTAAGATGATTTCTTCCTAATTAAGCTTCCCTCGTATTCATATAAAATCACAGTTGCTGGAGTTAGATGATTCGTGTGCCACCAATATTCCTCTCTCATCAATTGGTTATTTTCATAAGTGAAATTTGTTGAATCTATGACAATCCATCCAAGCTGGTCCGACCAGTAATAGTAAGTTAATTGATATTGCAATTGTTTATTCCCATTGTACCTATAATATATGTATTTTGATCGGTTATTTGTATCAGGGCAACTTCCAGCACAAGAACATATCCTTTCGAGATTATATAGCGAATCATATTGATAGAAATCTGTGCAATACGGTACAGTTTCTTCAACATTATTGTAAAAATATTTTTTCCAGATTAGGCTTATGTATTCGATATTATGGATATCTGAATCCTCCGGAGTACATGCATTTAAAATCAGCAGTAGAATTACTAAGATTAGTGTGAAGAGTGCTTTCATATGAGAAATTCTGAAATGAACATTTTAGTAATCTAAAATGGAAATGAAGGAAGGTTTTTCTGAATTTATTTTCCAAATTGATGCACGTTCAATATTCTCTTCTATTCTTTTTGCTATTTCGATAGCTGCATCATTTGGTGCATTAATGCTTACAAATACATTGTTTTTTGTGAAAGTTAGATAAAGTTTACCGTCAATTTCTTGGGCGAAAGTGACATCTCCCACTACATAGATACCAGTTGTTACTCTCGGTGGAGAAATTGGCGAACTTAATTCATTTAAATAATAAAAAAGGTTTAGTTGTGCCTTCTCGATACTTTCAAATACGACAATTCCTAAAGCACTATAATTCTTAGTATCGTCAGATGTATTTGAAGAAAATCTGAAAGATGGTGCATCTGGCTCAGATCCTTTCAATGAAAGCATCTTATATTTTACAATTAAATCATTTGGGAATTCAATATTAAATTTAACAGCAAGTTGTTTCCCTGGCCATAAACTATAACCATAATCTACTTGCTGTGATATCCCTTTAATGCTAAGGAATGCAGCAAATGAGAGCAAACCAAAATACACAAATGTCTTTTTAATATTCATAATTTAGTAGGGGATTATAAAATACGAATCACTTATTTCACCGCAATCTAAAGGATTAGAGCAGTCTATTCCAATATAATTATTTGGTTTGACCCAATCATCGACTAAATTGTTAAGGTATGTTGATATGGAAATATTACAAGGGAGTTGCCAGTTCACATAATTATTTGTACCACCACATGTTGGATTAGAATTTACAACATTATCGGGATACTCATCTATATCATATCTTAGCGTTGCATCCCATACTAAGGTATCAATCGGCATTTGGGCAAATGCATGAAAGTTAAACCCTCCAATTCTGCAATCAGTAGAATCATATCTAAAAAATGGGCTATTGGTTGGAGGATAACTCCCAATCGGATCAATATAATTTACTGGGATTAGTCGATCATTATTTATTTTTCTAGAAAATTTAATTACCTGGAGATTTGCTCCAATTGCATTACCAAGAGTTGTTACAGCTCTTGCCATATCAAGGCAATTGACAGTTATTCCCTCTGGGTCTAAGAAATCAATAACCATTTGGGATACGTTAAAATGAAAAGGCTTTTCAACGGAATTTTTGTGGCTATATGTTGCTCCTCCATCGGATGAATAATTATAGCCACTAGAGTAAAGGTGCTCAGTAATTTTTGTGATAGCATCTTCAATATAACTTTCCTCTTCCGCCCACTCACAGGCATATTCAAGCACTCCGGCCCAGGGGGGATTCATAGGAGCCTGGGGATCTTCCAGGATCACATACAGGTGTTGTTCAGTGGTACGGGTAAGAGTATTTGCGGTAAATCCGGCTCCGGTATTACAGATGGGAATGGCTGTAATGGTCCATTCCCAGGTGAAGTGATATTTTGATATGTAATTTGTGATTGGTATTGGTATCTCAATCACTGTTCCTGGAATATATGCATAGTTGTAATAACATGTGTCAAAACCATTTCCCTCAGTATTTCTTGCGTTTATTAGTAAAATGAAATTATTGGTACATGTTGTATATACCTGTAATTTGATTTTTGGATTGGAATAAAACAAATAAGCAAATTCAAAAACATCCGGGTTTTCACGTATATCCTCATTGTCAGAGTACACTGGAATCGCATCTTCTAATGCACTATTCAAATCCCAATTAAATTGAATTCTAAAACTGTCTAGCAGGGGTGCTGCAAAACTGAATGAGACCGTAACTCCAAGTAAAATTGCTGAAAATAGTATTCTCATTGTGAATAGCTTTTCTGTTTCTGAAGCGAGTTTGAGTAAAGACAAATTTCAATCTGTCAGGATCATTCTTTTGGTGTCAATCAGATTTCCATCCACAAGCAGTGAATATAAATACATCCCGGCTTTCAGCTCGTTGGCGCTTATCGTAATCTGACCGCTTTCAGTAATATCCAAAAGTATACATTTCAATTGAGCGCCATTCAGATCATAAATGCAAATCATGGCAGTCTTTGCGTTATCAGCCAGCGTGTATTCAATGATGGTGTTGCTCGAAAAGGGATTGGGTGAGTTTTGAAACAAGGCATTTAACGGGATATCCTGAATACCTGATTTGGCATCAGCCACGACGCCACTCTTTAAGATGGATTCGTCCGCTGTTTGTTTCCTGAGTTCTGATATCTCATCCTGCATGGAGGTTATTATCAATTGCTGTTCTTTGATTGCTTCAATCAAATAGGGGATTAACTCTGTGTATTTAATACCCAGCATTGCCCGCGCTGAATCATACAATACAACTTCCGGGATTATTTCCTGGACTTCCTGAGCGATGAGTCCGATATGATTCTTCAATTGACTTTCCGTGACATTGGAAACCTGGTCCTTACCAAAAAACATTTCGGGCTTCAAATCGTACTTGACTCCCTTCAGTTCCAGAACTTTTGCAAGAGGAGAAGTGAGTTGTTGAATATTCTCCTTAAATCGTTCATCCGAGCCGGAGGAAATTCCATTTGGGGAATAAATCTGAGTCACATGTAGCGTATTCCAATAATAGTTAAAACCCAGTTCTCCTTTATTGTTACTTAATGGATCAAGAAAGGAACTTCCGTAATAGGTAGATATTTTAACACCTGAGGTTCCATACCCACTTGTAGAGTAAAATTTAACAAGATTTGATCCATAATTAATATCCACAATGGAAGATGGACTTGTGGTACCAATCCCGATATTGCCGTTGGCCAGGATGGTAAGTCTGGTTAACTTATTGGTTACAAGAGAAAAGGGGTGATTGGAAAAGGTGCCTGTTATCCCTCCTGACGGAGCCTCATAAATTGCAGAATTACTTGACCAGAGTCCGGTTTGGATGCTGCTGGTGGTGGCAATAATTTTTGATTTCCCACTTCCGTATACATCAAATACTCTGTCCCAGGAATCAGAATTTTCCGGGCTTAATGTTCCAACACCAATGTTCCCATTCGCCAAAACAGTCAATCTTGGAGTTTTATTACTGATAAGAGTAAAGGGATGATTCGACCAGGTACCAGATATTCCCCCTGCAGGAGAACTATAAAAGGCATAGTTATGCGACCATATCCCGGTGTGAATATCATTGGTAGTAGTGATAATCTTCGAACGATCGGTTCCATGTACATCCAGAACTTTATCCCAATTTTCAGAATTTTCAGGTGTTCCGGTACCAATTCCAACCTGTCCATTGCAATCTACCTGAATGGATTGTGCATTACTGTAATTAACTATTGTGTTAAAAAGGATTCCAAAAAGGATAAACCCAAGTTTAGTTTTCATTTCTTGTCGTTTAGTATTTTTCAAATGTCAATGCTTTGGAAACCGGATAAATATTAGAATTCTCTAAATTTGTGATTACTGAGCAACTAATAGAAAGACAGATAATCGACCTGGAATTAAATATATAAATAATTTGAATACAATGAGTTATAAATTGTATGTTTTTCAGCATTTGGTATTTTGGTTCTGCAATGGAATTTTGGTGGTTGGAAAATTGTTAATTAAAGCATAAGCAATATGTTGTCAACAACAACAGAGTGGCTTCATTTCCTCGATTCCAGCGCAAATCCTCATTATGCGCTGCCGATGAAAAAATATATGAAGGACAAATTTTATTTCCTTGGCATAAAAACTCCCGATAGAAGAAATCTGCTCACCCAATGGATTAAGGAAAATCCCATACCGTCACTGCCGGACCTGCAGCAACTGGTAATTGAGATGTGGAACTCCCCTTATCGCGAATACCATTACTGTGCCCTCGATATGCTGGATAAGAAAAGAAAGCAGTTGAATGCATCGCATGTTGAACTTTTGGAATATCTCATTGTTACTCATGCCTGGTGGGATACGGTAGATTTAATCTCTTCACACCTGGTAGGCGAACTTTTCTCAAAGCACCCGGAACTGGTAGAAACAATTAATGAAAGATGGATGAAGAGCAATAACCTCTGGCTGCAACGAACTTGTTTGCTTTATCAACTTGGGTACAGGGAAAAGACCAATCTGGATCTGCTGCAGAAAAACATCCTGAGGCTTAAGGGTGAGAAGGATTTCTTTATCCGGAAAGCAATTGGGTGGGCCCTTCGTCAATATGCCAAAACAGATGCCGGATGGGTAAGAAAATTTGTAATGGAGCATGAACTCTCCCCACTAAGCAGAAAAGAAGCGTTGAAAAATATTGGTTAATTTAACATGAAACCCGCTTGCCCGAACCTGCGCAGCAGGGGCGGGGAACCCGGAACTTTGAACTCGGAACTTTGAACTCGGAACAACAATTATGAACATTCTGATAATAAACGGACATCCGTACGAAGATAAACTGGGCTATCAGTTACACCGGAAATACAGGGAGGGGGCGGAATCAGCCGGGCACAGCGTACATGAACTTCTTTTAAAAGATATCCATTTCTCATTGAATCTGGAGAAAGGGTATAAACTGCTGCCGGAGGCTGAACTGGATATACAGCATGCACAGTCAGAGATTAGTTGGGCCGATCACCTGGTGTGGATTTATCCCAACTGGTGGGGAACTTACCCTGCCCTGCTCAAAGGTTTTATCGACCGGGTATTCCTGCCGGGATTTGCATTCCGTTATGAATCCGGAAAAGGACGTATTCCGATGCTTGCAGGAAAAACCGCCCGACTCATTGTTAGCATGGATAATCCGGTATGGTATTATTACCTGGTTCTGGGGGCGCCCGGGCATAAGGCTATGCGCAGGGCTACCCTGCATTTTTCCGGAATACGGCCTGTGCACTCCTTAACATTAGGCCGGGTGAGACTTGCCAGTCCGGATAAAATTGCCAAATGGGAAAAACTGGTTTGGCGGATGGGTTATAATGGTATTTAATAATATAACCGCTACGCGGTAAATGGCATAACGTTACGCTAGAGCTACAGGAGTTGAACCGCTACGCGGTATGAAACATTCCCGAATACAAAGCAACAAAAACATGATTGCTATGCGGGAAATGGCATAATGTTACACATGAGCTAAGGTGTTGAACCGCTACGCGGTAATGCAACTGTCTACTGCCACCCGCCTGCTTCGCATTCGGGCAAGCTGCCCCTGCCCCTGCTACTGCTACTGCCCCTGCTACTGCCGCTGCTACTGCCACTGCCACTGCTACTGCCACTGCCACTGCCACTGCCACTGCCACTGCCACTGCCACTGCCACTGCCACTGCCACTGCCACTGCCACTGCTAATCCTCACACACACTCTCTCACACTCACACTCACTATTCACTACTTACTACTTACTACTTACTAATTACCACTTACCACTTACCACTTACCATTTTCTTCCCCTACTTCAACTCGAAAACCAACGAAGGTTCTACCGGATATCGTCCGAAACGCTCCCCATAAATTGCTAAACCTCCAGGGAGGGCATCGGTCACTTCCAGTCGTATAATAATTTCCTTCCCCTCAGCTGTAGCAAGCGCAGCAGGCGGAATACCGGCTTCCACCAGGTAACCATAGGATCCGGCTTCATTGAGCCTGTTGTTTTCAGGTTGTGCAAACCAGGACAGGATACCACGGTGATCGGCAGGATCATCTTCCAGGTAGAATTGCCCGGCAGCCTGATCATTAATGCGCACCTGCAGCAGACTGGGGAATTTTTCCCCATCAGTCATCGGGTATGAATTCGGGTTAAGACTTGGGTCATGCAGTCCTGCACCCCGCATATAATCCCCGTCACCGGAAACATTTCTTGCCTTGTCTTTGCCGTTCAGCCGTTTGGCCGAGGCTTCCATCACCAGGCTGGCTGATTTGATCTCTGTGGCTTTTAAGCCTGCAGGCCACGGAATGCGGTATTCAAAATATCCTGTTCCATCACCCCAGACTTTTTTCCCATCCAGAATTTTTTCAGTTTTCGTTGTCCACTTCGAACTGTGGAAACTACCAGGGGAGAAGCGGATGATCCGTTTGGAATAATTGCCGATAGCCATTATCTCATCCTTGATGGCTGGCCCATTGCTAATCAGGAAACTGGTGAAGTTGCGATGAAGTACCTGGCCATTCGCATCTTCGAGTGAATAGGCCAGGATGGCCAGCATGGGTGTGCATGGCATGGTGACCTGTATGTTTGAAATGTTGCCGTTGTACCAGGGTTTGTAGGGTACCGGAGTATATGAACCGGATATATACTGATACCTTCCAAGCTGGTCCCAGCCATATAATTCAGTGTGTACCACCAGGCTGTCTCCCAACTTTCGATCGTCCATGAAAGATGCAAAGAGGGGGATTGTCAATTCCTGATTGGGCAATACCTCCCGGCATATATCAGGACCTGCAGAAAGATAATACATCGAGTGCAGGTCGTTAAGCTGCATCCCTGGCGCCAGGGCATCGAGACCCGTGATCTTCTCCCCGCGGTCGTACCGGTAATAGCCGTTCCATTCGTTGATTACGTCATGATGCTCCGTATAGAGCCATCCGGCCATTTTGGGTGACTGGCGGAATTCATTCATCATGCGATGGTAGTCATAGGTCCAGTCTACATCACCTGTGCTTCCCTCATACCCCCATACATTGCCGCATTCGCTGTTGATCATCGGCGCATTGCCCTGAACTGCCGGATGACGGTAGTTCCATCCCGATCCGGGGAAGGTACTGTCATTTACCGTTTTCATGAAACTTTTCCATTGATATCCGGGGAGGTAGGCATGCCAGCTGTTGATATCAGATAGTACATGATCATAGTTACATGCTGAATTATCTTCTACCAAACGGGTAGGATCCAGTTTTTTTGCTTCCAGGTATTTCTCCTTCACCCAGGCGGCAGTGCTGTCGGCAAAACTTCTTCTACCGGTTTTATCCGCACTGAAAAGTCCCCAGGTTTCGTTAAAGAGCACCCATGAAAATATGGCAGGATGGTTATAGTCGCGGGCCAGCATTTCCCGCATGGTGAATTCCCATTCTTTCCGTTGCAGGGGCCCCGGTTCTCCCCAACTATTGGGCACATCGGCCATGATAAGCAGTCCGAGCCTGTCGGCCCAGTATAATTTCCGTGGAACTTCAACTTTAATGTGCAGACGGTTACCATTCAATCCTATTTTTTTGGATCGGATAATCTCATCGCGCATAAATGCATCTGTGGGATAGGTATAGAATCCTTCGGGATGGTAACATTGATCCAGTGTGAGCTGCAGATACACCGGTTTGTTGTTGAGCGCGATATAAGAATGACTGGTGCCTGGCAGATTCATCACACTTATTTTCCGCATTCCGAAATAAGTATCTACTTTATCCAGAAGGTTGTTGCCGCTGGAAAGCTCAATCTGAGACTCATACAAAAAGGGATCCTCCAGATTCCATAATCTGATATCCTTGAACGCAATGGTTCCGGTGTAGGTCTGAATTCCTTTTTTAAGTTGAAAAGTTACAAGGCTGTCAGTTCCATCGGGCATATGCAGGCGGACTCGCAGCATGGCAGGCGCTGCAAGTGATTTTTCAAATCCTGTTTTCAGTGTAACAGTTTTTTTGTCGATATCCGGAACAAACTGGATGGAACGGAGGAAGTTGTCACCGCGGGCCTCCAGGTAAACCGTTTGCCAGATGCCCTTCGCTTCACCATATCCCTGCTTTCCTTCCAGTTTAAAATCATGGGCAGTATCATCCACACGAATAGTAATTGTATTTGTTCCCTGGGGTTTCAGAAGCCCCGAGATTTCAAATTCGAAAGGTGTATAACCGCCCTGGTGCTCTCCTGCTTTTAGCCCGTTTACCCAAACACTGCTGTACCAGTCGCAGGCGCCTATCACCAGGAAGATGCGCCTCCCAGACCAGGCAACAGGCTTCTCGAATGACCTGTTGTACCAGGCAACCGGAGCCTCATTTTTAACCCCGGACAAAGGGGATCCCCATGGAAAGGGTACCAGGATATGCTCGGTTGCAGAAAAATTTTCGTACCATTTTGCAGACAGACCGGAATTTTCCTTATCAAATTTAAAATTCCACACCCCATTCATATTGATCCAGTTCTCCCGCATGAAATCAGGCCGCGGATGTTCCGGAAGTGGTATTTCATCAGGCCGGGTCTGGGATGAGATGGGCAAAGCGACCATCCAAATCATAATATACAGGAAGGGGAATAATCGTTTCATGTGCAATACTTTTTGGGAGGATGAATATACCCCAATTAACCAAACTGTGAAAATTCCTGATGAAAAAAAGAATCAGATAAGTGGAAGAACCTGTCATTCTTAACACATAGTTCCTTCTGGCAAGCTCCTGGTTTTTTGTGTACTTCTGCTGAACTCTTTGTACCTTTGAAGCATATAAGATGGAACTTTGTGAAGGATTCCCGGAAATACATGCTTGTCTGCCTTGGCTTTCTTTGTTGTTCACTGTTACTCAGGGCGCAGCGGGATGACTCATGGAAATTATTCAGCACGGATGATTTGCTTCTGGTGGAAGTCACTGTTCCTGCCGATACGCTGAACTGGATCTTATCCAATACATCCAGCGATATGGAACATTATGCCAGCGTCCGGTTGCAGAACAGCCGGATGGATACCGTTCTGGGCAATGTGGGGTTTAGATTACGGGGTAACACTTCGCGTGGTTCGCAGAAAAAATCCTTTAAGATCACTTTCGATGCCTGGGATCCGGGAAGGGAATTCCTTGATCTTTCCTGTCTGAATCTGAACGGTGAACATAATGACCCGTCCATTGTCCGCAGCAAGCTGTGCTTTGACCTGATGCAGGATGCAGGAATGCGGGTCTCGCGTGCACACCATGCCAGACTTTACATTAACGGTAATTATTTCGGTCTGTACATCCTGGTAGAGAATATCGACAAGGAATTTCTGCGCAAGAATTTTTCAGATCCCTCCGGAAATCTCTGGAAATGCCTTTGGCCGGCTGACCTTAACTATCTTGGAACTAATCCCGACCTCTATAAGTCTATTCAAAGCAGCGGACGACCGGCCTATGAACTGAAGACCAATGAACAGGCAGCAGATTTCAGTTCACTGGCACGATTTATCCTGATTATTAATAATACCGGGTCCGGCAGCCTTCGGGACTCGCTGGAAAAAATTTCTGATCCATATGAGTTCTTGCAGTATTTTGTCATCAACAACCTGCTGGGTAGTTGGGATGAATATTGGTCGCTCATGAATAATTTCTACCTGTACCATGAGCCGGATGGTGACAGGATGCACCTCATTCCGTATGATTACGACAATACCTTCGGGGTTGACTGGTTCTCGCAGGACTGGGCCAGGTCCAATCCTTACACCCGGTATAAGGTTACTTCAGGTTCCCGTCCGCTTGCTGAAAAACTGCTTGAGGTCGATGCATACAGAGACCTGTACACTCACTTTCTGGAGTTCTATAATGAGCAGGTATTTGCATTACCAAACTGGGAAAGCCGCATCGATAATCTGAAATCTTTGATTGCTGATGCAGCCGCTGATGATTTTTACAGGACTTATGACTGGGGTTTTTCCTATGATGATTTTGTGAATTCATATAGTTCAGCATCCTATTCGAACCAGCATGTCAAATATGGAATAAAGGAGTTTGTGAATGCCCGGTATTCAAGCCTGCCTGCTCAACTTACTTATAAGGATACCGGTCCCATCGTATACAAATTGCATTTTTCTCCAAAACGACCGCGGGCTACAGACCCGATAAAGGTTCAGGTATCAGGATTCAGTCACAGCCAAATTTCAACCGTTAATCTTTATTTCAAAAAGAATGGCTCTGACGCGGAGATTGAATACCCAATGGATTTCAGTCCTGTGGCCGGAAGCAAAAGGGTAGAGGAAGCAGATCGCTGGGAGGTTGTACTCCCACCTTTGGGTGAAGGAGGAAAAGGTAGTTTCTATGTTGAAATTAGCGATTTTGCAGCCCAGTCTTCCATTTATCCCCTGGACAAAAATTGCCTGATCGAGGCCGTTCCGACTCTGGCTGATCATGTGGTGATAAATGAGTTGATGGCAGCAAATAACAGTTACCTGCCTGACCAGGACGGAGAATTTGATGACTGGCTGGAGCTGTTCAATCCCGGAAGTCAGCCTGTTTTATTAACAGGAAAGTATCTGACTGACAGCAGGGGAGACCGGAGCAAATGGCAGTTTGTGACGCCGGATCTGTACATTGAACCCGGTAATTTTGTAATTGTATGGTGTGATAATGATAGCAGCCAGGGCGGCCTTCATGCCAGTTTTAAACTAAGTACGGGTGGCGAATTTGTAGGCCTGGTGGAACAGGATGGAGAATCATTCATCGATTCCATGTCGTTCGGACTCCAGCGTGCAGATATATCCTATGGCCGGTACCCTAATGCAAGCGTTTATACCGGATTTATGCCTGCCAGTTTGAATGCTTCCAATAACCTATTGCTTACCACAACCAATAATAAGGTTGAGAAACCTGACTGGAAAGTTTATCCAAATCCTTTCAGAGAACAGTTGTATGTTGAACCGGGTTTGCAGGACAATTCTCCTTCTGTGATCTTTATAGCCGATATGACAGGAAGAATAGTCTATAAACAGGTATTTGGTCCGGGTAACCCGGTTCCTTCACGGATAAGCATCCCGGCTGAATTGCTGCCGGCCGGAGTATATACAATTGTTTTAACAGGTAAGGACCGGAACTGGAACCGGAAGATCATCAGGCTCAAATAATTTTCATTTGTTGCATCAGGTAGGAAGCACTCAGCTTGCTGCACACCCCGTCTTTTAGCCGGTAATCGAAATACAGGCCTGTGTCTGTTACCTCCACTTCAAAACAAATATTTTTCAGCCTTCCTTTAAATTCCTCCGCAAGACCTGTAACCTTCAGATCATTGGTTGCAAGGATGCCTGTGCTGTTCAATTCCAGCAGTTGTTTTATGTAGCCCGATGTTCCCTTGTATTTGTCATCCGAATTAGTACCGCGGAGAATTTCATCCAGTAACACCAGGCTCTGATTCCCTTCACGGATGTGGGTCATAATGGTTTGAAGACGCTTTAGCTCCGCAAAGAAGAGCGATTCACCCTCCGCCAGGGAATCGCCAATCCGCATGCTTGTGAGGAGATCGAAGGGATAAAACACCATTTTCCCTGCGCAGACCGGTAGTCCGGCACAGGCCATCACCATGTTAATTCCGACAGTTCTCAGGAAGGTACTCTTCCCGGCCATGTTTGAACCGGTAAGAATGTAAAGTGGTGGGTTACCAAAACTGATGCTGTTGGCAACTCTTCGCTCAGCCGGTAGAAGGGGGTGGGAGGCTTCTGACAGGTCAAGTATTGGTTCATCTGCAATTTCCGGCCAGGTATTTTCCGGATTATTGAATGCATAATTGGAGAGGCTGCACAGGAGGTCAGTTTCATAGATAACATTCAGCCAGTCCGGTATTTCATTTTCATGCTTATTTTTCCATCGCATGAGTCGTATCAGGCCGTGCAGGTGGTACAGGAAAATACCGTCGACAAGTATCACTGCAAGGATGTTTCCCAGCGAATCAAACTGATCAAGCAAATTACCAAGTTGCTTTATGGCAGCAGAGGCATCACCCGATTCCCGGCCAAGCCGACTCTTAAGATATTTCATTCTTTCACCTTTGGCCGGGTACTCTTTCATGCCATTTAGCATTGAACTGAAGGCAGAAAGCATGTTATTCAAGCCCTCCAGGGGTTTATGGAATTTGCGGATGGTTGGTACCAGAATGATAAGAGTTACCAGGTTGAGCAGGAAAAACAGTACGGGCATTCCTCTGCCATCAATCACGCCTGCAATGGCCAGGGCGATGGAAGCCAGGGTGAATAAGGGAAGTCCCCATGCCAGGATCTGTAAAAGCCTTAATTTGTTTTTTCTCAGGTATCCAGTTTCTTTCCAGGCCTTTAGGGCATTATCCATTTCCACCACACCAGGAGTATGAACACCTGATGCAAGAAATAATTGCCGCCATACAAGCTGTTCCTGCAATTCCTGCACCGCTTCCTGATTTTGTCTTATCAGCTTTTTGTCGGGTTTGTTCAGTACCTCTGCGAGTCGCATTTCTCCACCCCTTGTTACCGTGCGGTTGAGATAATGGAAAAGTGACTTGTTGCCAAAAATATCCAAATCGGCAGCGTAAGGATGTTGCGGAATTAAGTATCCGGCGCCGTTCTCCCGGTCCTGCTTTCCCTGCTCAAGAAAATCAATTTCTTTACGATTGATTGTACAGAGTTCATTGTAAAGTTTCTTTCTTTTTCGAACAAGACCGGAGGCTGTAACCAGTAAGACAAACATTCCAAGCAGCAATAGTCCCGCAATTAGGTCGGACAGGCGGTCAAGATTGAAGTACCGGTAAATTCCAATAACACCGGCCACCAGGGTGGTAAGCCGTGCCAGGCCAAGCCAGCGGAGAAGTTTTTCCTGAATTCTGAACCGATTAGAATATTGTTCAAGCAGCTTTTGATATTGCTTTAGTGCAGAGCCGGGGGGTGTGATGCTATTACTGTTCATGGGGGAGGAGAATTCAAAAACAGGATGTGCGGAAGATCAATAGTAAATAGGAGGTACCCATTTAATCAGTTTGCCAACCGGAGTGATTTTGCCGGAAGCTATACCATAGATACGGTCATGTGTTTCTCGGGCTGCGTTGACAAGTTCGGGATAAGGTTTGTAACAAATATCCAGGAATCCGATGTTGTAGTTTTCCCCGTCAAAGCGCCCTGAGATAGCCTGATCGAGCCACTGAAAGTAATGGATACCGATTATTTCAGGTCGTTTATAACCTTGTTCGAGATAATACCGGTATGCATCACCGCGTGCAGATTGACTTTCGGCTGCCTGAATACCTGTTGCCGGTAAGCCCCTGTCGAGCGCACCGAAATGGAACTCACCAATGAGGACAGGTTTACCTGATCGCCGGGCGATTTCCTCGGTATCCGGGGGTCCGGGATTACTGTATCCGTTTATGGAGAATACATCGAACTCCTTACCGGCGCGGTAACATAGTTCAGAACTGATCCAGGCATATCGTAATCCCAGGTTCAGATGATTGCTGTCAACTTCTTTTACAGCCGCACATACTACCCGGATATACTCATCTACCATCAACCCCGAAAATTCCTGGAGGTCTTTCCCTGCGGTAATGCCCGGAAGCGAATCCAATACAACTGCGCTAAGATCATTTATTGATTTGAAAGATGAATTCCAGGCGGTATTTAAGGACTGCACTGATCCATAACGATCCTGCAGCCAGGAACCGAGTTGTTTTCTTGTAAATGAGGGTCTTGGATTTCGTAACATTTCATAGGCCAGGATATTATCCCCAAAGGCCCAGTGAGGTTCATTGGCCAGGAAATACCCGATGAGCCAGGGATCGTTGGCATAAGGTCTGAGTTGTTCGGCATACTTGCGGGCATTCAATTGATAGGTCGTATCAAAAACATCCGGGAAGTCGCGGTAGAGCTTAACAGCAGTTGTCGGAAATTCTCCCAGGGGAAGGACATAGGGTATTCCGGCTGTTTTTGCAAAATTCATGTCCGACCAGTTTCCTATGGTATTAAAACGGTAAGACCTCAACAGGTTACCCGTAAGGCTTGCCCATTGTGATTTCCAGTCAGGGCCCCAGGTACGGATGAGGTTGGATACCAGGTAATCCACCATTATCCTGTTACCCCTCCCTGAGATCGCTTCTTTGGTTTTGGTCTCCGGTCCGGGCAGCCATTCAAAGAGATCCTCATTACCTGAATAGACCGTGGATATTTCATGATCCACACAATCCATCCCCATGCTTAGAAAGGCGTTACCTTCCGGATCAACGAACCACCAGCGTTTACCATCATGTTCGGTACGGAAGAATCCTGAGGCATTGAATTTCATTCCGGTCCAGCCCCCGTATTTGCTCCATTCATCCGGGAAAGTGCTTCCGGATACACTACTTGCCAGGGTGGATAAGTCTTCCCTTATTTCTGAGATGTTTCGGGCCTTACCGGGCCATTTTTTCCCGCTCCACTGTCCAAATTCATCCACATAATATGTTCCAATTTCGTTGGACTCGGTTGGTAGTTCACTGGCAAGCCATACCTTTCCGATGTATACTGCTGGCGCAAATCCTCCCGTATCAAAAGGAGCCAGCTGCATGCCGAACTTGCCTATCTTCTCCGGATCAATCCGGTGACCCTGCACCGTACCCTTTAGCTGATGCGGGTAACGGGGTAAAAATATATTCTGCCCGTCCAGGTAGGAGAGCGGGAAAATCAAATTTGTCTTGATGCGCGGGTTGATTCCTATCCTGGCAGATATTTCATTTCCGGAGGCACTCTGACCTTCATGGAAGAAGATATTCAGGTTCACTGCATAGTTATTGTCCTGCCATACTTCCATCACCAGGTACCGGTATTCTTTCCAGGGAACCACAACCGGACTACCTGTGAGAATAAGAAAATTGTTCCGAACCAGCGGCTCTACCAAAATGACAGAGTCTTCAAAAACCGGGGTTTTAACAGTTTTAAGCCTGCAACCCTCCGGATTAAAATAACCCCGGTTAAACTCATATGCCTTTTGCGAAAAGGCTGTCCCACAATTCAGGAACACAATAACCAGCAGGGCTTTTGTAATTCTCATCTTTGACATTTATTGATGCTGCAAGATAGCAAAATTAGTACGTTCATTTACCTTCTCTATACAGGACATTCAAGCCCGACGGCATTGGTTGATAAATAGATATGACCGTTGAGTGAAATTTAACTAACATTGAAGAATAATTGATCCGGATGAAAATATACCTGAGTATCCTCCTGTCGTTCATCTGCCTGTCCTGTTCCACATGTCAGAATATCCCGGACTATAATCGATTTTCCGGAGCGATCAATCAGGATTCAATAAGCAGTTGGATAACCACGCTCGCATCACCTGAATTCGGAGGAAGGCACTCCGGTACAGCGTATGAGAAAATTTCATCTGCCTGGATAAAACAGAAAATGGGCCTTGCAGGCATAGGAGGTGGGTTTCCTGCTTCCACAGACCCCTATGCCCAGAAATTCAGCTTTCTGCGGAATCAGCCGCAGCAGGTATTCCTCCTGGCCGGAAGGGACAGCCTTAAGCAGGGCCGCGATTTTTATATTTCACCGCTTCGGCATAAAAGGGATAGTTTCCAGATCATTTTTGGAGGAACCGGATCCGAAAAGGATCTTCAATCTCTGGATGTTCAGGGAAAAGTAGTGGCTATTGCAGACTGGTTTACAGAGGATCCGGCGCGTGAACAGGAAGAAATGCAAAACCTGGGTGAGGTGATATCACGGCTTGAAAAGCTCAATGCTGCCGGAATATGTATTACATACAGGGATGAGGTATTCCGTTACATCCCGAAAATGGAACTTTATAATGATATCCTGAATACTTACCTGTTGCCGGAAGCCAACCCTGCACAGGTAGACAGTTTTCTTTATATTCTTACCCGGGAACGATTGGTGAATAAATTTTTCGGTAAACCAATTCAGGTGCCAAACAGAATAATCCTTCGCTCCGGGTCATTGCTTGTCCCGGGGAAAGATGAGCGAACCTGGCATCTGGAGGCCCGGTTGAAATGCGATACTGTCCGTGCGGAAAATATAATCGGATACATCGAAGGGAGCCGGCTTAAAGAGGAAGTTATTGTAATAAGTGCACATTACGATCATCTGGGTAAAAAAGGAAATGAATACTTTCCGGGAGCTGATGACAATGCATCCGGAGTGGCAGCTCTTCTTTCCATAGCCAGAGCTTTCAGGATGGCGGTTGATATGGGTTATACCCCCCTCAGGTCAGTATTATTTGTTGCATTTTCGGCGGAAGAACAGGGAGAAATCGGATCAGCCTGGTATGCGCGTCATCCGATCGGCAGGACTGTGCTCAACCTGAATATGGATATGATCGGAAGGTCTGATTTGAACCATACCCCTGCAGAACCCTATGTCTATTATCTCACCGGGAAAAATCAATTCTCATCATTTGCCCCGTTGATGCTGGACCTTGCTGGTACTTATGCACCTTCCCTCCAGATGGATAAACGTCTCAATGAGGATGATTTTCTCGACTATTACCACAGGTCTGATCACCTGAGTTTTGCTGTTGACAGTATTCCCTTTGTTGTATTCACCACCGGGGAACATGCCGATTACCATAAAACTTCCGATACTTATGATAAGGTGGAGGTTAGAAAAGTTACACAGGTCGCCCGGGTGGTAGGTGCCTTCGCCTGGAAATTCGCATATGGAAGTACCGACCCGGCAAAACCTTTACCTGCAGACTGAGCGCCGCATTACCAACCCTTCCCCTTAATGAACCAGAATTTATTATTTGAATCGCCTAATATCCTAGTTGGTAGATATTTCGCATAGGCCTGTTTTGTATTTCGCAGGTATTCCAACCGCTGAGACGAAAAAATGCGTACTTTGGTGTTGGTTTTTTATGAGCAATGATAACGGGGAAGTTAGATTTTCAGACAGCATTTCGCATGACGGCAATCCTGCTGTTTTCTTTGTTTTTTTATTCGGGAGCATCAGTTCAAATGCCTCAGGAACCGGAACAAAACAATACAGTACGAGTGGTTAATCGGTATGGTGATAACAGATACTTCATACTTTTGCCAATAAAAATCGATCATGATGTTCGCCTCCATGTTCTGGATATGCTTGGACGCCAATTAAAAGATACTACTTACCGCAAACTTTCCGTACCCGGGGAAGTACCAATGGATGGATCAGGAATGAGGGATGGCTTGTATTTCCTTCGGATTAACTGCGGGACCAACCAATGGTCTGCCAAAATGGTGAAGAAAGCCAATACTGACTAAAATACCTCTCAACACGATATCCCTCTAAGCCCTTCTTCTCAGCGTTTCATTCTTACAGATTCCTTCTATGACCTCCCGACAACTCCTAAAAACAGCCCTGTCTCATAATGATACTCCAAGAATTCCCATTGATTTCGGATCTACCTCCGTTACCGGAATTCATGTGCTTGCAGTGAAGAATCTCCGCGACTATTTCGGTCTTGAAAAGGTTCCGGTAAAAGTGACTGAGCCTTATCAAATGCTTGGCGAGATTGGAGCGGATCTGCGCGAAGCTATGGGGATCGATACCATCGGAATTTCACCCCGAAAGAATATGTTTGGGATTACCAACGACCGGTGGAAAGAATTTAAAACTTTCTGGGGCCAGGAAGTACTGGTACCGGGAGACTTTAATGTCACCTACGATTTACAGGGTGACCTTCTTATATACCCCGAGGGTGATTTGAGTGTGCCACCAAGCGGTCGTATGCCGCGTTCCGGTTTTTTCTTCGATTCCATTGTACGGCAACCCCCGCTTGATGAGGCACAGCTAAGGGTGGAAGATAACCTGGAAGAATTCAGCCTGGTGAGCATGGAGGACCTGGCTTACTGGAAAAATCAAATTGAACTGGTCAGGAACTCCGGTAAGGCTGTTGTAGCCAACTTCGGGGGGACTGCTCTTGGAGACATAGCTCTTGTTCCAGGTCCGTTCATGAAGCATCCACGGGGAATCCGGGACATCGCGGAATGGTACATGAGTACGGTAATGCGACAGGATTTTGTGCATGAACTTTATGAGAGACAAACGGCCATTTCCCTTGCGAATCTGGAAAAAATTTTTGCTGTGGTGGGAAATGATGTGGATGTGGTCTTCCTTTGTGGAACTGACTTTGGTACGCAGGATTCACAATTTTGTTCCGTTGAAGGATTTGATGAACTTTGGCTGCCGTATTACCGGAAATTGAACGATTGGATCCATGCCCACACCGGTTGGAAAACATTCAAGCATTCCTGTGGTGCCGTGCGTCCTCTGCTCGGTAGTTTTATCAAGGCAGGATTCGATATTATCAACCCGGTGCAAATCAATGCTGCCGGAATGAATCCCCGGGAAATCAAGGAGGAGTTCGGTACCAGCCTTGTATTTTGGGGCGGAGGGGTGGATACCCAAAAGGTCCTTTCCTTTGGAAGCCCTTCGGATGTGGAAAAACAAATAACCGAAAACTGCAGGGTCTTTGGCAGCCAGGGTGGCTTTGTTTTTAACACTGTACACAATGTGCAGGCGAATGTCCCTCCCGAAAACCTGGTGGCAATGGTAAAAACACTGGGTAAAATTAACAGGCGCTAATAAATTTCGCCCTGAGAACAATTATTTGAATAAAACTATATCTTTAGACCGTTAATTCAGAGTACAACCCCATGGACGAGGAACCCTCGCATCGAAATAATATCATTGTTTCCGTAAAGTAAAGCGCTTTCGCCGGTTGCTTCTTTTCGGGAAAACACAGGAAAAGGAGGCAATCATGCAAACAATTCACTTGCCCGTTGCAAATAAATCAATTATAGTTAGGTGGGTTTTTTCCCATTGGTTATGTCATTCCGCCCACCCTCCCCATTAAAGAATCTTAGCAGGATCCTGCCGATCCTATCAGAAGGTTTCAATTTTAATGCGGAGAACAGACTATGGAAAAACAATATTACCTGCTAAACGGAATACTTGCCGATTGTGATGCCACCAAGCCCCAGGTGATCATCTATACCAACCCCGATCGTAACGAGATCGACCGCCTTGTTAATGAATGCAATATCGATGAACATAACCTGAATTCTTCACTCGATGCCGAAGAACTCGGGCGTATGGAATATGACAGCCCGGGAAATCATTTTGTATTCATTCTGAAAAGACCTGTGGATGTCAACCTGGATGAAAGTGAACACTTCGGAGTTATGTCGGTGGGATGTTTCCTCTTTCCGGATAAACTGATCATTGTTTGCCGCGACGAAGTTCGCCTCTTCGATGCACGACAGGTGATCCAGTTACAGACTCTGGCCGATGTGCTTGTAAAGATCGTTTACAGCATGATCAACAAGTTCCACGAAAACCTGCGACTCATCAACATGTTGTCAGAGAGCCTGGAGATGAAGATCAACAAGTCGGTGGAAAACAGGTACCTGCTGGAAATGTTCAAGCTGGAAAAGAGTCTGGTTTATTACCTTGACAGTATTTCAACCAATGGAACCACCTTCCGGAAATTGAATGCAAGCTCCAACAGGCTTGGATTCGACGAGGAAAACAGGGAGGTTCTGGATGATATCATGATCGAGAATAATCAGCTTATGAGGCAGGCTGAGATGTATTCCAACATCCTTACCGAGTTGATGGATGCCCGATCATCCATCATCAATAATAATATGAACATGCTCATCAGGAAGCTTACCATCATCAGTATCGTGTTTATGCCCCTGAATATTATTGCCAGCATGGGAGGTATGTCGGAGTATACGATTTTTACAAAGAATATGTCCTGGCCTGTTTCCTACGGATTTTTTGCCCTTGGAATGATACTGATCGGAGTTATAACCTATGGCCTGATCAAGAATATCGGCTTTGAGAAGAACGGGAAAAAGAAATTCAGGAAAACACTGCTTCGTCATCTGCCTCTTTGAGGGGAATACTTTTTTTGTATCTTCATCCTCCATTAAACCTGAAAAAAATGAAACTGAAATTATTTCTTGCAGGCCTGGTTTTCCTGTTTGCCGGAACCAGCCTGTTTGCTGCCAAATCAGTGCTTATTACTTCTCCCGACCTGAAAATCAGGGTGGAGATACAATTGGGTGAAAAGATCCTTTTCAAGGCTGATTATGCCAGCCAGCCTTTGTTTGATCTCTCCCCCCTGAGCATGAAAATAAAAGACGGGGCAGTTCTTGGTCAGACTCCAAAGCTGATTGGAAAACCGGTGTACCGGTCTGTGAATACGGTAGTTAAACCCCTGTATGGAATGGCTTCCGAATATCCTGATGTTTATAATGAAGTTGAAATGAGTTTCAACGGAAATTATTCTGTGATCTTCAGGGTATACAATAATGGACTGGCTTACCGCTTTGTTACCCGTCTCCCCGGCACCATCCAGGTAGCTGATGAGGAAGTCGATTTTCGCTTTTACAAGCAGTACCGCGCTATGATGCATCGTGTACCGGGCTTTGAATCTTCCTATGAAGAGCATTATGTCGATCAGCCTTTTTCCTATCTCGATTCGAATAAGATAGCCAGCCTGCCTTTCTATGTGGATGCCGGCATTGCAAAAGTTGTATTTGCCGAGAGTGATCTGCTCGACTATCCTGGCCTCTATCTCACCTGGGACGGTGGTACCGGACTTCGCGGCAGTCTCCCGAAGGCTCCTGCCAAAACAAGGCAGGGAGGAATTTCAATGGGTTCAATGTGAGTACTTGAGCGTCATGATTATCTGGCCTCCACCTCCGGAACACGCAGTTTCCCATGGCGACTGGCAGTTATTGCTGCTGAAGACAAGGACCTGCTTTATAATAACCTTACATACCTGTACCTCGGAAAACAAGATCGAGGGATGCCTCTGGGTTAAGCCCGGCAAGGTAGCATGGGACTGGTGGAACGCAAATAACCTTACCGGCGTTGCCCTTCAAGACTGGCTTCAACACCGAAACATATAAATATTTTGTCAGCTTCATACACGTAACGGCTTCAGGTATATCAACCTGGATGAGGGCTGGTCCGACCAAGTTTAGGCCTGCTGAAGGTCAATGACAGGTCTCTAAAGATTGGCACCAACCCAACCCTGAGGCCGGCCTCGACATGCAATACCTGTTTAAATATACCGAAAAAAAATGTAGGGATCATACTCTGGTGCGTGTGGCATACACTTGATCGTCAGATGGAAGAGGCCCTCACCCAGTTTGAAAAATGGGGTGTGGCAGGTCTGAAGGTTGATTTTATGGACCGGGATGACCAGGAGGTAGTTAATTTCTATGAACGGCTGGCAAAGGAAGCCGCCAAACGCCATATGCTGGTAAATTTTCACGGTGCATACAAGCCTACCGGACTGGAACGGGCTTATCCAAATGTAATCAACAGGGAGGCGGTTCAGGGACTTGAGTACAACAAGTTTTCAAATAAGGCAACTCCCGAACATGCCGTATCTATCCCCTTTATCAGAATGGTGGCCGGGCCCATGGATTATACTCCTGGTGCTTTAAATAACGTTAATGCAGAAGATTTCCGTATTGTGTCGGCCCGTCCGGTGAGCCAGGGTACCCGCTGCCAGCAGTTGGCTATGTATAATGTTGTGTTGTATGCACCGCTGGAAATGACAAGCGATGCTCCAACAGTTTATGAGAAAGAACCTGACATACTTGAATTTTCTGGCTGGTGCTCACTGTTTGGGACGAATCCAAAGCTCTCGATGGAAAGGCAGGAGACTACCTCTGATGGCCCGCAGAAAAGGAGATACATGGTGGGTTGGAGCCATGACCGATTGGACCGCACGCGATCTCAAACTGGAACTTTCGCTTTTTGAAAGAGGGAAACTACACAATTGAACTTTTCCGTGACAGGGCAATGCCCGTGTAGGTAATGACTATGTCCGCGAGTTGAAGACCGTTAAGGCCGGGGAGACGATTCCTGTCAGCATGGCACCGGGTGGCGGTTGGGCTGCCGCATCAGTCCTGTGAAATGGGGATTATCCAAAAAAAGAAACCTCATCGTGTTGTACAGGCATGATGAGGTTTTTTTTTGATCCTAATCCTCGGTAATCGTCACCCGGATGCGCTCAATCTGGGTTTGTTTGTTCACCTCACGAAGGTGCTGGGCCGTATCGGTAAAATACTGGTGCCCGCTCAGGAATTTGATTTGAAGCTTATTCCATTCATTCAAAGTGCCAATCATGTTGCGGTCGCTTAACTCCTGGTACAGGGTATTGGATACCGGGATAAAATCGCTGCGCCCCAGGTAATCAAGGTCAGAATCGCAGATGATGTTCTCAAGGAGGTTGGTGGGTCTGGGAGGCAATTTGGTAGCCATAATGATTGAACAAATGCGGTCGATCTGCTCCTGGGAGTAACCGTACCTGGGCAGAAAGTCGCGTGCAATCTCGCATCCCCGCTCTTCATGATCCTTATAGGAGATGGTATGCCCTGCATCATGGAAAAGTCCTGCTGTCTTGAGGATAAGAATCTCATCGTCCGAACAACCTTCAGCCCAGCCAATCAGTTCAACCTCGGTAACCACATCAACTGTGTGTTTTACATTGTGGTAGTATAGATTGCGGGGAGTTCCTTTTCCAGTTTATCGAGAATGACCTCCTGCAGGTCAGTAAACTGGATTAGTTTAAACTTCGTATCAAACAGGCTGTTAGGCTCGATGCCTGCGTTATTGATGGAAAACTCCGGGCGCAATCCTTTTACAGAGTAAACCTCCAGATCGTTCTGATACTTAACCGGAAGCTTCCCGTAATACTCACAAATAAAGAACTCCTTA
This sequence comes from Bacteroidales bacterium, assembly GCA_046329925.1. Classification (GTDB taxonomy): domain Bacteria; phylum Bacteroidota; class Bacteroidia; order Bacteroidales; family JAAYUG01; genus JAXLTS01. Next base: position 137,582 of record JAXLTS010000002.1, read on the forward strand.
ACCAGTTCATATGTGGCCGAGATGAGGATATGACCGTAGTCACCGAAACTCTCCATGCGACTGGCAATATTTACCATATCACCTTTGATATCATAGCTTGCTTTTTCTGCCCTGTTGTAGTTGCTGCTACCGAACCCGTGTGGATACCGATACGCAGGTTCCAAGAATCTATCTCTTTCTGGTCCTTCTGAATATCATTCAGGTAATTCATCATTCTCAGGCCTGCCAGGGACTTCCTGCACCGAGTTTGGTAATATTCTTTACCGGAATCCCGCCAGCACACATGTAAGAGTCTTCTCCGATGGTCTTGTGTTTCTGGGCCTTCAGCGACTCAATGATCTGGTCAAACTGGTAATTAATGCCATCCAGTTCGTCCATCAGGGCCCTCTGGTTCATCTTGCTCGTTCGTCTTCCTCAGCCAATGGATGTCGACGAACAGTGTCCTGCTCTTGGGCAAAGCGGTGGCTTGTCTTCTGACTTCTTCAACAAGGCCTTATCGGCCTCCAGAGGAGTTCCGGGAATCATTTTCGGCAGTCCATTTTCCTCGCTTAGCTTTTCAGCCAGTTTCTGGAAATGCTCATTCTGCTCAGTAGTTCCTGGTTCTGCTTTTGGCTTGGCAACCCTTTTTATAGGGCATCATCCTGCTGTTCCATGCATAAGTCATTTAGGTAAAAATAATAAATTTTTGTCATTTGCTTCCGGACAATACCGAGTGCAGGGACCGATTCTGAAAGAAACAGGGAATAAGGCCTGAAAATCTATAGGTATAAAGGATAAATTCCCCGTCTGAAATAAAAAAATGAAGTACTACCTTTGCAGTTATCACCATATCCCGGCAAAACCCCTAACCGTCCTTTCATCAAAATTCACACCCCCTTAACCTCAAAACTCCCAACTCAAGTTCACTCCCAACTCAAGTTCACTCTTAACTCAAGTTCACTCTTAACTCCAGCACACTCTTAACTCAAGCTCACTCTTAACTCAAGTCCACTCCCAACTCAAGTTCACTCCCAACTCAAGTTCACTCTTAACTCAAGTTCACTCTTAACTCCATCTCACTCTCAACTCCACCTCACTCCTAACTCAAGCTCACTCTTAGCTCCATCTCACTCTTAACTCCAGCTCACTCTTAACTTCATCCTTCATGCAATTTAAAATTACCTCCGATTATAAGCCTACCGGTGATCAACCGGAGGCCATCCGCCAGCTTACCGAAGGACTCCGTAATGGTTCCCGTTTTCAGACCCTGCTTGGAGTTACCGGCTCGGGCAAGACCTTTACAATCGCCAACGTCATCGAGCAGGTGCAACGTCCAACATTGGTGCTTAGCCATAATAAAACCCTGGCAGCACAGCTTTACGGTGAATTCAAACAGTTTTTCCCGGAGAATGCCGTAGAATATTTTGTATCCTATTACGATTATTATCAACCTGAGGCATACCTTCCTGTTACTGATACCTATATTGAAAAAGACCTTTCGATCAATGAAGAGATCGAGAAACTTCGTCTGAGTGCGACTTCCGCGCTTTTATCCGGACGAAGGGATGTGATAGTGGTATCGTCAGTATCATGTATTTACGGTATTGGAAACCCGGATGATTTTTACAATAACACCATTCATATTACCCGGGGAATGAAAATAAGCAGGAATCAATTTCTGCGCAAACTGGTAGATAGTCTTTATTCACGTAATGAAATTGAATTCAAGAATGGCCATTTCCGGGTAATCGGTGATACAGTGGATGTTTTCCTGGCGTACAATGATTACGCCTATCGCTTTGTCTTTTTCGGGGATGAGATAGAAGAGATACAGACCATCCACCCGGTTTCAGGGCATGTGAGTGATCATCATGAAGAAGTAGTGGTGTACCCGGCAAATATTTTTGTTACCTCAAAGCATCGCATGCAGGAAGCGATAAGGCAGATTCAGGATGACCTGGTGCGCCAGGTTGAGTTTTTCAGGGGGGAGGGGAAGTTCCTGGAAGCCAAACGTCTGGATGACCGGGTGAATTATGACCTTGAAATGATCCGGGAATTAGGGTATTGTTCTGGTATCGAGAACTACTCGAGGTATTTCGATGGCCGTCTTGCCGGGAAACGCCCCTTTTGCCTGATGGATTATTTTCCCGACGATTTTGTTACGGTAATCGATGAAAGCCATGTAACAATAGGCCAGATAAGAGCCATGTACGGAGGTGACCGGAGCAGGAAGCAAAACCTCGTTGAATTCGGTTTCCGTTTGCCGGCGGCCATGGATAACCGGCCACTTAAGTTCGATGAATTTGAAGAACTGGTGGGGGATACCATTTTCGTTAGTGCCACACCTGCTGATTATGAACTTGCAAAGTGCGAAGGTGTCATCGTTGAGCAACTTGTTCGACCTACAGGCTTGCTGGATCCCGTGATCGACGTGCGCCCGAGCCTGAATCAGATTGATGATCTGATGAATGAGATCGAATTGAGAATAGGGAGAAAGGAACGGGTGTTGGTTACTACCCTTACCAAGCGGATGGCTGAGGAACTCACGGGTTACCTGTCCCGCTATGGTGTGCGCACCAAGTTTATCCATTCGGATGTAGATACCCTCGAGCGTGTGCAGATCATGGAAGGACTCAGGTCAGGAGCCTTTGATGTGCTGGTGGGAGTGAACCTTCTTCGCGAAGGGCTCGATTTACCGGAAGTGTCCCTGGTAGCGATCCTGGATGCAGACAAGGAAGGATTCCTCAGGTCAGCGCGTTCCCTCACACAAACTGCAGGTCGTGCCGCCCGTCACCTGAATGGGTCAGTTATCATGTATGCTGACAGGATTACCGACTCCATGCGGCTTACGATTGACGAAACCACGCGACGCCGGGAGAAGCAGCTCAAGTACAATGCTGATAATAATATTACCCCTGCCCAGATTGTAAAATCAATCCGCTCTATCATGGGAGAGCTATTGTCTCCTTCTGCGAAAGGCAATATGTATGTTGAAAAGGAGACAATCGATGTGGCAGCCGATCCCGTGGTTCAATACATGGACAACCGGGCCCTGGAAAAGGCAATCGAGAAAACAAAGAAGTCAATGGAGGCAGCTGCCAAAGAACTCGACTTCATCGAAGCTGCCCGCCTGCGCGATGAGATGTATGCCCTGCAGGAACTTCTGAACAGGAAGGGCAATTAAATAAAAGGGGCGAAGGTTATCCTCCCGCCCCAACATTGAACCCGGAACCCGGAACCCGGAACCCGGAACCCGGAACATTAATATCTATCCCAAATACGCCTTAAGCAACTTGCTTCTGGAAGTATGACGAAGGCGCCGGATTGCTTTTTCCTTGATCTGACGAACGCGCTCACGGGTGAGACCGAAGCGGTCACCAATTTCTTCCAGGGTCATCTCCTGGCAACCAATGCCGAAGAAATAACGGATAATATCACGTTCACGTTCGGTGAGCGTGGAAAGGGAGCGTTCGATCTCCACACAAAGCGACTCCTTGATCAGCGATCGGTCGGCGATGGGTGAATCATTGTTGACCAGAACATCGAGCAGACTGTTGTCTTCTCCATCAACAAACGGAGCATCAACAGAAACGTGCCGGCCGGAAACACGCAGTGTATCGGCAATTTTTTCTTTGGGAAGCTCGAGCATGGTAGCCAGTTCCTCAGGTGAGGGAGTTCTTTCATTCTCCTGTTCGAAGCGTGAAAAAGCCTTGTTGATCTTGTTCAGACTGCCTACCTGGTTGAGGGGGAGACGAACTATCCTTGACTGTTCGGCTAAGGCCTGGAGGATCGACTGCCGAATCCACCATACAGCATAGGAGATAAACTTAAAACCACGGGTTTCATCAAATTTCTCGGCTGCCTTGATCAATCCCAGATTTCCTTCGTTGATCAGGTCGGGGAGACTAAGTCCCTGGTTTTGATATTGTTTTGCAACTGAGACCACGAACCGAAGGTTGGCACGGGTAAGTTTTTCGAGCGCTTCCCGGTCGCCTTTTTTGATCCGTTGAGCCAGTTCAACTTCTTCTTCAACTGTTATAAGTTCTTCTCTTCCAATCTCCTGCAGATACTTGTCTAATGATGCACTTTCCCTGTTGGTTATGGATTTTGTAATTTTTAGTTGTCTCATGATCCCTTGCTATCCCTTGTTTTTTATCTGTGCGAAGTTATGTCAACTCGAATTTAAAATCAATTTAAATTAGGCAAAGCCTTTGCCAGTGAACCTATTCAATAATACAGTCGAAATTCCTGAGACCCTTACTGGCAAAGTAGTATACGTACTTTTTACGTAAAGTTACTTTTACAAAAGATGATATTTATCACTAAAATATGGTATCAAAGATCATTTAATAAGTAGAAAAAGGCTGTTCTGCTGAACAGCCTTTTTCGAGTTTACCATGCAAATTAATCAACGTACCACAACGTAAGTTTTATAATCCAAAGGCATAGTAGGCAATCATCCCGTTCGGATAAACCCCTTCGATGTACACGCCGCCTTTCACCTCCGAAATAACCTGGTTCAGTTCAGCTGCCGTATTGACAGGCTTGTTGTTCACGCGTGTGATGATAAATCCGTTCCGGATTCCTGCGGTCTGAAATTTCCCGGTTCCAACATTCAGGATGCGGATGCCATTTTTCAATCCGAGTTTTTGTTTATCCTGTTCGTTAACAGGAGCAACAGTCGCTCCCAGCACCATGCTGATCTCCTCTTTCTTTACAACGCTGGTGCTGCCCTGCATATTGCGAAGTACCACCTCGAACTGTTTCTCCTTGTTATCGCGGAGGACCAGAACATTTACTTTTTCACCCGGCCTGTACCGTCCTATCTGTTCCTGTAATTCGGCAACGGAGTTCACCTTAATATCATTGATGGAAAGGATAATGTCATTCTTTTTGATCCCGACATCCGAGGCAGCACCGTCATCAGTTACCTGGCTGATAAGCACGCCCTGAATCTTGTCCAGCCCCTGATCCTTGGCCACCTCGGCAGTCACATCGCTAATATTTACTCCGAGGAGGGCTCGCTGCACCTCGCCAAATTCAATAAGGTCATTTACCACTTTTTTTACAATGGTTACCGGGATAGCAAAGGAGTTACCTGCATAAGCCCCCGATGGTGAAACAATGGCTGAGGTAATTCCCACCAGTTCCCCATCGGTATTGACAAGGGCGCCACCGCTGTTGCCTTTGTTAAGTGCAGCATCAGTCTGAATATATGATTCAATGCGGAAATTATCATCGAGCATCTTCAGATTGCGGCCCTTGGCACTTACTATTCCGGCTGTTACCGTGGAAGTCAGATTGAAGGGATTACCCACTGCAAGCACCCATTCCCCAAGTTTAAGTGCATCTGAATTTCCCCAGGGAATCGTTGGCAGATCCTTGCTGTCCACTTTCAAAAGGGCAATATCGGTACTTGGATCTTTCCCGATCAGCTTCGCTTCAAACTCCCGGTTATCATTGAGTACAACGGTAATTTTCTCAGCCCCGTCGATTACATGGTTGTTTGTGACGATATATCCGTCGGGACTGGTGATTACACCCGATCCAAAGCCCATCATGGGCTCAGGTTTCGAATCCTGTGGGTAGCCGAACAGGTCAAAGAACGGGTTGCGGTAGTTCTGTTGCACCATCTGGGTGGTTTTTACATGAACTACACCATGTACCGTTTTCGCAGCTGCAACAGTAAAATCCGGGGAATTTGTTTCAAATCCGCCACTATAGTTTACTAACTGCGCGGTCTGCCCTGGAACACTTACCCGGGCAACCTGATTATTTTTGGTTGTCATCAGAAATACCCCCAGAGCCATCAGCCCACCAATGAACCCTACCAACAGAGTACCTAAAAAACGCCTGGTATTCATAGCACAATTATTTTTAGTGATTACCTTTGATGCTTAAGTTTGATGACAAATTAACGGCAATTCATTTGCCATTGTTTGAGAAGTCAGTTTCATTTAACTTTTTTTAACTGCGCATGACAGTTCATTTCTACAAATACCAAGGAACAGGGAATGATTTCATCATTCTTGACAACCGGGAAAATTCACTTCATTTAACAGATGAAACAGTAGCTAAACTCTGTCACCGGCGATTCGGAATCGGGGCAGACGGACTGATGCTGCTTGGCAGAGACCACCATTATGATTTCAGTATGAAATACTATAATTCAGACGGCAGGGAAGGGAGTATGTGCGGAAACGGCGGCAGATGCATGGTTTCCTTTGCCAACAGCCTTGGGTTAATCGGGAAGAAAACCCGGTTTATGGCCGTTGATGGAGTGCATGAGGCTGAAGTAACAGCTGAGGAATATGTGAAGCTCAGGATGTCGGATGTGGATGGGATTCGTGCGGAGCAGGATCATTATTTTCTCAATACCGGTTCACCCCATGCAGTGCTCTTTGTAGAGGATGTGAATTCATTGAAAATTGTGGAGAGGGGACGTGAGATACGCTATAGTAATGCATTCCAGCCCGGCGGCACCAATGTGAATTTTGTGCAGGTATTGGACCGGAACACCCTCTATGTACGTACCTATGAAAGGGGTGTTGAGGATGAAACACTTTCCTGCGGAACCGGAGTGACAGCCTCTTCCCTGGCTGCCAGCCTGAAATTGAATGCTGACAATTCGTCATTCAATATCCGGACCCTTGGAGGTAACCTGGTGGTGAGCTTTACGAAGCTGCCTGAGGGAAGATTCAATGGAATTACACTGGAAGGCCCTGCCAAAAGGGTGTTTGAAGGCGAATACACACTATAATTATCCCTGGTAAATAAATCCCATTAACCTATGAAGCCGAATTTCAAGAATTTCCGGTTCATCATCCTGATGAGCCTCGTGATCTTCTCTGCCTCCTGCTCCAATCAAAGGACTCCCGCCCTCCCTGAGGTGACTCCACCGGTAGCCAGGATCATCCCTCATGAAGTGCTTTCAAAAAACGGGGACCGGCGAGTGGATAATTATTTCTGGCTGCGGGAGCGGGAGGACACTGCCGTTATTAATTATTTGAAGGCGGAAAATCACTATACCGATACCATGATGGCTCATACACGGCCCATGCAGGATACCCTTTACAATGAGATGAGACGCAGGCTGAAAGAACAGGATGTTTCAGTTCCCTACAAAATCGATGATTATTACTATTATTCAAAGTATGTTACCGGAGGTGAATACCCGGTATTCTGCAGGAAAAAAGGTAGCCTGGCTGCAGATGAGGAGGTACTGGTGGACGGGAATGAACTGGGAAAGGGAAAATCTTTTCTGAGTTTTTCAGTGAGCGTAAGCCCCAATCATAGGATGGTTGCAGTGGTTATGGATACTGCAGGCCGGAATTTTTATACAATCCGGATACTGGATATCTCAACAAAAAAATTTCTGGCTGATGTTATTCCCAATACCAGGGGAGGATGTGTCTGGACAAATGATAACCTTTCATTGTATTATGGTGTACCGGATCCGGTTACCCTTCGCGACAGCAAGGTCATGCGGCATCTTATTGGCAAGCCGGTGAGCGGGGATCAGCTTATCTTCACGGAGAACGACGAAACACTCAATTGTTCGGTGAGCAAGTCAAAATCAAAGAAATATATCATCATTGAATCTGGCCGGACCGATGCTTCCTATTCACTGCTGATCGACGCCGACAAACCTTCCAAACCTGTGCTGGTTAACCCCCTGCAAAACAATGTTAAGTATTCAGTTTTTCATAACAGTGGTGACAAACTGTACATATATACTAACCTGGAAGCGACTAATTTCAGACTGGTTGAGACCCCGGTATCCGCTTGCGGCAAGGCCAACTGGAAGGATGTGATTCCAGAAAATGATACACTGCTCCTTGAGGGGGTTGACTTTTTCAGGGATTACCTGGTTACCGAGCACAGCTACCAGGGCCTGGCACGGATACGTGTAATTCGCTGGTCCGACGGCTCATCTCATGAGGTGGACTTTGGTGAGGCTGCTTACGAGGCTTCCATTGGATATAACCCCGAATTTCAGACAAACACCCTTCGTTATTCCTACCAGTCCATGACTACTCCCTCTTCCACTTACGACTACAACATGGATTCGCGGGAGAAGGTCCTCGTTAAAGAACAGGAAGTGCTGGGTGGATTCAACCGGCAGAATTACCAGACCGAAAGAGTACTTGTGAAATCACGTGATGGTAAAATCATCCCGCTTTCACTTGTTTATCGGAAGGACCTTTTTAAGAAGGACGGAAGCATGCCGGGTTGGATTTATGGGTATGGTGCGTATGGCTATTCCTCTTCGGCCACTTTCAGCAGCACTCGTATCAGCCTGCTCGACCGGGGTTTTATCTGGGCTGTGGCCCACGTAAGGGGCGGACAGGAAATGGGTGGTGCCTGGTACGATGACGGGAAGATGATGCACAAGAAAAATACCTTCTATGATTTCATCGATTGTTCCGAATGGCTGATCACTAATAAATATGTAGCAAAAGATAAGCTGTTTGCCTCCGGCGGAAGCGCTGGCGGATTGCTCATGGGAGCCATTTCCAATTTACGGCCCGATCTCTATCGCGGAATCATCGCTGCGGTTCCTTTTGTGGATGTGGTTACCACCATGATGGATGAGACTATCCCGCTCACCACCTTCGAATGGCTTGAATGGGGCAACCCATCGATCAAGGAACAATACGAGTATATGCTTTCCTATTCACCATATGACCAGGTTGAAAAAAAGGATTATCCTAACATGCTGGTTACAACCGGCCTGCAGGATTCCCAGGTACAGTACTGGGAACCGGCGAAGTGGGTGGCCAGACTCAGAGCCAATAAAACTGATAACAACCGCCTCTATCTCCATGTTAATATGGAAGCAGGGCATGGAGGTGCAAGCGGACGGTTCAATTCTTTGAAGGAGCTGGCCCGGCAGTATGCGTTCGTTTTCGATATTCTTGGAATTGATACCTACTAGTAAAACTTTGAAATACGAATCAGTTCCCGCGGTTTGATAATAGAAATTGATCTGCCGGAAGTGCTTATAATACCTTCTTTCCTGAATTCCTGTAACAGGCGTACCAGGGTTTCCGTTGCGGTACCTACCATGTTGGCCAGATCTGATCTGGAAAGCCGGATGTCCTTGGTACCTGCTCCCTGCCTGTTCCTGAATTTCTCGGCCAGCAGCAGTAGAATAAGGGCCAGGCGCTCCCGTACCGACATCCGTGCAAACACGGTGACACTGTTTACCAGCACACCAAACTCATGACTCAGGCTGGCAAGCATCCCCATCCACAACTCCCCAGTTCTGATAAAACTTTCAGAAACTCTTTTTTGGAATAAAACCAAGAACCGATGGTTCAAGCGCACTGACTGAATCAGGGTAACTCTCATGGCACAGCAGGGCCGAATACCCCAGTAGCTCTCCGCTGGAACAGAGGTAAAGAATGTGCTCCTTGCCGACCTGGTCCGTTTTGTACTTCTTCACAAGCCCCTCCCGCAGGTAAAAAATACCGGCCGGAAAGGATCCTTCCAGAAAAATATTCTGACCCTTCTTGTAGGACCGGTCAATCATCAATTGCTCAATATTTTTTCGAAGCGGCGCTGAAAGGTCCTTGAGAATGGAGTCGTTGCGCGAAGTGAATTTTTCTATGGGAAAATGGTCCAATCCTCTCATAATCTAAAGCTTTTTGATCCTCCGGAATGGCTGATCCTAAATGGAAAATCAAAAATAATTGATTTATATCAATAAATATATTGACCTCTCTCAAAAATTTATAGATTGAATTGCCTTTATTTTGCGCCGGGTTGTAAGATTTGATAGCACCTGCATAATGCCGGTTTACGCTATCAGTGTCCGGGCAGAGAGTTCGCCTGTCCCTATGAATAGCCGGATCATTGCACGTGAGCAGGGAGTATATATCAACCTGGAGTTTTTTGAAATGCCCAATATTCTAATAATAACCTTGTTCTGATGGGTTTTGAAGGGTTCGGAAGTGCGTCGGATTTCCTTTTATTGCATCTTGTTTTCCTGGTGGCAGGAATATTTCTGGTTCTGATATTGAATGGCAGATTCCGGATAATTGCTGTTATTTCCACTGTTTTTATTACCGCGGTCCTTACATCGGTACTTGCATTGAAGGGACTGAAATCCGGAAACCCCGAGATAATTTTATATGGAGGTTCATTTCTGGGTGAGGTTCCCGTGCGCATCGATGGACTCTCATCCTGGTTTATTCTTCTCATCAATTTTGTATCGGTTACGGCAGTATTGTATGGAACCGGGTATCTTCGTTCTTATAAGGCCAGCCGTGGTACCCTGGCCCTGCACTGGGTTTCATTTCTTCTTTTCCAGTCATCCATGTTCTGGGTTTGTTCTGTTCAGAATGGTCTGGCTTTTATACTTGTTTGGGAGGTGATGTCGCTTTCCTCGCTTTTTCTTGTAATCTTCAATTCAAATGACGGGAAGGTAGTTCGGGCCGGTATCAATTACCTGGTCCAGATGCATCTGAGTGTTGTACTGCTTACCATTGCCTTTCTGTGGGCTTATGTTGAAACAGGCACTTTCGATTTTAAGGGAATAGAACGCTTTTTTACCGGACATTCCAATATCTGGCTGTTTCTTATTTTTCTGGCAGGCTTTGGATTTAAATCGGGATTTCTCGGGCTGCATACCTGGCTGCCACATGCTCACCCGGCTGCACCCTCCCACATTTCAGGAATAATGTCCGGCGTGATTGTAAAAATGGGAATTTATGGTATTATAAGGGTTTCAGGCTATCTGAGTGATGGCTTTATGATGGTGGGTACCATCCTCATCCTCCTGTCCATGCTCACCGGAATTTACGGGATCATGAATTCGTCGGTACAGCGGGACCTGAAGAAGATGCTGGCATATTGTACCATTGAAAATATCGGGATAATCGGGATAGGAATAGGCCTGGGAATTATTGGAAAAGGTCTTCACAATGATTTTCTTTTTTTCCTTGGCTTTGGTGGTGCTTTACTTCATGTGCTCAATCATTCGCTTATCAAATCCTTGCTGTTTTTTGCAGCAGGATCAGTTTATATGCAGACGCACACCCGTGAAATTGAGCGACTGGGAGGATTAGGAAAACAAATGCCGCACACTGCGGGAATATTTCTGGCCGGTTCCCTTGCCATCGCAGGCATTCCGCCACTGAACGGGTTCATCTCCGAATTCCTGGTGTATTTTGGACTCTTTAAGGGAATGATGATCGGGAACAGCGTGCTGACAATCATGTTTATCCTGGTGGTAGCAGGCTTATGCATCATCGGTGGTATCTCCATAATTTCCTTTTCAAAATCATTCAGCATCATATTTCTTGGTTCCCCACGTACCCGGAGAACAGAATTACCCCGCGAAGTTTCTCCTCTGATGCTTTTACCGCAGTATCTTACGCTGGGAGTCATGCTTGCAGTGGTTGTTTTCCCGGGACTATTTATTCGTCCCGCTGCATCTGTTTTGTCGCAGATGACAGGGGATGTATTATTTACGGACTTCCTGCAGGATATTGTTCCTTTGGCAAATCAGATTGGCCTCTTTTCACTTGGACTGATTGGATTGGTTGCCATCGGACTTCTCATGAAGTCCATGGTAAACCGGAGGCTTAGTGTAAAGGAAAACACTACCTGGGGTTGTGCATATGAGGCACCCTCGGCCAGGATGCAATATACCGGAAAGTCATTTTCGAAAAATCTGGGAAAACTAACCAATAGTGTGCTACCGGAGAAAAAGCTATACAATGAACTGCACCAGTCCGAGGTATTTCCTTTAAGACGAAAGCATTATACACTTTATGTGGATGTTATGGAGACCCGGGTGGTTGATCCATTGCTTAAAATTATCAGGCAACTCATTCATTTGTTTAATTTTGTTCAGAATGGTCGTATCCAGGCCTATGTTCTGTATGGTATTGTATTTATTTTACTTGTGTTTTTTGGATCCCTCATAGAGTCAATGTTTTGATTAATTTGGTGCTACTGATATCATTTATTGCCGGAACCGGAATTCTCTTTGCAGCATCCAGGTACAAGGGGATTATTGCATTTATGGCAGTAATCGCCAATTCAGTAATCAGTAGTATTCCCTCTGTTCAGGCCCTGGCAGGTCACCCGTTCAATCAGGTACTTACCGGTACCATCCCATTTGGGGAAGTCCTTATCCGGATTGATGCTCTTTCCGCCTGGTTTATTCTCACAATAAATTTTACGCTGGTAACGGGAACCCTCTATGGAATCAGTTATATGCGACAGTATCGGGAGCAAAAAGCCAATCTCAGTTTGCACTGGGTGGCGGTTATACTGGTACATGTTGCCCTTTTGGGAATTTGCTCTGTCCAAAATGGAATGGCCTTTCTGTTATGCTGGGAAATGATGGCTCTTTCAGCTTTCATTTTGGTAATTTTTGAGCATTATAAGAAGGAAACCATGCAGGCAGGGATAAATTACCTTATTCAATCCCATATCGCGGTGGTGTTTCTTATGCTTGCTATTATATATGTGGCATTTAAAACAGGACGGTATGATTTTACAGCCATCACTGAGTTTGCAATACAGGAACCCCAAATTGCCAGTATTATACTCTTCCTCTTTTTCTTTGTGGGATTTGCCATCAAAGCCGGATTTGTCCCCTTTCATACCTGGCTGCCCTGGGCTCATCCCGCTGCACCTTCGCATGTCTCCGGAATGATGTCCGGGGTGATTATCAAAATAGGTATTTATGGTATTCTGCGGATGATCCTGCTTGTCAAGACAGACTATGCAGCAATTGGTTATTTTATTCTTTTCATTTCCATAATCACCGGAGTATACGGGGTTATGCTGGCCATCATACAGCACGACCTGAAGCGCCTGCTGGCATATCACAGTATTGAGAATATAGGAATCATTGGCATTGGCATCGGCATCGGCTGTATTGGTCTCGGGAATACCAATAAATGGATGGCCATACTTGGCTTCATGGGAGCACTGCTTCATACCCTGAACCATTCCCTCTTTAAGTCCCTGCTCTTCTATTCATCGGGAAATATTAAACAGGTTCTTCACAGCCTGCATATAGACCAACTGGGCGGTGTGATGCGGAAGATGCCGCGAACCGGCTTACTGTTTTTGCTGGCAGCCATTGCTATCTGCGGTCTTCCACCGCTTAATGGGTTTATTTCCGAATTCATTATTTATGGGGGTATTTACAACTGGTTGTATAGTGCAGGTATAGTCTCCCTGATAGTTCTAATGTTTTCACTGCTAGGCCTTGTAATGATTGGAGGGCTTGCCCTCTTGTGCTTTACCAAGGCATTCAGTATTGTCTTCCTGGGAACTCCCCGTCAGCTTGATATGGAGAAATGCCAGGAAGTAAAGTTTATTCAGCTTTTACCCATGTATGCTGTGTCCGTGTTCATCCTGTTTATAGGTCTGTTCCCTTCAGTTTTTCTTAATATACTCGATAGCCCTGTGAGGCTTTTCACCGATGGAATGGTTTTCAACCTGGGTCTTATACGGGTGGGAGTGCTTGATTCTTTGCAGGTCATAACACGGGCAAGCGCAGCCTTCCTATTGCTGGTGGCAGCATTGGCACTGATCAGGCGTGCTGTTAACCACAGGCATAAAACAGCGATGGGGGTAACCTGGGGATGCGGGTATCCGGCCAGTGGCAGTAACCTTCAGTATACAGCATCCTCCTTTGTCAGGAGCTATGCAAAGCTGGCCAAGCCTATCCTTCACATTACGAAACGCGATACCGAAATAAGCGAATTCTTTCCGGAGGATAAGGAATATGCTACTGAACCAAGTGATAAAATAGAGACCAACTTCATCGACAGGATCCCCCGTATGATTGACAGAATTTCGAACCGGTTCCTTTTTATCCATTCAGGACACCTGCAACGATATATCCTGTACGGGATTTCATTCATTGCCTGTATTGTCTGTATCCCTTATCTGATTGACCTGATTTACACAATTACTCATTTTATAAAGAACTTTTAAGATGCTCAGTCTGGCGCTCATTCTTCTTACAGCAGTCTTTTTTACCGGCATCATCCTTCGTACAAGGAGTTGGACATCCGGGCGAAAAGGCCCCGGAGTCCTGCAGCCTGTGAAGGATGTAATACGACAGTTCAGAAAGGGTACCATCTACAGTGAAACCACCAGTATTATCTTCCGGATTGCCCCGGTGGTTTACCTCGCCTCGGTGCTGATGGCCATTCTGATTATACCATTTGGCAGTTTCCCGGGACTGATCAGCTTTGATGGCGATTTTATTTTCTTTGCCTATCTGCTGGCACTTGGTAAATTCTTCAATATTATTTCCGCCATGGATACCGGAAGTAGTTTCGAAGGGATGGGTGCAAGCCGTGAAGCCTTGTTCTCCATGTTTGCCGAACCGGCATTTTTCATCCTGATGGGATCCTTTGCCCTTTTGACCGGGAATACCTCATTCCTTGAACTCTTTCAGAACCTGCACCTGCACTCATCCATCACCTATGCCCTGGGGGCCATGGCATCCTTCGTACTGATTATGATTGCCATGATTGAAAACAGCCGCATGCCGGTGGATGATCCTAAAACCCACCTTGAACTTACGATGATTCATGAAGTAATGGTGCTCGATAACAGCGGTTTCGACCTTGGACTCATCATGACCGCAGGCTATCTCAAATTTGCCATGTATGGAGCGATTATCTCTAATTTATTTATGGGAGGTGCTTCACTTCCGCTTTCTCTGGGGATTTTCTTCGTTACCCAGATTATGTTTGCTGTTCTGGTAGGCTTGATTGAATCCTTCATGGCCCGTTTCAGAATGAATCATAATGCACAGTTTATTCTTGCTCTTTCCTCGGTAAGCCTCCTGATATTCTTTGGTGTGCTGCTGGTTCTGGGTAAATTCGTTTAAAAACATCACAATGATAAATGTCCTCTTGATCCTGTTCATTGCCAGTCTCCTGTACGTATCTATTGCCAACAGGCTGGTTACTTATGTGCGGGTGCTCATGTTCCAGGGAGTCATTTTGTTCGGGGTTACCTTCTTGCAGTTGCAGCAGGTAAACACGCTCAACCTGGTGCTTATCCTGCTGGAGACCATTGTATTCAAAACCCTCGCCGTACCCCTGTTCATAAGCTATATCATGCGAAAAAACAAAATTACGAGGGAGGCTGAGCCTTTCCTTCCAAATTTTGTTTCACTGCTGATAACTACCCTTATTATCGTACTCACAATATTGCTGGCCAATTCAATCAGGGATAAGCACCTGGATAAAATATTTTTTGTGGTTGCCCTCTCCACTCTGTTTACCGGAATGTACCTGATAGCTTCCCGGCGCAAGATCATTACCCATGTCATGGGCTACCTGTTTATCGAGAACGGAGTCTTTGTGCTCTCCCTGGCTGTAGGTAATGAAATGCCCATGCTTGTAAACCTTGGGATTATGCTTGACATCTTTGCCAGCGTGCTTATTCTTGGCATTTTCCTCAACAAGATAGGAGACGTATTCAAGGATGTTAGCGTGGACCAATTGAGTAATCTGAAGGATTATTAAGTGAACTTTTCTCATGACAGGAATTTATTTTATCTCAGCATTTATAATAAGCGGACTCCTTTACCTGAATCGGCGGAAGGATTTCAATACCATATTGATCGTTCTGTTCGGGATTCTGCAATTGGTATTCACTGCATATGCATTAATGCGGTACAGGAGTACTGAACTTGGGTATTTTACAATGGATTCACTGGGTGTTCTGCTGCTGATGACGCTGGGTGTAATTACCATCCCTGCACTCCTGCACAGCTATCTGTATATCGAACGCCATAAGGAGACACCCCAATCGAGGTCCATTTATTTCTCTGCTCTTACCATTCTTCTTACCTCGATCAGTGCCGCCTACCTCGCCAATCATATTGCCGTTATCTGGATTTTCACGGAGCTTACGACCCTAAGCGCCTCGGCTCTTATTTACCATCATCGTAATAAACTGGCACTCGAAGGCACCTGGAAGTATGTTTTCATTTGTGCCATCAGTATCACGTTTGTATTTATCGGCATTCTTTTCCTGAGCCTCTCGCTTCAGCATGCCGGTTCGGATGATCTTAGCTTTTCGAACCTGATTGCCCATGCAGATAAACTGAATCCATTCTGGCTCAGACTCGCATTCCTGTTCATATTTACCGGGTTTACCGCCAAACTGGGTCTTGTACCCATGTACACAGCCGGGATTGATGCCAAGGATACTGCCCCGGGTCCTGCCGGAGCCCTGCTCGCAAGTGTGCTCATGAACCTGGGATTTACCGGAATTTTCAGGTTTTATTCGGTTATTGCATACAGTCCTCTTCAACACTGGGCAAATCTGATTATCCTGGTGGCAGCTGTATTGTCAGTATTCGTTGCTACTGTTTATATGACAAAGGTGATGAATGTGAAGCGTATGTTCGCATACTCCGGGATTGAGCATATGGGGCTTGTAATGCTTGGTATTGCTGCAGGTGGAATAGGATATTATGCTGCCATCCTGCATATTGTACTGCATTCCCTTGTGAAGTCAAGTTTGTTCTTTCAGTATAATCAGTTGTACAGGATTTATCAGAGCAAGAGTATTTATCACCTGGGCAATTACTTCAAATACAATACTGCCGGGGCCCTTGTATTGCTGCTGGGCTTTATCAGTGCCACTGCAATGCCTCCTTCCGGCCTGTTTGTTAGTGAATTTCTCATTTTCCGGTCGCTGTTCGAAGGTCGTTTTGTTTTTGTCCTGCTTCTGGTCCTTCTGTTACTTACTATCATTATCTGGTCCTTTGGTAAAAATATCTTCAGAATACTTTTTACACCTGTTGAAGGCTTTGATGAAAGTAACCTGCCGAAGATCAGTCCGTGGGAATCGTTGACACAGTTTATTTTGCTCTTTGGTGCTGTTTGGCTGGGGCTCAATCCTCCGGCTGTTTTTGTTGAGTTGATTAAGGATGCAGTTTTAATTCTCCCCAGGTAACATGAACACTATTTCGATACAGAATCACCAGTGTATTCCGCTCAGAGACATCCCTGTGCTCCCGTACACGGAATTTCACAGAGAGGTGATGATGCTGATGGAAAACACCAGGCATCGTCATTGTGTGAACTATTTCGGATACCGGGATGCAGGACTGGTTCGGCTGATCTGTTGCATAGCCGATGATCCCGGCCAAAAGATAGAAGTATTATCAACGCTTGTGAAGCAGGAAGAGAGTCTTCCATCATTAACTTTTAATATCCCGGCCTTTGAAAAATTTGAGCGGGAGATCCATGAAAACTTTGGAATCACTTTTACCGGGCATCCCTGGCTGAAGCCGGTGCGTTATCCTTTTAATCGTGCCGATCTGGCGAGTTCCATTGCCAGTTACCCATTTTATACCATCGACAGCGAAGAACTGCATGAGGTGGGAGTTGGTCCTGTGCATGCAGGGATTATTGAACCCGGGCATTTCAGATTCATCTGTAACGGGGAACAAATCCTGCATCTTGAAATTCAGCTTGGGTATCAACACCGTGGGGTTGAACAGCTTTTTCTGGATCGTAAAAAAATGTTACAACGCACTATTCTGGCTGAGAATATTGCCGGAGACAGTGTTATAGGCCATACCACCGCTTTTGTGTACCTGTGGGAATCATTATGTGGCTTTGATGCAGGTGAGGAGTTGAAGTTTACACGCACCCTGGCACAGGAGATTGAACGCATTGCGATACATACCGGCGATCTAAGTGCCATATGCACAGATATCGCATACCAGCTGGGCAGTTCAGTTTATGGCAGGTTGCGGACTCCAATACTCAATTATTTCCAGGAATGGTGCGGAAACAGATTCGCAAAGAGCCTGGTAAGGGTAGGGGAGAGTCCATTCAGTTTTTCACCTCATTTGGCTGGAAGGCTCAAAGAGGTGCTGGATGCGTTTGAGCCTGATTTCGATGAAATGAGTGCGGAGTTTTTCAAAATACCCAGTGCACTCTCCCGTATGGAAAGAACCGGTGCGCTTACGGCTGAACAGCTCGAAACTATCGGTGTGGTCGGGATGTCTGCCCGTATCAATGCGCTGGAAAGGGATATCAGAAGTTCTCACCCTTATGGTTTTTACCCTGCACTTGCTCACCTCCCCATCATCAAACATCATGGAGATGTGTATTCACGGGTACAGGTGCGTAAACAGGAGGTAAAACAGTCAATTACCTATTTACGGAAAATGCTGGAGAGTATTCCTGCAGGGGAGAGCAGGGATTTCAAAGAGTCTCCGAAACCATCTTCCTTTGTGCTTTCACTTACCGAGGGTTGGCGGGGTGAGATATGCCACTGCGCGATAACGGACGCGAAAGGAGAAGTCGTCATGTACAAGGTGAAAGATCCCTCATTTCACAACTGGCTGGCACTCGCCTTGGCTGTGAGAAATAATGAGATATCCGATTTTCCGGTCTGCAACAAGAGCTTTGATTTATCCTATTGCGGCCACGATTTATAGAAAATTTCACGGGGTATGATCGATAATCTTAAGATACTTTTACATCAGGGGAAACAGTTTATTCCGGATGTCACTACGGCGGTTCTTCCGGGGATATTCCGGGGCCGGCCACTCATCAGCACTCAGCCTGCAGATGAGGCAAAACTCGTTGATCTGTGCCCGACAGATGCGATCGAGGCCAATCCCCTCCGGATAGACCTTGGAAAGTGCGTTTTCTGTGGTGAATGTGCCAGAAAATTTCCCGGGAAAATCAAGTTTACCGGTGATCATCATCTTGCAACCAATGTGCGGGACAGGCTTATAATTCGTGAAGGAGTGGATGAACCTGTTATACTTGATCCAAAACAGATACGCCGTGAGATTCGTGCCACCTTCGGGGGATCCCTCAAATTGAGACAGGTCTCTGCCGGTGGTGACAACAGTTGTGAGTGGGAGCTCAATGCCTGCGGAAATGTGAATTTCGACATGGGCCGTTTTGGGATTGAATTCGTAGCTTCCCCACGGCATGCTGACGGAATCGTAATCACGGGTCCTGTCACCGCAAATATGGCACGTGCTCTTCAGATGACCTACGATGCCATCCCGGAACCCCGGATGATTATCCTTGCCGGAACCGATGCAATCAGCGGTGGAATTTTCCTGGGCAGTCCGGCCCTGGACCGCAGTTTTCTTGATCGTTACAGGATCGACCTGTATGTACCGGGTAATCCTGTACATCCGCTTACTTTCATTAACGGAGTGTTGAACCTTACCAGAAAAATCCCTACGGCTAAGAGAAAGTAATAACATTATTCCATCAGGACCCGTTTTTCATGGTAAATTGGTACATTTATTGTGGTTCGGATTCACTCACCTAAATAAATTTCCATGAAAAAGCCTGTATCGTATACACAGATCCTGTCTGTAATCGTTTTTCTGCTCTTCATTCTGGTGCTCTCGTCCTGTGCTAAAAATGCCCCCATTACCGATATGCTCAAGGGTCAGGTACATACTTATGGTTTCTTCGCAGGCCTTTGGCATGGACTTATCGCTCCCTTTGATCTGATAGGGATGCTGATCTGGGATGATGTTACCGTTTTTGCCAGGAATAACAATGGCTTTGGCTATGCTCTCGGTTTTCTGCTTGGTAGCGGTGGCTGGGGATTCCTGGGTGGAAAAAGTTTTAAAAGCAAATAGATAATTAAAGAAAATTCCCAGGCTGAGTTTTGTCAGTAATTTTAAGTATTTGACATAGCCCTCTAAATACATTGTCTCAGCCTATTATGGATGTTCATTTCAATATCCATTTTCTTCCTCATCACATGCTATTTGTTATAAATTCCTGTAAGTAATAACTTTTTCCTTTTTGAAAGAAGAATTTAGGCTTTTCGTCGAGAATTTGTTGATTGAGGCGGTAGGTTGAGAATTGGTAAATATATTTGATCTTCTATTTACGTCTTATTTGCTTCTTTTCATTCGCCAGGTCTTTTTTTAAAAAAACCTGAAAAATGAAGAGGGCTTAACACGTTTTTTTACATACATACCAAAGAATGAGCAAAAAAATTGTATCCGTACTTGAAGTCGATGAAAGCAAGTGTGTTAATTGTCACAAGTGCATATCTGTTTGTCCTGCAAAATATTGCAATGATGGAAGTGGGGATGTGGTTCGGGTTAATCCTGAGATGTGTATAGCCTGTGGAACATGCATTTCAGCTTGCACCCATGAAGCCAGGATACCTATTGATGATATCGACCGGTTTTTATCAGATCTGAATGCAGGTGTGCCCATGGTCGCTGTTGTAGCACCCGCAGTTGCAGCCAGTTTTCCTGGTACTTACCTTCAACTGAATGGTTTTTTAAAATCCCTGGGGATTGATGCAAACTTTGACGTAAGTTTTGGAGCGGAGCTTACGATTAAGTCATACCTCGATTATATTGATCGCGAAAAGCCACGCACTGTGATTTCGCAGCCATGTCCGGCCCTGGTGACCTATATTGAGATCTATCGTCCTGAATTGCTTCCTTACCTTGCACCTGCAGATAGTCCAATGATGCATACCATCAAAATGATTCGTGAATATTACCAGGAGTTCCGGTTTCATAAAATTGCTATCATTTCTCCTTGTTATGCAAAGAGACGTGAGTTTGATGAAGTAGGGTTGGGTGATTATAATGTTACAATCAATTCAGTAATAAAATACTTAACTGATAATAAGATTAAGTTGGAATCTTTTCCTTCACTGGACTTTGATAATCCTCCAGCAGAAAGGGCGGTACTATTCTCAACTCCCGGAGGATTGCTTCGTACTGCTGAACGGGAAGTTCCTGGCATCGCTTTGAAAACAAGAAAAATAGAGGGCAAAGAGGTGGTATATCCTTATCTTGACAATTTGCACGATGAGATTCGGAAAAGCCATTCCCCATTATTAATCGACTGCCTGAATTGCCATAATGGGTGCAATGGCGGGCCTGGAACACCCAATGTGCATGCGTCCGTTGATAGTATCGAGTTTCCGGTTGAAGTGAGAAATAATTCAGCACAGCAAAAATACAGAAAGAAGAAGGCATTGGATAAAGTTCTGGATAGTCATTGGAAACCAGGTTTATATAGCAGGAAATATGTCGATCATAGCAGAAATAATGGATTGGCTCTGCCAAGTGAAGTTGAGTTACGGCAGATATATAGCGAAATGAAAAAAAACGAACCCAAGGATTTCTATAACTGTGCATTTTGCGGCTATAACTCATGCGAGAACATGGCCATTGCTGTTTATAATGGATTGAACCGCAAGGAGAATTGTTATCATTATAAATCGGAAGTTCTGGGTGAACTGGCAGGAAATGTCTATAATACTGCCAATGAATTGGAAGGGAAAGGCTTAGCCATTAACTCTCATTCAACTCAAATACAAGCTCTCAATTCTAGACTTACTGAGGAGTTCGGCAATCTTCTATCCATTGTAAAATCAAACAAGGGGCTTTTAAATGAATTCAAGACTATTACAGAGACACTCAATGCAATATCGACCCAGACAAACCTTCTTGCACTAAACGCTGCTATCGAAGCAGCTCGTGCAGGTGAAGCCGGGAGAGGTTTCTCAGTTGTAGCAGGGGAAGTCAAACGGCTCGCTGAGAAATCATACAGTGAATCTCAGAAGATCACACCTTTCCTGAACGAAATTGCTGCAGTTTTCAGGGATCTGCATGATAAAATCAATGGTGCTACCGGGGAATTTAATGAAGCAAATTCTTTGAATTCGGAGATCATTCAAAGTATGCAGCAAATCTCCTCAATGATTACTGAACTTGGTGACAGAACAAGACTATTTATCTCCAAAACACAGGAAAGCCAAATCGGGAATATCTGATTATCAATATTTACCGCTAATTTGATTTAGCGGGAAATTGCTGCTATAAACGAGGATAGCAGGAATCATCATTCAACCTTTTTTCCGGGTTATTCATCGGTTAATTTCGGGCACTTACCGTTTTTTTATGGGCGGATATAACCGCTTGTAATACATTTGACATCGGATTACACTTCACAACACACTAAACCAATTGCCATGGAAACAAAACTCAGGAACAGCAGCGTGCTTAGTTACACCTTCTTCCTCCTCGCCATACTCACACTCATACCTGTTGCGACTGCAAGTCCCAACCTGGCTGGATACCACACACTCTGTGCTTTCGCCCCGGCGAGTACCATTTATCTCCTGGGAGCAGGTCTCTTCTACCGCGATCGTGTAAGGCGAATCAGAGCCTGGATAGCACGACAAGCGCTTAAAAGTTCCCTGACCCGGGAGAAAGTTGCTGCCTGAGGATTCCAAATTAATTACCTGGCCAGTTAATTTAGCCGGCCAGGTTATTTATTTTCAGAGACTGAAGAATAGTGGCAGTGGCAGTAGCAGCTTGCCCGAATGCGAAGCAGGCGGGTGGTAGCCTGCCTGCCGGCGCAGGTGCTTTTGATTCGGCAGGCAGGTAGCAGTTGCAGAAGAAGTCTGCACGGATGTACCGTACCACGTAGCGGGTTTATTCCTGTAGCCTGTTGTTGTGATAGATGCCATTTTACCCTGCGGGGTTATACAGAACAACCTATAATCATTCAAATTTCTGTCCCCGAAGGTTTTCGAGGTACCTCTCATAATATTTGGCATACACCTGTTTACGAAACTCTGCTGCTTTATCCTGCCGCAGTTTGTAATCGGTTCGTGCTTCATCATTTCCTTTCGGAGCATACAGTGGAGAGGCATTCAGTTCATCAGTTGCTTCCTTCTGAAAGTAATAATCTACGAATAGATCCGGATTCGTACGGAATATCCGGCATTGGTTTTCACCGGATGCGACTGCGAAATATTCTCCATTGGGACTGAAAGCCACAGCATTGATTCCACCCTTAAACCCAATGTAGGAATAAATTTTATTTCCGGTAGCAGTTTCCCTCAAGACTACAGTGTTATCAATGCTTCCACTCAGGAGCCAGCGGCCGTTCCGGGCAAGGCTCACTGACATGATCGGTTGGGCAGCCTGAAAGGTACGGACGCTTTTGTCGGAAGTTAAGCTCCATAATCGAATGGAGTTATCTTTCGAGGCAGAAACAAAATAGTCAGAGTTTTCTGCCATGTCGATGGAGTAAATATTTCCGCTATGCCCCTTGAGTGTCTTAATTGCCTTGCTGCTGTCCAGGTCCCAAATCTTTATAGTTTCGTCGAGGGAGCCGGAAATGAGCTGTTTGTTGTTATGCGTAAAACATACAGCCAGGGCACTGGATTGATGGCCCTGAAGAGGAGGAAGCGGTGTTCCGGTAAGCAGGTTGAATACATGAATTTTTTTATCATAGGAGGCTGCTGCGATGTATTTCCCATCATCCGAAATGCTGATGCTCCAGATATCAACAGTGGTGTTACCCAATACCTTTTCCTTAATCCCTTCCCTCGTCCAGATCACCAAAGTCCGGTCTCCTGCGGAAATTAGTTTCTTACCATCGGGAGTAAAGGCCAGGGCCATGATTTTCCGCAGGTGACTTGATCCCAGGTTGTACAGCAGGTTTCCGTTGGTGGCATCCCAAATAAGTATTGTTTTATCTTCTGAACCGGTAGCCAATAATTTACCATCCGGACTCCAGGCAACACAGAGTACGGGTGCGGTATGCTTATCGAGCGTATACAGGGCTTTCTCCTCCTGTGCAAGCAGGGTGCTATGAAAAACCCAGACCAGAACCATGCTGATTATCAGGTAACGTTTCATGGGATAAGATTTATTCTCCCAAAAATACAGATAAATTTCTGGTATTGCATTTCTTCCTATTTTAGCGGTCGGACTAATTCCAAAAAAAAAACTGATGCGCATTTACATCCTGGTGGTATGCACCGCCTTCCTGTCACTGATTGCGAATGGACAAAAAAAATACTATTTCACACAGGGGTGGCTTTTTAATGCCGGGGATAGTATCAGCTGGGCAGAATGTAACTATGCCGATACGCACTGGAAGAAAGTGAATGCCGGAATTCCCTGGCAGCAGTTCGGTTATGAAGATCTCAGGCAGGGATGGTATCGATATCATTTGATTATCCCGAAAACCTTGAAGGCGAGTGTGAAGGAGAAAGGATTTATTAAAATCAATTTTGGGGTGGCAGCAGAGGCAGCCCAGTATTTTCTGAATGGGAGGGGGTTGGGTCAGTCAGGCAGCCTTCCTCCCCGGTTCAATACGGCTGATAAAACCAAAACGGTCGAATTCTATGTCAGTGAACCGGAAATCCGATGGGACACACTGAATATCATTTCAATACGGGTGTATTCCACCGACAGTGTGCAAAGTGGACTGGTAAAGGGACCTGTATATTATTTCATTCCTGCGCACCTCGAATAGGGGAAACAAATATTCCTTATACATACATCTGCAGGAGGTTTATATTGTACCCGGCGCGGATAACAAATATTTACGGTACGTTTGTCAAAATGGGGACTGCCGGTAACGTTTCGCAGTGTTAAATATATTTTGTAAATCGCATGAATAACCTTGTTCAGTCAATATAATTCCTGTAAAAGTTTAACTATGGATCCTGTTTTAATATTTGTCCTCATTATTGTTTTTGGACTGCTTCCCTTTGGCTTTACAGTGGTGTATGTGCTGTATCGGAAAACGATGATTGTTACCACGGCGCTTACCACATTCATCGCGTCAATGGGAGTAGGAATTGTTGCATTTGTTATTGGGAATAAGGGTTTTATACACCTTTACTGGGCTATTCCAACCTGTCTGGTTTGGTTGGTGGCTGCCAATTCTGTCACCAAAGTTTCTGTCCGGAATCCAATACGTAAGCTTACCACCTCGATACTCGAATTATCGAACGGTAACCTGCAGATTAAGCCGGACGCTGATCTGACAAGCCGGAAAAACGAATTGGGGAGAATGGCCACCTCGATCGAACAATTGAGAAATGAGATGAGGAAGGTGACTTCCGAAATTCTGCAAACGGGGAAGGACCTGGCTGCCATGAGTGATCAACTGAACAAGAACGCGGAAAAGCTATCCGGAATATCTACGGAGCAGGCGGCCTCAGCTGAAGAACTCTCCTCGAGCATGGAGGAAATGGCCTCCAATATTGAACAGAATGCATCCAACTCTTCGGAAACAGAAAAGATAGCACGGGCCACGGTGAATGATATAGCCGAAGCCAGTTCAGACATGGACTCGGCATTGGGTACCATACGAAAGATCACGGAAAAAATAGGGGTGATAAATGATATAGCTTTTCAAACCAATATCCTGGCGCTGAATGCTGCAGTGGAAGCCGCAAGGGCTGGTGCTGCAGGGCGTGGATTTGCGGTAGTTGCCTCCGAAGTGCGTAAACTGGCTGAGCACAGTAAATCCGCTGCAGATGAAATTGTCTCCCTTTCCAGGAATGGACTGGCGCTTTCAGAAAAGGCAGGAAAGCAATTGAATGAGGTAGTTCCCCGGATTACGAATACAGCCCAGTTGGTACAGGAAATCACTGCAGCCAGCCTGGAACAAAATGCGGGTTCTGAACAGATCAACAATGCAATTCAGTCACTTAACAGGCAGGCCCAGAACAACGCCCTCACCGCCGAGGAACTGGTAACCGCTTCCCAGGATCTGAAAGTACAATCGGAAACTCTACTCGAAAACGTTGGCTACTTCCGCCTTTGAGAACTGTCCTAGTGTTTTTACTCAATTACAGGATAAGCCCCCTCTTTTCCTGATTCATGAAAATACAAGTGGCCGGGAACCACCCCGGCCACTCACCCAAGTTCAAATCGAAACCAGAAGTGGTTCGTTTTGAATTTTTCGTTTAATATTTTTCAGGCACGTATGTCTGTTCATCCTTAGGAGGCCGCACATATGCCGTATTCACTACCTTCGGAGGAAGTTTGAATGGTTTTGGTGTGAGATCCTCATATGGAATCTGCTTAAGCAGGTGATGAATACAATTCAGGCGTGCGCGGCGTTTATTATCTGCTTCCACTACAAACCAGGGGCATTGCTTGGTGTCAGTGTAAGCAAACATCTTGTCCTTGGCCATCGAATATTCCACCCACTTGCTGCGGGACTCAACATCCATGGGACTAATCTTCCAGCGCTTGGTGGGATCTTCGATCCGTTCCTTGAACCGGCGCTCCTGTTCTTCATCACTTACCGAGAACCAGTATTTTATCAGAATAATTCCTGCCCTGGTGAGCATCTTTTCAAACTCAGGAGTTGACCGGAGAAACTCTTCATAGTCTTCATTGGAACAAAAACCCATCACTTTCTCAACACCGGCACGGTTATACCAGGAACGATCAAAAAGTACAATCTCACCTCCGGCCGGCAGATGTTCAACATACCGCTGAAAATACCATTGGGTCTTTTCCTTTTCCGTTGGTACCCCAAGGGCAACAACCTTGCAGATACGCGGATTCATGATTCCCGAAATGGTCTTAATTACACCTCCCTTACCGGCGGCATCCCTCCCTTCAAAAATAACAACCACTTTCAGCTTTTTTGCCTTCACCCATTCCTGGAGTTTTACGAGTTCAATTGCATACTTGGACAAGTGCTCTTCATACTCGTCCCGTTTCATCTTTTTATGGTTCTCCTCCTTCACATCGTGATAATAAGTTTTATCCTCATCATCCGATTCACTTCCTTTTACAGAAACTTCTGCAGAGGCATTCTGAACGTCTTCGTGATTATCACCATGTTTCTTATGGTGCTTTTTCTCTTCCTTATCTTTATGGTGTGACATAGTAAAAAGGTTAGGTGAGGCAAATGGGAACAATAAATGTAGTGCATTTTGGGGAGATGTCCTAAGCCGGAAAAAGGTTTTTCATTCTTCTGAAATGCCCGTTTTTATTGATGTTGAAGGGGATTATACCCCTGTCTGATCTTTGTTTTTGGGCAAAGGATTTTTTTCAAAAATCAGAGGCATTCACTGTCAGGCTTTTTCATACCTGTTTTACTGAAATGCAAGCAAATACAAGCCTTTTAAAGCTAAAGGCTTCATAATTAACTAATAATCAATATTTTAAAAAATTGTTTTTTTTCAAAATGAACCCTTTTTTTAGACAAAACGATGCGCGTTATTAACAATTTTCTGTTAATTAATCAAAACCCGCTCCAGTAAAGGGATTTAGAATTTTTATAATTGTAAGTAATTGATATTGAGAATTATATAAAATAGAAATTTTCGGGTATATGGAGTCAAAGTGAACCTCTGCGGTATATCGTATTCCAAACATGCTGTTGCAGGCTTTCTAATATTTTGATATACAATGTGTAAGATTATTTTTCCAAGGCTTTTTCCGGCTTGTTGTGCCTATAGTTATCAGACCTGGAAAGTTCTGTTGAAAGCAGGAAAAATTCAGCAGATTTTTCTGAAGGGTACAATTAATTTCTGTCCTGGATTTTCGAACCACACCAGAATGGAATATTGTCAGAAGAAAAATGATTGTGCTGATCGTACACATATACAAATAACCTGTACGCACCGGTATCGGAAGGTGTTTTGAAACGGATCCGCGGAAGACTGCTGTCTTCAATCAACCCCTGAACCGGCCTGGCTGGAATTTCTCCGCTTCCAGCATAACTTCCGGGTTTCACCTCCGGTTTGATTTCCCAGGCATAGTGGAGTGAGTCCTTATCAAAATCAGTAACAACAAGCCATGCCTCGAGATCGGTTCCGGGAGCGAACTTTTGTCCACCCTTTATCATCGGTACA
The DNA here is from genome assembly GCA_046329925.1 of Bacteroidales bacterium. Taxonomy (GTDB): domain Bacteria; phylum Bacteroidota; class Bacteroidia; order Bacteroidales; family JAAYUG01; genus JAXLTS01. The sequence goes on from JAXLTS010000002.1 coordinate 165,218, forward strand.
GCAATACGCACTGAGTCAACAAATGGCGCACGGTTGGAAGGCCATTTCCCCTTCCAGAAATACTCCATCACATCAACACCCGCTGCAGTATTTCCCTGTTCATCGAAAAGTCCAAACCAGGTGTGCGTGATCTCCTGCTTTTTTCCCCAGAGGAAAACAAACGATCCGAGGCACCGCGATGTATCTGCGCGGATAACAAATTGATATCTGTCGAAGTACATATCTGTTTTCTGCTTGCTGCTTTCTTCCACTGCTGCACCCCAGGCTGTGTGAGGTCGCTCCCAGTAGCCTGTTACACCCCACTCCGTTACAATAACCGGTTTTTCAAGGAACCGTTTACAGAGGAACATCATTTTACCCAGACTTCCATATCCATTCAATCCGATCAGGTCAAGTCGCGGACATTTCTCAGAAATCTCCTGTATTTTCTTTTCAAAATCGCTGTCACCGATCACTGTAAGCACCGGGTGGTTTGGGTCAAGTTCATGAATTCTCATGGCTATGGAATCGAGCACACTCCACATTCTGGGATTGTATGGTTTCCCTGGAGGAATCCAGTCCAGTTCGTTCCCGAGTGCCCAGAACAGCACTGCAGGGTGATTTTTCAATTCCCTCACTTTACGCAAAACCTTTTCGGTTTGAACTTCAATCAGCGAATCGTTGTTCCAGTCCATGCCATCGCGCTCCCCATAAACAGGCAGATTCACCAGGGCCATGAACCCATAATGCCTGGCAGAGTCGGCCATCTTCCGGTCGGCAGAGATGCGTACAGCATTTGCGCCCGCTTGTTTTGCCCTCTCAAAGTAGGACCAGCCCACGAATCCCTTTATATAATATGGATCACCGTTAACATAAAGATTCCAGCCCTTCCCTTTGAATTTGATTTTCACCTGGGAGGGTTTTTCTGACTGGCATGATGTTATGATTAAAACACTGCACAGAAGAAGCAGTATGAAAATTCGGGCAGTAAAATGCTTCATGATAATTAATCCAGATTAATGAGTTCGTATTGCATCGAACCCAATCCGATTTTTTCGGCATGGGTGAGACAGGATTTCCAGTTTGTATGCGGGTACAGATGCGAAAATTTATCCAGGCCTGCATGCAGATGATCTCCCAGTTCGCTATGGGCATTTCCCTGGCTGGCAGTTACAAGTTCTGCAGAAGCCATGTCAAGTGCCACCGGATCCGTGGAAGCCAAAATCCCGATGTTTGGAACGATGGGAGCATCGCTGTGTGGCCAGCAGTCACAATTGGGAGAAATGTCGAGAAGGAAATTGATATGTAAAGCTGGTTTCCCTTTGAGAACAGCATAGGCATATTCAGCAATCTTCTCCTGCATGCGGCGGGCATTCCACTGCACCTGGGCTGAATCGAACCTGCAAACAGCTACACACTGTCCGCAACCCGTGCAGGCATCATAATCGATAACAGCGATATTTTCTTCATTAAGATGCACAGCATCGTGAGCACAGTTCTCCTCGCACATGCTGCATCCTGTGCAATTTTCTGCAACAATGGCGGGTTTGGAATCGGAGTGCATCTCGTGTTTGCCTGCCACCGAACCACTCCCCATCCCGATATTCTTCAGGCAGCCTCCGAAACCGGCTTCGCCATGACCTTTAAAATGGTTCAGGGAGATGATTACATCTGCATCTGCAATGGCCTTTCCTATTTTTGCCGTGTTACAATTGGGCAGGTTGATTTCTATTTCTTCACAGTCGGTTCCCTTGAGTCCGTCGGCAATGATCACCGGGCATCCGGTGGTTTCATGCGTGTAGCCGTTTATTGCCGCTGCCCGGATATGATCTACCGCATTGGACCTGCTCCCCTTATAAAGGGTATTGCTGTCAGTAAGAAAAGGCAGTCCGCCCCCTTCTTTGACCATCTTAGCCACGGTAGCTGCAAAATTGGGCCGAAGGAAAGCCAGGTTACCTGGCTCTCCAAAGTGGATTTTGAGCGCAACCATTTTTTTTTCCATGTTGATCTCACCAAAGCCTGCCTTTTCCAGCATTTGGCTGAGTTTCTGCAGAAGATTCTGCGAATTGCTGGTACGTGGACTTATAAAGAAAACCTGAGATGCCATAACTTTTCGTTGGTGGGTTCAAAATAAAGGAATATTTCGATATGAATTACAGTTGGCCTTATAGGCATAGCGCAAAAATGAAAAAATGGTAGGAACATTTACTCCTGATAGTTTAGTATCTTTGAATCTGATGGTACAAATAATGAACGAACCTCAACTCATCCCCAATCCAGCTGCCACCGACCTGGAAATCTCCTTGCCCGGAGAATCAGCACATTGGATTATCAGCATTTTCTCCCTGCAAGGCATTCCTCTGACCCGCCTGGAAGATAAGAATACCAGCATCTTTCGTCTGAATGTCAGTCAGGTTCCGGCCGGGACATACGTGTGCCGTATGATATCTCCCGGACGGGCGATGTTCTCCACCAAATTGGTAATTATCCATTAAGTTACCAGGAAGCCCCGGGGCTACAGTCTTTTTACATCTGTATTTCCATAATTGTTTAATGAAGAAATTTGTGCTTTGGCAGAAACATGTGTGTTTCATTCATTTTTTGTACTTTGGCGGAAACGAAATTGTTGTTTCTTTTGGCAAAACCGCATGGAGACCTTTATAAAAGCTGCAAAAACTTTTTGTAAATTGTCTGACGAGGGAGTGAAGGAGTTGCTGGGAATTTGCCGGACACAGTCGTTTAAGAAAAACGAATTTGTTCTGCGTGAAGGAACTGTCTGTGACAGCATCTACTTTGTTTCAGAGGGTTTGCTGCGGATATGGTATTACAAGCATGGAAAGGAAGTTTCGGAATGGTTTGCTTTTAATAATACTTTCTGTTTTTCCATCCTCAGTTACTTCCGGAAGTCCCCCAGTGCACTTATCATTCAATGCATAGAAGACTCAAGGGTTGTTTTTGTTCCCCGGGATGAGATGGACCGGCTTCGGAAAAAAAACTTTGAAATAGCAGAATTTGCTTACAGTCTTATTTCAGGTTCCCTCATAGCCTCGCAGGATCGCACAGCCGAATTACAGTTCGAAACAGCCCGGCAACGGTATGAACATCTGCTTCACCTCCACAGGGAAATGCTTCACCGGGTACCTCTTCAATACATCGCCTCCTACCTGGGGGTAAGCGCCGAAACGCTGAGCCGCATAAGGGCACAGATTCAATAGCAGGAATTATTTGATAATTGTCAATCTTGTTTTCCGGAGCTTGGGTTAACCTTGTATCAAAACTACACCCCATGAAAAAGATACTTATCCTTTGTACATTTTTCCTCACTGGAAGTCTTGCGGCGCAAAGACCGTCTGATATTAAAACCCTGCTGGGGCAATTAAGTCTCGAAGAAAAAGCCGGTTTGGTTGTCGGAGCTGGTATGAATTGGAATCCGGGCGGTGGTAATGCCCCTGCAGTAGGTGTTACCCAAGAAAAAGTCCCCGGTGCTGCAGGAACAAGTAATGCTGTTGAACGTCTTGGAATTCCGAAGGTAGTTTTCGCAGACGGCCCTGCCGGTGTGCGCATTAGCCCCGAGCGAAAGAGTCAGCCAGAGCGGAAATTCTATGCCACGGCCTTCCCGGTTGGTACACTGATGGCTTCTACCTTCGATCCCGCCATGGTGGAGCAGGTTGGAGCTGCATTCGGCAATGAAACAAAAGAGTATGGTGTTGATTTCCTCCTGGCCCCTGCACTCAATATTCACCGGAATCCGCTGGGCGGACGAAATTTTGAGTACTATTCCGAGGATCCTGTTGTATCGGGCAATATTGCAGCTGCCTTTACCACCGGCGTACAATCACAGGGTGTGGGTGTGAGCCTGAAGCACTTTGCCGCCAATAACCAGGAAACAAACCGACAGTCGGTGAATACTATCGTCTCGGAACGAGCCCTGCGTGAGATCTATCTGAAAGGTTTTGAAATCGCAGTAAAAAAGTCAGATCCCTGGACAATCATGTCTTCCTATAATAAAATCAATGAGGTGTATGCTTCGGAAAGCCATGACCTGCTCACCACAATCCTTAGGGATGAGTGGGGTTTCAAGGGATTTGTGATGACCGACTGGTTTGGCGGGAAGGATCCGGTGGCACAGATGAAGGCAGGCAACGATCTGCTCATGCCCGGAGGGAAAAAACAGGTGGATGCCATTGTGAAAGCTGTTCAGGACGGATCTTTGTCCATGGAGATCCTTGATCTGAATGTAGCCAGGATACTGGAAATATACAACAGAACCCCTGCCTTCAAAGGGTATGCGGCTTCAGGAAAACCTGAACTTGAACTGCACAAACAGGTCGCCCGGCAGGCTGCAGGGGAGGGGATGGTCCTGCTTAAAAATGAAAAAAACACACTCCCGTTTGATGCAAAAAAAGGCACTATTGCACTTTTCGGAAACGGTTCCTACCAGACAATTGCAGGTGGCACCGGCAGCGGGGATGTGAACAAAGCTTATATGGTTTCGATAGCAGATGGATTGGTAGCAGCTGGATTCACACTCAATGAGACCATTGCAGGTACCATTAAGGATTCGCTTGCCGCCCGAAAAGCCAGGCAGAAGCCCCGGAGAATGTTCATGCCCGAGGATGCAGCAGGTGAAATGAACTGGACAAATAATGCCATCATGATGGCTGCGGAAAACAGTTCTGCTGCTGTGGTGACCCTAACCCGAACCTCCGGAGAATTTTTCGATCGTAAACAGGAAAACGATTTTAATTTGAATGCATCGGAACTCAGTTTTCTGAAACAAATTACTGATATTTTCCATCAGAAAGGGAAGCCGGTAATTCTTGTGCTAAACATCGGTGGAGTGATTGAAACTGCATCCTGGAAAAACCTGCCCGATGCTATCCTGCTGGCCTGGCAACCCGGACAGGAAGGCGGGCATGCCGTGGCAGATATATTGTCGGGGAAAGTAAACCCTTCGGGTAAACTGCCCATGAGCTTCCCTGTGAAGTATTCCGATGTGCCATCTTCCGGTAATTTTCCCGGGCGTGTACTGGATACTACCCAGCTGGGCAATTCCTTCCAGGGTGTCCCCTCCGAAGTGATTTATGAAGAAGATATCTTTGTGGGCTATCGTTATTATGACACCTACGGGATACAACCCTCTTACCCCTTTGGCTTTGGTTTATCCTATACAAGTTTCAAGTTCTCAGGGCTTAAAGTTGAACAAAAAGACAGGAAGGTAAACATTGAATGCTCTGTTACCAATACAGGTAAAACTGCCGGTAAGGAAGTCGTTCAGTTGTATCTCTCGGCTCCTGCAGGAAAACTGAAGAAGCCGTCAAAGGAATTGAAGGCCTTTGCAAAAACAAAACTCCTGGCTCCGGGTGAAAAGCAAACCTTCACCTTCACCCTCACCCCTTATGAATTTGCTTCCTTCGATGCCGTTAATTCTGCCTGGATTGTGGAACCCGGTACCTATGGCATCCTCATCGGATCTTCCTCAGCAGATATGCCGTTAACTGGTAAATTTGTTCAGAAGTCTGCAGAAACGGTTCTGAAAACCCACAAAGCACTCGCCCCTTCCGTAGATATAAATATCCTGAAATAAAAAAGAGATCAATATTCTGAAAAAGAGAGCCCAGGCTGCCCGGGGCTCTCTTTTATTATTCTGCTATTCTGATCCTGCCGCTCTGAATGATTACCCCCTGTTGTTTAATCACCACCAGGTACAAGCCCGGAGGTAACTCGCGGCAGTCCACTTTTACCGGTGCAGGCCCGTTTTCAATTGCCTTGTATACAATTCTGCCAGTGATGTCCATCAGTGCGAGCTCAGTTTTTCCCTGGCTAAAAGCTTCCGATTCAATATAAAAATAACCACTCGCCGGATTCGGATAAATGAGAAGTTGTTCAACCCTGCCCGTCTCCTGTATCCCCACAGCATTGCTTAGTTCAAACCAGTTCAGGTTGAACTCGCCGCCCTTTACTTTCAGTCGAAGGGTGTATCGGCCTGCCGGCAGATTCAGTTTCGAAGTTTGTGTATTCCATGTCTGCCATCCTCCTGTGGATTTAAATTTAAGAGTGTCCACCGAAATAAAACTTCCGCCTGCATTTATCTGTACCATGATTTCTCCATTGGTACGAATTGTTGCCACCCGGTATCCGATTTGATAACTTCTTTCAGTTGGAACATACACATAGAAGTCAAGATAATCCCCGGTATTGGCATAGCTGGTGTTCTGCCCGCCACCTGTATCTTCACAGGTTTCCCAGTTGAAGCCGGAGTTCACGGCACAGTTTTCGGCCTGAATTCTGCCCGGGAGATTGTACCGCACAGGCAGCTTGTTCACCACTTCCATGCTACTGAATATGTCGAGTGACTGCTCATTGGATTGAACCGAACCTGCACCTGTGTAGCTTACAGTAACTTTGGCCCCGTAATAGACAGGATCGGACATTACAAGGATCAGTGAGAATGGGTTGCTGCTGTCAATATATACGGTATCTGCCAATACTTCGGCGTTATTAAGTTTCACAGTTAAATCTGTCAGCAGGCTTTGATTTTCTGAAGAGGTTATTTCTTTATTCAGTGTAATAATTACCTGTTTGCCGTCGGTGCTGGTTCTGGCATAAAGGGCTGTGAAGGCAATACTGTCGACCGCAACAGGATCAGAGAACATAAAATAGTTCAGGTTTGAACCTCCCTGGTCGAAGAAGAAACGAATGTTATGCCTTCCTTTGGTAAGGATAACCGGGCCCAGGCTGGTGGTTTTCCAACTCTGCCATCCACCTGTTCCGGCAACGGTGAGTTTTCCGGTGAGGGGCAGCCCTTTTTCCTCGAGATGAAATTTACAGCCTGAGCTCCCCGATGCAGAACGTAAACGCAGGGTGAAGGCTGCCGTGGTATCGCAATCCACCGTATATTCCATCCACTCATTATTGCTGGTCCAACCAACTCCGAATCCATTATTCAGATCACTGTCCGTACAGGCTTCAATGTCTACTGCATCGTTCCGGTAACTCCAGCCCTGGTTCCAGGTGGTATAGGTGCCTGTACTGCTGTTATAGTTGGCTGAATCTGTTTCAAAATATGCAATTCCACAACGCCCCATGTTGTAGTCAGTTGCAAATATTGGTTCACCTGTATTGAATACCCGGAAGGGCTTAATTGTATCGGTGTGGGGCTGACGTATCATGGCATCGACAACGTCTTTCTGAAAACTGCAGTTTTCGAGTTTGTGATTTTCTGCAAACTGCAGAACAGCAGAGAATGCCTGATCTGCTGTGAGTGCAGGTCCTGTCCCCGACCAGTACTTGATCAGATTGGAGTAATCGGAATTGACATCCACTTTGAGCGGATTGTTGATACCCGGCTTTTTCACCGGCCACCAGGACCAGCCAACACGGTTTTTCTCGCAGAGGCTAATCAGGCTGGCAAACCAGGAATTGGAATTTTCACCCGATTCGCCCAGCCAGATCGGGCAGTTTTGCTGGTTCCGGAGGGTGAGCATCCAGTCGATCGAACCGGCATCATTATACGACCAGTATTTGTGAAAACTATACACCATGTTATCATCCCATTTGGGAGTAAGTCCTGAAAAGTCATTGGCAAAGCCATTCCCTTCAATAATAATAATATGGTTTGTATCGACTTCACGAATCGCGTTGGTGATATTTACAAATAGCTCCTTCAATGGCACATTCCCGTTGGAGAAGGTCCAGTTGGTTTCATTAATCAGGTCATACCCGCCTATCCAGGGCTCAGCACTGTATCTCTCTGCCAGTTTTCGCCAGAGGGCGATGGTCTTGTCTTTGTTTCTCTGATCCTCCCAGAGGGAAGGTTTGGAGGGATCATAATCCGAAATGGCCTGATCCTTCCCTTGCCCTCCGGGTGCACCATTTTAGACGATCGAGGATGGTACATCTGGTTTTGTGAACACACGAAAGCAGTGAGTCCAACTGGGTAATCTGTTTCAACGGTGTCTGTTCTCCCGAAACAGGCTCCTCTTCAATGGGCAATGTAAACCTTTATAGTGCATGGCCACCCGAACCCCAGGCTTTCATCGAGTCGACATCAATCTTGCGAAAGTGGGAGTCATAACCATACCTGGTAAAAGCTGTCGGTACGCTCGTTTGCCGATCATGCTCTCCAACTGGCACGAAATGCATGTTGGGTATTGGCTACACTCGACGTTTGCATCATGTATCGCTCCTGTATCATCCAGTTACCGGTGCCGATACCGCGCAGGATTACCTCCTGGTTATTCGCATCGTAAATATACTTACCACCGGTGTGGAGAAATCCCTGTGCAATGCCTGAAAATGCTGTGCAAAGCAGAAATGAAAATCCTATTAATGTTTTCTTCATAAATTGTTTGGTCGAAATAACCGGCCCGGTTAAATTTTGATGAACTGGCAAACGGAAACACTCCCGGAGGAATGTTCTACCTGTAAAAGATACATTCCAGGCAGAAGGGCATGAATATCGAGGCTGTGTGTCCCCTGTATTACTTCTTCCGAACTTAGCATACGTCCCGTAAAATCAAGTATACTCAGTTGCAGACGATCTCCCGGAACAAATGATCCGTAGGTCATAGTAAGAACATCCTGGCGGGATTGGAGACAAACAAGCCTTCCCTGCGGGAATGGCAGATTCGCTTATCCCAACATAACCCCGGATCAGCAACGATGCTGATTGGTCCCAGGTTAAATCCCCCTTTGACAGCCAGTATCCGCAGCATGGTATCGGCTGGTGTAAGTTTCAATCCGGTGCCGGTAATGGTTTGTATGTTGTCCAGCTTCCAGTAGCCGAAGTTGCCCATGTCAATTCGCTGCTAGTCATTGAGCAAACATCACTGACAGGACCCATTCCTGTCGTATTCCCGGAATAAACACTTTCAGGTTTATTTTATAATGCCAGATCTTTTACGAGATGAATATTCCAGCCACTCACCTGCAGTAATGTAACCGATATTGGAAAAACTGGTCCCCGTCTGGGTATACCCATTTATCAAGGCAGGGCCTCCTCCTGGTTCACCGGATCAGTATCATGATAAACCTTTCCTTCTCCTCCATAGTCATAATCGACAGAATTTATCGTTCCGAACAGCGCATGGGAATATCCGGATTGGGGTAAGGTAATTGCCCGAATTTCGAACTCCTGTGCTCCATCGAATCGGTAAGGTATTCATTCGAGATCTTCACCTTAACCAATCCTGGTAAGGTGCCCCGAGCAAGTGTGATAATATTGCTGTCAGCCCCCCGAAACAATGGTCACGCCCTCAGGAATAGTCCATTCATAGCCATACTGTATTTTCAAGATAAGGAAGCGAGAAAACCCAGGTTTCCGGCTTTTTGCCCAAAAACATGGGTCCGGAAAGCTCCGGTTTTACAACCGTTACAGGCATTTTAACATCAAAGGTATCACAGGAGATGATGAGCTGGCGAATATGTCTCCAGGAGTAGGACCCCAGTTTACATAAACCATTGCTGTCAGCTTGTGTGAGGATGCTTGCTCCTTCCGGAACGGACCAGGAGTACTGCCTGCCCTGCAGGCCATCAGATACTGAAACGGATGTTTTTTCCATAGAGGACTTCTTCTTCTTTAATAATGATTTGCCCATCGGCTTTATATACCCGTACATAGTCCTTCCAGTGTCTGGGGAAATACCGTACTGGCATCAGGATATCCAGGCCAATTGCCACCTACCGCCAGGTTGAGGAATGAAAAATCACTGTGGAATTCAGTCATACTGGCTGCGGTAATGGCAACCTCATAATACTTGACTCCGTCAAGTAACATCTTGATTGACTTACTATTCCCATTCGATGGCATACAGGTGAAAGGTATCTGCCAGGATTGCAGTCATTTTATTCCCTCCGGCTTGCGTTTTTATGCCATTATTATCCCGAGTAGACTAGTCCACATGGCACCGTAACAGGTATTATCGTTGTTAGTGCCACCTATCATTTCAACAATATCGATCTCCCCGCATGCCGGCCAGCTCCCCTTGTTACCCAGCATCCAGAATGCAGGCCAGATTCCTTTTCCATAAGGCATTTTAATACGGGCTTCCAGCTTCCCGTACTGGAAGATAGCCTTATTTTGTGTTTTTATCCGGGCCGAGGTGTAATCTCTTCCCCCATAGCTCTCCTTCAGGGCCCTTATTTTCAGGGTACCATTGGAGATTATGCAATTGTCTGTGTCATTGGCTGTATAATACTCCCATTCATTGTTGCCCCATCCGCCACCTCCGGTTTCCATGGTCCATATCTTCGGGTTTGGAAGCCCGTCCTGGTTGAACTCATCAGACCAGATAAGCTCATAACATTGCGTGTAGGCCGGCAATGCAGTTGAAATGCTCATCACTAAGAATAGCCCCAGGATTAAACCCTGTTTTCCGTGCATATAATTACGGTGTTTCATCATTCCGTGATTGTTTGGTGCGTTAGTGTGAATGTATTGTATTCAACCTTCAGTTTATGAACCTCCTCCCATTAATTCCTGAAACAGGAACACAATAAGTTGGAGGCCTGCCTTTCGGGTGGCGCAAGATAGAAAAAAAAGCAGAATCCGACCTATCCGGGCAATCCTGTAAAAGCACAGCTTTTTTCCATATACGGATTTAGTATTCAGTATGTTATTTTTTTTGAGGGCTTGGATGCGGCAATTAGCGCTCTGCCTGCCCTGGAGAAGGATAAAGACTCAGGAAAAGGGATGTTCAAAAAAAAGTTTCTATAAATAAATATCACAAAATCAGTGATTTAAATATATTTGTCAATCACCAGGACCTGAAAATAGAACAAATCCGGCTGTATTTTTTTTCAGGAAGTGCTCCAAATTCATTCGGAAAACTATATCTTTACGATAAGTACTAACTAAATCTTTAGACTATGAAAAGAAAGATTTTTACTCTTCTTCTGGGTATTCTTGTTGTGGGGGGCCTGATGGCTCAAAAACCGAACGGTGAGGTTAAGATGACTCTCACTGCTCCGGTGATTGACGGTACCATCGATGCAATCTGGGATTCTGCCAATATTTATAACATTGCACTTCCCTTCCAGACAGAAACACCTACTCTTGGTGATGAAGGAGAAACTACCTGGAAAGCCCTCTGGGACGACAATGGTGTTTACATCCTTCTTCAGGTTACTGACGATGTATTTTCACCCTGCTACTCTGGTTGCAACAACTGGGAATTCGACAAACCCGAGTTGTATTTCGACTGCAACTATGAACTGGTAGATGGTGGTGGTGGCCAGGCTGGTGGCAACGGTCACAGGCAGATCGCTCCCGGTTATCTTGAAGCCAACCTTTCCGGTGGTGTTCAGGACGGTGGCAGCGGCATTACCTATGCTCACGTTGTTACTGACCCCAATGCTGTATGGGAATATTTCGTTCCCTGGACTGTTCTTGTTGACAAGGATGGCAATGATTTCATTAAAACCAACCCTATGGGTTTTGATGTAACCATGATCGACAATGATACCCCCGGCACTGCCGGCCGTAACAGGGCTGTATGGTCAAACGACGGTACAGGAACTGCTGCCAATGAGTCATGGAACAGCATGGACGACTGCGGTACCATTACATTTGTAGGTGCTCCTGAGAATGTTTCCGTTACCAGTGTTGCTATTGCTGCTGATCCTGCTGCTATTACCATGGACAATGGCACCCTGCAGATCAACGCTACCGTTCTTCCCGAGAATGCTTCCAACAAAAACGTAAAATGGACTGTTGTTGGTGGTGCCAGCATCAGCGCTGAAGGCGTTCTTACTGCCAAGAAAAATGGAACCGTAACAGTAACTGCTACCTCAAAAGACGGTACAGCTATCGTTTCCGATCCTCTCGAAATTACCATCAGTGGTCAGTTCTTTACTGCAGCCGAAGCCAACATGCTGGTGAACGGCGATTTCGAAGCTGGCGATGTTAGCGGTAACACCTGGCCTAAAGGTTGGGGAGGCTGGCTCGACGGTGCTGGTCATACACTTGATGTTATTGGCGGAGTTGCTTTCTGCGATCCCAAACAGTTTGCCGAGGTATGGCACTACCAGTTGAACCAGTCCGGTAACGACCAGGGTTGGACTCTTTACAACGACACTTCCTATGTTATTATGTTCGACGGTTGGGCAGATGTACCCCGTACTATCAATTTCGACTTCGAAGATAATTCAGGAAATGGCTACACCCGTTATGGTGATTCAGGTGACCCCAACGCCGTTGGCGGAACTTCCGAATGGAATGTTGATCTCACCACCGAACAGACTACCTACACCCAGCATATGACTTGTGCCAGGTTACTGGAGAACTCACTTTTCAAGATTCAGTTCATGCTTTCACTCGATAGCAACATTGTTTATCTTGACAATGTAGTTCTGATGACCCTTGGTGACCAGGAACTGGTTGCTTCACAGGTTGCTGCTACCGGTGTTGAAATTACAGGTGGAAATACAATTTCCGTTAAGGCTGGAACCCTGCAGCTCAGTGCTGCCGTTACTCCGGCTGAAGCTACTGTAGCCAGTGTTATTTGGTCAGTTGATAATGAAGCTATCGCTACTATTGACCAGAATGGTCTGCTTACTGCTGTTGCTGACGGTAATGTTGTTGTTACAGCCACCGCTGGTGACCATCAGGGTGCTACTGGTACTGTAACTGTTGCCGTTTCCAACCAGGTTGGTGTTGCCGAACTTTCCGGCCGTTCCTTCCGTATGTACCCGAACCCTGTTGTTAACGTGCTGAACGTTGATACCAAGGACGTAAACGCTAACGTAGCTATCTACAACAGCGTAGGTCAGAAGGTTGCCGAAATGATTTCGACTAACAACCAGGCCAGATTCGACGTTCGCGGCCTCGCTCATGGCGTGTACTTTGTACGCGTTAACAATGGCGCTGCTGAGAAATTCGTAAAGTAATCAGGCTCTGATTCAATATTAAAAACCCCGCGCAAGCGGGGTTTTTTTTTGACTTCCATTTTTGGCCTGCGCTCTGGAAATTAATGGTGCAATCACCATTGTCCGTGCTGCAGATACATAATTACGTCCAGGGCGTGACCCTTTTCAAAATTTAATTAACCACCAAGGACAGAAAGGATTTCACGAAGGCAGGTCTAAAATGGCTGTTGGCTGCCTGCCCGAACGCGAAGCAAGCGGATGACTATTGGCTTACCACAACCCCACCCACCACTTACTACTTACCACTAAACTGTGGTTTCGATTCCCTCAGCTTAGTCCACGAGCAACCCTTCGACACTTGCAGTGCCTGTCCACTTGCAGCACTTCGACAGGCACTTCGACAAGATCAGGGTACCACTCAGGGACCGCTCAGTGATCACGAGGCCAGAGCTCAATTTCCACACATAGACAAACTCATTTTACTACTCAACTACTCATATGACCTTTTTTGCTCACAACTAACACCACACACCACTTACGCTTCTCCTGCTTTCAATAACTCACCTCGCTCGCATAACACCATAAAAAAAAAGAGGCTGCACAGCAACCTCTTTTTTTTTTGGATAATAGAACTTAATTATTTCTGTAACGGCAGGTACCAGTTGGTCTGATCCATGAGTTTGGTCCTTACCGACTCAGCCAATGCGGCATCGGTATACTTGGCGGCAATACGATCGGCCAGGTATGCCTCCCCACGGCGACGGGCAACCCGCATCAGATCGGTCCAGCGATGTCCTTCAAAGGCCAGTTCCAGCGCCCGTTCCTGGATGATATAATCTTCCACCAGATCCTTGATTGCAAGCGGATCGGTAACGGTGGCAGGAACGGTTTTTGAATTCAGGTAAGCACGACCACGGATCCCCAGGTTATTCGACCACTTGGCAAAGGCAGCAGGTTTGACTTTTTCGTTGTTAAACCCTGCGTTGAGGAGAATAAGGGCTGCAGCAGAACCATCTGTAATATTGATGGTGGTGAGAAAGCCAGGACTGCAGCGGTTCAGAGCCTCTGCAAGCAGTAAATGCAAATCGCTTGCACGGGACAGAATGATATCAGACCCGTAAAAGTCACTTGCATCCAACGAATATTTACAGATATAAGGGGTGCCACCGGGAATTGTATCGTAACTTCCCTTAATACCACGATGAAAGTCAACAGGTTCACCCTTTCCGGCCTGTGTCCTGAAGGAATCAACTACCACCTGGGATGGTTTCACCAGGTACTGGTCGGTAATACGCATATACTGGGCCAGGGGATTGGGTTGTCCCTCAGTGCCTGCGAAGGGCAGTACCCCGATAGTTTCTGAGGTGTTGTTTTCTGCACCAATGAAAATGTTCTTCCATTGCAGTTCCCTGAATGTTTTATCAACTTTAAGCATCCCAACTGCGTTTCCATATGCTTCGCAACCCAGCTTCAGATAATAGGCTGCACTGTCGAAATTGTTGTAGGTGGTGTTGGTTTGCTCGAGGTAGATTTCACCCAGCAGCGCCTTGGAATTAATATACCTGGGAGTGCGGATTTCGGCATATTTCTTGGTTGTATGAAGAATTGGCCGTAACTGGGCAATAAGGGTATCCAATAAGGCTTCCCGCTGAAGAACAATCTCCTGCTGCGGAAGTTTGGCCATATTGTCTGGTATCCAAACAACCGAACCGTAGAGCTTGGCCAGGTTGAAATAACACCAGGACCTGTGCCCAATGAGGGCACCCACTGTAGCCTTGTATTGCAGTGTATCAAACTGGGGATCACTGTCGGCTATTTCCTGCAGGTGCAACAATACCTCGTTGGCATTGATGATGGACCTGTAAAAGCCTGATGCATCCAGATATGGATTGCCCGCCGAGATGTTCTGGTTATAGATAGCACGGAGGTACATGTCTGCATTGCCGGTAGGTTCTATCTGATCCGAACGCAGTCCGTCGATCAGGATAACGTTGGGCAAAACATCCTGCAGAGGTGCAAGCACTCCGTTCAGAGATACATTGGCATCGATTAATGAATTATAGTGCTGATCAGGAGTAATCCTGTCGCCGGCCTGTTCTTCAAAGAATTTATCGCTGCAGGAAATCGCAGAGAAAACAATTGCGATGAAAACCAAGGGACGGTATAGAAGTCGTCTGTTTCTCATTGTATGTGTTTTTAGCCTGTTACAAATCTAATTTCAACCCCAGGATAAAGGACCTGGTCTGAGGCATTGACCCATAATCTGCACCCATGTAGAACGGGGAGCTCATGTACTGGAAGTCGGGGTCATACCCTGTGTACTTGGTAAAGGTGAGCAGGTTGGTCCCGGTGATATAGATCTTGATTCCTTTGTACACACCTGAGACAGAAGGAAGATCATAACTGAGAGTTAACTGTTTGAGCCGTACATAGGATGCATCCTCAATCCAGCGATCCGAGAAAACCGTATTACCGGTGGGATCACCAATGGATGCCCGGGGCATGGTGGTCGACGGAGTTCCGCTGGTCCAGCGGTTTAGAACGTCAGCAGACTGGTTGCTGTAGGTACTCATGGACTCAGTCTGGTACTTCACGTAATTGAAGGCATCATTTCCGAGGGAATAGTTGAAGAAAGCATTCAACTGGATATTCTTGTAGGAGAAGAATGCAGTGAATCCACCGAAGAGATCCGGGTTGGGATCGCCAATGATATCCATATCATTTTCATCGATGATATTGTCAACCAACTTTTCGGCATAGATCACATCGCCTGCCTGCATGGCATATCCTCTGGGACCTGTTACAGCATTGGCAGTGGCATTATCCTGGTAAATTCCAAGAGTCTTGTACCCGTAGAATGCATTGATGGGACCACCTTTTCTTGCGATGTACTGGGCTCCTTCAACAGAAGTAAGAACAAAACTTTCAGAGGCGTTGATAAACTCAAAACTTTCAATGGTGGTGGCAGCCTTGCTTACTGATCCACCCAGGATTACGGTAAGGGCACCGGCTTGTATCCTGTAGTCAGCGGCAACCTCGATTCCCTTCACACTCAGTTTGCCCCCGTTATCGAAGTATTCTCTGTACCCATAGGTGGGTGGCAAGGTCTGGTAGGTAAGCAGGTTATCCACTTTTGACTGGAAATAATCGAAATGCAGATTCAGGGCCTGACGCATCACAGACAGGTCAGCACCCAGGTCGATGGTCTGTTTTTTCTCCACTTCCATCTCTTCATTGGGAATTACTTCACGGGTGAGTACACCGGTCGACCCAAGTCTGCTGGAGATATAATACAGTTTGGAGAAATCGTATACCTCGCTGAACATATTTCCGGTAACACCCCAGGATGCTCTCAGTTTCAGATCATCCAGCCAGCTGGCCTGACTCATGAAACTTTCGGAGGATACTCTCCAGGCTCCGCTTACCGAAGGGAAGAAATTGAATCTGTTATTCTTGTTGATAGCGGAGTTTCCATCGTACGAAAGGTTTGCATTCAGGAAATACTTGTCGCGGAAGTTATAATTCACATTGGCGAAGTACGATGTCCAGAGCAGACCTCTGTAGTCTCCTGTGGTAGTGCGGAGTGCCGGGTAAGTTGAAATACCCTTACCCAGGTTCTTGAAATCATCAGAAGGGGTGTTGAAGTCAATGGCTTTGTCGTACTTGAACTGGTTACGCATAATTCTGAAACCAGCCTGTGCCAGGAGGGAGTGACCACCTCCAAATGTATTGGTAAAAGTGATGGTGGTATGGTTTTGTGTGGACCGGAATTCGTTGATGAGGTCACCGGGGCTGTTCCTGACAGAGTCAGTTTTCACTAGACCCAGTGAGGGTAAAAAGATATTTTCACGTGAGTTGTTGAAATCGATCCCTGTAAGGTTTGAGATGGTGAGATTCCTGTTAAATCTGTAAGCAGCGGTAACAGAACTGAGGAAGTGATAGTTTCTGTTTGTTCCTATTGCATTGTTAATGAGGGCAACCGGGTTACTCACATTGAACAGGGTTACATCATCCAGATAAGGCAGTTCGGTACCTGTAGCAATATCACGGGCGTTGGGCTGCGTGATCGGCGGCATGAGCAGGGAGGCCAGGATCGGGTTTTTACTGGTGTTAAATCCCTGGTTGGGGAGGTAGCTGTCTGCCAGTGAAAGCTTAACATTCGGGGTTACCGAGAATTTATCGGTGATATTGATTTTCCCGTTAATCCTCAGGTTAAACCTGGAATAGCTTGACTCCTCATACAGTCCTTTGTGTTTGAGGTAACCGGTCGAAATGTTATAGGTTGCGATATCATCTCCCCCTTTGAGGAAGATATGATACTTCTGCATGAGGGTGGGTTTGAAAATCTGGTCCTGCCAGTCGGTACTGTTGTTGTACCGGTAATAATCCGTAGCAGTATTGTCTCCATTCAGCCAGGGGTACATCGTATTGATGTCGGTGGACGAATATCCCTGTTCATTCAATACATCCTGGAAGTAGGTTTTAAACTGCGATGAATTAAGAACGCTCATTTTGCTGGGCATCATCCCAACACCGGTATATGTCGAAATTTTGATGATGGTACTGGCTTCAGCCTTCTGCTCTGTATTGATGTTGATTATACCATTGGAGCCGGCAGCACCGAGATAGGAATCTCCATCCTTGATCACAGAGATATCGACTATATCATCGACGTCTACAATATCCATCGGGTTGAGCGCAAATCCTTCCATGAGGCTGTTTTTGGCATAGGAATACTCATGGATCATCCCATCGATGAAGAGCAGGGGTTCATTGCTGGCAAGCATGGAGGAAAATCCACGCAGACTCATCATGCTTCGTACGCCGGGCATTCCAGACTGATTGATTACATGAAGTCCGGTAATTCTACCCTGCAGGGCCTGTTCATAGGAGGAAGCCTTGGTAAGGCTAAGGTCAGTAGCATTCACAGTAGCAACGGCCGAGGTGGCATCCTTCATCGGGATGGCACCAAGGGGACTGTTATAGGAATTGTCCATTGATTTGAACTGGGAAGCAACAAGTGAAACGGTTAGCATTTCGCGACCATTGAGGAAGATATTCCTTTTAACATATCCCGGCAGGTCGATCGTGATCAATTCCTGCAGACCGGGAACTTCAATCGCAAATGCACCCAGGGAGTCCGTTTCGGCGGAAACCCCGGTTGATAACACAGATATGGAAACCTGTCTCAATGGCAGGCCGGTACCTGATTCCAGGACCACTCCTTTTACAGTGGTTCCGGGAGCCTGGGCAACTACCTGCTGGAGTTGGGAAAACAGGAGGACAAAGAGAGCCAGGCAGGCGGAAAATATGAATCGTTTTGTCATTTCAAAGTGTATTAGTTTTTTCACACGGATATAAACTACTTGATCGGGGTGAGTTCAATGGTGTCCCAGAAAAGCATGCCCCAGGTGGTGTTCACTACCTTGATTTTATGCTCCTCTGTTTTCGTCCAGTTAACCTCGCACCAGGGAATCCTGGCAGCAGTTGCCCTTGCAACAGTAGCAACTTTAACACCGTCAATATATACTACATAGTCGATATTATTCGCCCAGAGGTTGCTGGCTATCGAGTACTGACCCTTCATGATCTTCGGAATGGTAACTTCACAGGTCCAGAAACCACTCATACTCAGGCAATCGTCACTTGTCAGGTCGCCTGTATCATGATTCTTGTAGTAATAAAGCAGGTAGTCCCCTTCCCATTTGATTTTCTGGAAAGTGTTCTGGCCATCTGTAAACCTGGCATAGTACTTACCCCAGTAGTCTCCCATCTTCAACTCCAGGTAATCTGTTGTTTCCAGAATAATCTTGGTGGGAGCCGGCTGCACAACAGGCAACATATCGTTCACTGTATGAATGGCACCGTTCTTCGAAGGAACATTCGACTGCGGAATATAGAATGCGGTATAAAGACCGGTCTTCTTATCGGGATTGATCTTGTAATCATTCGAAACATCTACCAGGATATTGTTGTCGTAGGACAGAATAGGGTAGAGTTTGGTACTGAAATCCGACAGATAGTAGGTGTTGGCCATGCAATGGTACTCCATGTAGCGGTAGAACCCATTCTGAAGTGTTTGCAGGCTATCTGCGTTCGTAGTGGAGGAGTACCTTGCGATTAACTCATCGATATTGTTGATTCCGAAACGGGCATAGGTGGTATCAGCCACGGCAAGCACAGTGAATCGGGTGCGTGCGGTGCGCGTTCCGAACGGGAATGAGATGATCTGCAAGGTGTCTTTCAGCCTGGTTTTATTTAATCCGGCTGCAAAGATTGAATAACCGGGATCCTTGGAAAGAACTGTATATACATCATCTGTAACGGGATCGATCACTTTGTCGATTTCATGAATAAACCCGTTTGCAACACGTATATCGCGGTCAATGATGCGGGCACTCTTGTTCACAATAATGTCGGCACCGTCGAATTCAGTTACCAGGTAGTCACCCAGGGCATTGGTATCCCTAAGCGCTCCCAGGCCGATATCTCCCGAGCCGATTCCGTTCATCACCAGGTGGTTGTATACCAGTTTGTAGATGATCATTGTATCGGTGAATTCCTCGAAGGAGGAGACTCCCATCTTCTCATAGTAGGCCTGCATGGCCTCGTCATTCGGGAGCATCAGGGTAAAAGGCCCGCGTACACTCAGGAGGTTGTCAAGGTTTGTTCTTTTCAGGATTTTGTCAAACTCCGAGTACTTCTCAGGGTAGGCAGCAACGTATTGCGACATCACCAGTTTCAGGTCGTCTGTTGGTGGTGGGACCGGCTCAGCCGGGCATCCGAACAACATCAGGCACATGGAAATTATGCATCCCCACTTGCCTGTTCTATGATTCAGAAATCTTTTCATAGTATATCTTTTTTGTAGATTTTACCGGTCGTAAAATGGATTTTGCTCCAGGTTCTGGTTGTACAGAATATCATCCTCGGGTATCGGCAGGTAATAACTCATGGTATCGAAAACCTTGGTCTTGAGGATGGCCTGTTGCTGAATATCGGTGGCGGCTGCCAGGATCATTTCAATGATGATCTGTTTCTTTTCGAAATGGTTTCGTTTGGCAGCGCGCAGAAGGTCGAACCAGCGCTTTCCTTCCAGTACGAACTCACGTGCCCGCTCATCGAGGATGGCTTTGCGCAGATCTTCTTTTACAACGGCATCGATATGGCTCATCCCGGCGCGTTCGGCTATTTCACGAACCTTGGCATTGGCCTCAGTGAGGCGGTTCAGCTCAGTAAGGGCTTCTGCCTTGTCCAGCACCACATCGGCATAGCGCAGATATATGAAATTTACATCGCGTTGCGCTCCATTCCTTTTGGAAGCAAGGTCATACCCCTGGAATTTCCAGATAGGAGTATTATTCTCACAATTGCGCAAGTCCTCCTTGGTGATAAAGGTTGCGACGTTTTTGGTGAGAGTAATCTGCGGACTTCCGGATAAAGGCACCATGCTGTAGTAAATCGGGTTTTCCTGGGATTCGAGTGCATCATTGAACTGAATTTCAAAAAGGCTTTCTTTCAGTGAGTTGCCCGGGCTATATACGTTGAACCAGGTGGACAGGGGTTCAAGATCAAACTTACCGGTTGCCTCGATGGAGTCGCAGTAGTCCACACACTTCTGGTACTGCTGGTCCCAGAGGTACACCTGTGCCAGCAGGGCCATGATGGAATACTTGTTTGCGCGCCCCTTATAATATGGCAAATTGTCGGCAAACTCATCAGTATAAGCCATGTCTTTGGCTTTAACAAGATCCTGAATGATCTGGTTGATAACCACCTGTTCCGAACTCTTTCTCGGGAAAAGCTTTCCGGTATCAGAAATGGTTGGATTCAAAACCAGGGGTACATCTTTCCATACCCGCACCAGGTAAAAATAGCTGAGAGACCTGATAAAGAGGGCCTCTGCATCGAAGGCTTCCTTCATTCTTGGGGTAAAGGTCCGGTCTTTTTCAAGCACCTGACTGCTGAAATACATGAGTGTATTAGCCAGGTTAATGGTATTGTAATACCCGGCCCAGCTTACAGCACCGTTGGACGGAGTAATATCGGCTCCTGCGATACTCTGGTAGTCTCCGAAGCTGGTTCCAAAGGTTACGAGGTCGGCACGTACTTCGCCCCACACAAAGGATTTGAGGGACTCATCACGGAAGGCATCGTACATGGCTGCAAGCGAACCTTCAACGTCTTCGCGCTTCTGCCAGAACTTCTGTTCAATCAGGTCGTTCTCGGGTGGCAGGGTGAGCCAATCGCTACAGGCCGACAGGATCATTGCAATCGAGATCCCTATGAGGCCTATGGTATATTTGGTGATTCTTTTATTCATGGATAATCAGTTTAGAATTAGAAGGTAATGTTTACACCCAGCATAAACTTCCGGCTCGGAGGAGTTCTGCTGTAATCCTTTGGCAGGTTGCTTGGATTGGATGGTGCAGCCACGTCAGGATCCTGTCCGGAATAATGAGTCCAGGTGTAGAGGTTATAGGCAGTACCGTAGACTTTCATTTCTTTCAGCTTCACAATCTTACAGTATTTTTCAGGTACCATATAACTCAGGGAAAGGG
This sequence comes from Bacteroidales bacterium, assembly GCA_046329925.1. Taxonomy (GTDB): domain Bacteria; phylum Bacteroidota; class Bacteroidia; order Bacteroidales; family JAAYUG01; genus JAXLTS01. Next base: position 186,625 of record JAXLTS010000002.1, read on the forward strand.
TTTTAAGGCGGAGGTAGGAACCGTCTTCCACGAAGCGGTCAGATCCCAGCCAGTTGTATCCTTTACCATAAAGAGCCTTAGGCATGTCTGTTACGTCACCCTCGCTCCTCCATCTCCAGTTGGTAGCCTTGCTCTGGTTATCGTGCCAGTACATTTTTTCAGTATCCATGCGGGTCTGGTTGATAATTTTCTGACCCACCTTGAAATAGAAGAAGGAGTTCAGGATGAATCCTTTATACATGAAGCGGTTTCCAAAACCACCCATGTAATCCGGGTTCAGGTCGCCCAGGTACACCACATCGAGCTCATCGATCTGTCCATCATAGTTGACATCCTGGTAGATGGCATCGCCACCTTCGAACTCATAGCCACTGGTACCACCCATAATCATGGTGAGAGGGGCGTCCTTGTTGACACCGTATACAGGATTTCCATCCTTGTCACGCACAACAGCGTCGGCATCATAACTGTATACACCCAGGTACCGGTATCCGAAGAAACCTCCCAGTGCTTCACCGGGGGTTACACTGATCTTATATTGCCCGTTGGCAAGCATATCACCACTTTCGAGGGAGTAGTTCTCGGGCAGACGGATAACAATGTTGTCGTTTCTGGAAAGGTTCAGGTTGAAGCTGATTTCAAGGTCCCTGCGTTTTACAATGGCATAGTCGATCATGAACTCATAACCTCTGTTTTCCATTTCACCTTCGTTACGGCTGATGGAGGTAAAACCGGAGGTGGAAGGAATGCCGGAGCTCTGCAAGTAGAGGTTCAGCGTTTTCTTCCGGTAATAGTCGATTTCAATGTTCATGTGATTGTCAAACCCGAAGAAGGAAAGTCCCGGGTTGACCTGGTCGATGGTTTCCCATTTAAGACTGGTAAGCTCTGGTCCGTTGGGTCTTACTCCGGCAAAGTCGAGGTAGTTGTAGGCAGCTCCGGCAGTGTAGGTGGTGTAAGCCAGGTAATTTGATAAGGACTGTACCACTTGACCCCAGCTGAAACGCAGTTTCAGGTCATTGATAAAGGATGCATTCTTCAGGAAGGCTTCTTCGGAGATACGCCATGCAGCAGAAAGGGTTGGGAATAAACCCCAGCGGCTTTCCTTGCTGAACCTTGAGTTTCCTTCATATTTCGCACCCAGCATCATGATGTACTTGTCCTTCAGCTTGTAGGTGGCGGTAAGAAACATCCCCATGGAACGGTATCTTGAAAAGTCTGCTCCGAAATAAACCAGGTGCTTGTCACCGATGGGTTCCTGCATGTCAGGTGAGGCAGACTGGCTGGTTTCTGTCTTAAACCAGCGTGACTGTGTTTCCTCGGTATCGAACTGTCCCATGACGGCCAGATCGTGATCCGGACCCAGATCGGGTGTGAAAACCAATTGGTTAATGGTATAAATAGAACTCTTCTTATAGAATTCGTTTACCCCGCGGTTGGTAATATCATCGGTGTAGTTAAATCCGATAGCCTTGAAAGGCAGGAATTTACTTACCTTGTTGTCGAAGATGTCAAGGGTTACGGTAGAGTTGAAGATCAACCGGGGAAGGATGCTGTAGCGAATGCTGAAAAGAGCCCTGGAGTTGTCCCTGAGTCTTTTCTGGGTTCCCAGATTTGCGAATGCAACCGGGTTATAAATTTCGCGTGCAGTTCCCTGGATGGTATTTACCGGGGTAAAATATTCGTTCGATGGAATATTATTGGTATCACGGTCATACACCGAGAGGTTGGGCATTTTGCGGTAGGCGATGGAGCGAACCAGTTTATACCCGAATTCGGAATCTTCCACGTCGTAGGTAGCATCCTGGTCGTACCGGGTAAACATGATGTCGGTTTTGAACTGCAATTTCGAGGAGAGATCGTAGTCGAGAGAACTCCTGAGGTTGAGTTTCTTCAGTTCATTTCCGATAGTGGTACCACCTTCGTCGAAGAAACCGACGGCCATGTTGTATTTGGTTTTTTCACCACCCCCGCGAACGGAGAAGTTGTGCTCGTTCGTGAGAGCCACCTGGGTAATTTCCTTTATCCAGTTGGTGTTTTGAGTGTAATTGTAGTAGTCTTCGTCAAGTAAATCCCTGCTGAAGGAAATTTCGCGGTTACTGTACTCATTCCGGTTGTCAGCATAGTGCTCCATTGTAATAAGTGCAGCATATTCCCTACCGTTGAGCATAGGGATAGGATCGGGTTCCCGTGCAGTGGTGGTTTTAAAGGTGTACTCAAAAATCGGGCGTGATTTTGTACCACGTTTGGTTTTGATCATCAGCACGCCGTTGGAGGCTTTCGAACCCCATGCAGCAGTTGAGGCAGCATCTTTCAGAACTTCGATTGATTCGATATCTTCCGGGGGAACGTCGATGAGGTTACCGAATTTCTCCACGTCAGCACTTGCAAAGTCAAAACTCTCGTCGATTTCGGTATCATAGGGGATACCATTGATTACGATGAGCGGGTTGTTGCGGGCATTCAATGAAGCGGTTCCACGGATACGGATATTCAAACCGGCACCCGGGTCACCGGAAACCGAAGAGATATCCACGTTACCAATACGTCCCTGGAGCATATCTTCCACCGAAGTGGACATCACCGATTTCATATCCTTCAGTTCGATACGGGCAACAGCCGTTGCACGGTCACGAACCTTGGTGAACCCGTCGTTGGACATTTTAACCCCTTCAACACGCACCTCATTAAGCGTCTGACTTTCAGATTCCAGTGCGATATTGATGGTGGTTCTTCCATTGACGAGGAAGGTCTGCTTCTTGTAACCAATAAAGGAGACCTGGATCATGTTCTTATCATTTGATACGCGGAGGGTGTAGTTACCATTAACGTCGGTAACCGTACCGGACACATACCTCCCGTTTTTGTCCATTTCCACGATGTTTACCTGGATCATCGACTCGGTGGTCATCGAATCGGTAACAGTACCCTTGATAATAACAGGGTTCTGCGCATTCACCCGGCTGGCAAAGGGAAGGAGGCATATTAGTAATCCTGTAAGGAATATGATTTTTTTCATAAGACAGATGATTGTTTAATTACTAATACTTTAACACATGATTGATTTTGTGTGCAACACCTTTCCTTGTCAGGTGATTCGCGGTCGAATGATCCACCGCAACTACCTGACCTGAGTGGTCGGTAACAGTCATATTGTCCTTTGCGTTGGTAACCTGGAGAGTTGCATACTTGGTTCCTTCAATGGCTGACACCGATTCAATGCGCTGGCTGGGGAATACACCCGAGACCAGGCCATCGTCACAAATGGCATTCTTCCGGATAAAATGATACTGCAGGAATAATTTCAAGGTATCGGTATTTGATGGGATTATTCCGGCAAGTTCAGCCTCGGTCATAGCAGCATTGGAGGGGATAAACCCGGTCCATGCAGTGGCTTCATTAAGGAAGCGCAGTTGCGGAATGGTGTCCTTGGTGGTCTGGTCGATGTATTTGTTATCGAGCAGCTTGGTGGAAATCAGGAGTGCCGCGAATTTAGAGTAATCAGGATCAGACATGATGTATTTCCCCATCACAAATTTTTGTTTGATAGGATTATCAACCGTGTACAGGATCCTGTTCCGGTCGTTCACGATCTTTTCGCTGGATGTTCACTTCGTCCTTGATATATTGGTTCTCACCACCTGCAATTTTGCCATCATAATAATGACCAGTCTTGAACTCATCTCGATGTACCCATCTCCGGAAAGGCTTACCGGCATAATTCACTATATATATGGTCCTGAACAAACATATGACTTCTTCCGTCTTCATGTTTTTGGCAAACTCCGTCACGCCCTCTCCACTGAATCAATGGCTTCGGGATTATAGCGAACTTATATGTTTCCATTTCATCATTGTTTGAGCAACAGGGTAACTTTCACTTGGCACGGCCAGGCTGGCCGTAAGGTTTGCAGCATTGATGGTGAACAGCAGGGTGGAATAGTTTTTATCAAAGAATAATTTTCCTGTACGCAGGTAAACACGTTGGGTTCCAGTACCGTATTGGTTTCGTATATCAACCCGTTGCTGCACATGTGCATCATCAATCACATCGCGGCTGATCACCATGGGATCGCCAAATGAATTGAAGAACTGCCTTTCAATCTTCGAAATGAGTGCCAGTGACCTGGATATCCAGGTTTGAAGGATATAATACAAGGTAATTTGGGTACACTGTCGAGGGAGGAGTAATATCAGAACGGTATTGTCCAGGTAATTCTGCATTACCTCATCCCGGGGTACGAAAAGGGTAACATATCTTTCATCTGTACTCATTTCCGGTAAACGCACCTTGTTCCTGGCGATATTGGAAACCATGTCATAGGACTTGAGGTACTTCAGCTTTTTGGTGAAGGGATCGGTCTGGGTATTGCCATAGGTGGCAACGTTGCATCATGTCATAGAAGACGCCGTATTTATCCTGGTTTCTACCTGTGACATGTCAATGTTGGGCTGGGGTGGAACCACCCGGTCGATGAAATAGATGAATCCATTGCCCGTACGTACTTCCGATTGGGTTACCATGGCTGGACCCCAGCACATGTCGTTGTTCCAGTTCCTGTCGCGGTACATGAACAGATAGTCGGAACCATCCGGGTTACCTGAGAAATCCTCAAAATAATCAGTGGTGAACAGGGGCATGAGTTTTATCCCGGTGTACATAATGTATCTCTTTTAAATCAGGGTAGTAATTTTTTATGACTCACTGTAGGGAAGTGATGTACTATAGGTAGGTTTGCGTGAAAAATAAAGCCGCATATTCACTATCCGCCCTGCAGTTCCGACCAGAGGCATCATAGATGAGCTGGAACCTGGAACGGGGATTGGTGCAGAATGCAAGGTGAATATTTCCTTTGCCTGGTCTTTGGTGAGAGCATCTACACCTGAAATTCGGCAGTCTGGAAATACTGGGCGAAGGCTGCATCATCCGGTACAAAAAGGGTGGCATAGGGTACGGCCTCCAGGGCTTCTTTGTAACCTGATTTCTCCATTAAGGCAAGGTAGGTGCGGTAGGTTGGTCCACCGTTTTTTTCTCCTTCAATGCTTTTTTCTTCAAGAGTCACAATATTAGATCCCTTTAACCATGGGGGATCCTCATAACGGGCGAGGTGATCTTCACATCCCGAAAGGCCCATTAGAAGCCCAATCGAGAATACTACCGTTTTCAGCATTAGGTAAATTTTCTTCATGGAAAATCAATTTTATTTTGTGGTACGTTGTTGAATTTGTGAATTATAGTGAGTTAGTTAGTTTGAATGCTGGAAAATAAACCGACATGAATGAACCAATACGGGCGACTGAATTTCCCGGTGCAAACCGGAATGCGAACACTTCCGGTGTGGAAACCAGGGATGAAAAACTTCTAAAGGCTGTTAAGATTGTTGTGAACGCAGCGACTGCTGAAAAACGGATATACGAAAAAAGTCTCCGGGAAGAAGAATAGAAAACCTTGAATAATAGCACAATGAGGAAACTCTTAAGGAAGTTCCTTGAAGCCATGTTTAGTTAGTCAGTTTTTCAGTTAGTCGCCCTGCTAAGATATAAAAAAGGTTTAAATAGGAACTACTTCATGCCTTCGAATCAAATGATTATTTTTGAAATCGGACCTCAGCCCGAGCTCAGTGATGCATTCCGGCCTACAAATCAGGCAGGCATGCCCCCAAAGGAGCCGCCTGGAGAGGGTACCCTGAGGCCTAATTTAATTCGTTTCTAAATAAATCTGTCTGAGCAAATGATTATTAAAAAAGCGGTTATTACGGCAGCTGCCCGGGGAGAGAGACTTTACCCGGTGGCCGATACTGTCCAGAAAGCCATGCTACCCATGGTGGACGTGGATGGGATAAACAAGCCTGTGATACAGATTATCGCGGAAGAAGCGCTGGCCAGCGGGGTAGAGGAGCTCTGTATCATCTGTGCCCCAGGGGATGAGGCCCGGTACCTGGAACAATTCTCCTCCCTCCGGCAAACCCTTGTTCAGGAGTACCGGCATAGCGAATGGGCTCAGATCCAGGCCGGAAGGATAAAAGACCTGCTCGAACGGCTCACTTTCAGAGTGCAGGAGGAGGCCAGGGGATATGGGCATGCAGTATATCAGGCCAATAATTTCGTTAATAATCAACCCTTTCTTCTCCTGTTAGGCGATTACCTGTATGTATCCGACCTGCCGGGGGTGCGATGTGCCCAGCAAATGATTCAATTGGCTGCGTCGGAGGACTGTTCTGTATCGGCCGTTAACCAAATGAATGAATACCTTATCAGCAGGTATGGAACCCTCACCGGCAAATCAGTATCAGGTAAGCCCGGGGTATACCAGATCGAAAAAATCATTGAAAAGCCTTCGATAAGCCGGGCAGAACTGGAACTGCAGACTCCCGGGTTGCGCGCTGGATATTACCTGTGTTTTTTCGGGATGCAGGTTTTTAAACCGGTACTGTTCAATATTTTGGAGGAGGACCTCCGGCAGAATAAGGCCTCGGGTGAGAAAACCCAACTTACCCCGGCGCTTCAGCGACTTGCGGAACAGGATAAGTACCTGGCCATGGAAATGAGGGGTAACAGGTATGATACAAGCAAACGCCTTGGACTGATGCAGGCACAGCTTGCCTTGAGCCTGGCCGGTCCTATGAAGGAAGAAGTGCTAGGATCGATGTTACAGATAGTAGCCGAATCGAACCGGAGAACCAAAGGAGAATCCCGCTGAGCCATGAATCCGTTTATTCAGGTTATAACCTCAACTAATCCAGCAATCCGGGATCAGGCATTCGAAGATGTTTGCCAGGGTATCACCCCTTCCGGGATACTGGAATTACTTCCCGGGCTGATCGGTTTCGCAGGGAGTCGGCCAATCTGTACGAGCGGGTAAGAGCCAGCCTTTTTCTATATGCAGCCTGCCGGTTCACACTGCAGGAAGCCCCCGTTTTCCGTAGTACAGGAAAGATTCCTGTTACAGGATTTGAATGCCTGCTGAACCGGAATTTCGAAAAGGCGATCCTCCTGTTCCACCAGGAAATGGAGGAAAGCGGACCCAATGCAACCCTCTTCAGTTGCCTGGCAGATAGCTATCATCAGTTGGCATTCAAAATTCTGTCGGACCAGGTAAGGAAAAGTGTTCGTTCAAGCCGTGGAAACCAGTGGATGTTCCGGGTGGGCAATCCGGAAGAACATCCACTGCAGATTCGACCCGAACTGCTGGATCCCGGTAGGGGGAATGCGCTTTTCCCATTGCTGTGCGAAAAAACACCCGTGCGGCTGGATCTCTCCCACAGTGGCTGGTCTGATATATTTTTCCTGGGTATGGATTACCCGGAGGGAGCCCGGGTGATCAACATCTCAGTTGATCTGGGAGTGTATGGATATGATAAGGAGATAAACCCGCCTCTTGCTTCCTACCTGCGGGTGATAAATGAACCTGTTCTACGTATCAGTTCCATTGATCTGAACGATTCGAAGGATATTACCAGGCTTAGTGAATTGTTCAATTTTGGAGCGGATTACCTGGGCCTGCTAAAAGCAGCAGTGATTGCTTCCGGGTTGATTCCGCCTTCCTTCGAGGGAACCAATCATTCCCTCCGCGACATTTTACGCAAGGTGGTTGGCCCCGGGCTGGGCCTGGAGCTGGTAACCCGGGTAAATGATATTCCCAAAGGTTCACGACTGGCGGTATCTACCAACCTACTTGCTTCCATGATCAGCGTGATCATGAGGGCTACCGGGCAGACCAGTTCGCTTGAAGGCGGACTTGAAGAAGAGGAACGACGATTGGTGGCCTCGCGTGCCATCCTGGGTGAATGGCTGGGCGGTTCGGGAGGAGGATGGCAGGACTCAGGAGGTATCTGGGGGGGTGTAAAAGCAATTGAAGGTGTGCTGGCTATGCAAAACGATCCGGAGTTTGGGATAAGTCGCGGATGCCTTTTACCCCGGCATCAGCTGTTGGGTGATCAGGGAATTCACCCCCGTTTCGGGGAACTACTGACTTCATCCCTGGTGCTCATGCATGGCGGGATGGCCTCCAATGTCGGTCCGGTGCTCGAGATGGTAACGGAACGTTATTTGCTGCGGAGCAAAAAGGAATGGGAGGCCCGAAAGCTTGCCAATACTATTTACGACCAGGTAAAAGAATCGATAAAAACCGGCCAGATCGACAAACTGGCCGACTTAACCAACCGGAATTTTTTTGAACCCCTGAAAACGATCATACCCTGGGCAAGCAATCAATATACCGAAACAATCATTGCCAGGGTAAAAGAAAAGTTTGGAAGAGACTACCGCGGTTTTCTCATGCTTGGGGGCATGTCTGGCGGTGGAATGGGGATGTTTGTGGATAATGCCGGTGGGAGTGAAGCAAAAGATGCGATACTGGGAATCCTGCAGCAGACCTGTAACGAGATGAGGAACTACCTTCCCTTGCAATGACCCCGCCGGTGTATGATTTCAGAATTAACAAGCAGGGAACTTTGCGGAGTTGTACAGGGGTCAGGATGCACTTATGCCTTCTCCATATTATTCATACCATATTCCTCAACTCGTCAAACAGGCAAGTACAGCTGTACCGAACCCGAAGGCTTGAATTGACCTGTTTTCATCCCGGCAGAACAGGGATAATATGGCATATCCTATCGCGCTCGGTGGTTGGAAATCTGTTCCCCCTGCGGTCAGGATCTCTTTCCTCCGACCTTCTTCTGCAGGATCAATTGGCTGAAAGTGAAAAAGGAACACGGTTTCGATTATGTACAGCATGAGCAGATATGTCAGGACCTGATAACGGGCCGTATTGGTCTTGCCAGGAACCGGTTGCCTGCAGAAACAAACATCGTGGATGTACATGAGGGGGATGGATATTTTGGAAAATTTTTCCGGTAATTCAACCGACGCAGAAGGTCTGATCCGCTCGGGCGGGGTAGCTGTGATGTGCCTGGCTGCCGGTGCAGGAGCCGCTGGACACAAGGTGCCGGGGTTATCAAGGCTATTCATCCCTTCATTGAAATTCATGGGAGACACCGTGATTTTCTGGAGATACACCTGGCCAGGAACAGGAAAACATCAGCGGGTTTCAGCACCCCCATTCCTTTTATTGTGTCTACAAGTTACCTCACTCATGAGCCCATTCGTAAGAAACTGGAGAACACCCGGCAATATGCCTATCCCGGACCAATTATCCTGAGCCCGGGCAAGTCAATCGGGCAGCGTTTTATTCCCATGGAACGCGACTTCCGGTTTCTCTGGGGAGGTGATGCCGCAGGAAACTCGGATGAGAATAAACAGAAAATGCGCGATTCAGTAAGGGCAGCACTAATTGAATGGGCAAAAAAATGGCGAAGGGAGCGATTATATTTTCCGGAACCTGGCACACCAGCGGCTTAGCCCCGGGCCACTGGCATGAATTTCCCAATCTTCTGAGAAACGGGGTGCTTTCCAAAACTTCTTCGGGCAACCCGGGGGTGAAACATATCCTTTTACACAACATAGATACCCTGGGAGCCACCGTCTCCGAAAAGGCACTTGCCTTTACTTTACGATCAGGTAAACGCGATTACTCAGCTGTTCCCAGAAGAATTGATGATCAGGGAGGGGGGTTGGCACGCATAAACGGGAAGTTACGCCTGCTCGAAGGACTGGCCCAGCCTCACGAAGAAGACGAACTGAAACTGCGGTACTACAACACGCTCACCTGTTGATCGGATTCGATCAGATGCTTTCCTGTTCGGGTTGAACCGTGAAGACCTCAAACAGGAGTGAAGATGAGTTAGCTGAGGCAATCAGGGCTGTGGCGCGTCATATTCCTTCCTATGTAACCATCAAGGAGGTAAAATACCGGTGGGGATACGGGCAGGAGGACATTTACCCTGTCGCTCAAATCGAAAAACTTTGGGGAGATATGTCAGCCTTGTCTGGACTGAAGTGCGGGTTTATCGCTGTTTCCAGGCAGCGCGGAAGACAACTGAAGGAAATAGCTCAACTCGATGCCTGGGTTAGGGACGGAGGACTGGATCACATTATCAGCCTGTGTGACTTCCCCGGGTAGGAGCAGGCCGGGCCATTGGTTAAGCAAAAAATTAGTCCAAGGATCGTCGGGGTTACTCAACAAAAATTTTCTGTTGATGGAAACCTGAAAGCTAAATCCGCAGGAAATACGTACCTTACTTGAATTCAACCGGATTTTGCAGTTCTGGTTAATGGAGGGGTACTGCCAAAAACTTCTGTTATCAATTCCCCGGCCCGGGTAATAGGGGTCGGGATGGTCACTAACAGAGGTTTTGGAGATTTCCTTATATTACCGGAACACGGTGGAAAACCTTTTGGATGTGGTACTTAAACATCACATCCGGCCCTGAAATCTAACCTGCCCTTTTATGCCTTGCCCTTACCAGTCAAACAGATCGAATTTCTTAGCGATAACCCTGCTTTTTCTTGCTTTTGTATTTCCTGCCGGAGAATTCGCAGTTAATGCACAATCCACGATTAACATGCAGAATGGCACCGTGCTTTCCTGTGCGGCAAATTTCTACGATGCAGGAGGAGCAGCCGGGAATTATGCAAACAATGAGAATTATACCTTAACAATAACTTCAGCCAACGGATCAAATCTGCTGTTGAATTTTTCATCTTTCAGCACACAGGCAGGAAGTGATGTGCTTCGGATTTATAATGGTCCTGATAATCAATCCCCTTTGATCGGACAATACTCGGGCGCAAGCATGCCACCGGTCATTATCAGTAACGGGCCCAGTCTTTGTTTTCATTTCACCTCCAATGGTTCAACCACCTCCACCGGGTGGGCAGCGACAGTTTCTTGTCCGGCCGCCGTTTTCTACAGTTATCAGAATGGAGCCTGGAACGATCCGAATGTATGGACCCTCGATCCTTCAGGTACTGTATGGATGAATCCCTCGCTCGCCACCCCCGGTGCAGCTGATAAGGTTGTTATCAGAAATGCCCGGAGAATAACTGCAGCCGGTGCCGGCCGGCAGGCAATGGTGCTAACCATCGAGGAAGGAGGAACCCTGGACCTCCAAACCTTCGCAGCTCATGCCTTCAGTCTGGTGACTGGTCGTGGCTTGCTCCGTATCGGTTCAGGTGTATTTCCTGCTGGAGATTTTACTTCATTTACAGGAAGTAACGGGGGAACAATTGAATACTATGGTGCCGGTGGATTTACCATTACGCAACCCGATTTTTATAACCTTACCTTAAACCTTTCCGATTCACTTCAGGTGGCTGTATTAAAGGCAACTCCCTTCAGGACAAGGGGTGTGATGCAGGTAAAATCCGGTATTTTGCAGATTAATGACAATGCAACGAATTCCCTGGCTTTGCAGGCAGACAGTACTCTGCTGGTAGACGCAACAGGACGGATCACTGTGGGATCCGGCAATGTAAAGCATGATTTTACCCTGTTGGGGGATTTTCTCAATAACGGGAATGTAAGGTTTACAACCAGGGTGGCACCTGACTTTCTCAATGACAACAACCCCCGGGTGCACGTTCATTTTACAAACGATAAGCGGGACCAGTCGGTTCAGATGAACGGGCCTACTGTGTTCTACCGGATACATTGCAGCAAAGGGGTGGATGATACCTATGTGCTCAATCTCGATGCCAGCGATACGGCCTGGTTTAAACTCTACGGGCCCAATAATATTGAATTGAACAGCCCCTCAGGTAGTCCCCCCAATATCCGTAATAACGATGCATTAGGGCTCGAAGCCGGAACTCTCCGGCTGGGAGCGAATATAATTATCCCCGCGCTTGCTTCCAGTGTTGACTATACCGTAACGGGCGCCGGATATATCGGTTGTAACTATTATATCGATCAGGATGCCATGCTGTGGGTCGATGGTGCCACCGTGAATACGAGCTATTACCTGCCACCCAGCAATCATATCATGTCTATCATGTCTGTTTATGGAAAACTGAAGATCACGGCAGGAACCATCAATTGTCAGGCCGGACAGGGCATCGGACTGAGACAGACAGGGCAAATGATCATGGAGGGCGGAACGGTTAATACCCGTATTATACGCACCTCTGCAGAGAGTTCGGCACATCGGGGAGCCTACCGTCAAACGGGAGGATCGGTGGTCATACGTCGCGATTTTTCAACCTTTGATGGTTTTGCCGCAAGTTTTCACCTGGGATACACCGGAACATCCTTTACCATGTCAGGAGGAACCATGGAGATTCTCAGGTCCACCCCCCTGAATGTTCAACCGATCTTTGGTACTTCCGGCCGGGAGTATATCTTCTGTGTTTCTTCCGACCCGCGGAATATCAATATTACCGGAGGAACCATCACCCTGCATGTGGATGGAGCACGTAACTCGAAGATTGCCACCAAAGGTTATTTCAACAACCTGGTTATTGTTTCAGATTCCTCCAAATATTCGGCAACCCTGCAGGATTACCCCGGGAGTTCCTACAATGAGGCGATAACAGCCATACCGCTTGAGGTACGGAAAGATTTCACCCTGCAGGATTCCGGGGTTTACGATGCAGCAAATTACGATTTAACGGTTGCAGGCAATTTTACCATCCACCAGGGAGCCACCTACAAACCAGGAAATAATTCAACAATATTCAACGGATTGAATGGTCAGCTTTTTTCAAATAATGGTACCATCAGTTCAGGGCTGAATAATTTTTCTGTCCTGAATAAATCGAATACCTCCATTACCAAGTCACTCCTCATAAAAGGTAACTTATTGCTACAGGAGGGGTGTTTCCTGCACGACATGGGGCAACAGATCAGCCTCCTGGGCAACCTCCAGATTTCCGGCACACATACGAGTCAGGGTAATGGCCGCATTCAGATGGACGGCACTGCTGCCCAACTAATCTATGGAGATGGCAAAGGCTCACTGGGCAATCTCTTTCTGAACAAAACAGGAGGATCGGTTTCGCTCGGTGCTAATCTTGCGCTCACCGGTACACTCAGGCTGGCAAATACCAGTGCGGTGTTTAATATTGGGTCATACCTCTTGTCGGTTCCGGGTAGTACAGGCATCTACGATGATCTGGCAGGCACCGGTACTACTTTCTCCTCATCACGGATGATTCTTATGGATGGCTCTCCATCTGCCGGGGGACTTACCCGTTCAGTTGCAACTGCAAACGATGTACTGTTCCCGGTTGGAACTACAGGAAAGTATCAGCCTGCAATAATTCGCTTTGCCAGTGCACCTTCTCCTGCAGCAAGTATCAATATCAAGCCGGTAGGGTCGCGCCATCCACTTGCCGCAAGCGACAGCTCATTAGGGGTATACTGGAATGTTGAGAAGACCGATGGAACACCATTTGTACCGGGGAGCATCAGTTTACGGACCACCTATACGGATGCAGATGTTGCGGGAAATGAAGGATTGTATATTCCTGGCTGGTATACATCCGGCAGTTGGTCGTACAACAACAACATCGCCGATGTACTCGATTTTACCAATGAGATTTTATACTCTGCCATTCCTGCCTTGCCAGCCGATTTCACAGCAGGCAAACTAGTTACCTTTGGTACGGTTACTCCCTTTTACAGTCGGGCATCGGGAAACTGGAGTACTGCCTCCAACTGGACGCATGATACCATTTCAGGGACACCAGCTTCCGGCCTGCCTGGAATCAACGATCCTGTGATTATAAGGAGGGGACATACCATTACCATACCGGGGACTGACCCCTCCCATACGGTCGGATCACTTACTGTGCGAGGTGGAGGAATTTTGGATTTAACCACCGGTAGCGGTCATCATTTTGGGATCGTAAGAGGAGGTGGCCAGAATGATTTTGGTAAAATACGTATTTCCTCCTCCGGGACCTCCGCTGAATTTCCTTCCGGAGATTTCGGGCTCTTCCTCTCGGCAGGGGGTGGTACGGTAGAATATTATACGACCCTGAGTAATCTCACCATACCGATAAAAAACAATACAGGGAAATTCATTCCCGGTTATAACAAATTGCAGCTCTCGGCATCAGGAAGCCTGGTAATCAGTATGCCCGATACAAATCTGGTGATTGCTGACAGTATGCTGATTACAGGTACAGGCAACGGTATTGCACGAATGGTCTCTTCAGCCCCGCGAAACATCCGTGTGGAGAAATCCCTGCTGGTGAAGAGCGGATCACTGGATTGGAGCAATAACCAGCCCGTAAGTCTGGAAGTTCTGGAAAATCTCGTGATCAATACCTCGGCATCCCTGGCAGTCCTCAATGCCAATACGGCTGTCGACAACCAGCTAATCCTGAACGGCAGCCTGATTAATAATGGAACGCTTGACCTTTCAAGAGGATCCGGACAGCGTTGTCTTGCAACATTTACCGGTTCAGTTGATGCGGTAATTTCGGGAACCGGTGCCACCACCGATTTCTACACACTCACCCTGGATAAGGGCACCGGACAGGAATTTAAACTCCTGGTTCAGTGTTCTGCTCTATCCTTTGGGTCAAATCCGGGCCTCGTATTGCGCAAAGGAACCTTCCGTCTTGACAAAAGTTCACTTACAATAACGCCTTCCACCAGCGTGATGAATGTGCCGGCAACCAGTTGCCTGTCAGTAAATGCCGGTACCATGAATCTGTGTACCGGTGCCAGCGATAACAATGACCTGTTCCTTTCCGGGAAACTCGAAGTCCTGGGGGGAACATTAAGCATTGGAAATACAGGTGGCGGCAATAATAACGACATTGAATATTCCGCTGCAGGTTCCCCGGAGATTCAAATTTCCGGAGGAACATTTACCGTGTATGGCCAGGTGCGTCGTCATCCTACCATCGCCACCGGTGCACTGAGGTATGACCAGTCTGCAGGTACAATCAATATCCTCGGAAGGAACCGGTTGTTGACCCGCGCACTGCTGGAAGTCCAAAACCCGTTCAGCTCCTTTGTGATGACAGGAGGTACACTGATTTTGGAAAACGGAGGAGGCACCACCTTCGGCGACCTAAGCCTTGTGCCGGCTTCCAGTTCTGTAACTGGCGGAACAGTGCAGTTTGGGAATGCAATTTCAGCTACCTCATCCTTTACATTATTCACTGAATGCCCTATTTATAATCTTAGTATTTATGATGGTCGTAACCTCAGTCTGAAGAGTTTTCCGCTCACGGTGCTGAATAATTTATCAATTGGTGCCACACTGGCATACCTCAATACCAACGGACTCGATGTGACTGTAAGAGGCAACTTCACTAACCTGAACAATACTTCAGTACCAGGTCTTAACAACGGGGGATACAGGCCAGTGAATGAAACCCAGGTGACGATCTTTGATGGGCAGTCGGCAGGTCAGGTGATATCCGGCACAGGTTCCAACCTCACCTCCTTTGGCACGGTTCGTTTCTCAAATGCCTCGCAGGGAAGTGTTCTCCTGCAAAACGGATCTGTAAGGGTGGAGGGCAATCTGGAAGTGCTTCGGGGTACTCTTAATGCAGGCAGCATTTCTGTCGACCTGCTGGGGAATATGCTGAACCAGGGAATCTACCGCTCAGGAACAGGGAATATCAACTTCATGAAGGTTGGTGCTGCACAGGATTACCAGGGAACTGAACAGGCCGAATGTGGTAACCTGAGAATCAGTAATCAATCGGGACTTATCCTTTCTAGTCCGATCAGGATTACAGGTGTCCTGAATCTCAGCGGTGGCCCTGTGTATATTCGCAACAAGTTACTTACCCTGGGAGATTCTGCCAGTGTTACGGGTTCGTTTGGTGCTACCCGGATGATCATTGGGAACGGAGCCTTATCCGATGGCGGTATCCGGAAGGAGTATCCTGTCGGAAGTAACCTCTTTCTTTTCCCCATTGGGGTGTCAAGTCATTATACTCCGGTGGAATTTTCGGTGAACAGCAGCACGGCCGGGTGGATAAATGTGAAGCCGGTAAACGATCCGCATCCGGGAAACAACGATATTCTCCCCAATGAACTCGCATACTACTGGAATGTTGTTTCATCCGGATTTACAAGCCCAACGGTATCATCCTCCTTCATATATAATGACAACCTTGTTCGCGGCAATGAAACTCAATATGTGAATGGCCGGTATGTAAATTATTCATGGCAGCCGGTGGCAGGTACAATCGACACAGTACAGGATAAACTCACTTATACCGGAGTTGCTTACATCGACGGTGAATACACAGCCGGTGCAGCAACCAACTTCATATCAAAACAGCGATTATACAGCGTTGGAACAGGTACATGGACCAATCCTTCCAACTGGTCCTATGCTCCCTCCGGAATCCCGGCCTGTAATTGTACACCCGACGGGAATCCCGTAAGTATTCGTACCGGACATGTGATCACTGTTCCTGGCAATGGAGCCTATGCCTATTCTGTGGATATTCCTGCTACTGCCATACTCGACCTTGGCCAGACTATTCAGCATAACCTCGGTCATACCGCAGGGGCAGGCACTATAAGAATAACCAGCACTTCCGGAGGTTCCTTTATCTTCCCGGGGGGCGAATACGATAACTTCTTCGGCACAGCCGGCAGCACAGTTGAATATACCGGAAACGGTACCCTGCCCCCGGAAATTCCGGTTTACTGGAATGTTACTTACCTCGGGGTGGGTACAACAAAGGAAATAGCAGCATTTGATTATAAAGTCAATGGATTGCTGAATATTAAAAACGGTTTTCTGGATAATTCAGGTTACCATAGGTCCATTGTTATGAATGGTAACTGGAAAAATGATGTGTCCTCAGGCTTTATCCCCGGCAGAGGTCTGATATCCTTCGAAGGAAGTAATCTTCAAACCATCACCTCACTCACGGCAGAAAATTTCTATAACCTGAGACTAAACAAAACCGGAGGAGAAGTGAATCTGTTATCACCATTGGATTTGAGTCAATACCTTTTATTGTCGAGGGGGTTTCTGCGAAGTACCGGGGCCAATATTCTTACTCTTACCAACCAGAATCCGGCCGTGGTTTATGGAGCCTCAGACAGTGCTTTTATACTCGGGCCCGTAAGGAAGATAATCAGCAATGCTTCGTACTTTACATTTCCCGTGGGTGATGAATTAACCGGCCACTATCGTTTTGGTCCTCTCAAGGTGGATGGAACGGTTACCGGGGCTAATGCCTTTTGGACCGGCCAGTATTTTTACACCGATCCTGCAGGCGCAGGGATGCCTGCTACCCAGAAACAGGAACCCATACAGGCAGTAAGCAGTACCGAATACTGGCAGCTCTCGGGCCCGGTTGGAGGTCAGGCCATAAAAGTGATCAGGTGGGATGAGGAGAGTGAGTTTATTCCTGCCTCTGATGATGCCAGGAACAAGTTACGTTTGGTGGAATGGATGGGAACAGTCTGGCAGAAAGCAGGAGATGTTGTTAATATTCCTGAAAAAACTTTGAGCAATGCGACCCCAGGGGCCCTGCAGACCGGTTTCTACACAATAGGACTCGAATTACTCTCCACAGCGCATATAACAGGCACAGATCTTTCACTCTGCAACGATGGTTCTCAGGTTTCTGTTCCGGTAATCCTTACGGGTGATGCACCATGGACTCTTACTTATGCCATCAACGGAGTACCACAGACACAGGCAACCAACATCGGATCATCACCTTATTCCATTGTGCTTACGTCTACCCTGCTCAATGCTATTGCCGGACCTGGCGATTATACAATTACCCTGGTTGAGATGAAAGATAAGAACAATATTACCGGAGTTGTTTACGGTACCGGAGTTGTTGTACACCTCCTCCAGGCACCCAACCCGGTCATTTCGGGGAAAACAACGGTTAATATAAATGAGTCCGGGCTTATCTATTCCATCCCTTCACTCCCTTCAAGCACCTATGCCTGGACAATCACCAACGGGAGTATTTCTTCCGGGCAGGGTACAAATTCCATCATCGTAACCTGGGGAGGAACAACTGGTGCAGCACAGGTAAGGGTGGAACACATGCTGACTACCACCGGTTGCACAAAAACAGTTAATCTGCCCGTTAATATTGTGGTAACACCCAAGCCTGATATAAGTGGTTCCAATTTTGTTTGTGCGGGTGATACAATATTATATACTACCCCTTCAGCAAGCGGTCATACCTATACCTGGGGAGTCGCAGGTGGAATCCTGCTGAACTCAAATGGCAGCAGTTCCATGAGGGTAAAATGGAATACGGGTGCAGGAAACAAGGTTTGGGTACTAGAGAATTCCGGTACCGACACCGGGTCCGACACGCTGCTTGTCACGGTGAATGCGCTGCCACCTGTCGCTACCACAGTGCTCGGAGATACCATCTGTGAAGGGGCTTTTGGGCAGGTGACCCTGCTTGCCACACCACCCGGAATCTCCTATTCCTTATTTATTGGTAATACCCAGATTGGGAGTTATGTTCCAAGCCTTGGCGGAGGGACCATTTCCCTTAGCGATCCTGCAGGGCCCGTTATTACACAATTATACAGTGTGCATGCCCTGAACACAGAAACAGCTTGTAAATCAACTCTTACGAATACGGCCTCCATACTGGTGCAGCCTGTACCCTTCGCAACCTTGCAGGTTACTGATTCCGCAATTTGTTCGGGTACTTCGGTAACTTTCACTGCAAGCGGGGGAAATCAATTCATTTTCTCCAGGAATGATATAATTGTGCAATCAGGACCCAGCCCGACCTACTCTGCAAACAACTTTGCCGATGGGGATCATATCCGCATTTTTACTAATTATACTGGTTCCGCCTGCTACGATACAAGCCGCACGGTTACCATGCAGGTCAGCAGTAAACCTGTAGCCGGGATTGCAGCATCCGGTACTGATATATGTGCCGGGGAGCAGGTTACCTTTACAGGTTCGGGCGGAGAACAGTATGACTTCTACCGGAATGGATCCCTTGTACAAAGCAGCACACAAAATCAATGGAAATCCTTTGATCTGCAAAACAACGACCAGGTGCAGTTGATCACCTCCATGCTTTCGTCAGGATGTTCTGATACCAGCAACCTGGTGATGATGACCGTACACGCGGTTCCGGCTGTTCTGCTTTCCGTTTCTGATTCCGCCATATGCGGAGGCACGCCGGTGAGTTTTACGGCCAGCGGGGGATTCCAATATGTGTTCACGCGGAATGGCGCGATTGTACAATCAGGAACTAATCCCATTTACTCTGCAGATAACTTCAGCAATGGGGACAAGATCCGTGTATTGGCTAATTATTCCGGTACCACCTGTTATGATACAAGCCGCACGGTTACCATGCAGGTCAGTAGTAAACCTGTAGCCGGGATTGCAGCATCCGGTACTGATATATGTGCCGGGGAGCAGGTTACCTTCACAGGCTCGGGTGGAGAACAGTATGACTTCTACCGGAATGGATCCCTTGTACAAAGCAGCACACAAACAGAATGGAAGTCTTCCGGCTTGCAAAACAACGACCGGGTGCAGTTGATCACCTCCATGCTTTCCTCAGGATGCTCCGATACCAGCAGCCTGGTGATGATGACCGTGCAAACTGTTCCGATTGCTGAACTTTCGGTATCAGATTCATCGGTTTGTACTGGCTCTCTGGTAAGTTTCACAACTTCAGGAGGAGTGAGTTATGAATTTCTCAGGAATGGAATGGTGGTTCAGTCAGGCACTGGCATTGTATACGAATCGGATGCATTTGTGAACGGTGATGTGATAGGGTTGATCGCCTATAGTGAAGGAAAAACCTGTTCCGATACGGCCCAGCCGATCCATTTATTGATGGAAGCCAAACCTGTTGCCGGTTTACTGGCCGATGCAACAAGCCTTTGTTCAGGTGAAACAGTTCAGTTTACAGCTTCAGGAGGATCGTATTATGAATTCTACCTGAACGGAACGCTGCAATATTCAGGAGTTTCATCCGGTTGGAGTTCAGGCAGCCTGGCTGATCAAGATCTGGTTTATGCCCGGGTATATGCATCTGCCGGCGGATGTTCCGAATCCTCGGATGTTTTGAGTTTAACCGTGTATGAGACGCCGGTTGCCAGCCTGGTAGCATCGTCCCCTGTAGCCTGCAGCGGAATACCACTGACATATGATGCAACAGGTGGCACTGAATGGGCTTTTTATCTCAACGGGAACAAGGTACAGGAGGGAGCAGATTCTCACTGGACTCTGGCAGATCCATCTACCGGTGATCAAATATGGGTTATTGCTTCCACCCAGGCTGGAATGTGTGCTGATACATCTTCTCCTGTTGAAGTGCAGGTATACCCTACTCCGGATGTGCAGGCTCTTACCGGTGAAGACACCCTCTGCAGTCAGACTCAACTGGAGATCAGTTGTTCGGGTGCAACAAATTACTCCTTGTGGGTGAATGGTGAACAGGCTAGTCTACCCTCTGCTTCTGAACAGATCGAATGGACAGTACCTGAAGGTACATATTTACTGTCAGTGATTGGTACCACCAGTGATGGATGTTCTGATACCAGTGAGTTGCTCACCATCGAAGGACTGCCTGCGCCGGCAAAACCTGTGATTGTTGCCGACGGGCCACTTGAATTTATCGAGGACGACAGTGTGCAGTTGTCCGCACCCTTTTCAGCAGCTTATCTCTGGTCTGATAATTCCACTTCTTCCTACATCATTGTTAAAACCACGGGAGATTTCTCAGTACAGGTATTCAATGAACTGGGCTGTGGAAGTCCTGTTTCCGATCCGGTAAATATTCGTGTAAGCAGCTTCCTTTCAAAACCTGTTGTCAGCCTTTCAGGGGCAACAGCTTTCTGTGAGGGGGGTAGTGTGGACCTTTCAAGTTCCTCAGGTGACCTGTATGAGTGGTCCGATGGTTCAACCGGCAGAATCCTGCAGGTAACCGCATCCGGATCGTATAGTGTGGTCGTGAAGGATCTTCTGGGTCATATAAGCCCAAGGTCCGATGAGGTGACGGTCGAAGTATATCCGGTTCCCCTTGCTGCAATTACCGATTCGGGTGATGTCAGCTGTTTCGGGGGAAGCGATGGAACAGCTACCGTGGAAGTCGCAGGTGGCACCGGGCCATATACCTACTTATGGTCAAATGGCCAGGATTTGTCGGTTGCTACGCAGCTGCCTGCCGGTGCAGCGATGGTAACTGTGACGGATGCCAATGCCTGTAAAGATGAAGTTTCCCTGACTATTCATCAGCCTTCGGAAATAAAGTTAAGCGGGTCGGTCACTAATCCGGCTTGCCCTGATAATCAGGATGGTGCAATATCGTTGAGTATTACCGGAGGTTCTGCACCCTATACAGTAGAATGGCAGCCTGCAGGTACTGATACCCTTCTCTCAGGATTGGATGCAGGAGCCTTCCGTGTTACTGTAACCGATACCAGGGGATGTAAATCCACCGATGAATGGAACCTTAGCTATGTATCTGAATATTGCCTCAGGTTGTATGAAATGTTTACTCCGAACGGGGACCTGATAAATGATTTGTGGGAAATAGACGGGGCAGATGCATATCCTGAAATGGTAATAGAAATCTTTGACCGCTGGGGTAAGCGTGTTTTCTATTCACGCGGATACAAACCCTGGGATGGTCGATCGGAGGGAAGGGATCTTCCGATGGACTCATACCATTATGTAATATCCCCCGGGAAAGGAAGAGAACCAATCATTGGAAACGTAACGATAGTAAGGTAGGCACATGAGAAATATTTGCTTTTTGATATGCGGATTTTTTTGGCTGTTACATACTCCTGGCTCAGGCCAGTCGCAAAGTTTGTACAGCCAATATACCCTGAACAAATACCTTTATAATCCAGCCATTGCAGGTGCCGACGGGTATACCAGTGTAAGTTTGCTGGCACGCCGCCAGCTGGTAGGATTTGAGAATAGCCCCGGGGTGATTGTACTCAGCGGCCAGACACGCTTGCTCCCGGAGAGTTATATCATGAAAATGATCCAGCCGCGTAAAAAGGAAAACAGGAAAACCCGCAGCGGCCGCGTTGGACTCGGAGGTGCGATATTTTCAGACCGGAACGGGGCTCTCAGTAAAACAGGTATCCAGGGTACATACGCCTATCATATCAATTTTAACAACAAGATGCAATTGTCCTTTGCACTCTCAGCCTCGGCCTACCAGGTGCATCTGCGCGAAGGAACCATGAAGGACCCGGGTGATCCACTCTGGGAGGGCAATCCAAAATCATTTCTCGTTCCCGATGCAAACTTTGGCACCTACCTTTTAACCGACAGCTATTATGCAGGCTTCTCAACATCTAATCTTTTTGGCGCCTACATGAAACTGGGAAAGGAGGCTCTGGAAGACTACCGGATTCCCCGCTATTTTTACCTGGTGGGTGGTTATCGCTGGTACCCAACCGAAAACCTGAAAGTAGAGCCTTCATTTATCATGCAAACGAAAGTGGGTAATCCTGAGGTGGACGTCAATACAACCGTAACTTACCGGAATGAACTATGGGCAGGTATGTCTTACAGAACTGATAAAACTGTTGTATTCCTGGCCGGATATTCCATGAAGGGCTTAGTGATTGGTTATGCCTATGACCTTAATTTTAACACCGTGAGCAGCTATACCCACGGGTCGCATGAGGTGCTGGCTGGTTACAGGTTCGGAGATAACTCAGCGTCCAGGAATCGCTGGTTGCGCAGGGATGTAAAAACCTTCGAGAATTAATTTTTTCGTTTCTACTTGAATTCAAAGCCTGCCGAGAGCTGGATGGTGTGACCGGGACCACGCGATCCTTTATCCATCCAAACGTTTGAGCGTGTGGCCGCATAGCGTACAGGAGTATCAAAGATATTTCCCAGTTTCACCGAAGCAAAGAAGCCTGTATTGGCAATCTGGCTGTAGCGAAGGTTGATGTCTGCAATAAAGTAGGGATCGATGGAATTACCAATGCGAACCCACCTGAGATTTGCAACAGACCATATCATCTCCGATTCCATTCTGCTGATATAGTGCCCTGTGGCTGAAAGGCATAAATGTTTGTTAGCCATATATCCAACAGTGAGATATCCCAGTTTCTCAGGAGAATAACCAGGTGTATATTGCCGCAAACTGTCATCCAGATTTTCTGAATGCTGGTAGGTTCCTGAGAGACCGATCGAAAGCCTTTCGAATAATAAGATCTGAAGTGAGAGTTCGGCACCCAGTGTTTGCATGCGACCTCCGTTGGAATTGTAAATAAGCCATTCACCGGAGGCAGTGTCGCGTATGTTGGTATTGGTAATCAGGTCATTCAGCTGATTCTGAAATAAACTGAAATTCACGTTGAGTTTATTTGAGATTATCGTAAGATAATTCAGTTCAAGTGTTGTAATCCTGGCTGCATCCAGAAAAGGCTTCCCTTTGGGAAGCTGTCGGTAGTTCTCAGTATAGGAAGGTTGTTTGATGGCATTCCCGAAAAGTAGTTTCAGGGTATTGTTGCGGTTGAGCCGGTAAAGTACAGCCAGCCTGGGTGTAAAGGTGAATCCGTTGTTACCGGGGTAATAAGTGCCGGAGTAATATTTCCGGAACTGCGAAGAATCAGGACTCCTTCCATCATCGGGATTCTCGCTTACAAGTCCTCTGACATATTCCATCGAATAATCATCCAGATGTTCCAACCGGCCTCCACCAATGATTGACAGGTTTTCAAAGGGATTCACTTTAAACTGGGCATAGGCCGCTGTTGTTGAAAATGTTTCCCCGTCAGGAAGTCCGATTTCACCACCGCCATTATTCAATCCATAATAAGAGTAATCAGATACCTGGTAGATATCCAACACCGTTCTCCGGTACAGCCCTCCAATAAATTCAATTTTATTAACAGGCTTCCAGAAAGCGTACAGATCGATGTCCACAGACCTGGTATGCTGCTGGTCAATTTCATAATAGTTTTTCCGGAAAACTTCGTAGTCGAGTGTGTGGCTGTGGCTGTAATATCCTGCTCTGACACGCCCGTAGAGTCTTGGATTGAATTGTTTCTGGTACCCGGCAACGACATTCTGGGCCTGGGTGAATAATTCACATCCCTTGCCATAACCCGGCTGACCATCAAAAATATCTTTTGTGGATTCCGTTATAGAAATGTCTGTAAAGAACCCATTATATCCCAGGTTCAGATTGAAGTATTTCCTGTTATCGTCCCCCTGGTTTTTGGTGGTGGCATTGGTGTCAAGTCCCACATATTTCAGAACCTCCATATCAGAAGTGAGCGAGCTGAATGGTACCTCCATGCCCTTTGAATCCGAAATTCCTGCGTTAATGGCGAAGCTCAGCTTTTCCTGTTTACCTGAGAGTGAAATGTTTGCTTTTTTTGTTTCATAACTGCCATACGAGGCAGATACCCTGTTCCCCTCTGACTGGTCGGGATTGGTATTGGTAACAATATTTATAACTCCGAAAAACGCACCCGTACCATATAATACCGACATGGGGCCCCTGATAACCTCCACTTTTTCGATCGACTCAACCGGAACATTAATCTTGTTATCCGGATATTCTGAGTATTTATCGGATAACTGACTGATCCCGTTAACAAGAATTACCATGTTGTTGAAAGGCCCCGTGGAGAAAAAACCCCGGACACCATAATTCACCGATCCGAGCCAGTAATGATCATCGATCATGTATAACCCGGGCACATGCTGCAATATTTCAGAAAACGAAGTGAACCCGAATCGCTCAATTTCCTTCCTGGTAAACACAACAACGCTGGCAGGTATTTCGGTGATTAGCTCCTCATGTTTACTGGCCGAAGTGATTTTTACCTCCAGCAATTCACCCAGTGACATTTTCATGAGGCCTTCAATTTCGGCTGATTGCAGTTCAATATCAATCAGTTTGCCTGCTGCCGGCTGTTGTTGCGAAAGATAGCCTTCCTTTTCAATGGAAATGGAATAAATACTATCGGGTATCTCCAGTCTGAACTCACCATAAATATTGGAAAAGGTACACAATTCAATCCCGGTGGCACAAACCTTTACGTTTTCAAGCCGTTGTCCCGAATGGTCGGCTATCGTACCGGCAACCTCCTTCTGACCTTCAAGGGGCAGAGAGACCAGGTGCAGAAAAAGCAGGTAAATCAGGAGATTCTTCATGAAGGTTTCTTGTTTCGGGTTAAGCAGATGAGAAGGAGAAAATATGTGTGATGTAATCCTGACCTGGTACTTTTAAAAAACAGTACTTCTAACAAATATACATTCTTTTGGTTGGATTTTTTCCCTGGATAAAATATTTTAAGTTGTTATAAAACAAGTTATTCAGGCTACTGTTTCACCATTCCGGACATTCGTTGCCAATAATCTTCCCGGTCCTGCTATCTTCGTGGAAGCATTTTGATTTAGTTTATCTGAAAAAGGTTGAAAAATCCAGTGAACTTAATCCGGAGTTACGACGTTTCCTGCACAGCCTTATTTTGTTGAAGATTGAATTTTTAAATGGGATGTCTCATGAAGCATATGGATATAGGAACTTCTCTTGCCCGGGTTGCCGGTGTTGCTGCGATACTAGCTTCCTGCGGAGGTCCGGAGAAACCGGTGAATCCGAAACCGAATATCATTCTCATTGTGGCAGATGATCTGGGTTATGGAGACCTTGGCTGCTTTGGCCAGAAGAAGATATCTACACCTAATATCGACAGATTGGCTGCAAATGGAATGACTTTTACATCCATGTACTCAGGAGCCCCGGTGAGCGCTCCATCCCGTGCAGTGATGTTTACCGGTATGCATTCGGGTCATGGATACGTGCGTGGTAATATGGAAGCCGATCCGTATGGCCAGCTGCAATTACCTGATACAAGCATTACTCTGGCAGAACTATTGAAAACTTCCGGATATAAAACAGCCCTCATCGGAAAGTGGGGTCTGGGAGTGGAGAATACCACCGGCGATCCCCAGGGACAGGGGTTCGATGAGTTTTATGGTTATTATTGTCAGATTCATGCCCATAATTCATTTCCTGCATTCCTCTTCCGGAACGGCAATAGGGAGACACTAAAAAATGAGGTGGTCTTCCGTCCGAAAGATGACTGGAGCAGGGGGATGGGAAGTTATGCTGTTTCGAAAAGAGAATACTCGAATGATCTGTTTTGTGAGGAAGGATTGAGTTACATTAACTATTACCGCAGGAAAGATTTTTTCCTGTGTTTGACTTTCACCATTCCGCATATAAACGGGGAAGCCCCGGCAGGGCAACAATGCGAAGTGCCTGAGCTTGGAATTTACGAAGATTCAGCCTGGACTGATGAAGACAAAGCCTATGCAGCCTCCATCACCCGTCTCGATTCATATGTTGGCCGAATCGTTGAAAAACTGATTGAACTGGGGATCGAAAAGAAAACCCTCATTCTCTTTACAAGTGATAACGGGGCCGAACAACTGCATGTTTTCAACAGCAATGGAACAAACCGCGGCCTCAAGCGCGATTTATACGAAGGAGGAATTCGTGTTCCGTTTATTGCCTGGATGCCCGGCACAATTGCATCGGGTTCAGAATCAAAGCATATAGCAGGGTTTCAGGACTTATTACCTACCTTTTGCGGGATGGCCCGTGTTAAAGTACCTTTTGTGAGTGATGGTATTTCACTGGTACCCGAACTAACAGGATTATCGGGTGAGCAGGAGGAACATCCCTTTCTTTATTGGGAATCGCACGAACTGGGTGGAAAACAGGCCGTACGGCGAAAGGAATGGAAAGCAGTCAGGAACAATGCCGGCAATTCCCCGCAGGCAGCGATTGAACTCTACAACCTGTCATCCGATCCCGGGGAACAAAAAAACCTGGCAGATTCCCTGCCAGGCATGGTAAATTTGATGGACAGCCTGATGAGGATATCTCACAGCAGGTCTGATTTATTCCCTTTCGATTGGGAAAAAAACTGAACTAGTTCAGTACGTCATGAATAATCACAAGCCCGTAATGACCTGCAGTATATCCTTCCTTGAATTCAAGCGGCCGCAACACAATTTTGTACTGCCTGGTCTCTTCCACTTTGTATAAGAGGGTCATCGTACCCTCTGTAAGCTGGCCTGATTGAACATATTCCCAACTGTCCTCCGATTCGGTATACAGGTCGATACCCACATTCCCAAGCCGGTAATCACCATAAGCCATCATTCCATAGGTATATCCCTGGGACAAGGTCCGGAAAATTTCTTTTTTCCCGTTTTCAAATATAAGATCGAACTCAATGTGAACTATTTCCACATCCGATTGTTCGATGGCCTTAACTACATCCACCAGGCTGTTTACGATTGGCATCATGGATGTTCCGGTTGCATTGTCCAGTTCCTCCCCGGTCTGTGCATGTATGCCACCCGGGTAAATAATTGAGATTAGCAGGATCATCAGGATCTTCAGGTACTTTTTCATAGGCTTTGTTTTATAACATAAAAATAACAATTCCTGCAATGCTTAGTTTATTCCTTCAATTGGCCATTTGTCCAAAACGAAATAATATATGACACAATGAGCAAAATTGTACATCACCAGCAGTATTTTTATTTACTTTTGCTTTAGATGCAGTCATCAACAATCTCATAATATTATAAAATTTCCAACAGCGACTTATAGAAATTGCATAATGGCAGAAAACGCTAAAACAATATTTTCATGAAACGAATACTTATTATTTTCATTTTACCAATTATTTTATCGGAAGTATCAGTTGGCCAGGCCCTGGCTCAATGGAGAGGTGCTGAACGGAAGGGAGTTTTTGAAGGTGCCGGGTTGCTGAAAACCTGGCCTGAGGCTGGTCCTGAATTGATCTGGGCAAAAGATGACCTGGGCAACGGATATGGATCACCCTCCATCGTTAAGGACAGAATGTATATTACCGGTGAAATAGATTCTATCGCGTATTTGTATTGTCTGGGGCTCGATGGAAAGTTAATCTGGAAATCAGATTTCGGTAAGGAATGGGTCCGTAGTTTTCCCGGATCACGGTCGGCTCCAACCGTTACCTCCGATTTGGTATATGTGGCATCCGGACTTGGAAATATCTTTTGTTTTGAATCATTAACCGGAAAACTGAAATGGAAGAAAAATCTGCTTGTCGATTTGCATGGACAATACCTCCTGCACGGGCATGCGGAAGCGATTTTGCTGGATAATGACCTGCTTTTTTTTACACCCGGAGGAAAGGATACCAATGTGGTGGCACTCAACAGGTTTAGCGGTGAAGTTGTATGGGTATGTAAGGGACTCGGAGAACGGGCCGCATACAATTCCCCGGTGCTGGTACAACTGCAGGATAAAAAGCTAATACTGGTGTTTACAGCATATCACCTGCTCGGGATCGATGCCTCGAACGGGGAATTATTGTTGAATCATGAGCAGGATAATACCCCTATGCTGCAGCGTGCACCCGGATATGGCGATACTCACAGCAATTCCGTCTGGTATGAGGATGGAACTATTTACTACCTGGCAGGCGATGGTAACGGGGCTGTGAAATTGCAATTCTCGGCCGATGGTAATCACATAAAACAACTTTGGAGGAATCAGTCAGTTGATAATTACATGGGTGGATTTATCAAACTCGGAAATAATATCTACACGACCTCCTCCAGCCGGAAAGAACTTGAAAAACTGGATGCAACAACCGGTCAGATTACCGATTCATTGAAATGCGGCGAGGGATCAGTTATTTCCGCGGACGGACTTCTTTTTTACTATAACCAGCGCGGGGAAATCTTACTTGTTAATCCTGCCGACAACAGATTACAGGTCGGAGGGAAATTCAAACTCTCCAGGGGTACCAAGGAGCATTTCTCACACCCGGTAATTGACAGGGGAATCATGTATGTACGGCACGGGAAATCGTTGATGGCTTACAAGGTGGAGTAAAGGAAAATTTCTCTCTTGCGTATTCCGTAACTGAGGTGCCATAAACTCATGTCAGGATTATCTGCCTTTTTCTGTATTTGATTCACTAACTTAATTATAGCCTTTAAATATGAAAAAGATTCTTTTTGCATTTCTGATCATGCTTGCAACAAGTCAACTACTGAAAGCTCAGGATACAGTTCCCGCATGGAAAATAGGAGGCCTCTCAGCCTTGAACTTTAACCAGGTTTCCCTTACCAACTGGGCGGCCGGGGGACAAAGTTCTGTGGCCGGCACAGCACTTTTCAACTTAACTGCAAATTACAAAAAGGGGAAGAATGCCTGGGACAATGTTCTGAATCTTGCTTATGGCAAGAACTTCCAGAATATGGGTAAAAAAGAATGGGATGAGATAAAAAGTGAAGATAAAATTGACTTTACTTCCAAATACGGACGTGCTGCATCCGATAAATTATTCATGACATTTCTTATTAACTTCCGTAGCCAGTTTGATAAAGGATACAAGATTATTGATGATTCAACATCACTTGTTATTTCTAAATTCATGGCACCCGGGTATCTTACTATATCAGCCGGGATCGACTTTAAACCTGCCGAAGGATTCTCCATATATGCTTCTCCGGTAACTGGAAAAGTAACTTTTGTAATGGATAAGACCTTATCTGATGCAGGTGCTTTTGGAGTGGATTCCGGGAGTATGGTTAGGAATGAATTCGGGGGATTCATTAAGGCTGCTGTCAATAAGACTATTATGGAAAATGTCACCCTTCAGTCATCCATCGACCTTTTCAGTAATTACCTGGATAAGCCGGGGAATATTGATGTAAACTGGCAGGTGCTCATAGGTATGAAGATTAACAAATATTTGACGGCATCCATCAGTACTCAGCTAATTTATGATGATAATATAAAAGTGACCGACAAAGATTATGCAAAAACCCAATTCAAGGAGGCTTTTGCTCTGGGAATCTCCTACCAATTCTAAGGGAAAATAAGTACTGGTTCGAGGGTGTCCTGAGTGATTAGGCACCCTCTTTTCTATTTGGAATTACAACATAAAGATAAATCGCATTCCGCAGTATACCGGATCATGATTTATTGTAATTTGGCTTACTAAACATTCTCCGGATGAAGAAGACTGCTCTTACCCTAATTTTCCTGGTGTTTCTGATAACCTGGGCCTGTAAAAATGAACCTGCCTCCAGAGATTATCCCATTCAACCGCTGCCCTTTACAAGTGTGAGTGTAGCCGACAGTTTCTGGTTACCACGAATCGAAACCAACCGCATAACCACTATCCCCTTTGCCTTCCACAAGTCGGAAGAAACAGGGCGGATAAGCAATTTTGCAGTTGCAGGAAAGATAAAGGAAGGTGGGTTCTGTTCAAAATATGGATATGACGATTCCGACGTGTATAAAATAATTGAAGGTGCCGCCTATTCCCTGTCCACACACCCTGATCCGGCACTTGAAGCCTACCTGGATTCTCTTGCATTGCTCATAAGCCGGGCACAGGAACCCGATGGCTATCTATATACCATGCGAACCATCGATTCAGCTAAATCCTGGGCTAAGGATCGCTGGCTCAACGACCCGGTAGGAAGTCATGAATTGTACAATGTTGGCCATTTCTATGAGGCTGCGGTGGCTCATTATGCAGCTACGGGAAAGAGAACACTGCTGGATGTGGCCATCCGGAATGCAGATCTGCTGGTTAAATCCTTTGGCCCGGATAAACTGCATATCACCCCTGGTCACCCGGAAACGGAGATTGGACTTATTAAGCTTTACAGGGCCACCGGGAACCCTGCCTATCTTACGCTGGCCCGCTTCTTTATTGACCAGCGTGGGAAAAGGGATTCCCTCGCCAACCCCAAATATTACCGTGAATACATTCTTACCCACAAACCACTGCTGGAGCAGGAGGAGGCTGTGGGACATGCTGTGCGCGCACTCTACCTGTACTCGGGAGCCACCGACATTGCAGCTATCATGGGCGATCAGGATTACCTGGCTGCTATGGACCGCCTTTGGGAAGATGTGGTGTTCCGGAAAATGTATGTTACCGGTGGAATCGGCGCCTGGCCTACCTGGGAAGCCTTCGGTCCACCCTATGCCTTGCCGAACGATACTGCCTATGCCGAGACCTGTGCTGCTATCGCAAATGTGCTCTGGAACCAGCGTATGTTCCTCCTGCACGGCGACAGTAAATACATCGATGTGCTGGAACGATCCCTCTATAACGGGGCCCTCTCCGGCATATCTCTGGGTGGAAACCTTTTCTTCTATCCAAATCCGCTCTATTCAGATGGACATTCAAATTTCAACATGGGCACCTGCACACGACAGGAATGGTTCGATTGCTCCTGCTGCCCGTCCAACCTGGCCCGCTTCCTGCCTTCCATCCCGGGCTACATGTATGCTGTAAAGAAGGACACCGTTTACACAAACCTGTTCATCGCCGGAAAAGCCAGCCTCCAGGTACATGGGAAAAACCTGACAATCGAACAGCAGACCCGTTACCCGTGGGAAGGACAGGTTAAACTACTGGTTCACGCATCTGAACCGGTTCAGGCTGTGATGGCAGTGAGAATTCCCGGATGGGCACGCAACCAGCCTTCCCCCGGTGACCTCTATACTTACCTCGGCATCCCGGAAAATGAAACGATAATCAAGGTGAATGGGACTGCAGGAGAAGTAATGGTTGATAAAGGCTATGCAATCATAAAAAAAGACTGGAAAGAGGGGGATGTTATCGCGATTGACTTTCCCATGGAGGTGAGGAAGGTGCTGGCAAATGAAGCTGTAAGTGTCGATCGCGGAAAACTGGCACTTGAAAGAGGTCCGTTGGTTTACTGCCTGGAACAGGCTGACAACGGGAAAGGACTGGCAGACATATCTGTGAATGATCGGACAGCCTTTACGGCCAGCTTTGAGCCGGACTTGCTCGATGGCCTGGTGGTACTGAAAGGGGAGGGGAAGCTCCGTGACAAAAAGCAGGTACCCCTGAAGGCCATTCCATATTTTGCCTGGTCGAACAGGGGTTGCGGAGAGATGACCGTATGGATGAATCGGGAACCTGAAATATCAAATAAAAACAAATGAGAACACTGCTTGCAATTTGTATTGCCCTGTATTCAGGAGGTATCCTTGCCCAGCAGCCTGAAAGTCTGCCGGTAAAATACGAAGAACTATCAGCTCCTGATTTTTCCGCCGCAGTTAACCGGGCAAAGGGAGTAGTAATCATCCCGATGGGGATCATGGAAAAACACGGACCTCACATGCCCCTGGGCACGGACCTGCTTGCTGTGAGGCATATTGCCGTTAAGGCAGCCGAAGCGGAATATGCTGTCGTATTCCCTGAATATTATTTCGGACAGATAAACGAAGCCAGGCACCAGCCGGGTACCATCGCTTACAGTCCCGAACTCACCTGGAACCTTCTCCAGGAAACCTGCGATGAACTCGCCAGGAACGGGTTTACTAAAATTGTACTCGTAAATGGACATGGTGGAAACAATGACTTTCTCAGGTATTTCGTTTTTTGCCAGAACGCAAAGCAGCATCCTTACGGACTCTATCTGTACCTCCCGCAGGCAGACCCCGACCTGGAAGCGAGAACAGAAAAAATGATCAAATCAACAGTTCCTGAAAACCATGCAGGCGAGCGGGAAGCCTCCGAACTGATGTATATCCGTCCCGAACTGGTGAAACCTGGCAGGGCTGGTTCACAGGATGGAAAAGACCAGGCAAGATTGACAAATCTGCCCGATTTTTATACGGCTCTATGGTGGTACGCCAGCTATCCCAATCATTATTCAGGTGATGGATCTCCTGCCAACAGAGAACTTGGAAAAATGCTGGTGGAAGCCCAGATAAAGAAACTGGCAGCAGCCCTCACTGAAGTGAAAAATGATGAATCACTTAAAAAACTGCAGGATCAATTCCAGGATGCAGTTACCCACCCGCTCGATACAAAGCAATGAAATACTGCTATCGTAAGAAGAGAAATAACAGCTACATTTGAACTATTCAGAATTCAAAAAAAATAATCTATGACTGAATCAGGTACACAACGTCTTGCCTCCCTCGATGCGCTCAGGGGATTTGATATGCTTTGGATCATGGGTGGAAATACCATCATCATTGGGCTGGCCTCTCTTCTGGGCTGGGGTCCGCTCAATTGGCTGGCCGGCCAGATGGAACACGTGGAATGGCACGGCTTTGCCTTCTACGATATGATCTTCCCACTCTTTTTATTTATGGCCGGAGTCTCATTGCCAATGTCCATGGCAAAACGAAAAGCCAGGGGCGACAGCCAGGTATCGATCTGGAAACATATGATCACACGCCTGGCATTGCTTATTTTTCTGGGTATGTTGTACAATGGCCTGCTGCGACTTGATGCCGGCCATATACGCGTGGCCAGTGTTCTGGCACGGATCGGCATAGGATGGTTCTTTGCTGCGATAATAGTCTTATACAGCGGCAGGATAGGCAGGGCTGTGTGGTTTGCCGGTATTCTTCTTGGATACTGGGCCATAATGGCACTGATACCGGCCCCTGGATTCACTGCAGGTGATTATTCCTGGGAAGGGAACCTTGTGGGCTGGGTGGACAGGCTCCTGATGCCCGGGTGGCTCTATGAACAGGGTTATTTTGATCCGGAAGGGCTTCTCTCTGCTATTCCTGCTATCGGAACAGCATTACTCGGAGCAATTACAGGCGACTTCCTCATGAATCCCAAATTGATCCCTTCCAGGCTGAAAAAAGGACTCCTGCTCACTGCTGCGGGCTTCCTGGCCCTGGGAATTGCCTGGCTCTGGCACCCGGTGTTCCCGGTAAACAAAAAACTCTGGACCAGTTCCTTTGTGCTTTATGCCGGTGGATGGAGCCTCATACTCCTTAGTGTATTCTACCTGATTATCGATGTGTGGGGTAAAAAGAAATGGGCATTTTTCTTCCAGGTAATAGGCATGAATTCCATTGTTAGTTACCTTATGCAATCGATACTATGTGTTTACTGTGTGAGAGGTTTCTTCTTCGAAGGTATTATCAGTAAACTGCCGGAGCATTGGGCAATTCTGGTTGACGGGATTAGCTATACCGGCATTTGCTGGCTCTTCCTTTATTTCTTTTACAGGTATAAAATATTTCTCAAAGTATAAGTGGGCACTCCCGGGTTCCTGTTGCCCGGGGTGACTCAAACCGGCTTCCACCGGTTGAGGAGTGATATTTAATTTTTTTCTTGAGGGCGAATGGAATTTTTTGATATACATCCTATAGACCTGATGATCGGGGGCGTGCTTGCCCTCGTAATGCTGGGCATTGGACTATCCCTCTCAATAGATGATTTGAGGTCGGTTGTGGTAAAACCCCGATCTCTCATCACAGGACTTCTTATCCAGATGATCGGTGCACCATTGCTGGCAATTCTCATCGTAAGTTTTTTCGATATGCCGGTATTTTTTAAGATTGGATTCATCATTCTTTCCACCTGCCCCGGGGGAACTACCTCCAGTTTTGTCGTTTACCTCTTCCGATCCAATGTGGCACTTTCGCTCACTCTCACTACCATCAACAGCATACTCTCCCTCTTTTCCATTCCGGTACTGGTAAACGGAGCCTTGTACTTCTACTTACATAAATCAACTGAAATACACCTTCCTTTCCTGCACTCCATTCTCCAGATTTTCCTTGTTACCATTATTCCAGCCT
This sequence comes from Bacteroidales bacterium, assembly GCA_046329925.1. Taxonomy (GTDB): domain Bacteria; phylum Bacteroidota; class Bacteroidia; order Bacteroidales; family JAAYUG01; genus JAXLTS01. Next base: position 221,074 of record JAXLTS010000002.1, read on the forward strand.
CCCTCGGGATTTTCATCCGGGCTAAACGACCACGGTTTGCTGACAGGGTGAGGGTGCCTACCAAGTACATCATGCTTACCCTGTTGGCCATTGTGTTCATTGTGAAGTTTTTTGCAGATGAAGACCAGGGAGGTACAGGTATCAACATGAAGGACATATGGATGATTCTTCCTGCCGGCCTGATATTTCATTTCGGGAGTTTTTTCCTTACTTATTACCTGGGCCGTATTGCGAAACTGAATACCAACGACTCTCTCGCGATCTCTATTGAGGTATCCCTGCATAATACCACCCTGGCATTCCTGGTGGCTGGCACGCTGCTTCAGAATGAAGACATGGTAAAGCCTGCACTCATTTATTCATTGTTTTCATTTGTGCTCACCCTGCTTTATTCCTTTATCTACAGAAATAAGGCACAGACCCTGCAGTTATAGATCCGGAATTGAGCAGTTGCTTTTTTTAATACAAGCTGCTCCCGACCTGTTTTAATGTACTATAAACCCTGAAAACCTGGAATCATGCATAAGGTATTCATTCATTTCGCCGATGGCTTCGAGGAGATCGAAGCACTTACTCCCGTTGATGTATTAAGACGGGCCGGATGTATAGTCACTATGGTTTCGGTAACCGGGAAAAAAGAGGTATGCAGCACCCGCGGGGTAACGGTCATTGCGGATAAACTCTTTGGGGAAGTGGATTATAATGAAGCTGATATGATTGTCCTCCCGGGAGGTCAGCCGGGAGCCGATAACCTGGATAAACATGAGGGATTGAGGGGAAAAATTCTGGAGTTCGACAGGCAGGGTAAATGGCTGGCTGCCATTTGCGCAGCTCCTCTGGTGTTGGGTAACCTGGGTATACTGAATGGGAAAAAAGCCACTTGTTACCCGGGCACTGAATCCAACCTGGCCGGAGCAAACTGCACCAGTCAGCTGGTGGTGGTCGATGGGAATATCATTACAGGCAAAGGCCCCGGTGCAGCCCTCAGTTTTTCACTCGAGCTGGTGAACCGTCTCATTGGCATCGGCAAAGTCGAAGAACTACGTGCTAAAATGATGATAGAAGACATGAGTTAGCTGACCATTCTTACTACCTGGCTGACAATTTCACTACGACTTTATTTCCTGCGAACATGAAAAGAACTGTTACTCTCATACTGTTCATCCTCCTTTCTTATCCTCTGTATAACCAGGTAAAAGTATGGGAAGAACCCTTAAGCATCCCCACATACGAAGTTAAAGAGCCCGACCGGAACCCATTTTTCTTCAGAAACGAAGTTTACCAGGGTGCCTCCAAGGTGGTTTACCCATATGCTCTCAGGGACAATCTTGGAAATGCAGTGAGTGAAAAGAAATATCGTTCACTCAACCTGGAAAATGAATATATCCGAATCGTAGTTCTGCCTGAACTGGGAGGTAAATTGTATGATGCCCTCGATAAAACAAATAACTATCATTTTTTGTATCGCAACCAGGTGATCAAACCTGCCAATATTGGTATGTTGGGAGCCTGGACTTCAGGTGGCATAGAGTGGTGTGTGGTTCATCATCACCGTGCCAGTAGTTTCCTGCCGGTAGATTACTACATCCGTGAAAATGATGACGGCAGCCGTACCATCTTTATCGGTGAAACAGAATTGAGACACCGCATGCGATGGACTGTTGCACTCACCGTTTTTCCGGGGAAGTCATATATTCGCACGGATGTGAAAATTGTGAACCGGACCCCGGAGACAAATTCTTTTCTTTATTGGGCCAATGTGGCAACTTATGCAAATGAAAACTACCGGGTGATCTTTCCGCAGAGCACCCGTTTCGCGGTTTACCATGCCAAGAATTCTTTCACGCACTGGCCTGTTTCACACGAGGTGTACAACGGAATAGATTATACAAGGGGAGTAGACCTCAGCTGGTGGAAGAACCATCCTGTTCCCGTATCCTTCTTTGCATACGACATGCAGGAAGATTTCATGGGAGGATATGATTATAAGCGTGATGCAGGAACGGTGCATGTCGGAAACCACAACATTGTGAAAGGGGCCAAGCTCTGGGAATGGGGTCCCGGCGAAGAAGCCCGCATGTGGGATAAGGTGCTAACCGATAAAGACGGACCCTATGCCGAAATTATGGTGGGTGCATTTTCCGATAACCAGCCGGATTATTCATGGATACGGCCCTATGAGGTTAAAACGGTTACCCAGTACTGGTATCCGGTAAGGAATATTGGCGGGTTTAAAATCGCTAACCTGGATGCAGCATTGAACATGGATACCGACGAAAAGGGGGAAGTATCCTGCGGCGCCAGTGTTACCGGTATATTCCCTGCCGCGAGCCTGCAATTGTTCCTCGATGGAAAATTACTCTTGCGGAAGGAAATGGACATCGATCCTGCAAATCCCCTGGTAATGAAAACCCGACTTTCTCCCGGTACCAGCGAAACAAGACTCAAGCTCATTTTATTTAACCACAAGGGAGATACATTGATCCAATGGCATCCTGGAAAACAGCCGGAACTTGCGGATCTTCCTCCGGTCGTGAATCCGCCGGCTGCCCCTTCCCTGATTGAAACAAATGAGGAACTCTTTCTCACAGGTCAGCGCATCAGGCAGTTCTATAACCCTACTCTCGACCCGGTTCCCTATATGCAGGAAGCCCTGCAACGTGATTCACTCGACTCCCGCGTAAATACATGGATGGGTAACGATGCTTACAGGAAATGGGAATATGAGAAGGCAGAATCTTATTTCAGGTTGGCCCTAAGAAGAATCACTGCAAATTACACACGTCCGGCCAATGGAGAGGCCTGGTATGGTCTGGGTCTTACATTGAAAGCTCAGGGAAATTTTTCCGGGGCAATCGACGCATTCTATCGCGCCGGCTGGGATCAAGCCTGGCATGCAGCTGCTTCTTATCAATTGGCAGAAATATACTGCCGCCAAAAAGATTTTATGAAGGCGCTGATAGAAATACAGGAATCCCTAAGCCTGAATTCGAAGAACACCCAGGCCCTGGCATTGTCATCAGCTGTTCTGCGCCATCTGGGCAGGACAGAAGAGGCACTCAGCCTGATGAGTAACCAGTGGACTCTCGATCCGCTTGATTTTCGTATTGGATATGAATACCTCCTGGATTTACGGATAACTGACAGAGAGGCCGAAGCCAGGAATGCAGAAATTGACCTCGAAAACCGTTTGCAGGGAAACATGAATTCATACCTGGAACTGGCTGATGATTACTGTTCTGCAGGACTCTTGGAGGAAGCAGAAGGTCTGCTCAGAAATTTCACCAGGGAAAGAGCAGGAGAAAAGGTGGATCCTCAAATCTATTATCTGCTCGGATACTTGTCTGGCTGTCACAAGGATTCCTCGCAGGCTAAGGAGTATTTTGCAGTTGCTGGTGCATTACCCGTTGACTATGTTTTTCCCTATATTTCAGGAATGCACAAAGCCCTTGAAGCGGCAGTTGCAATGAATCCGGGCGATTCAAAAGCATGGTACTACCTGGGCAATTTACTGTTCGACCGGCAACCGGATGCTGCAATGACCTGCTGGGAAAAAGCTGTTACAATCGATCCTCACCTGGCCATCGCTCACCGGAACCTTGGATGGGAAGCCTGGTACAGCCGTAAAGACCTTGCAGGTGCCATTGTGCATTACGAAAAAGCTATTGCTGAAAATACCAGCGACCCGGTATATTTTTATGAATTGGACCGACTCTATGCACGTGCAGGTGCATCGGTAGAAAAACGCCTCAGCCTCCTTGAACCGAATCATAATACGGTTATTCAGCGCGACGATGCCTTATTGCGCGAGATCATGTTACTCAGCCTGGCCGGAAAACCGGAGAAGGCGGTGGAATACCTCTCTTCACACTGGTTTCATGTGCGTGAAGGGGATATGAGCCTTCGCGATATCAATGTGGATGCCCACCTCCTGCTTGGCATGAAAAAAATGAAGCAGGGAAATTTCAGGGCTGCACTTACTGAATTTGAAAATGCCGGAAAATATCCCGAAAATCACCAGGTGGGGAAAACCATTAACGATGACCGTATGCCTCAGATCTGCTACCTCATCGCCAGGGCTGCATCAGGAGCCGGTGACCGTAAAACAGCCAGGATATGGCTACAGAAAGCAGCTGGCGGACCAGCTGTGCATGGGCCCTGGATGCGTTATCAGGCACTGGCACTTCAGGAGCTGGGAAGGGAATCTGAGGCACAAGAGTTATTTCAAAGCCTGCTGGAGCAAGGAACACAACTCCTGCGCTCCTCCGAACAAATGGATTATTTTGCAAAATTCGGTGAACAGAAGAGCAGGGAGGAGAACCTTGCCATGGCGCATTTCCTCATGGCAATGGGATATCAGGGTCTGGGGAAGCCGGAAAATGCCCTGCAGGAAATCAGGACTGCCACCGACCTCTGGAACTCCAACCCCTGGGCTAACGAGCTCTGCCATGAACTCACCCGCCTGCAAAAATAATCCTGCATCCTCCTTCGTGTCCTCGGTGAACTAACCTTTGGGAACCATAGTGCTTAACAACAAAACTTAACCACAAAGGGTTTAACCAAAGGAATTCTCAATTTCAATTAATACGCTGCCTTTCACAACCTGCTACTTCTACTGCTACTTCTACTGCCACTGCCACTGCCACTGCCACTGCCACTGCCACTGCCACTGCCACTGCTACTGCCACTGCTACTGCCACTGCTACTGCTACTGCTACCGCTACTGCCACTTCTACTGCCACTGCCACTGCCACTGCTACTGCCACTGCCACTGCCACTGCTACTGCCACTGCCACTGCCACTGCCACTGCCACTGCCACTGCCACTGCTACTGCCACTGCCACTGCTACTGCCACTGCCACTGCCACTGCCAATCCTCACACACACTCTCTCTCACTCACACTCACTATTCACTATTCACTATTCACCACTTACCACTCAACCTATACCTGTCCTTGCCGAAATATGTTGACCAAATTTAACAAAAAAGGAGGTTAAAAATGGCAACAAAATTACGGTTTGAATCAAGTCGTCAATCCAGACAAATGCGGTATTTTAGTGAAGAGTTTAAAAAGCAGAAGGTCAGGGATATTGAACGCAATCTCTGTAGTATAAGAGACATTAGCAAGGAATATCAGGTAAGTACAACGGCGATTTACAGGTGGGTTTATAAATATTCTCATATGCGTAAAAAGGGCATTCGTCAGGTAGTTGAGAGTGAGAGTGATGCAAAGAAGGTTCAAGCACTTAAGGAGAAGGTTAAAGAGCTTGAGCGTATCATTGGCCAGAAGCAGTTATTGCTTGATTTTCAAAGCAAGGTGATCGAGATCGCTGAGCAGGAGTACAAGGTGGATATTAAAAAAAAGTTTGGCGACAAACCCTTCTCTGGTACTGGTATAACAGAGGAGAACACCGTATAAAGCTAAACCGGTTGTATCCTGTAACGGGGATAAGCAAACAGGCCTTTCACCAATGGTTGGATCGTGAAATTGAGCGCAAAGAGGAGCAAATGCAGTTATTACCGATCATAATGCAGATACGTGCAGATCATCCGCGACTAAGCAGTCGGGAGATATACTACATGCTTTCTCCCAGATATTTAGGTCGTGATCGTTTTGAGGCATTTTGTCATAGTCAGGGCTTAAAAGTGAATGTTAGCAAGAACAGGTACCGTACCACCGATAGTCTGGGTGTTATCCGCTTTCCCAACCTTCTTTTGGAGATAAACGAGTTAACAGCAGTAAACCAGGTGTGGGTTAGTGACATTACCTACTTCCAGATCGGTAAGGAAGTCTTCTATTTAACCTTCATACTGGATCTATACAACCGTAAAATTGTGGGATACTGTGCCTCCAAAACCCTTAGGACAGAAGATACAACACTCAAGGCATTGAGAATGGCTATCAAAAGACAGAACCTGGCCAGAAACTCAAATCTCATCTTTCATTCTGATGGAGGGGGACAATACTACT
>JAXLTS010000020.1:0-84049 GCA_046329925.1 Bacteroidales bacterium
TTATAAGTTTCCAAATAAGGTTATTGATTTAATATGCAGATATACAGAAGAATAAACTAAATATTTCACTAAAAATCCATGTTTGGACTAAATATGAATTGTGACCAATGTCTAATTATAAAGGATAAAAGTTGAACGAAAAACGGTTTGGACTTCTGGAAGGTCCGGACACGAGGGGAATTACCCTTGCAAATGCCGTTTGAGTTCTTCCGAGAAGTGATGTGGATCCCTTACCAGGCTTATATTATGAGGGAGTTTTCTGGTTGTATGAACCACCTGCTGCCCTGAAATAAATGCCCGGATGGGTTTTGGGTACCCGGAAACAAACTTTGTATAGGAGCTAAAGTACTCTTCGTTTATGGGAGAAACGAAAAGAGTAATAAGATAATCAGGTTGGTACACGCTGCAAATGCGGGGTATATCGTTGTAGGGTACTGAACTTCCCAGGTAGAGTGCTTTTTGTCCGCGGCGTGCAAGCATATAATGGAAGAAAAGCAGGCCCAACTCGTGAATATCTCCCTCCTGCATGAATAACAGGAATTTTTTTGCGTTCGGATCGTAATTCGCCTGGGCCCCGTCTATGGCTACGATCAGACGCTGCCTGATCAGGTTGGTGATGAAGTGCTCCTGGGCAGGATTGATGGTTCCGGCCTGCCACAGTAATCCCGTTTTTTCAAGGAAGGGGAAAATAATATGTATATAACTTTCTTCAAATCCGATTTTTGTCACTGAAGCGGAGAGAATCCTGTTGAACTTTGACTCATCCAGTTCAATCATGGCCACTACCATTGCTTCAACCTGATCGAGCTGGGAGGGAGAGTTTTGTGAAAGATGAAGTATTTTTTCAGAAATCTCTTCCTCATGGAAAGCTGCAATACGTGAAATCTTAAACCCATGCCGGCTCAGGATGGATACATTGAGGATACGACGCAGGTCATCATCCGAATAAAGACGGATATTTGTCTGCGTTCTCCCCGGTTTGATCAGCTGATACCTCTTTTCCCATATCCGGATAGTATGCGCTTTTATGCCTGAGAGCTGTTCCAGATCCTTTATGGAATAATGGGCCATGATTTTCTTTAACTCTATTGATTGTTATACTATTCTGAATGAGCACATAATATCCTGATTGCTACTCTTCGGCAAGTTGCTTATCACTTCCAGAGAGGCATCAACAGAAATGGAGGTTTCATTCAGTTGCATTAGTAAACAACTGTGAGTAACAATTGTTTCAATACCAGGTGCAGAATCAGTATTTCTTACGGATAATGCTCAGTCCGTCGCGGAAGGGTAAAATGAATTGCTGTACTCTGCTGTCTTGTTTTACCAGTTCATTGAAGCGCAATATACCCCTGGTACCCTGATCTCCTGGTTTAAGGGGCATCAGCACCTTGCCCCCCCATAGTACATTATCTGCCAGGATAATCCCTCCCGGGTTCAGCTTGGGGAGCACTGATTCGTAATAGTCCGGATACTCGCTTTTTTCCCCGTCAATGAATACAAGGTCGAATTTTTCCTGCAAGGCAGGTATCAGTAAGCGGGCATCTCCTGTATGTAAAACGATTCTGTCATCCAGCCCGGCTTCCCTGAAATATTTTCTGGCTATCTCCTGCACCTCGTCATCGGTATCAATGGTGTGGAGTAACCCATCCCGCTCAAGTCCCTGGCACAGGCAGATGGCCGAATATCCTGTATAGGTACCGATCTCAAGAACCCTTCGTGGTTTTATCAGGGAGGAAAGGAAAGCCAGGAACTGGCCCTGGAGGTTGCCGGAGAGCATCCGGGGATTCATCTGTCCCGTGCGGGTTTCACGTGCCAGCCGCTGCAGCAGTTCCGGCTCTTCGGCCGAACAGGCCTCAAGATAATCATCCAGTTCGTACTGCATGGGAGCCTTTATTGATATACCAGCAACGAGAGTTTCTTTTCCTCGAGGATGTCGTTGGCTATCTCCATGAGCTGGGCGGCACTAAGTGCTTCATTTTCCTGTTAACAGTTTCCGTGCCGTCCACTTTGTCGAAGATGAGGAAACTCTTGCCTATACTGAGCATCTGCGATTCGTTGTTTTCGGAGGAAATGGCCAGTTGACCGATGAGTTGACGCTGGGCCCTGAACAACTGAGCGAGCCAGTTTTTTAGCGAAAAAGGTGCGGATTTCTTTCATCGCCAGTTCGGTGCTGCGCTGCAGGTACTGTTTGTCGGTTCCGAAATAGATCACCAGGGAGCCCCCGTTCGTATAGGGAGTACAGGTGGCTTCCACCGAATAGTATACCCGCTCCTTTCGCGCGCAGGGAAAGGTTCAGTCGTGAATTCATGTTGGGCCCGCCCAGGATATTATTAAGGAGATGCAGACCGATCCTGCGATGATCGTCGAGGGCATAGGCTGCATTGCCAATGATGCAGTGCGTGCTCCTGGAAGGTGTCCTTGTTTACCGTGCGGTTGCTGGCAGAATACCCGGTGATTTCAGCCCGTTTGTAGTTGCGGAGGTTTGCAGGGATATTTCCAAAATATTTGCTGAACCATTTAACCATGGAGGCGAAATCGATCTGGCCCACCGAGCTGATCACCATCTGATCCGTATGGTAGTTGCGCTGGATGAAGGATTGCACCATCGCTTTATTAAAGGATTTCACACTGGCAGGGGTTCCCAGTATGCTCCGCCCGATGGGGTTGTTTTCGTAGATCAGTTCTTCGAATTCATCAAAGATCAGCTCGGCCGGATTGTCGAGGTATGAGTTGATCTCGTCAAGAACAATATCTTTTTCCTTTTCAACCTCTTTGGATGGAAATACCGAGTTGAAAACGATATCGCTGATAAGTTCCATCGCCCGCTCGGTATATTCCTTTAAAAAGGAAGCATGTATGCATGTTTCTTCCTTGGTGGTATAGGCATTCAGGTCGCCCCCCACATCTTCCAGCCGGCTGATGATGTGCCAGGCCTTCCGCTTGCCGGTTCCCTTAAAGAGGACATGTTCGATAAAATGTGCCAGGCCATGCTCCTCCGGCAGTTCATCCCGCGAGCCTGTGTTGATCAGAATTCCGCAATGGGCAACCGGTGACTGAACTTCCTGGTGGATGAGCCGGATCCCGTTGGGTAATCGGTGTGTTTTGTATTCCATAGGCGTAACAGGCGGCAAAGGTAACGATTCTGCTGACAATAACCTGATCTCACCGGTGCGTGATGGCGGCGCTGCCGCCATCACGCACCGGTGGATTCGGGGAGGTGTGAAACAGCGAAGCCGTTTCACACCTCCCGGAAAATCCGGTCATCAGTCCCTTCTATCCTGAAAGTGCCTGCAGGGCAGGAGAAATCTGCTTAATTAAAATGATTTTAAATAAGAAAGCCTTTGCCTGAAATTTTAGGCTGGAAAATATTTTTGCTTATTTTTGCAACGCCAACAAAAATTGGTGCCATAGCTCAGCTGGTAGAGCAACGGACTGAAAATCCGTGTGTCCCTGGTTCAATTCCAGGTGGCACCACAAAGGCAAAATAAAACCCTCTCTGATTCAAAGAATTGGAGAGGGTTTTTGATTATCTGGGGATCGCAATGGGTGACAAATTTGCTTTCACCTTCTTCAGGAACCTTGAATTGAACTAAAACTTTCTTACTGGTCCCAGACAGGACTGATAGAATTAACCAACCCATATTTTGGAATCCTCAACATTAGCATTTCATATGTTCTATCTGGTTCCAAAATGGGTCTAATATTAAATACAGAAGGGTAGTTATATTCTGCAATAAGTGAGGTGGAAGAATTTTCATATGTATATTGCCTTAAAAATCTGCCATATTCATCATAAATCATGCTATCAATATGGTCTAAGCAAAAATTATTCTGTTCGGAATAATAATATTTTACTGTTTTAAGTCTGGAATCGATATAGGTAAATTGAAATCGTGATTTTATCAAACTGTCATTATTACTGTAAAAAGTCACTGTTCTCAATTTACTGTCATTAAAATATTCATAATGGAGCGTCGTCCTAAAATACTCATGATCAGAATATCGATTTGAATCCAATTCCATAAACAATTCCCCTTTTTCATTGTAATAATAATAGAAAGAAAAATATGAATGGCATGGATTGGTATCAGGGGAACATTTAAAGGAAGATAGTTTGCCATCCTCATATTCATATAGGTAATAATTGTAATAATTTTCATCTAAATCCGATGATGGTTTAGCATAGCTGAATCTGGATCTGATAAGATTACCGGCTTCATCATACGAATTAGAATAAATCTGGCTTGTAAAAAAATTTCCATTCTGATCTTTTGACAAAGCCTTGTTCACGATTCCTGAATTTCTGTCATACTCGAATCGGGTAGTGACCTTCTGCCCGCTTTCTGCCCCATAAACGGCCTTAATAATATACCCTTCATTATTAACTTCATAAATTACTTTTTCACCAGAAGACCCAACCCTGGTAAACTTGTAAACGGTTTGACTGAAATCATCCGAATCTTTCTGGCATGAGTTTAAAAATAGTAGCATGGATATTACTGTCAGGCACTCCAGACTACTTTTTAATCGTCTCACAACTATCGATTTATTCTATGAAAAGGGCTATTCCTTTATAATAATTTTTGAATATTTCTCCCCTCCGAACTCCACAACCATCATATAAATCCCTTCCCTTATTCGCGCCGTATTCAGCTCAATACGTTGATTCCCCGTTTCCCTTACCTGCCGGGTTTCCGTTCTACATAATTTTCCGTCGGCACTGAATAATTGAATGAACAGTTTCCCGGTTTTCTCGGCCGGAACATCTACAAAAACCTTATTATTAAATGGATTCGGGTAAACTGAGAAGCCGTCCTGATTCCTTTCGGGAACACTGGTTGCAGGCTTGGCAGTGAGATAAAAGGACAGGCTATACGTAATTGAACCGTAGGTGCACAATACCTTTGCCGTTCCCGCAGAATCCCCAACAAATTGTATACTCTTGCCCGCATCATTCACGAAGTGTCCGTATCCCTGGCTTAACGACCAGTCTACATCGTATATGGAATCCGAAATAAGCTTATTATTCTGGTCGTAGAAAAACAATTTTATGGTGGAGGTATCGCCAACATGCATGGAACGTGTGGTTGCAGTAAAGACAAATCGGAATAGTTCCGGAATATATACTTTCTGCAAAATAGCCAATGAATCACTGGCTGTATCGCTTCTGGCAACCAGTGAATAGCTTGTGTTTTCGGTGGGACCCACTCTGATTGATCCATTCGGATTTACAGGAATCCCATTAAAAAAAGCCTCAGTTGCATTGATGGTGGTCCAGCTGATCGTGGCACTGTCCGAAAGCCGCAAATCACCGGGAACAGAAGATGTCAGACTGGTAACAAAGGGATGACCCGGTTGAACTTCGTGAATAATATCAGAGCTTACAATTTCATCAAAGGCAATTTTTGCCAGTACTTTGGCTCCTTTTGCATTTGGATGGATCTTATCCGGGAAAAGGTAAACACTGTCGAGCAGGGGTTCACGGAAATTAACTACATCGGTTCCATTTGTTTTTGCTATGGAATCAACCAGTGGTATAATACCATTAACAATTACTGAGTCTCTGATATCCCATACCACCGCAAAAGCAGGTGGAGGACGGCAAACAATAAATTTCGTGGCCGGATTTCTGACTTTAAACGTATCAATCAATGCCTGGTAATCACCAAAAAACTCATTGCCATACACATCCCAGTTATAGGGTTTGGAATCATTTGTGCCCAGCATGATAAAACAAATATCGGGGGCATAATTCCAGCAACGCAGAAAATCAGGTTCCTTCCACCAGGGATAATCCCCCTTTTTTAATAAGGTTCTGCCCGAAACGGCATAGTTTGTGATAATACAGGTGTCACCGTATTTTTCCTGCAGCAATAATCTCAGCTGAGACGGATAACACTCCACCGTTGGATTGGATAAGCCTGAACCAATGGTTATACTGTTCCCGATAAACCCGATTCGCACATGGTAGGATTGCGCATAAAGGGAAATAGCGAAGAATAGTAAGACTGGAATTACCAGGTATTTCAGCTTGTTTCTCATTTGTTTTTGGTTTCAGGATAATTAAACAGGAATATCAAAATGTAAATTTAAGCAAATACATTAGAGTTTTTGGATTCTGAGAAGATGAATGATCCAATGGACAATCTTTTACACGAGATTATTTAACGTCAGACCAGGTAATTACCTTCCACATTTTAAGCTATTTCTGCAAATTAGCTATTTCTATCCTTCTGTTCCTCTTTCTTCCAACGACAGTCCGGTTCGGATTTAACGGGAACGCTGCTCCGACTCCTTCCGCAATTACCCGGTCATGGCTGATTCCCTTATTTATGAGGTAAGAAGTTACCGACTCTGCCCGTTTGAGCGAGAGAATTACATTGTACTCCTCTGAACCAATAGAGTCTGTGTGCCCAGTAACCCGTATATTCATGGCGGGGTGAGCTGTTAGATATGAAGCCAGGGAATCCAATGCGGGGAAAGAGGCGGGCAGTAATTCGGATTTATCAAAATCAAAGTAGATATTTTCCAGTATAAGAGATTTACCCGAATAAAGGGAATCCAGCCGTACCAGAACATGATTTGTACTATTGGAGTCGAGGGGAAGTAAAACAAGGTTATCTATATAGTATTTTAATAAGGGTGGTCCCTGAAATTTTTTGAGCAGGTATTTATCCGGATTCGATGAGATTATTCGTTGATAATCTGCTGTAGCTCCTCCTGCAACCTCTACGATTTCTTCTTCTCCGCTTGCGGTGAATTCTGCTGCCAGGTTGGTCCAATGGTCAAAAATTTGATCATTGCAACTGGAGTCGGGAAGTACCAACTGTACCAATTGCACACAGGAATCTTGTCTTCCAGCGTTATGTTTCAGGAATCCTACCAACAGATCCGAGGCATAATTTGACTGGTCATTGGCACGGACATCCATTGTCAGTCGGTATTTTATTCCCCGGAGAAGGGGGGAGGCAAGTGTTGTATAAGCCTTTTGGGTTGATGGTAAAATTAAAATACTGATGTAATTGCAGTTTTCTCCCTGCTGAATGCTTATTGAATCGGGGTGTGGATTCCAGGCAAGCGTTTTGTTTTTATATCGTCCGGTACAAAAATAGATCGGGTGATTTTTTGTATTTGTATAATTCCAGAAAGCAGGGTGATACACCAGATTCCGGTTGCTGTCGGTATAGGTGAAGAATTGGTCAAAATCCGGATTCCTCACAAGGTTCTGTGCCTGGAGATGGATTGATGGAATAAATCCCCAAAGTAATCCGGCTGTAATAAAAATAAACCCTCGTACCAGCATGGATTTACCATTTTTCAGGAAATTAAAAATACATAATCCGGCTGGCAAAAAAAAACCGTCCTTCCTGCGAAAGACGGTCCCTGACTCTGTTGAAATATTATAATGCCATAAGCGCTGCTGCGTAGTCAGGTTCCTGGGCAATCTCCGGAACCTGCTCGGTATATTTTACAAGTCCCTGCTCATCGACCAAAACCACCGCACGGGAGAAAAGCCCGGCCAACGGACCATCGGTCATAAGAACACCATAGGCTTTTCCAAAGTTCTCATCTTTGTATTGCGAGGCGCTGATCACCTTTTCCAGACCTTCGGTGGTGCAGAACCGTTTGTGCGCAAAGGGCAGGTCTTTGGAGATACACAGCACCACGGTGTTAGGATGCGAGGATGCCTCGGCATTGAATTTTCTTACGGATGCGGCGCAAACTGAAGTGTCAAGGCTTGGAAAAATGTTGAGAATTACATTCTTTCCTTTGAATTTTTTTAAGGTTACTTCGCCCAGGTCGGTTCCTGTGAGCGAGAAATCGGGTGCGGGTTTTCCTTTTGCCGGCAGTTCACCGGAGGTATGAGTCGGATTTCCTTTAAATGTAATGGTTGCCATAGTCTTATTTTGTTTGAGGAAATAACGTTTATTCATAATGAAATGTTCATGGCTGGTAACCCGGAACCTTGAACATTGAACATTGAATCGTACCAACTCCCTACTCATCAAACAATCCTAACAATATTTTAACGCCCCATCCGTGAAATTTCACTCCTTCAAAGCCGGCATAGATTCCGGCATCGACGAGGCCCCCCACATTGAGCAGCCCGTAGCCGAATTCCCCATAGGCAGGTAAATCAGGGGTAGAGAGCAGATTGAAGGAGAGGGCTTCGTCCCAGAGCCTTTCACTGAAAAAGGGCAGACGCTTGATGACCAGCAGGGGTGTTTCGTATTGTACATGCCCGTTCAGATACCATTCGGATGAAGAGTATTTGTAATACTCGAGCAACTGGTACGATGGCCCGAAACTCCCCATGACCACCGGCATGTGCTGGGTGTTGAAATGCCTGAATTCAGGGAACCAGATTGATTTATTATAGATATAGTACCCTGCACTGAAGGAGTATTTCAGCTCCCTCCAGGCTTTCAATTTCACTTCCTGGCGTATGCCTGCCATAGCCAGTGCGTAGGATGACCTGCTGTTGAAAATATCAGGAATGGCAATCCGGAATCCCAGGCTGTAGGTTGGGAACCGGCTGCGGACCATTTGCTTTCGTCCTCTGTCCATCCGGTAATAATATTCCGGTGTGTAATTAATTGAAGCATGCAGTGAAAAACTGGTCCATTGCGCCGAACTGTCTTCCTTAAAGAAGTCATGATCCGGGATGTTGTCGCTGTAACTCTTGTCTTTGGAGGGATAGAAGGAAAAGTCTGTGTGATTTTCCAGCGTTCTTCCCCGGAACCAATCAAATCCAAGGCTCGATTCCAGCCCGTTGGAAAGGTCGATCCTGTTTTGGAGGCTGAGGTAGGTTTTATCGTAAAGTTTCAATGGATTGTATCGGAAGAACAGGGAAGCCACCGAGTTTTCACGCTGCTGAATTCCCTGCCCGTTCACGAAATCAAGGCTTGTTCTTCCGAAGCTGTAGTAAACCACACCGCGATGAAGAGGGGCATATGTATAATTACCATTCACAATTCCCGTAAACACATTCCGGCTTACAGCATATCGCCCACGTGCCCTGAGGAAGAGGGCATGAGTAGTATCAATGGTGTAATTTATATTAATCCCCTGCTGATAATGGAATCCATCCACGGTATTGAAGTTCAGCTGACTCAGCTTGATCAGCCCGTCATACCGGAAACGAACAGTGGAATCGCAGAGTTGCCAGCTCTGCATCCCCATGATCCAGAAGAATTTTCCGGATCGTTTCTTCTTGTTTGTTCTTGCTGAATCGGCCACGGGACTACTCTTGTTTTCTTCGTACTGGTCAATTACTTTTATTTCAGACCTGGACAATGGTACCGGCCGTACCTGGTTCCAGTAGGCTGAGTCTTTTTTAACTGCACCAGGCAATACCGTCATTTTTATGGACGGGATTATCTCCAGTGATTTCACCGTATCGCGTGCCTGGGTAGCCGTGTTGGCCGTCTTTGAGGCTTTCCGCATGTCACGATTGCTTTTCACATCGGCCAGGGGGATTTTCTCATTGAATGTGGAACTCTCCTTCCCGCTATTTTTTACTGCTCCGACAAATTTTTCATTCAGTGTAATATTCCGGTATTTTACCGAAGAGGTATATATGAACTGTGCCTTCACACCCAGGTATGAGCCGTCGAGATGAATGTTATGGCTCACGGGAAGCCAGGACTGTCCGGGCATGGGGGCATACAACTGGTCTATCTTCATGGTTCCCCAGAACTGTTCGTTCGTCAGCGAGAGGGAATAGAGAGACCAGTCATTGTCGATGATGTAAATGGTTCCACGGAATAGTTGCTGACTTTCGCGCCTGGGAATCACACTGATTTTATCGATAACAAAACCATTTTCTTCACTGAATCCCTCATATCTGAATTTGTAATGCGCAAAGGCATTCGGTGCGAGTGGTGAGATACACGGCATAATATCCTCAAAAACCGTTGGTGTATAGAAACTCGCTTTTATGAGATCGATAGGGGTTACCGGCTCCGCATCACCAACAGGCATGGTGTTCCGCAGGGATTTCACTTCCTGCTTGTAGCTGTCGGGGGCATCGAAGGTGAGATTATTGATAGACTCTTCCACAAACACATCTCCGTTTTTAATGATCACTTCTTTTCCGTTTGCCTGCAGCTTCATGTTCTTGGCAATGATTTTCGGAATTTTTTCGAAGACAATTGTTCCTTTCAGATACACCTCGGAGTTGTAATGGCTTACCTGGTGGAGGTGATAGGGGGCTGAAGCAATTACCTTCCGCATGATTCCGTATGCCGGATCTTCACGTTTATTTGAGATCACCACTTCTTTCAATCGTATTATTTCAGGTTCAAGCCGGACATCCAGCACCTGACTTCCGTTGTCGATGATTATCTCTTTCGTTACCGGCTTGAATCCCATGCAGCGGAATAGTATTTTGTATTTCCCCGGATCCAGTAGTAGCTCGTAATAGCCATCCATATTGCTTGTGGTGCCCTGTTGCAACTCTTCAATATAGATGGTGGCAAAGGGAATGTTTTCTTTTTTCTGATCCGTAACGGTTCCTTTCAGGAGTTGTGAATATCCCTGAAGACCGCATAGAAAGAAGAAAACTATAAATGTAATGATTCGTAGCATCGACTTCGGTAAAGTTGAGACTGGATTATGAATTAATATTCAGAAATCAATTTCCCAGCATCACGAAGGCGCCCCAGTAGAACGGTTCCGGGTGCTTTGTCTTAATTTCGAGCTGGGCCCTGGTAAAGGCTTTGTGCTTATCTTTCAGGCTGAGCCAGTTCTTGTAAAAGCTTGTCATGAGTTGCTGGGTCACTTCGTCACTCACCTCCCACAGGCTGATGATAAGACCCTTCGCCCCGGCGATTTCGAAAGCCCGCTGCAATCCATAAACCCCTTCTCCGTTTTTTGTTTCCCCGAGCCCTGTCTCACAAGCGCTCAGAACAACCAGCTGGGAATTATCCAGGTCCAGCATCATGGCTTCATATGCATTCAATATACCGTCATCCCTGCCATCACCATTTTGCTTTCCAATTTGCTGGATCGTATTATCCGCCCCTGCAAACATAAGTCCTGAACGCAGCAAAGGGTTTCGTGAAGCTTTTACCGGTTCAATGCCAAATACTTTTTCTTCCGATTCGGGAAGATCCTCCAGGAAGAATCCGTGGGTGGCAATGTGCAGAATGGCCGGTTGCTTGATTTTCCGCAGGTTCGTTTCAGTGGCATCGTCATACTTATATGCAGATATCTTCCAGGCCAGTGGCTTGAGCTGCTGTTCGATCTTTTGCATTTCCACCGCTGTTCCGGGTAATTCGGGCAATGGTGATGACTTAACATCATTCATGGAAAGGTCTTTTGCGTAGTGCGGATTTCCAATCAACACTGCTGTTTTGGATCCGAAGGGATTCTGCTGGCCAGCTCTGGCTTTCTTCAGATCCAGTATTTCTTTGGTATTACTGACATACCAGATGTTTTTTTCATCGATAAGAAATTTTCCGTCTTTTTTCTGAAGGGTATTCAGGTTGATCTGATTGTAAATTCCGTCGAGGGAGGCATATAAATCTGTAACTCCGGATGTGTTGTTGCCGATCTCTCCCCAGAATGATTCGTAATACGGAGCTTCCACAGCAGCATCCTGCATGGCACTTCGGTAACCACCAATAACCTGTTCTTCGAGTTCGTTTCCATTTCGCAGAACCACCAACTGCGGATATTTGCTGTTATTCCGGATGATCAGCCCGGCATAGTAAATGGCGGTGTCGGTTTTTGGGCCCTTGTAGTTGCGAAACCTGATAATTTCTATTCCTGCCTCTGTTGCGCTAAGTGCCGTGGCAATTTCTTTCCAGTTGGTGAGTTTGGATTCGTAACCTCCCGAGAAGGTTTCGCTCATCTTGCCAAGATCCTTTTCCATAAGATTTGATACCTGTTCCAGGGAATCCAGGTTGATATTTTCATTCCGGAGTTCTTCCCGCGATTTGGAGTACAGGCGCGAAATATATTCTTTGAGGTCAAGCCAGTCAGCGTATTTTTTTTTGAGGGTTTCATCACTGCTTTCCAGAATCCGTTTTTTCACCTTGCTGGTTGAACTAAGCAGGATCGCTTTGGTGGCAATGCGGTTGTTATACATATCCCCGGTGATCTCGGGAAATTGACTATAGGCATCAAGTGCAAAGGCATTGAATCGCAGAAATCTTGGTCCAATCTGGTCCCAGAACCGGGTTTTGTCGTACTCGCTCATGGAGGGGAAATAAACTCTAACCTGGTATAGGTACTCATCCATTACCTGCCGGTATTTTTCCATTGCAGACTGAATATTTCCCTGTTGCCAGTAAAGAATTGCCAAGGCTTCCATGGAGCTGGCATACGAAGGATGGTGTTCACCCAGGTTATCGAGCTGGATTTGAAGTGCTCTCTTCAGCAGGGGCAATGCCTGGTCTGTTTTGTTCTGAAACTGGTAAAAGCGTGCCAGGTCATAGAGGGCTGAGGCCACGGAGGGATGCTGTTCACCAAACTTGTTTTTATATATATCCAGGGCTTGTTTCAGGTTAGCTTCCACCTTATCATACTTCTGCTCCAGTTGGTATAGCGAGGCCAGGTTCTGCAGCAGAACTGCATAGTCGGGATGGCTGGTGCCAAATCTTCTTTTCTTGATTTCTATTGCATCCAGGAAGATGGTTTCTGCCTGTGGATACCTTCCCTCCAGCTGGTACAGAAGTGCCAGATTTATCTTCATCCGGATATAATTGGGAGAACGTTTGCCAAGTTCTTCTCCTGCCACGGCAAGTGCTTGTTTGAGAATTCTTTCCGCATCCTCATATTTCCCTGTAAGCTGATACAGGATGGCCTGATTGTTTAAGGTAATGGCATAGGCCGTACTTTTTGGTCCCTCCGATTCTCTTGCCAGTTGCTGTGCCTGCATGATGGTCTCGTCCGACTCCGAATATTTTCCCTGGTCCTTATATAATACAGCCAGGTTGTTGAGCGAGGCGGCCAGCCCTTTCTTATCTTCCGGATTGAGCTGCCTCTTCTGCAATGCCTCGAGAGTGTACTGTTCTGCAAGATTGAATCGCCCCATCGTGTGGCATAATAATCCCAGGTTGCTGATAACCTTTGAATACTGGGTACTGTCCTGCATTGCCAGGGAGAGATAGGCAAGCCTGGCTGCTTCAAATGATTTTTCTGCCATGGTATAACGTCCGGTTGCATAGAACATTTCACCGGCATCGTTGTAATCTGCAGCCCGGTCTTTTACACTACGGTCTTCGAGAGCTGTTGGATCCATCACATATAACAGGGTTTTCTGCATACGGCCGAATTTTTCTTCCGTCTCATACATCCCTGAATTATCACTGAAAGAAACAGCATAATTCAAATCGGTCTTGTCGAAATCATCCTTGTGTTTCTTCAGATATACAATATATTGGTCTTTGGCAATATCAACCACATCATTCACTTTCAGATTCTTGACCTTTTCCCTGGCCGTTTTCAGGTCTTTCACCTTCAGTTTATCGAGTACCTGTGCACCTGTGGGAGACAGGAACAAAGTGAATACCGGTAAAAAAAATAATTTTTTAAGCGAAGGATTCATGCTGGCTATATTATTAAGGTACTAATTACAGGCACGGATAATCAAGTTCCTGCTTCTGAATCCAAAGATACAAAATTAAGGGTTTAAGGAAGAGGGTACTTCCCTGATAAAACCAGAAATTCATCATTCCTGCTGCGTATACTGCCTGTATGCCAAATAAGGCCGGTACGAATATGGATGAGGGATAGATCTCCCCGGGATGGTTACCTGGCAAACGAGTATTCCCAGGGGTAGACGGCCTTGGAAGCTGCGGTTTTGTAATGTGAATCGGCAACCGGATTTTGCCCAAGTTTGCGATAAATCCTGCTCAATGAAAAGTGCGAAATGCTCTGGATTAAATCACCATACTTCCCAAACCGTGGTGCCAGATTCAGTGCCGTCTCCAGGTCTTTTTTTGCTGCCTGCAGGTCATTGTCCAACCGGTCGCTGAGAATGCCCCTGTAAGTGATTCCCCGCAGATAAATAAACTCTTTCTTCGGATCATTTAAAAGGATTTCGGTCTGTTCCCGCGCTGACTGGTATTGTTGGTTAATCAGCAATGTTTCGGTGAATTCAGCCCGGAAGTATAAATTATCAGGATAAAGCGAATGCAGTTTTTGTGCATAAATCATGGCTAACATCGGAGATCTCTCATAATTATTGTAAATGAGCGATAGAAACAGCAGGGATTCTGCACGCAGAAATACACAATTTTCGGAAGCATAAATCAGTTGCTGCAATCCAGTTACCTTATTCCCCGGAGGGAAAAGGGCCGCGATCGGTTTATATACCGGGTGAGCTTCAGGATAGGAAATGCGGTAATAATTATACAAACCCGTGGTAAAATAGAACTCATTGAATTCATCCAGCTTATTAAATCCTTTTGCAATCATACGGTACAGGGAGACAGCACCCTTTGCTGCAGCCATCGATTCTCCATTATCCACAAAATACATGCTGAGGAGCGCCCTTGAAAGCATTTCAAATGCAGCACCTTCCGTATCATCACTGTTATCCTTCAGGAGTAGCCCTGCACGGGTAATTGATTCGTTGCACAAACGCTCAAATTCCGGTGCCGACGGGGATGTGTTCATAAGGGGGTAGTCGCGCTGATAGATAATCAGTGCCTTCAGCAAAGGTACCAGTGGATGCCCGGGGGTCTTCCGGTCCAGTTCCGGAAGGAATGATTCTGCTTTCAGAAAATTGCAATTGTACAGATTTTCAACAACATCCCGGGTGGGGTTCATGATTTCCCGGTTTTTCAAAATATGAAGTTGTGCAAGGCATGCCGACGGCAAACTCCATAAAAGGAGTACTATCAGGAAAAGGTATATTTTGCAGGGAATGCGCATCGATTACGTGGTATTCCGGAGCAAAATTACTAAAAAAATGGGTACCTTTCAGGCCAACCGGTCCCCCAGGGTTTATGCCGGTTATTGAATTGTAAATCAATAATAAATGTAAGAAATTGTTTGCATGTTGCAGATAGATGATAAGTTGATCAGCCTGGATATTCTCGAAAAGAAATTTGTATGTCGTACAGAACATTGCCTGGGTGCCTGCTGCATAAGTGGTGATTCAGGGGCTCCGTTGGAGCAATCCGAAACGGTCCTCCTGAATAAGGAGTATGATAATATTGCTCCATTTATGAGGGAAGAGGGGAGAAAAACAGTCAAAATACTTGGAACCCACGTAATTGATGACGATCAGGACCAGGTCACCCCTCTGATTGAGGGAAAAGAATGTGCTTTCGTGATTTTTGAGCAGGGAATTGCCCGTTGTGCCATTGAAAAGGCATTCCTGGCGGGTAAAACCAGTCTGAGAAAACCGATTTCCTGCCATTTATACCCTATCAGGGCAAAAAAGTACCCCTCATTCCTGGCACTCAATTACGATCGTTGGGAGGTATGCAAGCCTGCACGTGATGCCGGGGAGGAACTGCAGGTTCCTGTATTCCGGTTTTTAAAGGATCCAATTATAAGAAAGTTCGGAGAGGATTTCTATGAGCAGCTCCAGCTCGCATCCCGGCACCTCGCCGAAGATACCCCTGGCAAATAGTTTTTTTCGTGTTGCCCGGAAAGTCTGAATTTATTAAATATCAAATAAACAAGCACTTAGACTTTATTTGTAATTAATGGCTTTTCGGAAATCACCTTTTCCTTCGGTGGGTTTCCAGGAGATGGGTTGCTATCTGACCTTTTTTGTCTTTTATACCGTGCTAACCCTTAAAATTTTCATGATCTTCCTGATAAATTGAAAATGGTAATCCTGGCGAATTTTTCGAAAAAATTAAATATTGGATCGATTTTAACCTTAAAAAAAGCCCATTGATATGAATAAAAACAAATATTAAAAAAATAACTTATGGAAAAATAGGGGGTGATGAATAAAAATATATATTTGTAGCCAGAAAATGGTCTCACTAAAATTATACGTATCATGGCAAAATTACGATTTCTGGCACTGGAGGAGGTTCTGAAACGCCAACCCGTTCAGGTTGATCTTCCCAAGGAGAAAATCTCCGAGATTTATGGAATTAACGTTTTTGACCGTGCAAAAATGCAAAAATACCTTTCCAAGGAGGCATTTGAAGCAGTTAGAACGGCTATTGAAAAAGGTACACGAATCGACCGGAAGATGGCCGACCAGGTGGCTGCCGGGATGAAAGCCTGGGCAATGGAGATGGGTGCCACCCATTACACTCACTGGTTCCATCCTCTTACTGAAGGAACAGCGGAGAAACATGATGCGTTTGTTGAACATGACGGCAGTGGTGGCATGGTTGAGAATTTCTCGGGCAAAGTGCTTGCCCAGCAGGAACCCGACGCCTCCAGCTTCCCCAGCGGTGGCATCCGCAACACCTTTGAGGCACGCGGGTATACAGCATGGGATCCTTCATCACCGGCCTTCATTGTTGACCGTACACTGAGCATCCCCACCATTTTCGTATCCTACACGGGTGAAGCCCTTGATTATAAGACCCCTCTTTTGAAGGCTCTTGCTTATGTTGATAAAGCCGCTACCGAGGTATGCCATTTCTTTGATCGTGAAGTTAGCCATGTATATGCCCAGTTAGGCTGGGAACAGGAGTACTTCCTGATCGATGAAGCCCTGGCCCAGGCCCGTCCTGACCTGATGCTTACCGATCGTACCCTGATGGGACATGCTTCGGCCAAGAACCAGCAGTTGGAAGACCAGTATTTCGGATCCATTCCTGAACGCGTAAAGAGCTTTATGATGGATATGGAAATCGAAAGCTACAAACTGGGTGTTCCGCTGAAAACCCGACATAATGAAGTGGCCCCCAACCAGTATGAGGTAGCCCCGATTTATGAAGAATGTAACCTGGCCGTGGATCACAACTTGTTGATCATGGATATTATGAAGAAGGTTGCCCGAAAGCACCACTTTAAGGCTATTTTCCATGAGAAGCCTTTTAAAGGAATTAATGGTTCGGGAAAACACAACAACTGGTCACTGGCTACCGATAACGGGATCAACCTGTTCTCCCCCGGCAAAACCCCGCGTACCAATCTGATGTTCCTTACATTTATTGTAAACACCGTAAAAGCAGTATACGAGCATTCCGATTTACTCAAAGCCAGCATTGCATCAGCAAATAATGCTCACCGCCTGGGTGCCAACGAGGCTCCTCCTGCCATCATCAGCGTATTCCTCGGTGCCGAAGTAAGCAAGATGCTCGACCAGATTGAATCCGCAGTGAGCGACCGGAAGCTTACTCCCGACGAAAAAACCGAACTTAAGCTCAGCATAGGTAAGATACCTCAGATTCTTCTCGATAATACCGACCGCAACCGAACCTCACCTTTCGCATTCACCGGCAACCGCTTCGAATTCCGCGCTGTGGGATCATCTGCCAACTGTGCCTCAGGAATGATCACACTGAACACTGCAGTGGCAGACCAGCTCATTAAATTCAAAAAAGATGTGGATGCTGTAAAAGCCAAAGGCGTTAAGAAGGATGAAGCCATCTTCCAGGTTTTGCGCAAATACATCACCCAGTCGAAGGCCATTCGTTTCGAAGGCAATAACTATAGCGAGGAATGGAAAAAAGAGGCGGTTAAGAGAGGCCTTTCAGCAGTTACCGATGTACCTGAGATGTTTGAATCATATCTCACCGAAAAATCCAAGAAACTTTTCGTTAATGCAGGTGTATTCAATGAAATTGAAATTGAAGCCCGTGCAGAAATCCGGTGGGAAACATATATTAAACAGGTTCAGATTGAAGCCCGCGTGCTGGGAGACCTGGTAAACAACCATGTTATACCCGTGAGCATAGACTACATGACCTCACTGATCAACAACGTAAGGGGCCTGCGCGAGATCTATTCCGAAAAGGAGTTCAAGGAACTGGCCAGCGTGCGCCTTGAGGTAATTAAGGAGATTTCAAGCCATATCACTACCATTAAAACCAAAACCCGTGATATGATTGAGGAGAGAAAGGTCGCCAACAAGATCGAAGACGTCCGTAAACGGGCCGATTACTATTCCAATAAGGTATTCCCCTACTTTGAGGATATCCGGTACTATATCGACAAGCTCGAACTTATCGTGGATAATGAGCAGTGGCCGCTCCCCAAATACAGGGAATTGCTGTTTACCAGGTAAGTATTTGTAATTTTATAATCAGGCAGGGTACCCGGACAGGGTACCCTGTTTTTTTATTTTCGCCTTTATCCTTTGAGGGGATTAGCACTGACCTTTCGCACAATAAGCCCAATGAACCAGCGTTTTGTGAAGAAATTTTCCCCTCTTCAAAAATTAATGTAATTTTACCCGAAACCAGCACCAATTGCCATGAACTCCATTCGATTCCTCCTGTTTACGATGATGTTCTGTGTTCTTCCGATGACTACCAACGCTCAGAAAAGCAAGGCTTTCAGGGCATATGCCTCATTTGACGCTGGTTCCTGGGCAGATGCCATCGAAGAATTTAAGGAAGTCTACGACCAGGTGGAAAAAGCTGAAAAAACAGGTATCCTCTATAAAATTGCAGTTTGCTATCAGAAAATTAACGATCCGAAGAGTGCTGCGGCCTGGTACAAAAAAGCAATCGATAAGAATTTTCCCGATCCGGAAGTGTATTACCATTACGGCGAAGTGCTTAAAATGAACGAACAGTACGACGAGGCGAAAGCCATGTTTCAGAAATATAAAAGCCTTGTACCCGACAGTAAGGTGGTAGATGCACAGATTGTTTCCTGCGACCTGGCCAGGGAGTGGGAAGAGAACCCTGGCAGTTATGTGGTTGAAAATATGAAGTATTTCAATTCCCGCCAGAGTGATTATGCCCCGGCATATGCGCGTTCCGACAACCAGGAAGTGTATTTTACCTCTGCACGGGACGAATCCAATGGAACTCAGGTACATGGTGCTACTGGTCAGAGCTTTAGTGATATATATGTTTCCCGCATGGATCGCCGGGGAAAATGGAGTACGCCCCTGCCTCTGGATGAGGCTGTGAACAGCGAGTTTGAAGAAGGAGCAACGGTACTCAGTGCCGACTTCAATACCCTCTTTTTTACGCGGTGTAAAACCGCCAAGGGTAAACAATTCGGTTGTCAGATCTACTACTGCAAGCGTGAAGGTGAAAACTGGGGTAAAGCTCAGGCAATCAATATCGCTGGTGATAGCATTGTGATTGCCCACCCCGCCATCACTCCCAATGAACTCACCTTGTACTTCGTTTCCGATATGGATGGAGGGGTAGGAGGTAAGGATATCTGGATGATTACACGCAGTTCAAAATCAGAAGATTGGGGTGCCCCGGAAAACATTGGGGAACCCATTAATACCACCGGCGATGAAATGTTCCCCTATGTTCATCCGGATGGAACCCTCTACTTCAGCTCAAACGGGCAGATCGGTATGGGAGGTCTTGATATCTTCAAAGCCACTAAAAATGACAATGGCACCTGGAATATCGAAAACATGAAGCCTCCTATTAATTCCTCTGCAGATGATTTCGGGATTACCTTCGAGAAAAGCAATGAACGGGGGATTTTTCAGTTCCTCACGTCAAAAGGGTGATGATAACATTTATTCCTTTGTGCTGCCTCCGGTGATTCAACTTATCCGGTATTATCCGGGATGAGAAAACCGATCAGCCACTGGCAGATGCCACGGTTAAGTCTATCGGAAGCGATGGCATTCAACTGGAGGTTAAAACTACCAAAGACGGGACTTTCAAATTCAGCCTGAAATCCAATACCGATTACGTCTTCCTGGCAACCAGGCAGGGTTACCTGAATGGGAAGGAAATCATGAAACCACCAAAGGCCCTCAGCCGTAGCAAGGATTTTTGCTACAACAATTTACCTTTCTTCCATAGGTAAACCCATAGAACTGCCCAATATCTTCTATAGATTTCAATAAATGGGACTCGCGCCCTGAATCGATGGTGTCTCCCCGGACCGCCTGGTAGAAACCCTTAATGACAACCCCAATGTGACAATCGAGTTGATGTCGCATACCGACTCACGCGGTACTGATCAGTTTAATATTGAACTCTCGCAGAAACGAGCCCAGAGTGTGGTGAATTACCTCATTGAAAAAGGGATCTCGAACGATCGTCTTACTGCCAGGGGGTACGGCGAATCACAGCCAAAAACCGTTGACAAGAAAATCGTGGAAGAAAATAGTTTCCTGAAGGAAGGACAGGTACTTACCGAGGAATTCATCAATAACCTCTCCTCCCTCGAACAGCAGGAGGTTTGCTTCCAGATTAACCGTCGTACTGAGTTCCGCGTGCTGCGGACCGACTACATTCCGAAATAAGGATCAGATACTATAGATAAAGGACAACAGCAGGGGTACCAGCAGGGTGAGCAGGATACCGCTTACCAGTCCGATAACGGCAAAATCTTTCCCGGAGTATTTCATGATCACCGGCAGGGTAGTATCCATGGCCGTTGCTCCGCCTGACATTACCGGGGCCAGTTTGCCAAACCAGTTAACAAGCAATGGTGCGGCAAGCAGTGTGAATATTTCCCTGGTAATATTCGCCAGCAATGCGATCACACCGGGTACCTCACCCGATAACTCCGTGATGAGCACACTCGACAAACTATAGTATCCAAATCCAAAACTGATGGCTATGGTATCGCGTATACTCAGCGTATCGAAAAGCAGGAAATATACCAGAGCCCCGGTCAATGAGCCGAGCACAATGAAAAGCGGAACCGTGAGAATACGCAGATTCACTGAACGGACAATTTCCCGTAATCGTGGATCACTGCCCAGTGAAATACCTACCAGCAGAATCAGCAGGTAGAGGGCATAGATACTATAGTCTTTTTCAAAAAATCCTTCCGGAAAGGGTGAAAACAGGCCCAGGAAAACACCTGCACCAAAAAAACCGGCAATTATCAGACTGTTTTTCATTTCTTTTCAAAAAAAAGCCGGTAACAAACTACGGCACCACCAATACTTCCTGCAATGGCCAGCAGACTTATTCCTGCTGCCTGCAATCCAAGTTTTGAGAATTCCCGGATGATCTCCTCATTTGTTCCGATGCCAATACCCAGTAGAAATAGCAGGAGGTATACAGACCATCCGAGGGAACGGTCGGTTATTGAAACAAGTTTCTGTTTTTTACGGATAAGCCAGCCAATGACAATGCCAACAGCAAGCAGAATGATAATTTCATACATGCTAACGAAAGTTATCCTTTAAACCCATTCCTTTTATGAGTGCCATCGCAAAAAGGTTTGTTCGCTGATCCGCCGCAGCGACAGAGGAATACCTCCTCAGGGGCGTCGAGCTTTTTGCCTGAACCGTCGGTGAGCCTGAAATGCCCTGAAACCTTAAGCGGCCCGCCGGGCATTATATGGAATTCTGCGATGTTTTTATCCATAAATCATATTATTCTGAACGAAATCCTGCTTTCCGGTGATTTCCATCACAAAAGGGCATGTTGAGCGATTCCCCGCACCTGCAAAATGAGGTAAAGCTCCAGGTTTTTAATTCTTTCCCTTCCCCGTCATATACCTTGAACTTCCCCTGCACAACTACCGGTCCGTCCCGCATTACCTGCACCCATACCGGTTGCTCCTCCGGCAAAGTTTGTTGTGTCTGAGCCTCTCTTGTTTTCGGTTCTGCGCTGGTTTCCGGTGCATTGTTCCACTTCCAGCTCAGCGCCTGGGTAGGGCATTTATCAACAACTTCAATAATCCGCTGCGTAGGCGCCCCCTTCATATCCACCCAGGGTCGCTTCCTGGGATTGAAAACCTCAATGAGTTCCCTGTAACAGGTGGTGGCATGAACACACTTTCCCGGTTTCCAGTATACAGTTATATCGTCATTGCTGTATTGTCTGTCCTTTGGATCCATTCCCTCCGATATCATGATTTTATGTTCCTCCTTTTCCGCAGAAGTAAATTATAATTGTCCCGATTTTTGTAAAAATAGCAAAACAAAGTGGTTGGTAATCCGGTTCGATTCAATTATTTAATCCTGCATCGTGATCTCCCCAGTTTCCCGCCAGGTTTCACTTTCTAACCCATCAATCAAAAACAAAAAATCTCATACCAAAATAAAATTCATATTCAAGCATTTAATGTAAGATATTGAAAAACAATTAAAAGAAACTCTGTTATAATGGCACCTCTTACCCTCCTCTATCTGGTAAAACTTTTTTAAGTTGGTACCGTTTAAAATAATGCTATGAAATCGCGTATAGAAATTGCCTTTTCCGGGTAAGTTTTATAGAAATGAACCTCAGATCACTAACAATTCTGTTTTTCCTTTTCCTGGTATTGCCTTCAACGGGGCAGAACCTGGCCAATTATTATGTATTGCCGGCCAGGGTGGTGAATGGTGATACTATCCTGATGAGTTCCATCCAGGAAGTATATATTCTTCGGCAAAAGAAATTCAAGAACAAGCGGGAAGAAGCCCGATACAGGAAACTGGTGCGCGATCTGAAGAAAGTTTATCCTTATGCCTGCCTGGCCAGAGAAAAACTCGAGGAATTGAACCGGCAGTATCTGTCGATGAAGACCGAGCGTGAGAAAAACAGTTTTGCCCGGAAGGTAGAAGAGCAGTTGCGGGCCGATTATGAAGAAGATCTAAAAAAGCTTACAGTAACTCAGGGGAGGTACCTGTTGAAACTGATAGACCGTGAAACAGGTGAGACCTCCTATTACCTGATCAAGGAACTTCGCGGGGCTTTCCAGGCCGCATTCTGGCAAACTGTTGCCAGAATTTTCGGTTCGAATCTCAAGATGAATTATGACCCTCAGGGTACTGACCGTGAGATAGAACAAATCGTGGTAATGATCGAAAAGGGATACATTTGAGAAGAACCTTTATTGCCATTCCCGTTCCCCCTGCCGATGACCGGCTGCTGACCTTTCTTGTCCGTTGTCGCAGTGCCTTTCCCTCATCGCGCATTCGCTGGGTTGATCCTTCCATTCTGCATCTTACTCTCGCATTTATTGGAGAAACGACTGAAGCAGACATCCCGCGGGTAAAAATAATGATGCAGCAACTGGCTTCAAGGCATTCCCCCTTCATGTTCACCATTACCGGTACGGGTTTCTTCGGGAATGCTGGAAAACCTTCCGTTCTTTGGGCAGGGATCAGTTCCGGATCAGAATTGGCATTATTACAGTCTGATATTGTAAAGGAACTGCAGTCCATTGGGATCAGGCAAGACTCAAAACCTTTTTCACCACATCTCACTATCGGTCGTATCAAGGATTATAAGCCGGGGCCCTTACCCGACAAATTCATGAACAGCTATAGTAGTGTTGAACTCCAGGAAACAGATGTTCGTGAAATCATCTATTATGAGAGCGTTCTGACACCCGGAGGACCTGTATATAAGGCAATCGGGCGCTTTCAGCTTGTTGGGCACTAAACACCCCTTCCACGCAGGACGGTAATTGCTGTATAAAGGAGGATTTTGAAATCCAGTGCCAGCGACATGTTCTCGATATAAAGCAGGTCATACCGCAGTCGCCGTATCATCTGTTCGACATTTTCAGCATACCCGTACTTTACCTGTCCCCAGGAAGTAATACCGGGCTTAACCTTGTGCAGGTGAACATAATGAGGAGCCTGCAGAATAATCTGGTCAATGAAGAATTGACGTTCCGGGCGTGGCCCCACCAGGGACATATCACCCAGTAATACATTGAAAAAATTAGGGATCTCGTCCAGCCTGTACTGCCTCATAAACCTTCCAACCCTTGTAATCCTGTTGTCACTTTTGCTGGAGAGTTCCGGGCCGTTTTTTTCTGAATCGACCTGCATCGACCTGAACTTGTATATGCGAAAAGGCTTTCCAAACCTGCCAATGCGTTCATGATTATAGAAAACCGGACCGGGAGAATCGAGTTTGATAAGTATGCTTAGCACCAGGCAGAGAGGACTCAGGAGGATTAACAGGAGTGAAGCCCCGACCAGGTCGATGAATTTTTTGATATTCATTTGCCATCCCGGCATCAGATCATGCGATATTTCAAGCAAGGGGGCATCAAAGAGGGTACTGAATTTCACCTTACCCGACAAAATATCATTCATGCTGGGTATTGCTCTGATGCGAACATTCGACAAATGGAGCTGGTTAATAATCTGGTTGATCA
Source organism: Bacteroidales bacterium (assembly GCA_046329925.1). Taxonomy (GTDB): domain Bacteria; phylum Bacteroidota; class Bacteroidia; order Bacteroidales; family JAAYUG01; genus JAXLTS01. Next base: position 24,148 of record JAXLTS010000020.1, read on the forward strand.
TTTCCTGTTCCCCCGGATCGAGGGCTATGATCACCTCCTGTATTTTGTGCCCGGCGATTATATCCGTAAGATCCTTATAATTTCCAAGGATGGGAAGGTTTTCAGGCATCAGGTTCCCGTTTTTTCCATTCATTGCTACATAACCCTGGAAGCGGTACCCTGAGGTTCCGGGCAAAGCCAACATCTCCTGGTAAATGTCAAGAGCTGGCTGACCTCCGCCAACCAGAATGGTATTGAAACCTATTTTGCCCTCAACGACTTTTCGGATCGTACTGGTAGTAATGATGGTGCGCGCAAGCCAGGTTATCGGGAAATGGATGAGGAACAGGGCTGCAAGTGATTGATAATATGTTTTATAGTTGATTACGGTATCGTCAAGTATGAAAAGGAAAAAGATCAGGATGACACCAAACAGAGATGCAAAGAAACTTTGGCTAAGATCCTGCAACCGGGATTTGCGGAATACTTCCTTGTAGTATCCCGAAAAATAATAGATTAAGAGCCACAGGGAAGGAATGATAATTACTCCAAGAAAAAAAACCGGATCAAAAGTAACCGGGACATCTACCCCGAATTTTACAGATTCTATATATACTTTCCGGAATATAAAAAAGAGCGTATAGCTTACTCCTGCCGTAATAAAATCAGTAAGCAGATACGTGAGAAGGAGTTTGTTTTTTCTTTCCATGAAAAGGCTTAGTGAACTGGATAATGGCAAGGTGTAAGACGATTCGGGGGTTTGGTGGTAAAAGGACATCTTTCCTGTTACGGGTGAAGGTAAGGAGATTTTGGAAATAACGCCGGGAAAGCACGAATTGGTATGGCAGTTACTCTATATTTTATAGCAGAATTCTGCCTGCCCTGGTAATGGAGATACTAAATATGAAACAATTGTAATCTGGCCTTTTCCAGTATTTTACGGGTAATTTCCTGGGGAAGCAACAGGTCATTGATAGTAGATAATACAGTGCCACCGGGGGTGGGACTTATAATCTGGCGGACAGCCTGTGCAACATTAAGTTCCTGGATTGCATCACCGGTAACCGTTCGCCTTGCTGTACAGGGATATGGAATGAAACTGGCAATTTCATTCAGAAAATCGACTTTGAGGGATCCTTCTTCCGAATAGGTTGAGAGTACATCATTAGGCTTACCATTTATCCTGCTGTAACTTATGGTTGCCACACAGCCATTGTTGTATTCGAACCGGGATTGCAGGAAGCCTGTCGTTTGGTCCGGCATAGGTACTGCATGCGCCTGTATGCGGCGTATAGTATCGGAATTCACTGCCATCAGGAGGTCGACACATTGACATAGCCTGTAGGATACCGCCTCTTCCGATCCCGGGCTCCCCGATTCGGCAAGGTTGATTTCGATAAACTTAGGATTACCAATATATTTCCTTGCCGCGACGAAGGTTTTGTTGGTTCTTTTCAGATTTTGCACACACACTTTCACCCCTGCTTCGAGACTCAGCCTGCTGAGCAATCGGATATCTTCCAGCTCCCAACTCAAACCCGTGTGCAGGTACACATGCCGGAAATTCTTAACAGCAGCCACCGAAGAAGTAAATGCATAAATGCCACTGCAGGTTATGTCGAGAATATCGGACTGTTGGATCAATTTCTCAGTTTGCTCAACCCAGGGAATTCTGAATTCCCCGGCCAGGCGTCGGGCTTCATCCTGAAAAGCTTCATCGGTTATCCCTGAAAGGGTAATATCAGGTGCTTTTGTAAGCAGTTCCAGTTGTTGTTCTGCCTTTCTTCCCGAACCAATGAGTCCGACTTTTATCATGAAGGGATTGTTTTTGCAAACATACGGGTGAATCGAAAGCGGTCTTTTTTTTCATATCCCGACTTTTCAACAACCGGGAAATAAAATGAACGGGCAGGAGTTGACGGCTGATAAGGAAATCAACTGGTGGATCATATTGCCGGGGCAGGAAATGTTAAGTATTGACAAGGATATACAGGATAAACAGGTTTTAATTTATCCTAAATTTCAGTTAGGTTTGCGCCAGCAAAAAATGCAGGACGATTTTCTACATAAAGGATTGAGAAAGAAGCTGGTGGATGAAATCCGGAGTAAGGGGATTCAAAACCAGGACATCTTGGATGCAATTGGGAAGGTACCCCGTCACCTTTTCATGGAAAGTAGTTTTGTTCGATTTTCCTATGCTGACAAGGCTTTCCCAATAGGAGCAGGCCAGACAATATCTCAGCCCTTCACGGTGGCTTTCCAGACTCAATTGCTGAAAGTATCGCGTTACGACAAAATACTCGAAATAGGCACCGGTTCAGGCTATCAGGCAGCCATCCTGCTGGAACTGGGTGCCACTGTTTATACCATTGAGCGCCAGCGAGAACTTTATCTGAAGGCTCAATCCTTCCTGCCCAGTCTCGGGTACAAAGCCTATTTCTTTTTTGGTGATGGTTACCTTGGAATTCCCAGTTATGCTCCCTTCGATAAAATCCTGATTACTGCCGCTATCCCCGAGATACCCGAAGTGTTGCTTCGCCAGCTCAAACCCGGCGGATTGCTCGTGGCACCAGAAGGGGAGGGAAGTGTTCAAAACATGATTCTGATTGAGAAAATTTCGGATCAGGAATTCCGGAAGACCTCACATGGATCTTTTGCATTTGTGCCTATGTTGCCCGGAAAAGAAAATGGTTTATAAAAATGGTGAAGCTTAAAAAATTTTCATTCAACTCCTTCCAGGTCTCTTCCTTCGTTCTGTACGACCAGTCAGGAGCTTGTATCATCATAGATCCTGGTTGCAACAGCCAGTCGGAACAGCAGGAACTCTCTGGTTTTATCAGTGGAAACCAGCTTAAACCCGAGGCCATTGTCAATACACATGGGCATATAGACCACCTGTTGGGTGTGGAATTTTGCCGTCAAACCTGGAATATTCCATTTCTTATCCACAAGGACGACCTGCCCCTGGTGCGCACAGCACCTGCCTATGCTGGTGTATTTGGCCTGGAAATGGCTGTTGCTCCCGTGCCGGAAGATTATCTGGTTGATGGCCAGATTTTTGGGTTTGGTAATAGTGAAGTGAAAATTCTGCATGTTCCCGGGCATTCTCCGGGCAGCATTGCCCTTTATGCAGGTGAGGGTAATTTTGTAATAACAGGAGATGCCCTCTTTGCCGGTAGTATAGGCAGGACTGACTTGCCCGGAGGCGATACGGATACCCTCCTCAGGGCAATCCGCGACAAACTTTTAACCCTGCCGGCAGACACGATTGCCTGGCCTGGTCATGGACCCTCTACCACCATTGGGATCGAACAAGTTGAAAACCCTTATCTTCAATAAGTTCTTTAACATAGGCTGGTGGTACATAATAAGAAGTCATCTTGTTACTTTTGCACATCCTTTTTAACCTAATAATAAAATTATTCTGCGATTATGTCATCGTACTCATTTGTTGATCGTCACATTGGCCCTGGCAGTATGGACCTTTCCGAAATGCTGAAAACAATCGGTGTTTCCTCGCTTGATGAGCTCATTGACCGCACAGTACCGGCTCCGATACGCCTGAAAAAAATGTCCGGACTTTCAGAACCTCTCAGCGAAATGGAATACTTCAACCAGATCCGCGAGATCGGGAAGAAGAATAAATTATATAAATCATATATCGGCATGGGCTATTACAATACGGTGATGCCTGCCGTGATCCAACGGAATATTCTGGAAAATCCAGCCTGGTATACTTCCTATACACCATACCAGGCCGAGATTTCGCAAGGACGGCTGGAAGCTTTGCTGAATTTTCAGACTGTAATTGCTGATCTTACCGGGATGGAGATTGCCAATGCTTCCCTGCTCGATGAGGCAACTGCCGCAGCTGAAGCCATGATCATGATGTTCAACCTGCGTTCAAGAGATGCCGTAAAACGCAATGCCTGCAGGTTCTATGCCGATGAGAAGCTCTTCCCCCAAACCATTGAAGTAATCAGGACCAGGGCAGTACCTCTTGGGATTGAAGTTGTGGTTACACCCTACCGTGAATTCGCCCTTACCCCTGAAGTATTCGGCTGCATGGTGCAATACCCGGATGCAAATGGATCTGTAAATGATTACCGGGGACTGGTGGAACAGGCGCATAAACAGGAGTGTCTGGTAGGTGTTGCCGCTGATATACTTTCGCTTGTCCTGCTCAGCCCTCCGGGTGAATGGGGCGCAGATATTGCTGTTGGTTCTGCTCAGCGTTTTGGAATCCCGATGGGTTACGGAGGTCCTCATGCTGGTTTCTTTGCCTGCAAGGACAAGTTCAAGCGAAACATGCCCGGAAGGATAATCGGCGTATCTGTTGATCGCAGAGGAAACCGTGCACTCAGGATGGCACTGCAAACCCGTGAACAACATATTAAGCGTGAACGCGCAACCTCAAACATTTGCACCGCACAGGCACTGCTGGCCACAATGGCCGGCATGTATGCAGTATACCACGGTCGCGAAGGACTGGAACGTATTGCCGGTAGAGTGCATTCTTATACTGCAGCCCTGGAAGAAGGCCTGGTTCAATTGGGATACCTCCAACTCAATAAATTGTATTTTGATACCCTGCTCATCAGTCTTCCTGCCGGTATTAGCATGAACAGCCTCAGATCATTGGCTGTCAGTCATGAAATGAACTTCAGGTACATATCTGATAATTTGCTGAGCCTGAGTCTGGATGAGACCACCCTGCTGTCTGACCTGGCAGCCATCCTGGAAGTTTTTGCCATTCCGGTGAAGAAAAAATTTACCCGTCCCGAAAACCTCACTCTCATTCACAAGATACCCCAGGAATGGAAGCGGAATTCCTCCTTCTTATCCTATGAATTGTTCAGAAACAACAGGTCGGAGACGGAAATGATGCGTTACATCAAACGCCTCGAACGCAAAGACTTCTCCCTGGTGCATGGAATGATTCCCCTCGGTTCCTGCACGATGAAACTGAATGCTGCTGTGGAGATGTTACCGCTGTCATGGCCTGAATTCGGCAGCCTGCATCCGTTTGTTCCTATCGACCAGACAGAAGGATACCAGCAACTTTTTTATGAGTTAGGGCACGACCTGTGTGCAATTACCGGTTTCAGCGCAGTTTCTTTCCAGCCTAACTCAGGCGCTGCCGGTGAATATACCGGCCTCCTTGTGATAAGAGAATACCAGAAGAGCAGGGGAGAGTCACATCGGAATGTCGTTCTGATCCCGGCTTCGGCACATGGTACAAACCCTGCCAGTGCTGTTATGGCCGGGCTGGAAGTGATTGTCGTCAACTGTGATGAGAATGGGAACGTCGATATGAATGATCTGCTTGAAAAGGCAGGCAAGTTTAAAGATCGTCTTTCAGCATTTATGATCACCTATCCATCAACCCATGGGGTTTTTGAAACCAACATCCGGGAAATGATTACCGCAATCCATGAAGCGGGTGGACAGGTTTACATGGATGGTGCCAATATGAATGCACAGGTGGGACTTACCAACCCTGCCATGATTGGTGCTGATGTATGCCATCTAAATCTTCATAAAACCTTTGCTATTCCTCATGGGGGAGGAGGACCCGGTGTAGGACCCATTGCTGTGGCCGATCATCTGGTGGAATTTCTCCCGGGACATCCGGTTGTCGTTACCGGCGGGAAGCAGAATATCGGTCCTGTGGCTGCTGCTCCCTGGGGAAGCGCCAGCATCCTGGTTATTTCTTATGCGTACTGCAAAATGCTGGGTGCACAGGGACTTACAGATGCAACACGATATGCCATTCTGAATGCCAATTACCTGGCTGCACGACTCAATGGATATTTCAAGGTGCTGTATAAGGGCCATGAAGGTTTTGTTGCACACGAAATGATACTCGATCTGCGCCCGTTCAAACCTGCATCAGATATTTCGGAACTGGATGTGGCCAAGCGTTTGCTCGACTATGGATTTCATGCCCCCACCGTATCTTTCCCTGTACATGGAACACTCATGGTGGAACCAACCGAGAGCGAGCCGAAAGCCGAACTGGATCGCTTTGTGGAGGCTATGATTAGCATCTGGAAGGAAATACAGGCCGTTGCAGAGGGAAAGGCAGACAAGACCGATAATGTACTTAAGAATGCACCTCACCCTGCCGAAGAATGCCTGGCCGACGAATGGAAACATGGTTATCCCAGGAGTGCCGCTGCATACCCGCTGGAAAGCCTCAAAGCCGACAAGTTCTGGCCCACTGTAGCACGGGTGGATGATGCATTTGGCGACAGAAACCTGGTGTGCACCTGTGCTCCGACAGAGGCCTACCGGTAGAATAATTCAAACTGACAGGAACATCCCATGGCACTGACTGTACCATGGGATTTTTACATTTATTAAAAGCGAAAACCTCAATTTCATGCAATAGTTTGGTATTTTCTCCGGTTTGACACCGGGATAGTATCGCGTGCTGTTTTTTTTTCGACTTTTGTACACCCGGAAGGGTTACTATTTCCACTCAAATGGTATTAAAGAATAACCGTAAGCATTATACCGACCAGGAAATACTTCAGGGTATTCTCCGGAGCGACAGGGAGGTGATACTGCACATGTACCATCAATATTTCCCAATGGTAAACCGGTTTGTTCTTTCAAACAGCGGGAAAGAAGGTGAAGCTGAGGACCTGTTTCAGGATATCCTTATCTTGTTATTCGAAAAGGTAAGCAAAGAGGATCTGATCCTCACCGGTTCATTTTCTTCTTTTTTCTTTGTTCTTATGCGGAACAAATGGTTTAACCAGCTAAGGAGAAAACGAATCGAGCCAAGGGCCAATAGCAAATTGATAGATGATTATGCTGAATCTGCAGGAGATTACATACCTGATCAGCAAACCCTTGAGAATACTGAGAGGGAACGGATATTTTATACATGGTTCACGACACTTGGAGAAGAATGCAGGAAGGTATTAATCCTGTTTATACAAGGAAATTCTATTAAGGAGGTAACCAGGCTGATGGGATATACCAGTGAACAACACACCAAGAACAGAAGATACCGCTGCAAAGTCAGTTTGTTTAACAAGATAAAAAACGATCCAAGCTTTAAGGAGTTATCAAATGGAACAGGAACCAATCAGGATGATGCAATACCTCGATGGTGAGCTTTCAGGGACCGAGATGAAACAAGTGCAGGAAGAAATTACCCGCGATGAATCTGCCCGTAAGGACCTGGAGTTGCTTCGGGATATTGATCGTTTCCTGGCTGCCAAAGATCGCCTGGCATTCAGAGATCTGCTCGCACAGGCCCGGGTGGAATATCATAATCAATCCCGCCGGGAAAAATTGCGAAAAATTTTCTGGGCGAGTGCTGCAGCTACCATACTGCTCCTGGCAAGCCTGTATATCTGGCAGTCATTTTACTCCGGGAAAAAAAGCGGAGAGGCTCTCTATGCCATGTACTACAGGACCTACCCCTCTGCCCAGGTTACAAGATCGGCCAGCCCCGGTGATCAAAGCCTCCATGACGCCTACAGGGCCTATGAACAAAGAGATTTTGATGCAGCCTACAATCTTTTCTTAATGGAGGCTGAAAAGAACCCTGATTCCATTACCCCGCGCTTCTATATGGGCATCTGTGCGCTTGAAACGAACCGGGTGCACAAAGCAATAAGCCTCTTCAGGGAGGTTAGCCAATCCAGGACAAGCCCTTACCGGTCACATGCCCAATGGTTTCTTGCACTTTCCTTAATCAGATCCGGAGAAACCAGGAAGTCTGTAAGGCAACTGGAAGAGATTGTCGCAGAAGACAACATGTACTCCTTATTGGCTGAGGAACTTCTGCTGTCGTTGAATTAATTAATTCATATTACCTAATGCCATGAAAAGAATCAGCCTGTTATTGTTATCTACCTTGCTGCTTGCAGGAGTCGCAATGGCTCAGGATTCACCTCAGGTAAAAGTCTGCAAGGAAATTATTGATAATTTCAAAGCCCGGGATTTTAAGAAGGTGAGTGCCTCATTCGATGAAACTATGATGAAGGCTCTTCCTGAAGCCAAACTTGAGGAGGTGTGGAATGCACTGAACCAGCAATGTGGTGCATACGAAAAGTATTCTGAAATAACTACCGAACAGATTCCGGGGTATGAGGTTGTTTACCTGCTTTGCCATTTCAAACAGGTCAGTCTCAGGATGAAAACCGTCTTCAGCAAGGATGGCAAGGTGGCCGGCTTGTTTTTCCTCCCCGTTGATAAGTGAGATTGCATAAAAAGATACCTCCGGTATTCATCAGCGCCAGTCTTTCATACTAATGGATAAGGGCATGGAGTGTCTCTGTCCGTCCTTTCCGGTAATGCTCAGTATATAAATGCCCCCGGAATAGCTGTCCACACTGAGATGTTCCAAGCACGTCCCCGGGAAATTCTGGTCGAATATTACCCTGCCCGTTAGGTCAGACAGGATGATACGGGAAATGCCCCCGGCATATTCGATCCATATTCCGGATGATGCCGGATTGGGATAGGCTCTGAATCCATTGAACGAATGGGTGCCAATAGCATCAGGAATGACCACTGTACCATTCCCGAGTGTAATGTTATCTGTGAACACGGTCATTACTGCCGTTGTTCCTACCGCCGGCATGAAGTTGATTTTTGAGAAAGTCTTGTCAATTGCATTCAAATCTGCAATGTTGAATTCAAGCCTCGACCATGTACCGGCAGGTAACGAAAGTCCCGATTGCTGAGATCCGCCAAGCAATTCATCACCATTCAGTAATTCAATCCTGAAAGAATTCAGCGGGGCTGAAGGCAACACATGCATTCTTATCCAGGAATAACCCTTTGTGGATTCGGAAGGAAAAACAACTGCAAAACCACCACCAAAGTTAGTCCCGTCACGTTCCCACTGCACCACCTTATCTGATAGATTGAGCGCCGTTTTTACAGGATTATCGCTTCTTGACACGGTAGCGGAAGCCCAGGCATATGCTCCGTAGCCTGCAGACCAGTCAAGTTCATAGTTTTCGAAATCCAGGATGGTTTTATTTTCTACCGGTGGTTCTTCTCCTTCTACATTAATTACACAGGCAGCTGCTTCACCCAGCAAGGGCACGGCCTTTACAGAGGTGGATCCAGCTGCAACTGCCCTTACGATTCCTTCCTGGTCTATTGTGGCAATTGCCGGATCTGTGGAAATCCAGGAGTAGGGTGTGTCTTCCAGGTTCACTGCCAGTGCAGCCGAATCACCGGTTTGTAAATTAATGACCTCATCGCTTAATGCCAGACCTTCTGTAGCCGGGGCCAGTTGGGCAGCAAGGACAAAGTCATCCAGGAAGCAGGTGAAAGGTTCTGATTCCGTTTTGTTTATAAACAGGTTAAACTGTTTCAACTTGGCCGGGGAGTGAAGATTATATACAAACATCTTCCAACAATCCTCACCCTCTGCATTTGCATTTATTTCAATAATGCCGTCATTTACAGTGATGAGCTGGATATAAAAATCGTTGATTTCTTTCCCGAAATATTTGAACCGGAATTGCGAATACATGCTCAGATCCTGAGCTTGCAGGGTGTCAAGTACCATACCGATGAGTCTCCAGGTACCGGAGGGCCTGTTCCACTGTACAACTTTTTCACCTGGATTGGAAAGGTTTCTGAGCGGATTAGCAGCTGCTGTGTCCATTGATCCCCCAGGGGCGTATATTTGTGCAAAATGGCCTTGCGGATAAGTGGTGACAGGTATGATACTGTCGAAATCTGCTATGCAGTAATCGGTATTTTCCAATACGGTCACTAAACAACTGTCAGTTTTTCCACCATTAAGAGACGATCCGTAAACAGTAGTGGTACCCGGGGCCAATGTGGAAAGCAAATTATTCTCATCTACATTGACAATCCCCACCGGGTTGGACGACCAGTTAAGGTACTGGTTACTTGCATCCGGCGGATAAAAAAAAACCTCCATCAGTTTTGATTGTCCGCTGAAGAGTCTCAGACTGTCGGTTTCAACATCTATGCTGTCAACTGCAGTCTCAGGCCAGGAACAGGTGATGGTGCAACTTGCACTTACCGAACCATCCAGTGTTAAACAACGAACCTGGCTTGTTCCGGGATTTACGGCTGTTACTCTCCCGAACCCGTCAACATGAGCAATGCGATTGTCGGATGATTCCCACTTAAGCACGGCAAAGGAACCATTTGGAATATTGGTCATCACCGTTAGTATGGTGTCCTGCCCGGCTGAATCAAGTTCTATCGAAACCTGCTCAAGTGTGAGGGTGGCAAGGGGTCGGGGAGTATTTTCGTTGGTATGATGTCTTGCATTGACAAATCCATAGGTAAGGCCTGCATATACTGCATTTTGATGTATTGTATTTTCCGAGGGCAGGGGTGCATGAATGTTGCTGTTCCATCGTTCATGCCCGGGCCATTTGTCCATTGGCGGATACATGGAGAAATTCGCCCAATCTTTATTCCAGGTGCCAGCTCCCCCCGCAATACTTACACCATCGATGGTCCAGGTGTATGGTGTATAACCATAAGCCATCGACCATAGGCCGTATGGAACAAAACCGGGGTACAGCACCCAGTTATGATTATAACGCGAATCGAGATGAAATCCACAGGCAGGAGGTCGTGGGCCAACCCCTGTTATCCAGGAGGTATGCAGCGGATTGCTTCCAAGAAAATAATCGGCCGTGGTATGAACGACATCTGAGTATTTTTTATCCCTGGTAAGTCCGTATGCAATGATATTCTCGAACATCCAGGGAGTAGTCCCCTGCCCGACGAGCATCGGAAACCCAAAATTACCTCCCCAGCGACAAGCACGTTTATCAGCGGCATCCAGTCCGGCAGAAACAGCTGTATTGATGGAAGCAGATTTCAATGCTGATTGAAGGGCCTTGTCAGTTCCATAGTTATCAGCAAGCAGGTAGGAATATACTCCCCAGCGTTCATCTTCTCCGAGTGAAGAGCTGTTTTTCAATTTGTTAAGTTCAAGAAGGGCCGCAGCATGATAATTCTCTTTTCCTGTAAGGCGGTACAGGTTTACTGCTGCATACATCCGGAAGATGTTCAGAGACGCCGGGTAGTTGGTGCTTTTGGCCGGTTGGTTTGCAGGATCAGAGGCCCAGGTATAAGCCTCTTCTGCTTCAGCAACCCAATCTACCGTATCATGGCTCATCCGGTCGAATTCAATACTGTCAAGCATTTCAACAGGACTGCGGTGTGGATTTTTTCCGCATTTTTTCAAAGCATAACCAAGTTGCGCTGCCTGTCCGCTATACAGGTAAGTCATGAAAGCATCAGCCTTTGTTACAACGGTACGCCGGTTTTCCTTCCAGGATGGCAGATTACTTTCTGCATTTCCGTCTATCGCTGTAAACACATCGGCACAGATTCTTGCACCACCAACCCCTCCGTTACTATAACCTTTCTGCATGAGTTCCTTACGCAGGCGGTAATTGAATTTTACCAGCCAGGAGGCTTCATCCAGTATATCAGGAATTCCGTTTCCGCTTTCGGGGATATTCAAATCATCATCAGCAAACCGGTCGGGAAAATACTCCCAGGTGAGCATGAGCAGTATGGGTACCCGTTGATGCGTGTAATAGGAGTCCCAGTCACCGGCGTCATGATACCAGCCTGCAACATCGAGCGGTTTACCCAGGGCAGCATCACGAATGGCCGCCTGTGAACTGCCACCGCCATCACTTTCTGCCCAGTCCATGAATGAATAATCGGAATAAAGCAATTTTCCTGCAAAACTGGTTCCGTTATCGCTTATGAGTCGGGTGTTTTGATTTACCGGACGGATATAATCTTCTGCAGTATAAGGAGGTGCCAGCCGTATACCGCTGCGTTGATGATAAAGTGCCCTCATGGTGGCATAATAGGCATCAAAGACGGCATCCTTGCCAATCCTGAATGGATAGGAAGTGCCCATGCCTTCTACCACTAATTGATAATTTCCATCTTCAGTGAGATCGGAAAAATCACATTCATACACCTCTGCACCAAGAAAATTTTTATTTGGAGTGTCATTCGTCTGGGACGTTTCAGCATTACCGGCAGATTTTCTTTTCTTAATAACTCCGGTTTTTACCGGAAGATCAGTGCCATCCTTATACACAAAGAATGACTTACCGGCATAGGCAGTCAGATCCAGGTTTCCCAGATCTCCTCTCCACTGGTATAAATAACCATATTTGGGAGCATCACTCGCATATCCCAGGGTATTTACATGCACCGTTTCACTCCGCAATTGTTTTTCATCGAAGGTGAACGAGTATTCCGAAAAATTTGTTGCCAGGGATCCTGTGTGGAGTGTATAGTTTTTCCCATGTTGCAGGGGTTTTGGAAAGACGAGATATATCCAATGCTCCGAAGCCCATGGCTTGCTGGTGGGATTTGCAGAACTGCCACCCCAGGGAACGTCTCTTACAAATTCGGTTCCCTTTGATTTACGTCCGATCTGTACAGGAGCTATTCCGCTTCCGATTTCAGTATCGTCACTACTGGTTAAAAGGTAAACTGACAGGTCGGTGGCGTTGGAGATATTCAGCCTGTTTACTGTTAGTGCATTGGGATAATTTACGCTTCCATCGTCGAAATGAAGGACCAGAATTTTATTGGTGATGGGTAACACCTCACGGAGTTCGGAGGATATTGCTTTTGGGGAGATAATCAGACCAGATGCTAACAGGAGCAAATGGAGCCGGATAATTGCTGTGTACATGAATTGTCTGATTTTTGGAACAAGGTAAAAAAATATCTGTTCCTGTATGTAAAAAACATACAATTGAAGAGACAAATTCCCTTAGGCCGGAAATAAAAGTGCTTAATGAATGTCAGGAGCTGATCCGATGATTATTTCTCAATTCCGATAAGGTTGAACATAAAGGCATATTCCATGGAGGTAAGCCTGTATTTTTCAAATCGTCCTGAGGCCCCGCCATGTCCGGCATCCATATTGGTGTATAATAGAAGCGGATTATGATCCGTCTTCATATCCCTTAGTTTGGCGACCCATTTTGCGGGTTCCCAGTACTGCACTTGTGAATCGTGCAACCCGGCAGAAATGAACATGGCCGGATAATCTTTGGCTTCTACATTATCGTAAGGGGAATAGGACAACATGTAATCGAAGTACTCTTTTTGTTTGGGGTTACCCCATTCTTCGAACTCCGAAGTGGTAAGGGGGATTGATTCATCGAGCATGGTGGTAACGATATCCACAAAGGGAACGCCTGCAATAATTCCCTTGAAGAGTTCCGGGCGCATATTTGAGATGGTGCCCATCAGAAGCCCACCAGCGCTGCGCCCGATGGCAAAGAGGTGGTCAGGGCTGGTGTAACCTGTTTTTATGAGGTGTTCGGCACAGGCGATGAAGTCGTTGAAGGTGTTTTTCTTATTCAGCATTTTCCCATCCTCATACCACTTTCGGCCCATTTCTTCGCCACCCCGCACGTGGGCGATTGCGAAGATGAAGCCCCGGTCGAGCAGGCTGAGCCGTACGGGATTGAAATCGGGATCGGATGAAGATCCATACGCCCCGTATCCGTTCAGTACAAGCGGCATATTCGGGTGATACAGGTCCTTGCGGTAAACCAGTGAGATGGGGATTATACTTCCATCCGGGGCGGTAGCTGAAATTCTTTTTGCCTCATAAACGGCAGGATTGAAGCCACCGGGAATTTCATCACGCTTAATAAGTTTCCGCTGCCGGCTATTCATGTTATATTCATAGATTGAAGCCGGAGTAGTAAGTGAACTGTAGTAATAACGAAGGATATCGGTATTCATCTCCATGTTTACAGAGAATGCAAGATCGTAAGTTTCTTCTTCAAAACTGATGATATGAGAGGCATTGTTACGGGTATCTATCACTTCCAGTTTCATCAGGCCGTTCCTGCGTTGCTGCAATACCAGGTAATTATCATACACATCAAAGGATTCGATAAAAATGCTGTCTGCAGCAGGTATCATTTCTTTCCAGGCGCTCATGTCGGTGTTGGAAACTGGCGTTTCCATAAGCCTGAAATTGACAGCATCGAGATTGGTGCGTATAAGAAATTTATCCTTCCAGTGATCAATATCATATTCCACATAATCTTTACGCGGACTGAAAAGCCTGAATCGGCCTTCGGGGTTGGAAGCCTCGAGCACCTGGTATTCGTTTGAAATCTTTGAGAAGGAAAAAATAACCAGGAACTTGTCTGATTTTGTTTTATAGATGAATGTTTCAAACCGTGGGTCTTTTTCCTCAAATACAAGGGCATCTTTTCCCGGTTCCTGACCCAGCTTGTGTTTGAATATATAACAGGACCGCAAGGTGGTACTGTCGATCCGAGAATAGAATATGGTTCTACTGTCCTGAGCCCATATCGGATTACCCGAAGTGACTGTCAGTTCATCCGGCAGGTATTTCTTTGTTTCGAGATCCATCACCCTGATCATGAATTTTCTCCTGCCCATGGTGTCAATACCATAAGCGAGCAAGCGGTTGTCGGGACTTACGGAATAGGTGAGTACCTGGCAGTAGCTGTATTTCTCTGCCAGTTCGTTTACATTGAGGAGAATTTCTTCCGGGGCTTCGGTAAGATTTTTTCTCCTGCAGTAAAGCGGATATTCCTTCCCGGGTTCAAAACGGTTGTAATAATAAAAACCATTATAATGGTAAGGGGCTGTTGAATCATCCGGCTTGATCCGGCTGGAAAATTCCTCAAAAAGTTTATCCTGCAATGGTTTTAATGGTGCAAACCAATTCTGTGTATATGCGTTTTCGGCTTCCAGGTATTTAATAACCTCCGGATTGTCAGGATTATTAAGCCAGTAATAATTATCTACCCTGGTAATGCCGTGTTCGATGAGCTTTACGGGCTTTTTTTCAGCCTCGGGAGCCACACTCTGATCGGGGTTGCAGGAAGAATAGAGGAATAACATGCCTACATTCAATACCAGATAGCCAGGAATCGGAGTAATTCGGAACAGCATGTTGGGGGTAGTTGAGTTTTGGCTGCTCAACGAAGATAAAAGAAAAACTTCATATCACGGTCGTCTGTTGACAGAAACCGGATATTCAAAGACTGAATGCACTTAATTGAGCATGAATGCAACTGCAAGTGTTCCCGGACCGGTATGTACCCCGATAACAGGGGAGATGTCAATAATGGAAACAGGTTCTATACCACTTAGTTCCTGCATTTGCCCGGAGAGCCATTTTGCGTTATCCTCGCAATGCGCGTGAAGGATCATGTATTGCCTGATTCCCGCTCCCTCATGATCTTTCCGCACCTTTTTGAGAACTGCCTTCATATTTGATTTAAGGCTGAATTTTTTCTCCATCAGGTAGGTGCGTCCTTCCTTGTCGAGGGATAGGATGGGCTTCATATTTAGGGCGTTTGCGAAAAACCCTTTCATCCTGCCCACTCTTCCACCTTTTACAAGGTATTTTAGGGTCTTAACACTAACGAGGATCTTGGTTTTGTCAATCCATTCCTGGCTGCGGGCAACAATCTCATCATGACCAAGCCCTTCCTCGATCGATTGGGCAATGCGGAGAGCAATGAGTCCCATGGAACCGGACAGGTGGGTGGAATCAATGACCGAAATTTTCTTACCTGACTCACGACTGATCTTTTCCGCGGAGAATAATGAATTTTTCAGTGTTCCGCTCAGTACTCCCGGGAGATGCAGAGAGATGACACTGTCGTAGTGACTTGTCAGGTGGGAATAGAGGTTCTCGAAGGTTTTTTCGTTGGGTTGTGCAGATTTTGGGAGTGTTTTTTCGAGCTCGAGAAGTCTGTAAAACTGTTCGGGATGAATGGTCACCTTGTCAAGGTAGTGATTATCACCAAAGAAAAGGTTCATCGGGATCACATGGATCTGATACCGGTCGATGAGTTCATGCGGAAGATCGCAGGAACTGTCGGTAACAAGGGCAATGTTCCATTTTCTGCGATGTGCAACTTCATACTGTTTGTACATGTCATCTGCCTTCTGAAAGGTGAGTGTACCCAAGTCCCGAAGTTGCTCAAACAGCTTCTGGGGCTCATCCGTATGGATATGCAACCGGAGTGTTTTATTACTTCCGGCTATTACCATCGAATCACCGAATGTTCCGGCAACTTCCTTAAGTTTCTTACGATCCAGGTTTTCACCTTTTATCAGGGCTTCGGTACAAAAACGGAAGGTCAATGAATCGTGATCTGCATCGTCTGCCTGAATGATTTCGGCGGAGGACCGGGACAGGCCTAACAGCAGACGGACATTCCCTGTATGAATGAATTCCAGAATTCCTTCGAGGAAAAGTACAAAACCCTTTGCACCTGCATCCACCACATTGATCTTGGTGAGTTCCTTTATGCGCAGGGCGGTCTTGACGAGTGATTCCTGTGCCACTTCGAAGGAGGCAGCGAGTAACTTCCGGAAATCGTTGTATCGTTCCTTATTCTCATAGATAAAATCAGCCCAGTCACGGATTACTGTGAGCATTGTGCCTTCAACAGGCTTCTGAATAGCTTCGTATATATATGCAACGGATCGCTTGATAGATTCAGCAAATCCTTCAACGGTGATCTGTTCAACATTGGCAGTTTCATTGCTCATTCCATACAGGAATTGCGCAAAAATGACTCCTGAGTTTCCCCTGGCACCAATCAGGGCCGCAGCGGCAATACTGTCGGCAGTAGCTTTGTAGGAAGCCTGCGGTCTGGTGTTCTCAATGATTGTGCGGATTGTTGATGCGAAATTACTCCCGGTATCGGCATCCGGGACAGGATACACATTAATCTTATTGAGTTCGGTCTGATTATCCAGGATACGGCGGGATCCTGCAAGAAAAAGGTAATACAAACTTTTACCGTCAAGTAATGAATTCTGATTTATACTCATGTGCCTGTTAAAAAATTAACAATGAGATCGGTACACGCGTTTGATCCGGCGCAAAAGTAAGACAATTATTTAAAATACCTGAGTAATTATTTTTCAGGGAACTATTTGGGAAATTTATACTGCTCCATCTGCCTCGCTATACGTTGATAAAGAAAGGCTTGACCCTTCTTTAAGCCAGGGGGCAGCAGCCGGGAATGATGGACCGATGTGAGTTGTTAACAAGAGATATAAGACGTCTTGTTGATTGATTTAAAGCGTATTAACCTGAAAAGACCGGTTAAAGGTGCGGTGAACCCGGCTTTGCAATTCAGGCTGCTATCTCAGCAGGTCTTTACCTGGTATCCTTCATGCTCAGACTGATTCGTTTACGTTGAATATCCACCTCCAGGACTTTAACCTTTATGTGTTGATGCAGTTTCACCACTTCATTCGGATCTGAAACATACCGGTCAGCCAACTGTGAGATATGAACAAGTCCGTCCTGTTTTACCCCGATATCAACAAATGCCCCGAAATTTGTAATGTTGGTAACAATCCCGGGAAGTTGCATGCCTGGTATCAGATCATTGATATTGCGCACGTTAGGGTCGAATTCGAAAAGCTGGATGGATGGTCTGGGATCCCTGCCGGGTTTGGCCAGTTCCTGCATGATGTCCTGCAGGGTTGGCATACCAGTCATTTCAGTCACATACTTTTTCAGTTCGATCTTCTTTCGTAATTCTTCATTTTTCAACAAGCCTTCCGCATTAGTTCCCAGGTCCATTGCCATTTTTTCGACCAGGTGATAGCTTTCGGGATGAACGGCGCTGTTATCCAGCAGGTTATCTGCACCCGGGATACGCAAAAAACCTGCAGCCTGTTCAAATGCTTTGGCACCCATTCTCGGAACCTTTTTCAGTTCGGATCGTGAGCGGAATGCTCCGTTCTCACGCCTGTATTCAACTATATTGCGTGCAAGTTGGGGCCCAAGTCCGGAGATATAGGTAAGGATGTGGCGGGTGGCAGTATTAACATTTACTCCCACCAGGTTCACGCAGCTTTCCACCACCTGGTCAAGGCTTTCTTTTAGTTTTCCCTGGTCCACATCGTGCTGGTATTGGCCCACACCAATAGATTTTGGATCGATTTTGACAAGTTCTGCGAGGGGATCAAGCAAGCGTCGGCCGATGGATACAGACCCGCGAACCGTAACATCGTATTCGGGGAATTCCTCCCTTGCCACTTCGGAGGCTGAATAAATGGATGCTCCACTTTCGCTTACTACAAATACTTTCACATCCTGGTCGAAGCGCATGTTCCTGATAAATGTTTCAGTCTCTCGTCCGGCAGTTCCGTTACCGATGGCGATAGCCTCAATTTTATACGATTTGATAAGAGAATTGATTTTTTTTGAAGCCAGCGCAGTTTCCTGCTGTGGTGGATGCGGGTATATGGTTTCGTTATGCAACAGGTTACCCTGGTTGTCGAGGCACACCAGTTTGCACCCGGTTCTGAATCCCGGGTCAATGGCCAGAATATTCCTTGGTCCAAGAGGAGGAGCCAGCAATAACTGCCTCAGGTTTTCGGCAAACACCCTTATAGCTTCAATATCCGATTTTTCTTTCCATTCTGCTCGCACCTCATTTTCAATGGAAGCGGATAATAGTCGCTTCCATGAATCACTTATTGCTTCGCTCATCTGCGCGGAGCAGGCATTTCTTCCTTTCAGGAAAATTCCATCCAACGCCTCGAGAGCATTTTCCCCGGGGATTTCGATGGAGAGCTTCAGTATCCCTTCTTCTTCACCCCGTCGCAAAGCCAGGTACCTGTGGGAGACGCAACGCCTGAGAGGCTCACTGTAATCGAAATAGTCTTTGTATTTGATCCCTTCCTCGGATTTTGATTTCACTACCTTCGAGTATACAACGGCATCGCGTGAAAATAATCTTCTTATTGCATTCCGGGCAAGGATATTTTCACTTACCCACTCAGCAATAATATCGCGTGCTCCCTGCAATGCCTCCTCAACGGAGCCTACCTTGTCATTCAGGAACTTCTCAGCCATTACATCCGGATCCTGTGGATCCTGACGCATGATGAATTCTGCCAGTGGTTCCAGTCCTTTTTCGCGGGCAATGGTTGCGCGGGTTCTTTTTTTAGGCTTATAGGGAAGATACAGGTCTTCTAGTTCATTAATAACCTGGGCGGCCAGAATTTTTGCTTTCAGATCGTCCGTTAGTTTTCCTTGTTCTTCAATGGAACTCAGGATGGCTTCACGACGCTTATCCAATTCGATAAGCCTGGTATGAAGTTCTTTTATATTCCCCACAAAAACCTCATCCAGACTGCCCGTTAGTTCCTTGCGGTACCTGCTTATAAAGGGAATAGTAGCACCTGATTCGAGCAGGACTATGGTGTTTTCAACATTTTGAGGTTTGATTGCCAGTTCAGTGGCAATACGGTCTACATGTTCTTTTTTCATCTGTACAAAGTTAATTTTGGGAGGTCGGATGCCCGACCGAACCAGGGATCCTGCATTTGTCTATCCTCCATAAGTTTTTAAACCCTCCGGCCTGGTTTTGTTTGTCTCTCATCATGCCTGCTTCATTCCTTTAGAATTCCAATTCAATTACAGTTCCATTTTTCACTCCGGGTTTTGCATGAATGGTTCCCCGGTGCAAATGCATTATCTGCCGCGCAAGACTAAGACCAATGCCGGATCCGGTTTCACGAGTTGTAAAGAATGGAATAAAAACCTGCGGGAGCAATTCTTCCGGTATTCCCGCACCATTGTCACTCACCAGTATTTTTGTTTTCCCGCCATCATGAAAGGCAGAAAGTGACAATTCTTCCATCCGGCATTTCTTCAAGCGCCTGAAATGAGTTCCTCACCAGATTGATGAGTACTTCTTAAGCATTCTTTCGTCAGCCAGCAAAGATAAGTTTTCAGGCTCAATCATGGATTCCATGATAATGTTCTTTTCATCCGCCTCTGCTTTCATCAGGATAATCATCCTTGAAAACAATCCGTTTAATGAAATTTCCCTGAACACCGGGGCAGGCAGTCTGGTGAGAGTTTTATACCTGCGAATGAATTCCATTAGTCCGGTGCCTCTCTCCGAAATGAGACCAAGTCCGTCGATTATCTCTGCTGTTTCTTGCTCAGAAATTACTTTGTTACCCTTCGCAATTCCCGTTGTGATCCGGCTCAGCAGTCCGTTTGCCAGACTGTTGATCGGGGTCATGGTATTCATGATCTCATGTGTGAGAATCCTGATGAGTTTCTGCCAGGATTCAAGTTCCTGTTCTTCCAGTTCTGATCGTATATCGCGGAAGGAAACCAATCGTATTTTCTTCTGTTGGAGACTGAATTCAGAACAGCGTACCGTAAGCTGCAGGATATCACCGCTCCGGATAAGCTTATAGGTTTTTTGTGTCTGTGGTTCCAGATGCTGGATAAACCGTGCAAATCCTTCATGATGGAGCAACAGGATTTTCATATCGTACAAAGCCGGTAACTGCAAAATCTGAAGGGCTTCTTCATTGCACAGTTCAACATGCCCCGACGGTTCATAGGCCAGGATTCCCACGCCGGCATTTTTAACGATGTACTGCAGGTATTGATAATGATTTTCTTTTTCGATACGGGCATTCCTGATTAGGGCATTTGTCTCATCCAAAACATGGCTGAGTTCTCTGTAGGCACCTTCCTGCAATTCTTTCCTGTAGGAGAGCGAGGTGTTGTTTTCCCTGGCATATTCAACAAACCGCGCGATTGAACGGGTGGAACGGTCTAATGCGCGGATCAGAAAATAGGTTTGAAGAGCAAGCAAAACCAAAAGCAGCATACCCGTGTACAGATGTCCCCCCAGGTGAATCACTGCCAGTGACAGAAGCAGACAATTCAGCAGGATAGCCAGGATTCGCAGAACTATTTTAGCCCGGTAGTCAGGAAATACCATACTTTTCAATTTTCGAATACAGGGTTTTTCTGGTAATTCCCAATTCCCTTGCAGCCTGACTTACATTTCCGGATGAAAGTCTGAGTGCTTTCAGGATAGTCTGCTTCTCAATAGACTCCAGGTTGAGCGACCCAAAAAGATCTTCTTCGGATTCTTCGGCAAGACGGAAAATAAAATCTTCAGGCCGCAGGGTTCCCGATTCATCCATTATCACGGCCTTTTCCATGGTATGTCTTAGTTCCCTTACATTTCCGGGCCAGTGATATTGCATGAGTTTATCGCAGGCAGCCTGAGACAGAACAATACCCTTTTTTTCATACTGCATGGAATACTCGTTCATAAAATGATTTGCGAGCAGTAGAATGTCTTCTTCCCGGTCTCTCAGAGGAGGAATGGTTATTTCAATAGTATTAATGCGGTATAGAAGGTCCTCTCTGAATTCACCTGAAGAGATCATTGTCATCAGGGGCTTGTTAGTCGCTGAGATAAGCCGGATATTTACAGGCTTCGGCTGATTTCCTCCCAGGGGGATAACCAGCCTGTTCTGGAGAACAACGAGGAGTTTTGATTGCATGGACAGGGGAATATTCCCTATGTCATCCAGGAACAGTGTTCCTCCGTCGGCCAGGACGAAGCGGCCGGTCCGATCCTCGCGTGCATCGGTAAATGCGCCCTTCAGGTGCCCGAACAACTCACTCTCAATAAGGGTGGCCGGAAGTGATCCCACATCAACAGAAATGAACTGTTTCCTGCTTCGTAACGAACGCAGGTGTATTTCACGGGCAAACAATTCTTTTCCGGTACCATTTTCTCCCAGGAGCAATACATTGGCATCCGTGCCGGCAACTTTGCCAATTTGTTCCCTTAATTGTTTGAAAATTGCCGATTCACCAACCAGCGTGCACCCTGCCGGCTCTGATTCTGCAATTCGGGGAATGTCAGATGATTTGTCTCGATGAAGTTTCTGCCGGGTTTCACGAATCTTTCTGGCTGCCCGTATTGCTGAGAGCAACTTCTCGTTGTCCCAGGGTTTCACCACAAAATCGGCTGCTCCTTCCTTCATTGCCCGTACTGCAAGGTCAATATCCCCATAGGCTGTGATCATTATTACCGCGGCATCCGCATCGGACTTAAGGATTTCACGCAGCCAGAATATTCCTTCATTCCCGGAAATCGTACCGGCATTAAAATTCATATCCAGCAGGCAAACATCATATTCTTCGCGTTGAAGTGCGGCTGGCAACAGGTTTGGATTGCGCAGGGTGTCAATCTGCGAAAATTCCGGGCCCAGCGTAAACCGCAGGGATTTCAAAATACCTTCATTGTCATCAACAACGAGTAGCTTGCCTTTTTTCATTGCCTGAGAGATGATGGGTAAAGGTACAAATTGGCACGGAACGGCCTATAATACCGGAAAATTTTTAAGGCAGGCATCCTGTTCCTGTCTCAGGCCGGTGCTTTATTCGACGTAAAGCACGAGGCCCTTGAGGTATTCACCTTCAGGATGGTAGATGTTTACCGGGTGATCCTCAGGCTGGCTGAGCTGATGAAGGATCCTGACCGATCTGCCTGCAACTGCAGCTCCGCTGAAAACCGCTTTGCGGAAAGCATCGCGGTTAACCACCTGGGAACAGGAAAAGGTGAAAATTATGCCGCCCGGGCGAACCGCTTCAATAGCACGCGCATTCAGCTTTTTATAACCCTGGAGTGCGTTTTTTAATGCATCGGTATGTTTGGCAAAGGCAGGTGGATCCAGAATTATCAAGTCGTATTTTTGATCTGCCTGACGAAGAAAATCAAATGCATCGGTCGCAAAAGCTTCATGCCGGTTCTCCTCGCCGAAATTCAACAGTACATTCTTCCGGGTCAGGTCGATTGCCTGTTTTGAACTGTCTACTGAATGCACCAGTTTTGCTCCCCCTGCCAGGGCATATACAGAGAATCCACCGGTATAGCAAAACATGTTCAGTACCTCCCGGTCACGCGCCATTTCCTGCAGAAGTCTTCTGTTTTCGCGCTGGTCGATGAAGAATCCTGTTTTCTGGCCCAGGGAATAGTCTATACTGAAGAGTTTGTCATACTCTTTCGCGATAAATTCCCCGCCGGATCCGAAGATGAATCCGTTCACTGCTTTTACTGGTGCATGATAGGGCAGGGCCCCTTCACTTTTATCATATATTGCCAGCAGCCTGTCTCCCAGGATCTCCCTGAAAGCCTGGGCCAGTAACCCGCGCTCAAGGTACATCCCTGCCGAGTGCATCTGGGTAACCAGCAGTCCATTGTAAAAATCTGCGATAAGCCCGGGGAGATCATCACCTTCCCCGTGAATAAGTCTGAAAACATTGGTCGCTGGGGAGTCAGTAAGCCCACAGGCTTTTCTGACTTGCCAGGCGTTACTGATCCGTCGCTTCCAGAAAGAAAGATCAATTTCCTCCTGTTGAAAACTGAGTATCCTCACCGAAATCGATGAGGGCTGATAGTGTCCTTTACCCAGGAAAAGACCTTCGTTACTCACCACATCCACCAGTTGTCCCTCGGCAGGTTTCTCTGACATTTTTTTTATTGCCCCTGAGAAAACCCAGGGATGGAAACGCAACATCGATTGTTCTTTCCCTGGCTTAAGGGTTATCGTGGGGCAAGGGCTCATGGCAGGCGTTTTTAAGGATTCATTTTAAGATGCCTGAATATCTCCAGGCACACCCAGGCATCAGTGGCTGCATACCTTAACTGTGCCTCAGTGAGCAGGGGATTCTCCCAGTTGGATACCTGCTGCGCTTTGGAGATGTGGATTCCAAGTACAATGGCTGCAAGTTTTTTCAAGCCCATGGCTTCAATTCCATAATTACTCACTTCTTTTTGCAGGTCGGTGAATCCGGCAGGTTCAAACCCCCGGAGTTTTTTAAGCGCATGGAGGTCATCCCTGATTGCCAGTCCGACTTTAAGAATTCCGGGGTTCGAGAGGACTTCAACCAATTCGGGTGGCAGACCGGTTGAAGAGAGCCTGAACAACCAGGCTTGTTTCTTCGTGGCGAGCTGTAAAAGAGCCACCTTGTTCACCCTGCCCTTTTTAAAGGATGGCCTGGTTTCCGTATCAAAACCGAGAACACTTTCCCTGGAAATCATTTCAATGGCTGTAAGCACCTCCTCATGTGTATTGGCCAGCCAGATATCCCCATCAAACTGCTTCAGGGGCAACAGTTGAATTTCTTCCTTGCTGATATCAGATGTGTACATTCTTTGATCGACTCCCCGATTATGGGGATTTGCCGGCAAAAGTACAAGAAAATTCAGATTACTCAAGTTTGGACAGTAAGTTGGAACTCATATTCTTCTGCCGGAATATGTTGTTACTGGTTACAATCCTGTTTCAACCCGGACCAGCATCCTTCCAGGTCAATTGTCCCGAGGGCGAATAAGCAATCATTCCATTATCCAGCAACCATTGCACTACCCGGATAATCCGTTCTTCTTCAAAAAGGGAGGCATGCCTGTTTACCAGTGATTTAAGATCCAGAGCTTCTGCCTGCATTGTTTCCTTGATTTTGGATAATGCAAGATCAAATTCTTGTTTACCTGGTTCGGAATCATTTTTTTTCAAACAGGTATCACACTTGCCGCACCGTTCCGGGGTATGGTCTCCAAAATAGGAGAGGAGATATTGGCTTCTGCATTTGGTGGTTTCCTCCGCATAATTCACCATTGCATTCAACCTCTGTTCAAATCGTTCCAGCCTGCGGTGATAATTCTCATGGGAGATAAAAAGCGCTTTTTCATCCAACCGTTCCTCGGTGTATACAATCACCGGGTCTTTTCTCCTGGGAATATAAGTGAGTATGGGTTGCTGCTGCAGCTTTAAAAGGAACTGGTACACGGCATCGTGATTTGTTTTTGATCGCTGTGCAAGCAACTCTTCATTTATACCGACAAATTCAGTGAAGAATCCGGTATATGAGCGAAGTAACAGCCTGATAAAATCATCGAACTGCTGGTTGGCAACCTGGAACTTGTACAGATCATCCCGTTCCGCAGGAAGTGCACCATCGAAGGGAGTATTGAGGTTTTCAGTGAGTTCGATATACCCTTCGCGTTCAGGATTTTCAGACTGCTGTATACAATGGCTGAGTTTAGTTTGAAATGTGTGCAAAAATCGAAGAGGTTAAAGTTGAATGAAACCCTTTTCCACTGCCAACAGGTACCTGGAAATAATTCCCCAGGGCATTATGTATATGCCGGATTTCAGGAATTTCTGGAAAGTTGGAACGACTCTTTTTTCAAGATTCTGTCGATCAGACGGATGATATAGCAGGATCGCGAAGGATCTCTTCTCATCGCGGCCCGCTACCTGCCTCCTGGAAATATGCCTGGTGATTCGGGCAGATCGTAATGGATTACAAACCGGACGTCCGGTTTATCGATCCCCATCCCGAAGGCATTGGTAGCTACGATAACCTGATTTTTCCTTGCTTCCATTCCGATTCCTGAAGTTGCGGATCTCATCCGTAAGACCCACTGATAGAAACCCGATGATATCCCGTTCTTTTCGAGGTATCCTGATATTTCACGGGTACGTGCCCTGTTTCTTACATAGATGATTCCGGTTCCAGGCACATGTTCGGTGATCCGCAGCAGGTATGACAGTTTATCTTCCACTGAGCGAACCAGGTAGGTTAGGTTTTTTCGCTCGAAACTCATTTTCAGGAGGTTCTTTTTCCTGAACCGAATTTGGACCATGATATCCTCTGCCACACCGGGGGTGGCCGTAGCGGTGAGCCAGCACAGGCGCAAGCAGTTCCCTCAATTCGGCTATCCGGAGATAGGAGGGACGGAAATCATAACCCCGATGCAATTGCGCTTCATCAACTACGATAAAATACATTCATCTTTTGAATCCGTACCTTAAAAATTTCCGAAGCAATACGTTCCGGTGAACAGTAAAGGAATTTGTAATCACCATAAATACAATTGTCGAGTGCAATGTCGATTTCGGCCCGGGTCATGCCGGAGTAAATACACAGCGCCTTGATACCCCGTCCGGCCAGATTCTGAACCTGGTCCCGCATGAGAGCAATCAGCGGGGTCACTACTATACAAAGACCCTCCATAGCCAGGGCCGGTACCTGGAATGTAAGAGACTTTCCTCCACCAGTGGGCATCAAACCCAGTGTATCCTCACCCCTGCAAACCGATTGGATGATGTCTTCCTGCAAGGGTCTGAATTGACTGTAACCCCAATACTTCAATAATATCTGGTGGATGTCCTGCACGCTAAATACTGCTAATTATGGTTAAACCGGTCAATTCAGCAAATATGGCAGGAACCGGCATTTTTGAATGCATTTTTTTGTAATTTGGCGGATTCTAAATTAACCAAAAACCTGATGTCTTTTCCGGTCGGGATGAGAATTCACAGTTTAGCCGGCAGATACCTGTTAAATTCTGTTAATTTGAGGTGTGTGTACCACGCGGAAAAGACTTTGTTTGTGTATTTTCGGCCCGGAAATGTTTAACCCTGCATTCGGACAACAACAAGCAGAGCCTGTTTCAGGGGAATCGTATACTAATGAGCTATTTCAATCGTTTGAATCAGATAAATATAAAGTAATATGAGTCCTTTCAGATCTATTTTGTGGTCTTGCCTTTTTCTTCTTCCATTTGCCGCTTTTTCGCAGGAAGATGTACTATTGACAATTGATGGTCAAAATGTTACCAGATCGGAATTTGAGCGCATCTACCATAAAAACAGCACGATTCAAACACCGGTGGACAATAAGGGAGTGCTTGAATACCTGGACCTGTTCGTTAATTTTAAACTGAAGGTGATCGAAGCAGAGCATCAGGGATTGGATACCCTGCAGTCTTTTCGTACCGAATTGGCCGGTTACCGCGATCAACTTGCGAAAAGTTACCTGAAGGATACCAGTTTCGACGAATTACTTATCCGCGAAGCATATGACCGGATGCATACCGATCTGAATGTAAGCCATATTCTCGTTCGTTGCGGACTGGATGCTACTCCATCAGATACTGTGGCCGCCTGGAATAAGGCAGTGCAGATACGTAAGCGATTGATGAAGGGTGAATCCTTTGAAACTGTTGCAAGGGCTTCTTCCGAAGATGCCAATGCCAAGGATAACGGAGGCACCCTTGGATGGATTACTGCCTTTTCACTGCCATTCTATTCTTTTGAATGCGCAGTTTACAGTATGAATGTGGGTGATATCTCAAACCCTGTGAGAACAGCAGTTGGTTATCATATCATCAAGCTAAACGATAAAAGACCATCCCCGGGTGAAATAAAAATTGCCCATATTTATAAATCAGTTCCACCCAAGAGCAGCCCTGCAGTGGCTGAAGCTGCCAGAAAAGCAATTTTTGCCATCGCCGACAGTCTTAAAATGGGAAATGATTTTGCCACACTCGCCAAACATAATTCGGACGACAAAAACTCAGGAAGACAAGGAGGCGAACTTGCCTGGTTCGGTACCGGTCGGATGATCCCGGAATTTGAAAATGCAGCATTCAGTCTGAAAAATAATGGAGACATTGGCACCCCTGTTCAATCTCCTTATGGCTGGCACCTTATTAAAAGACTTGATCAACGCGGGCTGCAGTCTTTGGCTGCCCTGAGAAATCAGATTAAGAACCAGATGAATTATTCGCAGCGTAACCTGGTGAGCCGGGCTGCCTGGATTAATAAGCTGAAAAAGGAGTATGGTTTTAGTGAACAGCCGGGAGCTCTCGATCCGTTCTTTTCGCGTATTGACAGTGCCTATACCGCTGCGCCCGAAAAAGCCGATGCAAAATTGTTTGCAGGATTAAAATCGCCTGTTTTTACAATTGGGAACAAAACTTATACACAAACCGATTTTGCCGGATTCATCCAGGCTAAATCAAGATCCCGCAGAGGTACTGCTCCTGCAGCATTTGTAAAGGCATTGTACAACGATTTCACCGAGGAATCTGTTCTGGCCTATGAAAAAAGCATGCTCGAGCACAAGTATCCTGATTTCAGATATCTCATGCAGGAGTACCACGACGGGATTCTCTTGTTTGACCTCACTGACAGGATGGTTTGGTCCAGGGCCGTTAAAGATACAGTTGGATTGAAGGAGTTTTACCAGGGGAATCAATCGAAGTACAATTGGAATGAACGCATGGCTGTTACAGTATATACCTGCCGCGACTCTGCTTCAGCCCTTACGGCTTTGAAATCCCTCGCTAAAAAACCAAAAAAGCTTTCCGATGTAAACTGGCTTGCTAAAAAGGTCTGCCCCACGGATACAAGCTATTCCTGTGTCAAAATCGAACAGGCGAATTTCGAAAAGGGAGATAACACACTTTTGGATCATTCTGGCTGGAACACAGGCATGACGAATATTATGCGATCCGGTGAGAAATTTATTATAATGGAGAAAACCGCACTGCTTCCGCCGGCACCTAAGACACTTCAGGAAGCCAGGGGACTTGTAACCGCCGATTATCAGGATTTTCTGGAGAAGGAATGGATAAAGGAACTCCGTGCAAAATATAAGGTCGTGGTCAATCAGGACGTTCTAAGTAAAGTAAAATAGCCGAAGATGAAGAAAGGCAGCCTGTCTGTTTATTGTATTCTCATTCTTTCGCTGGTTTCCTGTTCCGGGGGGAAAAATAATCAGGGAGAGGAACCCCTTGTAAAAGTAGGGGCGAAGTACCTCTACCGCTCCGATCTTCCGGTTGTGTCAGGCACTGGCCTTACTGCTGATGACAGTTCACGTATGCAGAACACCTTCATCGAAAAATGGGTAAAAAGCCAGCTCCTTTTGCAGAAAGCAGAACTGAACCTGCCTGAACCAGACCAGGATGTTAGTGAACAGTTGGAGGAATACAGAAAATCCATCCTTATATACAAGTACCAGCAGATGCTGTTGAAGCAGGAACTGGATACCATTGTTACCAAAGAGCAGGTGAGCGAATATTACAGTACACACAGCGGCGGTTTTGTTCTCAATAAGCCTGTTGTTCGTGGGCTGTTCATGCAGATACTGCGGCCTGCTCCCGACCTTGATAAAGTTCGCGGATGGTGCCGGTCGGAAAATCCGGAAAGTCTGAAGAAACTCGAAGACTATTGCAACCAGTACGCTGCCCGCTTTGAATTTGCTCCCGAGGGATGGATACCTTTTGACCGGATTCAGTCTGTCATTCCTGCGAGAACCGGGTTCGGAGACTGGGTGCTGAGAGCTTATAAATTGTATGAATCGCAGGACACAACCTCGGTTTACATTCTTTCCATTAAGGATTACCGTTTGGCAGGCTCTGTAAGCCCTGTTGAACTGGTGGAAAACAATATCCGCACCATTCTGCTCAATAAGCGGAAAATTGAATTCCTTTCCACCATTGAAAGTGACCTGTATAATACTGCTGTTAGCAGAAACCAGGTAGAATACTTCAATAAATAATATTTCGAAAAAGTTTACACATGTATAAATCTTTAACTTTCTTATTTCTGCTCATGCTTACCACCGGGATATTTGCACAGCAGTATATTCTCGACAGGGTGGTTTCAGTGATCGGAAATGAAATTATTCTGCAAAGTGATATTGAAAACCAGTACCTGCAAATGAAATTCAACGGCTATCCGATGAGTACCACCAGCAAATGCATGATACTGGAATCGATGCTTGAACAGAAGTTACTGGTTACCCAGGCAAAAATTGACAGTATTGAAGTATCGGAAGCAACCGTTCAGGTGGAACTGGACCGGAGGATGAATGACTTCGTTATGCGTGCCGGCGGAGAAAGAGAACTTGAGGAGTATTTTAAGGAAGCATACAACGGGAAATCTATCGCACAGGTGAAAGAAGATTTCCATGATATGATCTATGAAATGTTGCTCGCACGGGAGATGGAAAACGAGATTACCAAGGATATCAAGATAACGCCCTCCGAGGTTCGCAGTTATTTCAGGAAAATATCTGCAGATAGCCTGCCAACAATCCCTGAACAGGTTGAATTGCAGCAAATTCAGATATTCCCGAAGGTTCCCGAAGCCTATATTTTTGAAATCAAGGAGAAGTTATTGTCGCTGCGAAAGAGGATCCTCAATGGCGAAAGTTTTGTTACGCTTGCAGTGCTCTATTCCGAAGACGGATCAGCTTCACAGGGTGGGGAGATTGGATTTATGGGCAAGGCTGAGTTGGATCAGGAATACGCAAAAGCAGCATTCAGTCTGAAGGAAAATGCTGTTTCAAATATCGTTCAATCCGAATTCGGCTTTCATATCATTCAACTTATTGAGCGCAAAGGCGACCGTGTAAATACCCGTCATATCCTGATGCGCCCAAAGGTGCCTGCAGATGCAAAAGCCCAGGCTATCCACAGGCTGGACAGCATCGCCAGCTTGCTCCGCGCAGATTCTTTGAAATTTGAACAGGCTGCCTTCTTATACAGCGAACCTCTTAATACTGTAGTGAATGCCGGCCTTAAATTCAATCCGCAATCCGGAACCTCTCTGTTGTTCGCTGAGGACCTTACTTCCGAGGAAGCAAGGGTGGTTAAATCGATGAAGGTTGGCGAAATCTCTGAACCTTTTGAAACTACAGATGAAAAGGCAAAAACTGTTATCAGGATACTGTACCTCAAAAATCGCCTTGCACCTCATAAAGCCAACCTGGAACAGGATTATACCACCCTTCAGAACATGGCACTCGAGGAGAAAAAAACTACCCTGGTTAAGAACTGGATCGCTGATAAGCAGACCAGTATTTATATGAAGTTAGACCCCTCATTTAAAAACTGTCCTTTTAACAGCAAGGGTTGGTACAGATAACGGAACTCTTCAGAGAACTTTTCTTCTCCATGAAGATAACTGGCTGTAGTATGTATTCCAAAAACATTCAGGTGATATCCAGGATTTGTGCTGTTGCGGCTACCTTACTTGTGTTTTCAGGTAGCATGGAAGCCCAGCAGGTTCACCAGATTGAGATATTGCATGCCAATTCCATGGAGTTCGATAAAGCACTTGGCGTAAATGCCCAACGTCTCCTGGGAGAGGTGGTATTCAAGCAAAAGGATGCCACCATGTATTGCGACAGCGCCTGGTATTATTCAAATGAGAATAAAGTTGACGCATTCGGAGATATACATATCCTCCAGGGTGATACTCTCAGCCTTTCAGGGCGAATATTGAACTACGACGGCAATACCAGGGTTGCAAAAATGCGGAATAATGTGAAACTGGTTGATAAGGATATGGTTCTTACATCTCCTTCACTGGATTTCAATATTTCAGAAAGCATTGGATATTACACGGAAGGAGGGGTGATAACCAGCCAGGAAAATATCCTGAAGAGTCAGTTCGGTTATTACTACAGTAAGCAAAAGAACTTTTTCTTTAAAACCAAGGTAGAGATAAACAATCCTGACTATACTATTTATTCTGATACCCTTAAATACAATACACAAAGTGAAATTGCCTGGTTCTTCGGGCCTACACATATCTATTCCAAAGAAAATTATATCTATTGCGAAAACGGCTGGTACAATACGAAAACTGATATCTCCCAGTTCAGCAGGAATTCGATGATAAAGTCAAAGGATCAGAAGATCACTGGCGATAGCATGTATTACGACCGTAATAAGGGTTTTGGGAGGGCCTTCAACAATGTCTCCATATATGATTCTGTACAACGGGTAATTCTGAAGGGCCAAAAGGCTTTTTATACTGAGCATCCCGAAACCGCTTTACTTACAGAAAGAGCACAGATGATACAGATAAGCGATGGTGATTCCATGTTTGTGCATGCCGATACACTTCGTTCTGTTACAACAGATTCGGTGAAAATGATCCGTGTCATGAGAGCCTATTACCATGTAAAGATATTTAAGGAGGATCTCCAGGCAAAGTGTGATTCCCTCTCCTATAATTCTGCCGATTCAACAATTTATCTTGACGGTGACCCGGTTGTATGGAGCGATGTGCATCAACTCACAGCTACTAGAATTTATCTCCTGATGAAAAATAATAAACCCTTCCGGATTTCCATGGAAGATATGGCATTCATCGCCTCCCAGGAGGACAGCCTGAAATTCAATCAGATCAGGGGAAAGGAGATGTTGGGATATTTTGTTGAGAACCAACTTGTGAAAATAGATGTTACCGGGAATGGGCAAACCATCTACTACGCACGTGACGGAGAAATCACCGTTGGAGTGAACAAGGCGGAGAGTTCGGACCTTAAAATATATCTGAAGAACAAAAAAGTAGACCGGATCCTCTTCCTCTCACAGCCTACTTCAGTGTTATATCCTCTTCAGCAGGCTCCTGCTGAGGAACTCTTGCTGAGGGATTTCAGGTGGCTTGATGAACATCGACCCCGGAACCGGGATGAAATATTCATCTGGCATAATTAAATAGAGCGGTTTCTCTGTCTTACAGTTGTCAAAATGGCATAAAAAAAAAGGCCGTCTCAGTTTTGAGACGGCCTCCTTTTTTTAATATTCATCTTCGTTGAAGAAAAAGTCATCTTTGCTGGGGTAATCCGGCCAGATATCTTCGATACTTTCATACACTTCCCCCTCGTCCTCAATTTCCTGCAAGTTCTCGATCACCTCCAGGGGGGCACCCGAACGAATCGCAAAATCGATAAGTTCCTCCTTTGTGGCAGGCCATGGTGCATCTTCCAGTTTGGAGGCTAATTCAAGGGTCCAGTACATAATTATTCTAACTTTTTGGGTGATTGCTCTGCTTGGTTAAAAAAGGTTGCGAATATATATAAAAATAAACCGAATTTACAATTTTGGCTTCCATAAAACTTCTGTACCCTGGTTGTCTTTCAGTGTTTTCCGGGCATATACGAACATAAAATCGGCAAGCCGGTTAAGGTATTTGATTACAAGCTCAGGAACCTCTCCATGGGCTGATAAACGAAGGGATTGGCGTTCGGCCCTTCTGCAGATTGTACGGGCAACCTGGCAAAAGGATGATACCGGATGTCCTCCTGGAAGAATGAAACTGCTTAACGGGGTTAAGTTTCTCTCCATCAGGTCGATTGCTTTCTCCAGCCGGGTGATATCCTCTTCAGCAAGGGCAGGGAGCTTTGCACTCCTTTCCGGATCATCACAGGCAAGGTGTGAGGCTGCTGTCATCAACCTGTCTTCAATCTCCAGGAATAATTCCCTGTCTTCCTCAATTTTTAAATGATCACGAATAAGTCCGATCCAGGAAATCAACTCATCAACAGTCCCGTAGGCCTCAATCCGCGGGTGGTCCTTCTGCACTCTTTTTCCTCCTATGAGGGAGGTTGTTCCATTGTCTCCTGTTTTCGTATAAATCTTCATAGAATCCGCTAGTTCGAATTATCATCTGTGATAACCACCTTGCCATCCACAACCGGGTTAGGATTCACGGTGTCTGATTCAACCTTTCCATCCCTAAGCCTGATAATCCGGTGAGCATGTCGTGCAATATCTTCTTCGTGTGTCACCAGAATCACAGTATTGCCCTTCTGATGGATATCATGAAACAAGTTCATAATGTCGATGGACGTTTTAGTATCCAGGTTTCCCGTAGGTTCATCCGCCAGGATAATCGATGGAGTATTTACAAGGGCTCGCGCAACTGCCACACGCTGCCGCTGGCCGCCGGAAAGTTCATTGGGCCTGTGATGTGCCCTGTCAGTTAGCCCAACCATTTCCATTACTTCATTCCCGCGTGCAATACGATCGGCTTTCGAATAACCGGCATATATCAAGGGTAAAATAACATTTTCAAGTGCAGTGTACCTTGGTAGCAGGTTAAAGGTTTGAAACACAAATCCGATTTCCTTGTTCCGGATCTCTGCCAGTTCATTGTCCTCCAGTTTACTCACATCGGTCCCGTTAAGGATATAGGTTCCGGAGGTAGGTGTATCCAGACAACCCAGCAGGTTCATCATAGTGGATTTTCCTGAACCGGAGGGTCCCATTATTGCCACATATTCATTTTTTCCTATCTCGAGTGACACGGACCGGAGGGCTCGTACTATTATACTCCCAACCTTATAATTCTTCACGATCTCGTGCAGGGTGATCATTGAGCTCATGGTGTTTTTTTTGGTGTTACGAAGTTAGTTGAATCTTTGACGTATGAAAGAGAATAGCCTTAAAACTTAACCTGGTAATGTTGTTTGTGTAATCCATTAAATAAGAATAATATACCCATTTTCCAAAGGTCGAGACTTACAGGAATCCCCGGCTCACGGATTATAGTTTTCCATGCACGGTACATGGAACTGGACCAGCGAATATCATCCACAACCACAATACTCCCGGGTGCGGCAATATCCATCAGTTTTTTCATATTTTCAAGCAATGCCTCCCCCCGGTGATCACCATCGAGCCAGACTACCATATGCATTTTGCCTTTGGTCTCCAGTTTATCAAGTTCTTCAGAAAACAATCCGTGTATCACTTTGATGTTGTTGAAGCCAAGCCTTTCCGCATGAATCCGGGCTGCATTGGCAAGTACGGAATTACCTTCAATTGTAATTACTTCTGTTTCCGGCGCTCCAAGTGCGAGGTACATACTTCCAAGCCCGACAGAGGTTCCAAGTTCCAGACAGATTTCCGGCTGCTGGTCTTCAACAATCCGGGAAAGAAGACGGCCGGTGGACGGCCTTAGGGAGGAGGTACGGGCTTTTCTGCCAATACCGGATTGTCCCGGCCGGCCGAATGATCCGGCCCCGGGATCTACTTCAATTACAGGAGTGGGATCATGGTAAACCTCCCTTCGGAAATATTCAATCTGCTCAAATTTCTCCCTTTCCGCATCAACTTCCAGTACCTCACGAATGAACCGGAACATAAAGGGCGAATGTATACCATGACCGTGCCTGTGGTTCTCACGCAAATAATACAGAATTAGCCCGGGTATCCGGCTGGCCCTGAAAAACATGTTCCCGATCTTTTCCTTTTTAAATAGCATGCAGTAATACTTGTTCTTTCAATTTCTGAGCTCCTTAAGGTCAAATGTTCAGCATTGCTTTAATATGATTGGTTTAAAAGAGGAACAATCCTATTGCCGTTGCTGATGGTTTCATTATTTTTATAGCGAAAAGTTTTAGTCGACCGCAATATTACATAATTCTAACAGATGTCAGTTGGAATTATTGTTTGCCCTGGCATGCCTGATTCACTTTTTGCTGAATGACCATACAAAAAAAAATCAATTGGTGAGTTAAATGTGTGCAATTGAAAAGGGGAAGGTGATAACAGAGTACACGGGTGGTTTTAAAGATAGTTCATCAGCACTTGAAATGCATACACTGGTTAAGGGTCACCTCAGCCCATTAGGTTCCGGTTGGATGATGGATACAACCTCCCGGAATAATACAATGACCGGCCTGCTTACAGGGTATCAGGCATGATTTTTTCAACCAACACAAGAATGACCGGATTGTTGTCACAGGATATAAAATACCTCGCAGGGGTTGGCCCGAAAAGGGCTGAACTCCTGCAGGATGAACTGCAGATTTCGACATTCGGTGATCTCCTGTACTATTTCCCGTACAAATATGTCGACCGCACCCGTTTCTACACCATCGGGGAACTAAATCCTGCTCAGCCTTATATTCAGGTGCGCGGTCGTTTTCTTAACTTGTCCATGACCGGTGTACGTGGAGGTAAAAGGCTTGTAGGCCAGTTTTCGGATGATACCGGCATACTGGAGGTGGTTTGGTTTAAAGGTACCAAATGGATTTTGGAAAGCATCCGTCCGGGAACTACTTATATTTTGTTTGGCAAACCCTCCGAATATGGAGGGAAACTCAATATCGTACATCCTGAAGTTGAAGAAGAGGCTAAATGGGAAAAGGCCATCAACACATCCCTGCAGCCATTTTACAATACTTCCGAAAAACTGAAGGACCATTTTCTCCATTCGAAAGCAATTCTGAAGTTACAAAATACTTTGCTGAAAATGGTGGGGAACAGTATCCCTGAAACCCTTCCACCTTACCTGGTAAGCAAACTGAACCTGATCTCATTACGCGAGGCCCTGGTTCAGATTCATTTCCCATCCGACCAGGCACAACTGGCAAAAGCCCAGTACCGGCTTAAATTCGAAGAATTATTCTTTATTCAGTTGAATATTCTGAAGCAGAAGGGAATGCGTGCCGAGAAAAGTAATGGCTTTGTCTTTGAAACGGTTGGAGATATTTTTAATAACTTTTATCATCAGCACCTGGATTTCGAACTCACTAATGCGCAAAAGCGGGTGTTGAAAGAGATCAGAAAAGATCTTAAATCCGGTAAGCAAATGAACCGGTTATTACAAGGGGATGTCGGGAGTGGAAAAACGCTTGTTGCACTGATGACCATGCTGATTGCCCTCGACAATGGTTATCAGACCTGCCTGATGGCTCCTACGGAAATACTTGCCAATCAGCACTTCGAAACTCTATCGCGTTTTCTGGATGGTATGGACATCAATCTTCAGCTCCTCACCGGGTCGGTAAAGAAAGCACAACGCAAAGTAATTCATGAAGAACTTGAAAACGGGAAATTACAAATTCTGGTTGGTACCCACGCCCTCATAGAGGATGCTGTTCAGTTTAGAAACCTGGGACTTGTGATCATTGATGAACAACATCGTTTCGGGGTGGCTCAGCGTGCCAGGCTGTGGAAGAAAAATGTGAATCCCCCGCATGTGCTTGTAATGACTGCCACACCGATTCCACGTACACTTGCGATGACCCTTTATGGTGATCTGGACGTATCGGTGATCGATGAACTCCCCCCGGGTCGCAAGCCTGTGAAAACCCTGCTGATGAACGACTCACAGCGTCTGAGGCTATTTGGTTTTATGAAGGAGGAGATCAAGAAGGGACGACAGATCTATGTAGTATACCCACTCATCAGTGAATCTGAAAAAATGGATTATAAAGACCTGGAAGACGGGTATGAAAGTATAGTCCGTGCCTTTCCTCCTCCTGAGTTCGCAGTTAGCTGTGTGCATGGCCGGATGCAAGGGAATGAAAAGGAAATTTCAATGGCATATTTTGTCAAAGGGATCACCCATATCATGGTGGCAACAACCGTAATTGAGGTGGGGGTTGATGTACCAAATGCCAGCGTGATGGTTATTGAAAGTGCGGAACGATTCGGACTCTCGCAGTTGCATCAGTTGCGCGGAAGAGTTGGCAGAGGAGCCGGACAATCATACTGTATCCTCATGGCAAGCCATAAACTGGGCGACGATTCCAGGAAACGGCTCGAAACCATGATCCGGACCAACAGTGGCTTTGAAATCGCAGAAGAAGATCTGAAACTTCGTGGACCCGGAGATATCGAAGGAACCCAGCAAAGCGGAATACCTTTCGACCTGAAGATTGCCAACCTGGCACAGGACGGCAAACTGTTGCAATATGCACGGGATATTGCTGAAGCGCTGTTAACCGAAGATCCGCACCTTTCAAAAGCTGAAAATTCAGTCATTCTTTCAACTCTGAGAAGCCAGGTACGGAACAAGGTGTACTGGGGTGAGATCTCGTAGAGAATTCTGAATATTCTACTTATCCCGTATTAAAAGTACTGTGATTACCAGTATTATGACTGGTGATTTATCTTATTTATACTAAAACTAAATTAGTATCAATTAAGACTTTTGGTGATTAAAAGCATAATAAATTAGGACTAGCTTTCTAATTTTGCCCCTTAATTTAAAAGCCGGTCAAAGGCCATGGGTACTGGCAGTATTATTGAACATCCGGGGATCGTGAGCAAGGTGGAGAAGGATCGTGTGGTCGTAACAATCCTTGCGCAGTCAGCATGTCATTCCTGTCACGCCAAAGGCAGTTGCAGTATGGGTGGTGAAGAAAACAAGGAGGTTGAGTTTTTCAATCCTTCCGAAGAGTTCAGGCAGGGTGAGCAGGTGAATATTGTCATGCAGGAATCGACGGGGATGATGGCCATGGTACTTGGATATCTCGTTCCATTCCTGATCCTGATCCTGGCTCTTATTATCCTTATCCCGCTTACAGGGAACGAGGGAATAGCAGCCCTTGCAACGCTTGGAATAATCGCTGTATATTACCTGGCCCTATATTTTCTAAAAGGTAAACTGGCGAAAAAACTTACTTTCAGAATTGAAAAAATCTAAGGACTGATCGATGAATACAACCATTCTCTATACCATTTTAAGTTTAAGCGCGATCGGGGCTGTATCAGCTGTGATCCTGTTTTTTGTCGCGCAGAAGTTCAAGGTTTTTGAAGATCCGCGAATAGATGAGGTGGAGCAGGTTCTTCCATCTGCCAACTGCGGTGGATGCGGTTATGCTGGTTGCCGGAACTTTGCTGAAGCTACAGTGAAAGCCGAAACGCTTGAGGGGCTTTACTGCCCGGTAGGGCGGGATGAGGTAATGAAAAAAGTAGCGGATATTCTTGGAAAAACTCCTTCGGCAGCGGCTCCACTCGTAGCAGTAGTACGATGCAATGGTACACCTGAATTCCGTCCCCGCACCAATATTTATGATGGAGTACCAACCTGCGCAATTGCCCATTCACTATATACTGGAGAGGGTGGTTGTCCGCACGGCTGTCTGGGCTGTGGTGATTGTGTGCGCGCCTGCAAGTTCGATGCCATGTATATGGACGAAAACACGGGTTTGCCGGTTATTATAGATGCAAATTGCACTGCCTGTGGTGCTTGCGTAAAAGCCTGCCCAAGAAATATCATTGAACTCAGGCAGAAGAACAAAGCTGACAGAAAAATTTATGTTTCCTGTGTGAATGAGGAAAAGGGAGCCATTGCTGTAAAAAATTGCAAGGTGGCTTGTATTGCCTGCGGAAAGTGTGTTAAGGTTTGCCCCTTCGATGCGATCACAATGGATAAGAACCTGGCATTTATTGATTCGGTGAAGTGCAGGCTTTGTAGAAAATGCGCTCCGGAGTGCCCTACCAATGCAATTCTGGAGATCAATTTTCCCCCCAAGAAAGAAAAACAAACAACTGAAAAGGCAGCAGAACCTGCTCCTGAAAACTAATACCGGAGGTAAACGTGTTAAAGACTTTTACAAAGGGAGGTGTCCATCCGCATGAGCATAAACTCACGGCTGGCAAGAAGATTGAACAGCTTCCGCTTCCTGAAATTGTCCACATCCCGCTCGCACAGCATCTGGGTGTACCCGCAAAAGTACTGGTGAAAAAGGGTGACAAGGTTAAAACCGGTCAGCTCATTGGACAAACAGAAGGCTTCGTTTCTGCCAATGTACATGCCTCAGTTTCCGGTACCGTCTCAAAGGTAGACCTGTTCATGGATGCCAGTGGCTACAGGAAAATGGCAGTGAGCATACAGGTGGAAGGGGATGAGTGGGTGGAGACCATTGACCGGAGCGAAAGCCTGGTGCCAATGGCTGAGATAAGTTCGGAAGATATTCTTAAAAAGGTCGCTGAGGCCGGTATCGTGGGACTTGGAGGTGCTACTTTCCCGACCCATGTTAAGATGACTGTCCCGGTTGGCAAAAAAGCTGAAGTAGTAATTATCAATGGAGTTGAATGTGAGCCCTATCTCACCAGCGACCACAGCCTGATGATGGAGAAAGGGCCTGAGATTATCGTGGGTGTGAAACTGCTCATGAAGGCACTCAAGGTGGAAAATGCCTGGATAGGTATTGAAGCGAACAAACCCGATGCCATTGAACATCTCACCAGGTGTGCTGCTGTTGACCCGCGGATTAAGGTTCAGGGACTGAAAGTTAAATACCCGCAGGGTGGTGAAAAACAGTTGATAAAAGCTGTGTTGAACAGAGAAGTCCCCTCGGGTGGATTGCCGATCGACGTTGGTGCTGTTGTTTTCAACGTAGGCAGTACTTTTGCTGTATATGAAGCGGTACAAAAAAATAAACCTTTATTCGAAAGGATTATCACCGTTACCGGCCATGATCTGAAAACTCCGGCTAATTTCAGGGTTCGCATCGGGACACTGGTTTCAAAACTTGTTGAAGCAGCAGGTGGTATTCCCGGGTCGGCAGGCAAAGTCATCAGTGGCGGACCCATGATGGGAAAAGCTCTGGCAACTCCCGAGGTCCCGGTAACAAAAGGCAGTTCAGGAATCCTGGTGCTGCCCGAAGAGGTTACACGCCGTAAACCTGTCGAACCATGCATCCGTTGCGCCAAATGCGTATCCGTTTGTCCGATGGGGCTCGAACCCTATCTGCTGATGCCACTTAGTGAGCGTACCCAGTTTGAACGTATGGAAAAAGAACGGGTGATGGATTGCATCGAATGCGGATCCTGTAGTTTTATCTGCCCGGCTAACAGGCCACTGCTTGACCATATCCGGTATGGCAAAGCCAATGTGAATAAGTTAATCCGATCAAGAAAGAAATAAATGGACAAAAAACTTCTGGTTGCGCTGTCCCCGCATGTATCGGGTGAATACAGCACACAAAAGCTGATGTATGGTGTGCTCATCGCTCTCCTGCCGGCTTTTTTATTATCTGTCTGGTTCTTTGGATACAGTGCCCTCCTGGTAACTGCCGTTTCGGTGGCTGCCTGTGTGCTCACTGAATACCTTGTTCAGAAATACATTCTGAAGGTACCCGCTACCATAAACGACGGATCTGCTGCTGTAACAGGCGTTCTCCTGGCTTTCAACATCCCCAGCAACCTGCCGGTATGGATGATTGTCATCGGGGCCGTTGTATCAATAGCCATTGTAAAGCATACCTTCGGAGGACTTGGTAACAATTTTATGAATCCGGCTTTGGTAGGCCGGGTATTTATGCTCATTTCCTTTCCGGTGCAGATGACTTCCTGGCCACTGCCGAAAGGATTCAGCACCTCTTATACCGATGCCATCACTGGTGCAACACCGCTGGGAATTCTTAAAGAAGGAGTGAAAGCAGGTGACCAGGTATCTCAACTTATGAGCAGTACCGGGATGCCATCGTACACAGATCTTTTTATCGGGAACATGGGTGGTTCATTGGGCGAAATTGCCGCAGGCGCGCTAATCCTCGGATTTTTATACCTCCTCTGGAAACGTATCATCACCTGGCATATCCCGGTGACGATCGTTGCAACGGTAGCTGTTTTTACCGGTATCCTCTGGCAGGTCGATCCCACCAGGTATGCGGATCCCCTCTTTCATATTCTCTCAGGCGGACTGCTGCTCGGAGCGATTTTCATGGCAACGGATTATGTTACATCACCCATGACCATTAAAGGAATGCTGATTTATTCGGTCGGCATTGGTATTCTCACAGTCCTGATAAGGGTTTGGGGAGCATATCCGGAGGGCGTTTCCTTCGCGATCCTCATCATGAATGCCTTTACTCCATTAATTAACCGGTATTTCAAACCAAAACGTTTCGGGGAGGTAGTGAAACATGGCTAAACTTGAATCAACCCTGAAGAACATGATCCTGTCCCTCACCCTCATCTCCATGGGGATGTCGGGAGCGCTGGGATTTGTTTATATGAAAACCAAAGGCCCCATCGCGGCTGCTGAAAAGGAGAAAAAGGAGGCTGCCATTCGCCAGGTGATACCTGCATTCGACAGCGTATCAGCCAGCCGCGTAGGTATTTCTGCCGGAGATACTCTTATAGTTACCCGGGGATTTAAAAACGGCCAGCTCACCGGTACTGCCATTGAAACATTTTCCAAAAAGGGTTTTTCCGGCCTGGTGCAGTTTGTGGTCGGGATACTGCCGGATGGGAAGATCAATACTTTCGGAGGTTTTAATCACAAGGAAACTCCGGGACTGGGAACTAAAATGGCCGATCCGAAATTTAAGGATCAGTTTATCGGTAAAACCCCTGAATCATTCAAACTGAAGGTAAAAAAAGACGGCGGTGATGTGGATGCTATTTCGGCAGCCACCATCAGCAGCAGGGCATTCTGTGATGCCGTTCAGAAAGCGTATCAGGTTCTTCCTAAAGACACTATAAAATGAGCAATCTAAAATACTTCACCAACGGGTTTCTGAAGGAAAATCCCACCTTTGTTATCGTACTGGGTACCTGTCCTACTCTCGCGGTTACCACGGCGGCTATCAATGGTATAGGGATGGGACTGGCTACCACTTTTGTGCTGGTATTCTCCAACCTGTTTATCGCTTTGCTCAAGAATGTTATTCCTGACAAAGTTCGTATCGCTGCCTTCATTGTCGTGATAGCAACCTTCGTTACGGTGGTGGACCTTACCATGAAGGCCTATGTACCCGATGTATATGCATCCCTTGGTATTTTTATCCCGCTCATCGTGGTGAACTGTATCATCCTCGGACGTGCTGAAGCTTTTGCACAGAAAAACAAGGTGTGGCCTTCAGTCCTTGATGGTCTGGGTATGGGGCTCGGTTTTACCCTGGCAATAACATTGCTTGCCGGTGTCCGGGAAATCCTTGGAAATGGCTCTATCTTCAACATACGACTGGTTTCACAGGAAGCTCAAACCATTCTGATTTTTATTCTTCCTCCGGGAGCCTTTATTACCTATGGCTACCTGATTGCCATCGTGAACAGGCTTAAGAAAAAACTCGCCATCTGAAAAAACTGTAACCATGGAATATGTTATTATAATTATTTCATCGCTCCTTGTCAATAACGTGGTATTGGCGCAGTTCCTTGGGATCTGCCCCTTTCTGGGCGTTTCAAACAAGGTTTCAACCTCGGTAGGAATGGGTGGTGCTGTAATCTTCGTTATGGCCCTGGCTAACCTGGTAACTTACCTGATCAATAAATACGTGCTCGTAGTACTGGGCATCGAATTTATGCAGACTATTACTTTTATCCTGGTAATCGCCTTCCTGGTGCAGGTGGTGGAAATCATTCTGAAAAAAGTGAGTCCATCCTTATATCAGGCGCTGGGTATTTATCTGCCTCTCATCACAACGAACTGTGCCGTATTAGGGATCGCCCTGCTTGCGATTCAGAAAAATTATAATCTGTTGGAGAGTGTTGTATATGCTTCTTCCATTGCGGCTGGTTTTACTCTTGCGCTCATTATTATGGCCGGTATCAGGGAACAGATGGACCTGGTGGATGTTCCCAAAGGGATGCGGGGATTTCCGATTTCTTTAGTGATTGCAGGCCTGCTCGCATTGGCATTTATGGGCTTTACCGGACTGGTGTAGAAAGAGTCAGCTTTCACCCTGGCTACAGTGGATGAAGAAGTGGCAGGAGCAGTAGCAGTGGCAGTAGCAGCCTGCCCGAATTCGAAGCAGGCGGGTGGCAGTACCAATAGAAAAGCACTTTTTACCCCTAAGGTTTTTTACCGCGTAGCGGTTCAGGTCCTGTAGCCCATTGATACGAAAATGGTTTTTACCCTGTAGGGGTTAAACAAAATTATGTTGGAAAATCCAGATACCGTCCAACATCCAACATCCAACAGCTAACCGCCAATACCCAACAGCTAATTCTTCATACTCATCGGCTGCCCGGTTGATTCCAGTACATTCAGCCAGAGTTCACTTTCGAGGTCTATTTTCTTTCTGGTCTTTACGGCTTCAGGGATAGGGAGCAGGGTAAAGGCAGAGTTCCAGTAGCCCACCACAAATCCTGTTTTCCCGGCCATGGCAGCGTGAACAGCATTCTGTGCAAGCTGAAGGCAGAACTTACTGTCGTTGGCATCGGCTGCAGCTGAACGGATGATATAGCTGGGGTCGATGTACTTCATCGTATAGGGAAATTTCTTATGGTCGAATTCTTCCTGGATTTTAGCTTTCAGGAAAAGGCCAATGTCATTGTGGAGTACGTTGCCCGAAGCATCTTTATGTACCTGTGCTCCCTCGAAAAGTTTTTGTCCGGCACCTTCGGCCACTACAATCATGGCATGATGACGTTCCTCGAGTCTTTTTTTAAGAACTTTCAGAAAACCTCTTCCGCCGAAAAGTTCAAAATCCATTTCCGGAACCAGGACAAAATTCACTTCCTGGATGGAGAGAGCTGCATTGGCGGCTATAAAGCCCGAGTCGCGGCCCATCAGTTTAATGAGTGCGATACCGTTGTAAGCCCCTCTCGCTTCATTGTGTGCCGATCGCACAATACCTGCTGCCACGGACGAGGCAGTCTCGAATCCAAAGGATCGCTCGATGAGTGAAATATCGTTATCAATGGTTTTTGGAATTCCACCTATGGCAATTTTTAATCCGCGTTTCTTCACCTCCTCGTATATGGCTTGAGCTCCGCGCAGTGTACCATCACCGCCGATGGTAAACAGGATGTTAGCATTCATGATCTCCAGGGCATCCACGATCTCTCCTATGTCCTGGTTTCCTCTTGAAGAACCAAGTATGGATCCGCCCATCAGGTGAATACTGTCTACCACTTCGGGTGTAAGCTCGATAATGGGATGGTTGTAACTGGAAATAAAACCTTCGTACCCGTATTTAATTCCAACAATTCTTTTCACCCCGTACCTGTACCAGAGAGTCATTACCAGACCCCTGATTACATTGTTGAGCCCCGGGCACAATCCCCCGCAGGTAACTATAGCAACTTTTGTTTTTGCAGGTTCGAAGAAGATGTTTTCACGGGGACCCGCCTGCTCAAACGAGATAGGCTCCTGATTCCCCTTACAGGTGGTAAGATAATTTTTCAGGGAGGCATCGTAAAGTATCCTGTCCTCGTCTGTAACATAATTGAACAGACCGTCACCCGTATTCATGGAAAGGTTGAGGGGTGACTTGACTTTGTT
This sequence comes from Bacteroidales bacterium, assembly GCA_046329925.1. Lineage (GTDB taxonomy): Bacteria > Bacteroidota > Bacteroidia > Bacteroidales > JAAYUG01 > JAXLTS01. Next base: position 68,578 of record JAXLTS010000020.1, read on the forward strand.
CTTTCCCAGAAACGGAACCTCGAAAGCTGCAATCATCGGGTAAGGTGTTAAGGGTTTATTTAACCTGAAGCCTTGCGTATACTGCTGCTCCTACCATCCCTGCATTGTTTTTCTGTTGTGCCATCACTACAGGAGTGCGGGTGGTGAGGAATTGCTTAAACTGATCGTCCTTTTTGCTGGCTCCTCCTCCAATAATAAACAGATCGGGCCAGAAAAGATCTTCCATGTACCGGAGATACTCGTTAAATCTTATTCCCCAGTCCTTCCAGGAGAGATCATCCTTCTTTCGCACTGCATCGGAGGCATACAATTCGGCTTCCTGGGTATTCTTAAGTACAATATGGCCAAGCTCAGTATTGGGTACCAGTTTCCCATTGGAAAAAATCACTGTGCCAATCCCTGTACCCACCGTAATGAGTATTACCACCCCGTTTTGTTTTTTCCCCGCACCGAATTTCATTTCAGCCATTCCGGCGGCATCAGCATCATTAATGGCAAAAACCTGGCATTTGGTAGCTTCGGAAAACAACTTATCAATATTGGTACCAATAAAGGCCTTATCTATATTTGCGGCAGTTCTTGCCACTCCCTTCTGCACCACGGCAGGAAATCCGCATCCGCAGATACCTTTCCACCCGAATCGTTTCACCAGTTCCTTCATTACCAGGGCAACATCCTGTGGTGTAGCCGGACTCGGGGTCTCGATCCGGATCCGCTCAGTTGCCATTTGTCCTGTCTTTATATCAATTATGGCTCCCTTGATCCCGGAACCACCAATGTCTATTCCCAGAATTTTTTTGCCGTTCATCCGGTGCGATTTACAGTTTTATAATTTTTTTCTTTTTCATCAGCAGGTATTTTCAGATGCGATTTTTCCCGGAGATAAAAAAGGTCAACTTTTCAGCAGTTTAAAGTAAATGAAATTCTGCCGAACAAGCATCAATTTACCGATGATTTATCTCATTGAGTTGCTGAAATTAAATAATTGATTGTCAGGAGTATGATTTGCAAGTATTGTATTTTCAGAATTTTAACCTACTTTAGTGGTATCAGAGCCCTTAAACCCAATAAAAACCAAATACAATGGAAGCAAGTTCCCATACTACTCCCGGATCTGCACCGAAGAAAAAATCCGGAAGAGGCCTCATTATCGTTCTTATATTAATTGTACTTATCGCGGCAGGAGTTGTTGTTTTCCGCAAGCAGATAGTACCCCCGGTGAAGGAATTTATCAGTTCACTTTTCCATAAGAAGGAAATGGTTGTGGAACCAACCGAACCCAGGAAAGACAGTATAGCTGTTCAGGATTCCATGAATTTTACCGAGCCTCTTCCCTCGGAGCAGGAAACCAGTTCTTTGCCCGCCGGAAAGAGATACTATATTATTGCCGGATCCTTCGTACAGGAGGTGAATGCCGACAAGTATGTAACCAAACTGCAGCAGCAGGGGTATGAGGCAACGAAGATTCCACGGCAGAAGAAGAATATGTTTGCAGTGGGATGCATATCCTACGACAGCCAGAAAGAAGCCCTTTCCCAGCTCAACCACTACCGCAACAAGGTACATCCTCAAGCCTGGGTACTGGGGTACTAACCTATTTTAATGGACAGCTGATTCTGGCGGAAATAACGGGCAGGATAGGTAGGATTATGGAGCCAGGTTTTATGACCCGCAAATTGGCAGGTGGCATAGCGTCTGTTTTGAGAAGTACTTAGCATTAATTTCCAAACTATCTGGTAGGAAGTACGAAGACTTTAGTCTCCAACTGGGTTAATCATCAGTTGGGCAAAGTTTATTCCGTAAATCCAATGGAAGATAATTATATGGGATATAATAAGAAATTCGTATCACTACTGCCGATATAATTTTTTATGAAATGTAAATATTACATAATTGGATGCATCATCATTTTCTTGGTTATTTACTTTTATATTGATCGAGAATATTTAATGAAAAAAAGGGTATTAAGGCACAATCTCTGGGAGTATGTTGGTGGAGATCGAGTTAGTGGTGATTTTATTGAAACAAAAGGTGCGAATTTTCATAATGATACAATTTTTTTCAATTATTGTCAAAAGGATAGTGAGACTTTGATCTTGAAATGGCAATACTTTAGTATGATGGGAGTTATTGATCCAAAGACTAATAAAAGTGGAAAATATGCCATGAAAGGTGCAAATTGGACAGACTACATATTTAAGTGATCTTTTTGCACTTAATAATGATATGCAGAATGTTCTTGTCATATTGTTCGTATTGAAAACTAATTAACATGAAATGTAAGAGCAATTTGCTTAAAATAACGGACAACTAAAAACCTGGAATTGTTTACTCCCTTTCACGCCCATTAAATGAAAAAGTTGATCTTCATATTTATAGCAATTGTTTTCACTAAAGGAATCTCATTTGGGCAAGAGTATCCTGTTTCTATTAAATTTACTGTTGAAAAAAATCAAATTTATTTGGACAGTACCGTGGTGGTGTTTTTTGTATTGAATGGTGATACAATCTTTCCCAAAATATGTGGAGATAATTTTAATGTACCTAAAAGTATTGTTAATTGCAATGCTGATTTCTATTTTATATTTGAGAAATATAAACTTGCTTTTTATTCGGTTACTTTTAATGAAATAAATTATCCAAATCGAATTTGGATTGTAAATATTGATAAAAGACCTATTGATAAAGCTGACTACTATTACGTTAATAAAAGTAAGTGGTGGAGAATAAAATGGATATATACATTAGTCAGAGGAGACTCGCAAGTAACTCAATATGTATATTGGTTATTATGATAAATTGGTCCACAACTAACTGAAGAAGGTTAGCTTCCTGGTCAAGTTTTTCCACTTCCCGGAATTGGTTCAAGACTTCATTATCGGAGATCATGCTCTGGGTTTAATCGTTCAGGGAGCTTTCCATGAGATAATCTACGGTAACCTCCGAAGCATTTGCCTGCTTTGCCTGCGCATAAAAAGCAGGGCGGTCTTCCCCTCCTTCGTACCGGGAAATATTTATTATATATACTCGGTAGTCCCTGAAAATCATGTTCGGTTAAAAAAAGTGCTATTCGCTATGCGAGATTTTGTGCTTATTGGTATTAATGGTAAATGTGGGTGATATGATAGACAACATGGGCCCAAAATATTATGGGATTATGAACGCGGGGAAGATCTTTCAGTTTGTAATGGTGCACTACCTTAAACCCATGAACCTTAGGGAGGTGTTGTATATGGCCGGGCACAAGAATATGAGCAGAACCAGGTGGCACCGGATGAATAAGCCGGGGATTGTGCATACATGGCAGGAGAAGCTACATCCAGTTAATAATAATCTGTAAATAAGAAAGATATGAATTGGAGGTCACAATTTGTGACCTCCAATTTCATAGGGGATTGAAATAGTATTTTTAACAAAGTGCTTAAGAGAAATGGGCAAACAAACAAAAAGTATTGCATTACCAGATGAAGTTGTCATGCAAAGAATCTATCTTGTAAGAAATGTAAAGGTCATGCTTGACAGAGATTTAGCGAATCTTTATGGAGTTGAAACCAAAGTACTAAAGCAGTCTGTAAAACGAAATATCAGTCGTTTTCCTGGTGATTTTATGTTTGAGATGTCGAAAAGTGAATTTGAGTCCTGGCGCAATGAATTTGTAACCACCGCTGATGATAAACAGGGCTTGCGTTATGCCCCTTTCTGTTTCACAGAACAAGGTGTTGCAATGCTGTCAAGCATCCTGAAAAGTGAAAGGGCGATACAAGTAAATATCCAGATAATACGGATTTTTACAAAGATGCGCCAATTGCTTTCAACGCAGAAAGATATACTTGTTAAGCTTGAGCAACTTGAAAGAAAAGATCTTGAACAAGATGATAAGATTATGATCATCTTCGAGTATTTAAAACAACTGGAAAAAGCCAAACAGGAAGAACTTGAACAAAGAAACCGTCCCAGGATCGGATTTAAGCCAACCAGGAAATAATTCCATCCTCGTCGGGTTATTCCGCTTCCCACAGTTGGTTTAAGAGTCCTTTATCTTAAATTATGATCTGGGCTTTACCCTTTACCGGGCCATCCATCAGGTAATCAAAGGTACTTCCGAAGCATTCACCAGCTTTGCCAGTACATCTGAACCAGGGCGGTTTTCCCCTTTTTCGTACCGGAAGTATTTGTTATATGCACTCTGTAGCTCCTGAAAGTCATGCTAGGTTAAAAAAAGTTCTATTCGCCCTGCGAGATTTTATTCTTTTTGGTATTAATAGTAAAACTTAGCGGGTTAAATCCATGGCACTTCAGCAGATGCAGTATATGGTTGGGCTTAAATATGTGAACAGTACCGGCGGTAACAGATTAATAAACTGGATAACCTACAGAGCAGGATAGAGAAGCTGCATTCGCTGAATGACAACCTTTAAGGTCGCAATTTGCGACCTTAAAGAAACTAAGAATATTTTTAGACCTAACCCAAGATTATGACCAAGGCCACCCAAACTAATGTTGTATCAATCCCCGATGAAGTATTAATGAACAAAATATACTTAATCCGTGGTCAAAAAGTAATGCTGGATAGTGATTTGGCTGAACTTTATGAGGTGGATACTAAACGGCTTAAGGAACAAGTAAGACGTAATAAAGAGCGTTTTCCAGAAGACTTTATGTTTGAATTAACCAAGGAAGAGTACCAACAATTAAAATCTCAATTTGGTCAGTTTGGACGTGGCGAACACTCAAAATATCCGCCCTTTGCATTTACGGAACATGGGGTCTTAATGTTGTCTAGTGTTTTAAACTCTGACAGGGCAATAAAAGTAAACATACAGGTGATGCGTATTTATGTTCGGATACGCGAAATGATGATGTTACACAAAGATATTTTGCAACGATTGGAAAGTATTGAAAGAAAGGTAAATACCCATGACAACCAAATTATGGTAGTTTTTGAATACCTAAAACAGTTTGAACAATCCAAACAACAGGAGCTGGAACAAAATAACCGTCCAAAGATAGGTTTTAAACCTATCGGGAAATAATCCCCCAAGCCCTCCCTCGCCAGCCCTTCTTCCCGGTCAATCATTTGTAAACAATGGCGGAGCAATAGCCAAAAAAACACTAAACCGGGCACCAGGCTAATTTATAATAATGCAGCATTATAGGAGCAGCCGTACGATTCAGCCTGCTAAAAACCCGTGGGCCTTCCTATAATAACATAATGTTAAAGAACACCGCCCCGGCCCACAGTATCTTAATACAGGATTATTATACTATCCCCGCATTCAGCTGAACTATCGTCTTTATTTCTACACTCCCTTTCAGCATATTCCACACCGGACACAGCTTGTCTTCAGAAAGAGCCAGTGCCTTTTCCACATCTGCTGGCAACAGATCCGGAGAGGTCAGTCGAAATTCAAGGATGACCGTACGAAAGCCAGTCGGATGCTCAGTATGCCTGATACCTGTGGCATGCACCTTCAACTCGCTGATGGTCTTCTGCATTTTCCTGAGAATGATCGCCACACTGGAAGCTGCACAACTGGATAAACTCAGAAGTAAAAGCTCGAGGGAGGTATACCCCAGCCCGTCCCCGTAAGGGGGTGTGTAATCAATGCTGATGGCCGGTTTGTCTTGGCAGATCGCGCTAAAATGAACCTTTTCATTGATCAGTTCAATGCTGCTTTCGAGAATATTGTTTTCCATGATTTATGTTATTGAAGTGATCAGAGTTTAAAGGGTAGAGGCATAATTTCATTCACCGACTTTTCATACTGCAGGTACTGCTCACCAAAATTTTCCCTCAGAAGTGAGTATTCACCCTGAATCATAATTCTAAAGTTTATGTACATCACAAGGGCAATTGTCAGGATGAGTCCCGAATGAAAGACCAAAGCCAGTCCCGGCACAAAGAATACAATGAAACTGGCATAGATGGGATTCCTGCAGAATTTAAAAGGACCCCTTGTGATCAGTTGTCCCTTAGGAAATTCTTTAATAAATGTTTTCCCGCTTGAAACATAGAAGCCAAAACCTATTACCAGTAAAAGAATTCCTGCTGTGCGAAACAGGTAAGTTGGCAGAAAATTAAGTGAGAGCGGATCAGGGTACCTGATAAGTATAAAAACACAAATCAGGAGGTAGGGGAGTGTGAGTAATCCAATGCGTGGACCAACACCGAAAATGGTCATGTTCTTTTTCATGGCATTTATTTTTACTTATTCAAATTATACTGGAGTTCTTTTACCTTAAATATCCCATAACAGAAATCGCCTTCAGGGAATTGCCAGATAGCCTCTGCTTCAATGGGAATGCATCGGCCGCTGAACGATCCGTATTCCTTTACAGGAGTTGACCAGGGTGCATAGCGGTAATTGCCTTTCCCTGCATAGCAGGCCCGATCGGTTGAAATAAAATTGATCAGTTGTCCTTCCTTGTTGAAATACAGGTCGGCCGACACGGTAATTCCGTTCACGGTGAATCTCCCGTTTACGATGAGACTGTCTTTCACTGTCCACTCAATGGCAGGATCCAGGAGGGTGGCAGGGGCCAGCAGACACATATCGTTGAAAAAAGTCACCGTTTCGCTGCGATCCATCACGGGTCCTTTCTCATCAATGATGGGGAACAGGGAAAGTACTTTGATCCGCATCGAGGCATTGGCATTCTTGTAGAAATGAAGTCCTCTGGCAGGAATACCCATCATCGAAGCCCTGATATAAAACAAACGTGTGGGTAAATCAAAAAAGCTGGCCTGCCGGACCTTCAGCTGCATCCATTTACCGGAAGGAGAGGAACGAAGTTGTCCGTCGAAGTTAATAACTACATTATTTATCCGCTCCTTACCGACACATCCTGTATACCGAAGGTAGTTCTTTACTGCTTCGGGTAAGGATTCCATATCTTTTTCTGTCAGTGGCGTTGAAGGGTAATTCATATTTCTTTTTAAACCCTCTTTGTATTCGTCCAAAAATTCTTTTTTCATGGTTTGTGCATTTGAAGTCAGACAGATTAAGCAGATACCTGCTGTCAACCATCCGGCTATTGTGTGTTTGATATACATAACAGGAATATTGATTTGGATCAGAAGGTCCATCCGAAAGCGAGGGCTACCCAGCTGGATTTCCAGCTAACCTTTGGATAATAGAGTGGAGTTACCCCAAACCGGAAGTGGAAACCACCCTGGCGGCGCTGGTAACTATATCCTACCCTGCTGAAGTAAATGAGTTGTGCTTCACTGGCATCTTCAGTGTAATAGTAGATCTCGGGCTGAATACCACCGCCAAGTTCCAACCGGCCCGAACGGGGTCCAAGCAGCAGGGAGGCGTGTACGGGCAGATCGAGTGTTGTGTTGTTGGAGAGCGCCAGACCTGCACCTGCAGTAAACTGTATCCATTTTGCGGGAGTGGGCAGAATCCGGTCATAATGCACAGAATATAATCCTGTGGATCCAAACATCTCCAGGTAAAGATTATTCCTTTTTATCTCTCCGGGCTGTACCTGTGCTGAAGCCAGTACCATCCATCCGAGGAGTAAAAGTGCGAGGGGTGTGCGTTTCTTATTCATGGGAAATTCCTTTTTTGAGTGCGTTTTCGATTGCTTTGAGTGTAATGGTGCTTGTGAGGGTTGCTCCTGAGATCCCGTCAACCTGAAGTGACTGCTCCTTAATTACCTGTACAATTACATATTCGCCTTTCTTGCCGATGGGGGTGCATTTCCGGTCGGTGACTTTTATTTGTATAATCCGGTGGTCCCTGACAGAAATCATGACCTGGGCCATGCTACCCGATTTTTTATCGGTATATTCTCCTGTCCAGTCACCATCGTTTACCTGCGACATGTCAATTTTAGCTATCGTTACAGGACTCATCATCGATTCGCTGTCACAGGACGGTAAAATGAGAAACAAAATGAGTGCAGTGCGGAGAATTGATTTCATGTGCCTTGATTTAATGATTCAAAACTACCTGGATTGAAATGCAGTACCAAAAAAGAAAGGTTGAACAGCCGGGTTTGGACTATGGATGCCCGAATCCGACCGATGAATGAATACCTCCAGCACATAAAAAACAACCCGGATCTGATATTCAGACCCGGGCAGTTGACGGTTATCCATTCGTGTTATCCGGCAATGCAGATTTTATTTTTCACCATCCATCCAGCGTTTGAAAGCTGTAACCTTGTCAAGACTAACGAAGATATCTTCCTGTGGAGGAGGGATCAGGCTGATTTTAAGCCGGCTTTTTGGGAAAACATGCACGGTAGCGATGCTTTTCATATGAATGAGGTATTGCCGGTTTATTCTGAAGAAAAGTTTAGGATCGAGTTCCTCCGCGAGTTTGTCGAGACTCAGATCGATGGAATACTGATTTTTGGAATTCAAAACGACGAAAGTGATCCCGCTGGTGGAGAAGAAGTAGGCTACTTCGCTGGTATGAATGGATTTCAGCTTTTCGCCCACAGCAACAGAGAACCGTTCCCTATATTCTCTGCCCTGTACATTCAGCAGGCGGGCCAGTTCAGCAGTATCAAATCCGCTGGATTTTTCCTTGTTCCAGTCCTTATATTTCCTTATGGCAGCATTCAGGTCATCCTGCACGATTGGTTTCAACAGGTAGTCAATGCTTCTCAACTTAAAGGCCCTTATGGCGTATTCGTCATATGCCGTGGTAAAAATGATCGGGGATGTTACCCGTACTTTTTCGAAAATGGAAAAACTCAGGTCATCTTCCAGGTGAATATCCAGGAAGATCAGGTCGGGATGCTCATGTGTCATGAACCATTGCACTGATTCTTCAACAGATTCCAGCCTGGCTTCAATCACAATGCCCGGATCGGCTGCCAGGATCATGCTTTCAAGACGGCGCGATGCCAATGATTCATCTTCAACAATTACTACTCTCATATTATTATGCTTTATTTATCATATCATAGAACAAGCCGGAATTAACGATTCTTCGTTCTGTCAGGGGGAGATTTCTGTATTTTTCAATCATCGCAATCAGATCGGTACGGATAATCGGTTTCAACAGGTAATCGATCCTTTTACGCGCAAAGGCCTGCGTGGACAGCTCATCGGTGGCAGTGGTGAATACGATGGATGATTGAATGGTAACCGAGTCGAAGATCGCGAAACTGATATTATCCTCCAGGTGGATATCCAGGAAAACGAGATCCGGATCCTGATTCATTTTAAACCATTCAACCGATTCCTGCACCGATTCCAGCCGGGCTGCAACCTCGATGCTGGCATCATATTCATGGATCATTGTTTCCAGTCTTCTGGCTGCAAAAACCTCATCTTCAATAATTACTACCCTCATATTCACTTTCCTTTTTGCATCATCTGTTCAGTAAACCACTAAAAATTTATTTATCCCCGGGTACAGGTGCCACGAGAGGAATGATTGCAATGAACTGATTGGCTGTCTTCTCAAAGGTGCATTCCGTACTGTTCAGAAGCCGGTACCTGTTTTGGATATTTTTAAGTCCAACGCCGGTGGAACTCATATGTGATTCGCGCTCCTGTAAATTGTTAACAACGTTTAACCGGCTATGTGGATCAATGAATATCTTAATGGTCAGAGGTGATTTTTTTGACATGGAGTTATGCTTAATCGCGTTCTCAATCAACAGCTGCATGGCCAGAGGGATTACACGAAGGACTTTTTGTTCCTCACTGATGTCGATCTGCACCTTGATTTTTTCCATGAAGCGTATATTCAGCAGGAAAATATAGGCATCCAGAAAGTCGAGTTCGGTAGCAAGTGGCACCAGTTCATTGTCTTTGTTTTCGAGTACATACCTGTATACTTTCGACAAGTGTTCGGTAAATTTTTCGGCGAGTTCAGGTTCAATGCGGATCAGGGATGTAAGAACATTCAGGCTGTTAAAAAGAAAGTGCGGGTTCACCTGTTGTTTGAGAACATCAAACTGGCTTTGGAGATTTTCTTTCTGAAGTTTAAGTAATTGCGTGTTGGCTTCAAGAAGCTCCCTGGTTCGCTCTTCAACGGTTTGTTCAAGCTTCTGGTTAATTTCTTCGAGCCTTCGCTGCGCTTTCATTATTTCTTCCTCCGCGATAATCCGGTCGGAAATGTCCTTGGCAGTGCCTACCACAGCAGGCTTGCCATCAAACTCGGTAAGGTTGGTCGAGAGGATAACCGGAATCCTGGTCTTTCCATCTTTATGGAGGAGTGCATGTTCATAGCTCCAGGAACCCTGTGTCCCTTGTTTTCGTTCTTCATGCATCATCCGGGAGAGTTCCATTTTTTCAGGCGGGATAATATCGAAAAAGGATCGTCCGATTACCTCCTCCACGCTATATCCCAATATATTTACGATGGCCTGGTTTACAAAGACGAATTTTTCGTCCTGGATCACAAAAAGGCCTTCCTGCAGACTCTGAATAAGTTTTCTGTTTTGTTCTTCACTTTTACGAAGAGCCTCTTCCATAGAAACGCGCCTGGTGATGTCGCGAACGGTCACAATATGTACTACTTTGTTTTCCAGATCGGTGATCCCGGCTGTGATCTCAACCGGAAATACCATTCCCCCTTTTTTACGATGGTATCTTACCGGGATATATGCAGCATCCTCGCTTGTAGCCGTTTTGGTGCTTGCCGGTTCTGCCGATACATCAGTATTGCGGAGGCTGAGGAATTCCTCATGGGAATAGCCATAAATGCGACTGGCGGCCTGGTTGGCATCCAGTATTTTTCCGCTATCCTTTTCAATGAGGAAAATTGCATCTGATTCAGCCTCGAAAAGCTTCCGGTATTTCTGTTCACTTATCCGGAGGTTTTCTTCCAGTCGTTTTCGTTCCGACTGGTCACGCATGATGATAAATGTAGCCGGGCGCCCGTTATAATCCAGGTAGGTGGTATTCAGCTCAAAATGTATTATCCTTCCGCTTTTTGCAAGCCCTTTTGCTTCGTATATCATCTGGTGCCGGCTTCCCTCCATCCTGTTCTTATGGTATTTCAACAGGCGGTCCCTGTCTTCCGGTGCAACCAACTGAAGAAAGCTCATTCCCAAAAGTTCCTGTTCAGAATATTCTACAACGCGGCAAAAAGAACTGTTCACAAATTTAAATACTCCATCCTGGGTGATGATGATGCCGTCGTGTGCATTCTCAACCAGTGTGCGGTACTTATGTTCACTCTTTTCAAGTTCTTCCTGGATGCGCTTGCGATCGGTGATGTCCCGCGCAGAGATCAGTGATGCCCATTTCCCGTTTACTTCAATGGCATTGGCCGTCATCTCAATTTCAACAAAGGAACCATCCTTGTGGAGTAGTGTGGTGTAATCCATTTCAGGCCCTCCTTGTCCCTGCATTCTCTTATTATGCTGGGCAATCATCCGCTCCTTGTCATGTTCCGCCAGAAGCAATGCAGCAGACATGCTGCACAACTCATCAGGCGTATACCCTACCAGCCTGCAAAATGCATCATTGGCATAAATAAAAACTGAATTTTGGGTAATGCAGATCGCATCTCTTGATTTCTCCACCATCTGGCGGAACAGATCATTATCACCGGTTACACTGAATTTACATGGATTTTCCTTGGCCATAGGGGGAATTTTTCCGGTGATTTCGAACAAAACTACTTAGCTGGCAGGGGATTGCAAGTGAAAAAATGATTGAATGACGTGTTTCCGGGATTGAATGCCATGTTTCATTCCCGGGAGGTATTTCATACAGCGGGGTATTGAAGATTTTTTTTCTTCCTTCGGATGCGCAGAGCAATGAACAGTCCCATCATGCCGGTGAATGAAATCAGGATGAGCGTTAATCGCCAGGGATAGGGTTTAAGTGGTGCTGCATCACCAACCAGGATATATCCCGCCCAATAATATGGGTGTGCTTTAACCGGGTCGCTCATGAATTCCCTGGTAATTTTGGCATCCCTCAAGGCAATGTCCTTAGGTTTGGATGAGGCAAGGCTGGAATAGAACGCAGAAACCAGCCTGGAACTGCTGTAGTCCGAAACGTCCCAGAGAGTGAGCACCATACTCTCTGCTCCCGCATACAGGAAACCCCTGGCTATGTTAATAAGGCCTTCAGAATGCACGATTTTTCCTGAACCGGTATTGCAGGCACTGAGGACAACCAGGGGAGAATTCAGTTGGAGCATGTATAAATCGGAAGTAGATACCGAGGCTGAGAGTGTTCCCGGATAAAATAATAGCCGGGAATTCATGGGGTCCTGCCGGTCACTCAGGGTGTGCATTGAAAGATGTATGACCGGGTACCCGGAAGCATTGCTGAAAAAATTTTCTGCTGTTGCATTTTCACCCGAGAATGTTTTGCCTCCCATGATCTGTGTCACATCCTTAATTTCTTTCAGACTGTTGGGCAGAGGAGCCAGGCCCTGGTTGTCGTGCAAGGCAGGTATTGTACCTGGTTCATACCCGGGTGCCATGGCCAGGACATTGTTCCCGGACAAAATTCTTCGGTGTTTCCGGCTCTGGATCATGGCAGAGGAATATGCATATCTCACAGAAACCTTTTTTACCAGGTAGGGAATCTGTGAGAAATCAGTTATCTTATCTGAAATTTCCTCCGCAGGTAATGCCTCAAAGGGAATCAATCCCAGTATCCCGTCCGGGATTATGGTAAGTCTGCTGGTCCCGATTCTCGTAATGAATGGTTTAAGCAGCATGCTATACAGGAATGTCCCGTTTCGTCGATATGCTTCCATCTCTGCTTGCAACATGTCCGGGTCGCCTGGAAGTGAAAGTTGCTGAAGGAACTCATTTAATATTACAAAGAAGGTACTGTCGATCTTTTGTGAAATAAGAGTATCTCCCTTCTCTGAGGCCACAAAGGCGAGTATACGTGTGCTGTCCAGGTCATATTCTATCACTGTTTCGCCCTTACCGGGTTTCATGTTCAGAGGAAAGCCAGTCGATAAGTCGAATTTCAATTTGTAATACTCCGGGTAAGAATGATTGTAAATTGTACCAAGAGAGTCCAACTGATCAAATAAACTGTAGAGTTTTCTTCTCCATTCTTTTACCTGTTGTTCAGTGGAGGTGGGTGCTTTAAGGTTTCTTGTAAGCAAGGCCTGGCAATTGGTTATTTCTTTCCGGATATTCTTCTCGGCTAATAAAAGTTCATCGGGTACACCTCCGGATTTTTTTGCAGCAGCATCATTAACCAGGGAGCGGAGTACCATCATTTTTCTCCTGGCAGTAAAATCATTAGATTGAACCGCAAAGACAGGTTCGTGGCTGATGGAGTATATTCTGTAACAAAGATCGCTGGCCTGCCTGCATAAGAGATTGATACGCTCCTGGAAAATCAACTGGTCTCCTTCTGTGAGTATGGTGTTTCGCTGCATCTCCATTAGCCGGATTCCTTTCTGCAAGTGTATCAGCCCGTTCTTCAGATGATCCAGTATTCTCAGGCTATCCCTGGATATTTCTGCAAGTGCGATGAATCCTTCTGCTTTGTCCTGCAGCAGCCTGACAATCTGGTCTTCCGGATCAAGCAGGGAGTCATGGGGAAGCACTGCATAAATGGTGTCGTTAAAAGAGGGGATTAATGCTATTTCAGCTCTCTGTAAATACTTCATACCAGCATCCGGATTGCCATTTTTGAGATACATCAGTCCGAACTGCATGTACGATTCAGCCAGATTATTGCTTTTTTCGCCAAAACTCATCCTGTAAATTTCAATTGCCTTGTTGAAGCTATTAACTGAAGCCCCATAATCGCCAAGTTTTGCTTCCAGGGTCGCCAGCATTTGATGACCGAGTCCGAGCATATAATACTCAGGCCCGAAATACTGCTCTATTATTTTCAATGAGTGTAAATATTTCTGTCTGGCCTTTTCCAGCATTCCATCCAATTCATAGCTGTAAGCTACACTCATCAAGGCATTTCCGGCTTCCTGCGGAAAATATTTCAGATTGGATTCCGCTGCCTCACTGAAATAGCTGCGTGCTTTTCCATAGTTACCTTCCTCCATTTCGAGATTACCCAAACCAGTAAGGGTGTAGTTGATATCCCGGCGGCATTCTTCCGGCTTCGTCAGGAAGAAATCAAGGGCAGATTCATAATTGGTCCTGGCCTGTTCGAAATTTTTCTGCTGGTAGTTGATTTGTGCTTTCAGCTCAAGAATGGAGGCATATTGCAGTGAATTTTTTCCAAAGTTACGAGCTGCATTTTCTTCTGCTTTCATAACCAGTTCCATTCCTTCCTCCAACTGTCCTGTATTGGTGGCAAGGAACGCAAGGTTACGATACATTTGCATAAAATCCGGATTACCTGGATCCATCATCTTCAGAAGAATATTCAACCCTTTTTGATAGTAATTTTTCGCTTCACTGAAGTCACCCAATGATTTAATAATAAATCCATTGTTGTGATAATACCGCACCAATTCCCGGTCAAGTTGGTTCTTTCTGTGGAGACCTGACTGAAGTGCTTTCGAATAGTATGTTTTGGCTGAATCAAGACGGCCGTAGTAATAATTTACCGATCCCAGCTCATTCAATATCGGGCCCAGGAGGGTGTCTTCTGTACCGTTTACAGCGGTTCTAAGAGATAGTGACAATTGCATTAAGCTGTCGGCCTCCCGGAGGCGAAAGGCGAAAAGTTTTAAACGACCTTTGGTATAAAACAGGGTTGACAGGGCAAGTTTGTCGTCAGGGAAATGGTTTTTCAAAAGGATCTCTGTGATGTTGATAATGGCTTCAACACTGTCCATTTGTTGCCATGTGTGAAATATGGCTGCTTTTTCATGCAAAATATTGAATGCCTGTATGTAGTTGTGATTACGAAGCAGGTTCGCGCATTCTGCATTAAGGCAGGCAATGGCCGAGTCAGGCTGGTTGGCATAGGCGAATAACTTTGCCTTGTCAATGATGGAGGCGAGATGTACGGCTTGGTTTTGAATCAGTTTGGCATTGTCGTTCCCGGTGGGTTTACAGCCAATAAAAAAAGGAAGGGAAAAGAGAGGAAGAATGAATAATACAAGGAGGTGTTTCATATAGAAGAAATTGTTTTTTCTCCTTATCATCCCTGGCCAAACCTGATTATCATATCCATCACATCACTCACTTGTAAATCCATTGCACGGATCTGTCTTGGCACGATGCTGTTCTCACTCATCCCCGGCACGGTATTTACTTCCAGGAACCAGAATTCATTGCCCTTCAGGATGTAGTCGATCCGTACTATTCCCCTGCAACCCAGCAGGTCATAAAGGGAAGATGATATTTCGCGGCATTCCAGGGCCAATTCTTCCGTGATCCTTGCCGGAATAATTTCTTCCGCCATCCCAGGCGTATATTTTGCTTCGTAATCGAAGAATTCTGTTTTACTCACAATCTCGGTGAGGGGAAAGATCATTTCGCGCCCGCTGAATTTAACCAGACCACAGGTAACCTCTGTTCCTTGGATAAATTCTTCAATAATAACTTCATGGTCTTCATCGAATGCTTTTTCAATTGCAGAGGCCAGTTCAGCCTGTCT
>JAXLTS010000021.1:0-83100 GCA_046329925.1 Bacteroidales bacterium
TTTTCTATGATTTGTCAACCAATACCTTCGTACTAAATACTAACCGGGATTTAGTGTTTAACGAATTGCTGGATGAGGATGGATATTTTCAAGACGCATTGTCTCCATTTATCTTTACGGTTAACAACAAAGCGGCATTTTTAGGATATTTTATGGCCACCAATACTGCGATTGGAATTGACTGGCCCTATGTCATTGCTGATTACGATTTTTTCAATGATAGCATCATAAACATATCTACAGGTTATAATGTTCATCATGTTAGATATATTGATAGGCTGCGGTCGGATCCTGAAATGAAGCGCTTATTTCTTTCGGACAAACTAGTTAAGCCAGGAATAACAGTAATTATTGATTCGATTTTTATTGCGCTGGGTCCGGACACAAGTACCATTAACTATTTTTTTAATATTACAAACAACGAAAAAACAGATTTGTATGTACCAGATCCTTTATTAATGGGGAATGATGTTTTTAATAAATATACACTTGGTGTCGTATTGGATGCTCCGGGAAAAACTTATTATGCCAGATATCTTCAATACGATTCACGTAACCTGCAATATTATGAGTACTCCTGGTACAGAAAAATGAAGCCAGGTGAAAAGATTTATCGTTCGGCAACTGTGAAAGGGTATAAGCCAATTGATCCTGGAATTTACACCTGCTTCTTCTGTTTTGCAGGGCCGGTAAGCATCGATAATAAGATACAGCCCGATGGAAGCCGGTACTGGTTTGGCTGGACAGATTCCAATGTGATAGAGGTGGAAGTGAGTGAATAAATGAATAAGTAAATGATAGGTAAATGAGACATTTATTTGTTTTGCGGCAAATTATTCCAAAGTGTAATTACCTCATTTCCCCTACTAGTTTAAAATAGGCATTTTGTTTTTCGTTTTCTTCTTAAAAAACTCAATCGGAGTCATTTCTCGAAGACTAATCAATCCAAAGAATATTCCCGATTTATTGTTTAATTGTCCGTATTTTTGACTCTGCATCTATTGTTAGTCCCTTTGCACCGATTATAAATTTCAAACGCTGCCCGCATGGATCCTGTCCGAATCTTCAAAATGCCCTTCGCCACTGTCTATCCCTTGTATGTTCAAAAAGCCGAAAAGAAAGGACGTACCAAAGAAGAAGTGGATACCATTATTTTCTGGCTCACCGGGTATAACGCCCAGGATTTGCAAAAGCAGCTCGATAAAAAGACAGATTTTGAAAGCTTTTTCGCCGAAGCACCCCGCTTCAACCCCAATGCATCAAAGATAACCGGTGTTATTTGCGGAATCAGGGTGGAGGAGATTCAGGATGAACTCATGCAGAAAATCCGTTATCTGGATAAACTCATCGATGAACTGGCCAAGGGAAAGGCCATGGAGAAGATTTTAAGGAAATGATTACAAATTACTTCTAACTGCTTAATCAATACGATTATCCGTTTATCTTTGCAGCCCGAGGACGGAATTATGAGTGTAAAGGTTGAAATAAGCCCCCAGGGGCTCTCACTGCAGCCCGAACGTAACCCGAAAGTCTATATCGAGACCTACGGTTGCCAGATGAATGTGAACGATACCGAGATTGTCGCTTCCCTGATGCGGGATAACGGCTATGCTGTTACTAAAAAAGCCGAAGAGGCCGACCTGATCCTGGTGAACACCTGCTCCATTCGTGAAAACGCCGAACAACGGGTGCGAGGACGATTGGGTGAATTCAGCCGGATGAAAAAGAAAAAACCTGCCCTGGTGGTGGGGGTGATCGGCTGCATGGCCGAACGGCTCAAGGATCAGCTACTGGCTGAGGAGAAGGTGGTGGACCTGGTGATCGGTCCGGATGCCTACCGCGAACTCCCGAAGCTGGTATACCAGGCCGGCAGCGGACAAAAAGCAATTAATGTTCTTTTATCAGCCGAGGAGACCTATGCCGACATCAGCCCGGTACGCCTCGATGGAAAGGGCATCTCTGCCTTTGTTTCCATCATGCGCGGCTGTAATAATCTCTGCGCCTACTGCGTGGTGCCCTACACCCGCGGAAGGGAGCGCAGCCGTGATCCGGAAACCATCCTGCGTGAGGTAGACGAGCTCTCGCAGGCAGGATATAAGGAGATTACTCTTTTAGGACAAAATGTGAATTCCTATTTCTGGGAAAAAGACGGGATCCGCCTGGATTTCCCCGGACTGCTAGACCGTGTGGCTGCTGCCTTCCCCACACTCCGGATCCGCTATTCCACCTCCCATCCCAAGGATCTCTCCGATGAACTTTTGCAGGTGATGGCTGCCCATGAGAATATCTGCAGGAGCATCCACCTGCCGGCACAGAGCGGCAGCACCCGCATCCTGCAGCTCATGAAACGGAGGTACACCCGTGAGGAATACATGGACCGGATCGAAGCCATCCGTCGCATCCTCCCGGGATGTTCCATCTCCACCGACCTCATTGCCGGCTTCTGCAGCGAGACGGAGGAAGATCACCGGGAAACACTTTCACTGATGCGCTGGGCAGGCTATGACTTCGCTTACATGTTCAAATACTCCGAAAGACCCGGCACCTTTGCCGAGAAGAAATATGCGAATGATGTGCCTGATGAGATAAAAACCCGCCGGCTCAACGAGATCATCGCCCTGCAATCCGAACTCTCCATGCAGAGCAAAAGGGAGGACATCGGCAAAATTGTAGAAGTCCTGGCGGAGGACCGATCGAAAAAATCCGATCAGAAATTATCAGGACGAACCTCGCAAAATAAAGGAGTGGTATTCCCCCGTGGTGATCATCAGCCCGGAGACCGGGTGATGGTAAAGATTACCGGCTGCACCCCGGCCACTTTGCTCGG
The DNA here is from genome assembly GCA_046329925.1 of Bacteroidales bacterium. Classification (GTDB taxonomy): domain Bacteria; phylum Bacteroidota; class Bacteroidia; order Bacteroidales; family JAAYUG01; genus JAXLTS01. The sequence continues at coordinate 2,828 of JAXLTS010000021.1, forward strand.
GGAGTTGATGGATTAATTTTAGGCCGGATGATTCGTTAAACCTTTTACAGATCGCTTCGTTCCTCGCGATGACTAATTTAAGTGTGCACAACGGGTTCTCCAAAGGCGAACCCGTTGTGCTATCATGTTTGAGTCATCGCGAGGACCGAAGCGATCTGTCTGAATTTATCCGTTCTTACTTCGGTTAGTACAAATAAAATGTAAAGGACATTAAAGATGAATATGAATTCCAGGGCTATGCTGCATTTTGCTTCCCCTGATCCCGAAGGGATCATAGCCCTATAGCCTATTGAATGGATGGATGCCCCGACCCCGAAGGGCGTCGCAGCTTGCATATTTATCGTGCATTTAATTGGGTAGGTGCGGATTGATTCTTCTTCGATCCTTTCTCAGTGTATGGCCGCCTCTGGATTATTGTCTCGAAGGCCCTGTCTGGCTGCGGTTATCGCGGATCTGTTTCAGTAAATAATTCTTAAACTCCACCTCTGCCACATACAGTTTCATCACCTTCTTTGCCGGAAGAATTTTCCGGAATTTTGCGTTATACTCGTCGAAGAGGTTTGATTCCTCCTTTTGCAGGCGCACGAAAGTAGCGATGATTTCATCTGTTTCCTTCTCACTGAGCTTTGCCTCGTTCTGGTTGAAATAAGCAAAGGCATTCCTGCGCTCACTGAGGATATTATTTCTTTTCTGATCGTATTCGTTGTACACCGGCCAGAAAACCTGTGCTTCCTTCGATGTGAGATTGACGCTCCGGGTAATAAAAGCCACCTTCTGGGCCTTGATCTTTTCATTGCCTTCATCACCGGACTGCGCACAAAGGGACATCCAGGCCGGGAACAACAGTAGGAGATAAATGATGAAATGTTTTCTCATGGCGGCTGTCTTATAAATCAATCGATGCATCTGTAAAGTCAATTTCCTGGGTGGATAGGTAATCCATGATCCGCGCATCCTCCAGGCTGGATTGCGTTGAATCGGCATTATTCTCAAGCACTTCGATGAGCTGATCCTCGTCGAAGTTATAACTGCTGAACTCAATGAGTTCACTCACCTGGGCCTGGGGAATTACCAGCTCAGGGCTGAGGAACCAGCGGATGGTAAACAGTGTGGCGATAAGCACAACGCCTGCCACTGCCAGTGCAGGAACCAGCCGGGCTGGGATCCACGCAAGGGGACGTGCGGGAGCCGGATGCCTGACTTCGGCATTAAGCCTGTCCTGCAAGCGCGAGGCAAAGGTATCAAAGTAGCCCGATGGAACCCCCATCGGATTTTCTCCCGGAATCTTCCTCCTCAGTTCATCACCTTCTTCTTCTTCTTTCATGTACGGGTATTCTTTAGGCTTTGACAGTTAAAAATAGGAAAGGTTTAATCTTCAGCTATGTACTTTTCGATTTTTTTCATGGCATGATGGAAGGATGCCTTGAGGGCACCCTCGGAAGTCTCCAGTATAGCCGACATCTCCTCGTAGGGCATTTCTTCAAAGTACCTCATATTGAATACAATACGTTGTTTTTCCGGCAAACTCAGAATAGCTTTCTGAAGTTTGAGCTGCAACTCATTCCCGTTGAAATATTCATCGCTTTCGAGGCTGTTGGCCAGTTTCTGTTCCACATTCACCAGGGGCAGGAGGTACTTGTGTCTTGCCTGCCGGAGGTGGTTCAGGGCTTCATTGGTAGCAATCCGGTATATCCAGGTGAACAACGACGATTCCTCGCGGAAATTGGGAAGGGCTTTCCATACTTTAACGAAGGTATTCTGCAGCACATCGTCAGCATCTTCATGGCGGACCACAATTTTCCGGATGTGCCAGTACAGCCGTTCCTGGTATTTTTTAACCAGCAGGTTGAATGTATAGTCCGGGTTACTCCCCGTCCGGTAGAGTTGCAGGAGTTCACTGTCGGAATATTCGCCCATGTATGCCTGTCAGCTTCATTCGAGGTTTAGTCCAATGGAACTCCCCGATTTAACATCAAATTCCCGGGTGATGGTATAAATGGCCTGTTTTGCATTGAGGGCCCGGAATACCACCCAATAATGACCGGGTAACAACATAATAGACTCCGTCCGGCCACTTTGGTTTAACAGGTAGATACTTTTTAGTTGATCCTGCTCCATAGTATAGATACTTCCAAAGCCGGGGGCAGGCATAAAAAGGTTTACAATTCCTGGGCGTGGGATCTCAACGGTGGTGGTGGAGCTTTGTTTGATCTCCACATTTTTTATTTCCAGTTTGGGCAATACCGGTACTTCCAGGTCATAAATCCCGGTGAGGTATTTTTCGGTCTGGTTGATTTTCTGCAGGTTCAGAACCTCGCAGGAACCCTGTTTGCGCACGAAGAACTGCAGGCCCCTGAAGTCGAATGCATCCTTTGTCTGCACATTCAGATATCCCTGGGGAGCATCGAGTGCGATGATGGTATGTTTTCCCTGCAGGAGTTTAATGCTGTCCCTGGTGAGGGGAGGGAGGGTATGTACGGTGAGATTATAAGTAAGCAGAGGATCCAGAATAATGGTGTCGGGATTCCCCTTGTTATTGATGGTATGGTAATAGTTGTACTTAATCTTTCCTGAGTAAATGTCGTAAAAGGTCATGTTTACGTTGGTCTCGCTGGGATTGCCCTGCTGATCGAGCAGATTCACCTGGGCGGTGGTCGAGTTCAGGGCCTGGGAGATGATGATGTTCAGTGCCTCCTTGAACTTGTCCTCTTTTTTTGCATTGATATATTGTCCTATGCAACCGAAGGATTCTTTCAATCCCTCGTCGATACCGATGCCGATCACAAAGGGCTTAAGTACGATACCCATGCGTTGCAGACTGTCGGAGGCTTTGCAGGGATCCCCGTCGCAGGCCTCTATGCCGTCGGTGATGAGGATAAGCACATTTCTGCAATTGGCGCAGGGGGGGAAGTCCTTTCCTGCCATGAGCAGTGAGTTGGCGATGGGGGTAGTCCCCTTGGGCTGTATAAACCGCAGTTTCTGCCGGATCCTGGAGGCATTACCCTTACCAAAGGGCACTTCCAGTTTGGAATCGGAGCAGTCCTGGGGAGGAACGGGACTCTGGTGCCCGTACACCCGCAGGGCCATCTCCACGTAGGGATTGATCTCCAGGCTGTCAATCACCCCTTCCAGAAACTTTCGGGCAATATTGATCTTCAGGTCGCTCTCCCACATCCCGGCCATGCTCTGGGAGGCATCGAACACAAAGAGGATGCGGGTGGTGGGAGGGATGTATTTGGGTTTCTGCTGGGAGAAAACGCAAGCAGCAATCAGGAAATTTAAAGACAGGCAGGTCAAAGTTCTCCTGATCATATGAAATGATTTGGTATGTTGCGCTAAAAGTACATTAAAATAATGCTGCATTATTTAAAGTTTTAAACATGATACTGAATGTGCAAAAAACATAATCAATTTGCTAATTGATCATAGGTTATATGATTCTATTTTTTTTATAACTTGGATGGAGTAATTTTCAGGAAGCCTTTGGACTACAAGGTAGGGATTGTTCAATTAATCTATTATCTCTGTAGTTATTAATTAACCTTGGTTTGCACATGCGCTGCCGTTTTTTTTGGGTCTGCATTTGGTACCTTTTCCATTGCACTTCGAGTAACGCCCAGTTGCAAACAGAACCGTATCATGTTGAACGGTATACTGTCCGGGATGGTTTATCCTCCAATTCAATTCTTGGAATTACAAGAGATAAAGTGGGTTTTTTGTGGATTTCGACATATACTGGCATCGATCGCTTCGATGGTCATTCCTTTAAGCAGTTTCCACTTTCAAGAAGAAATGATTTTCTGGGAAGCCGGATGTTTCAGGATATCGATGCTGATAACACAGGGAAATTGTGGGTTTCAAATTATTTTGGTCCGGTTTATTGCCTTGATAATGAGAAGGGTAAGTCGAAGGAGTACACTATACAGGGAGTAGAAGTGCAGGGAAGTGCATTTACTTTTATTGATAGTAAGGATAATAAGTGGATTTCGACTGCTCCTGGGCTCGCTCTGATAAGATCGGGCCAAGATCCTGATTCATTGATCCAGTTGGTTGATTTTGGAAAACCTGAGTTCCGGTCGATGACCATTGCCTCTTTTGCAGAGGACAACAAAGGGAACATCTGGCTGGGTGCTTTTGAAGGCTTGTTCATGTTGGAAGTTAACAATGGGGAAGTTGTTAATATGCATCATTTTAGGTTGCCTCTGAGAAATAGGAATCCTGAGAAAATGTACTTGTTCAGAATGTATTGTGATAACTTGAATCAACTATGGATGACCATCATAGGGGAAGGTCTGATGAAACTGGATTTGAATAAAAATCTGGATCTGCCAGATCTTTCAGTCCTCCCCGCTGTTTTTGTAAACGACGATAGGGTACCAAAGAATCGCCAGTTGAGCAGGGAGACTTATTACTTCGTTCCGGATGGTAACAACAATCTTCTCATCCGTACCGATCGGGGGGTGGAAAAATTCAATTGTACGACCTCTCAGGTTGAGTCTATTTGCAGTGAGGGCGCAGTAAATGATTTTGAAGGGAATCAGGGGTATTGGTTTACTGCAATGTACTATTCACAGGATCATGTGCTCTGGCTTGGAACCCATAACGGACTGTTAAAGGTCTCTCTAAACCGGGAAAATATCAGGCTTATTCGAAATCTGGATAAGGATCAGCGCAGGGAGGTGACAGTAAGAACAGGTCAGGTACTGGTAGACAGCCGAAACAGGATTTGGGTCGGGACTCCGGGGAATGGATTATATCTTGGATACTGGAATAACCAAAAGCAGAATTATGAATTCAGTCACTATTCCAAAGGTTCCAACCCTTCATCAGCTCTCCATGGGAATTCTATCTATTGTCTTTCAGAAACCAGACCAGGCGAAATATGGGTTGGCGCAGGTTTTATTCAAAAAGTGGTAGAAAAGGCACAGGGTGTAGATTTTGCTTTTGTATTCAGGGAAAAGAAGCCGAAAATATCATATAGTTATCAGGAAAGTGTGAATCAAATTATTCGGTTTCGTGATCAGATTTGGGTGATGTACACTAATCGCGGAATACGAATCTATGATTCGGCATCCATGGATTTTAGCCTATTGCGTTTTCATGAAACAGTGCCATTTATTCTTTATCCCTATGTGCAAATTGTGGACGGCCGGCGCATTTTTATAAGAGACGTCAACGGACTCTATGAGATTTCTCCGGGTATGAGTATCCATAATAAAATTTGGATTCCAGAAATGATAGATACCCTCCTTGTTAAACCGGTTCTTTTCCCAACCGGAAGATTTCTTATTACCAAAAGGCCTGGTGGAATGGATTTCTGGCTTCCATCGATTAATGACGGATTATACAGATATTATTTACCTGATCGGTCGATGCATGATTCTCCCGGTCAATTTCAGACACAATTAGTCAGGCACTATACATATGACGAAGGTTTGGATGCCAGATTCATTTCAGATATTCTTGAGGATAAAAATGGGAATCTTTGGGTAACAACCGACCAAGGCTTGTTCCGGATTAATCCTTCTAGCGGGGTTTGTTACTCACTCTCACGAAACGAAGGATTTCCCGGTACGACCTTTAGTCCGGGGGCATGCACTGACAGGAACGAATTGTTGTATTTCTGTACAGACAATGGATTGATTTCTTTTCATCCTGATAGTCTGCGCTTTTTAAAAGACTCAGTCAGTGCATACATTTCAGAAATACTCCTGGATAACAAACCAATACAGAAATGGGAGAAATTCGAAGATGTGATATTGCCCGGCCGTGTAAAATCATTTGAATTCAATCACGATCAGAATAATCTTACCTTCTTATTCAGTGCGGTTAGTTTTCAACAAAACAAGAAGATTCGATTCCGATATCGCCTCCTTGAGCTCACAGACGAATGGACCACTGCATCGGAATTGCGGACTGCAATCTATCAGGAGCTGAAACCGGGAGAGTATGTCTTTCAGGTGAATGCATCAAATCTTTTTGGTGAATGGAGTGATTCAGTTACAAGTTTGAACATCCTGATCCGTGCCCCTTTTTGGAAACAGGGTTGGTTCCAGATTCTGTTAATCATATTAGCAGGGATTATGATCTATATCTATATTCGTCTTAGAGAAAAAAGCCTGAAGAGTAGGAATCTGCAACTTGAAGCAGAGGTTAAACAAAGAACTGATCTGGCCTTAATGCACCAGAAAGAACTGGAGCAAATGAAATCTAAGTTCTATACCAATATATCCCATGAGTTTCGCACCCCACTAACCATCATCAATGCTTCAACAGATGAATTGTCAAAAAATGAAAATGATAAAAGAAAACTCTCCTTTTTACAATCTGTAAATAAAGCTTCCCGGCAACTTTTAAACCTTGTAAACGAATTGCTGGATCTTTCGAAAATTGAAGCGGGTAATCTGAAATTGCAGGTGAAAAATTCTGATCTGATACTCAATCTGCGGAATATTTGGGAAATGTATTTATCTGAGGCAGAGCGGAAAGGTGTTATTTTTCGATTCAATTCAGAGCTTCATTCACTGAAAGCCTGGTTTGATCCGGTATTTTTGGATAAAATTATACATAACCTGATTTCGAATGCTCTAAAATTTACAGGCAAAGGAGGAGCAGTTGATCTATTAGTTATGAGGCGAGGGAGTGATAATGTAGAGATACAATTGATAGATACTGGAAAAGGAATTCCATCAGAATCATTATCAAAAATATTCGACAGGTTTTACCAGGTGGTAACCTCTGATACCAATTCCGGAGAAGGAACAGGAATCGGACTTGCCATAGTAAAGGAACTGGTGGAAAAGCATTATGGGCGTGTAACTGTATATAGTCAGCCCGGCAAGGGTTCCGTATTCACTGTTTTATTACCGATTTCCAGACATTCATTTTCAGATTCAGAAGTGGATGAAAATCAAGTTGATAAAGATGAATGGAGAACGACTCCCGGAAAAGCCTCACTGGAGAATTCTCCCGACAGATTGTATAGCACAGAAGTCACCCGGATCGATCCGGAAAAACCTGTTGTACTTGTTGTCGAAGATCATACTGAATTGCGTGGATTCATTTGTCGGTTACTTGCTCCAGATTACAGGCTTATGGAAGCGAGAAATGGTGTTGAAGGATTTGAAATCGTAAGTAAACACTTGCCGGAGTTGGTTCTCAGCGATATTATGATGCCTGAAATGGATGGTAATACTCTATGCAGGCAAATCAAGAGCAACATGGTAACCTGCCATATTCCGGTTATCCTGCTTACCGCCAAAGCCGATATTGAATCGAAACTTGGGGGACTTGAAGCCGGAGCGGATGATTACTTGCTAAAACCATTTCATGCAAAGGAACTGGTTTGCAGGTGCCACAACCTGATTGCCCAGAGGCAGAGGCTTCGTCACCGGTTCTCTGGAACATCGGTTATGGATCCTACCCAGTTGACAAGCAATAGTATGGATGCGGAATTTTTAGGTACAGCACAGGAGATTATCCTTAGTAACCTGGGTATCGCAGATTTCTCAGTTCAAAAACTATTTTTGGAGCTTGGGATGAGTGAACGTACAGCCCAGCGCAAGATTAAATCGATAACAGGACTTTCCCCCAACGAATTTATCCGTACTGTTCGGATCAAGCAAGCCGCAAAACTTCTCCTTGACCGAAAGGAGACTATATCCGAAGTCGCGTATCGTACCGGTTTTAACAGCCTCTCCTACTTCAGCAGAGCATTCCACGATGTGATGGGGCTAAGCCCGTCGGAATACCTTTCCAGGCAAAACTGACGCAATCGTTCAAGTTTCTGGCGGAAATGTGAAAGCGCCTCTGCATAGTGCAACAGATCTTTGCTTCTGCATGCCCAGCATTTTCTCTAATTCTGAGAGAAGAATACCGGGTGGAGGATTTCACGGGCATAATGCTAAAATGTTCAAGCCATTCATCGGATTCATTGCCAATTATTTCACAAATCCAAGATGAGGAATATATCATAATCTAATAGCCTTCAAACTATGAACACACCATTCTGCACTCAAAAGATTAAACTAAATGGAGCTTTAAAATTAGCTTCAATTTGTTTTGGGATCTTATTTTCGGCCTGTAACTGCCAAGATGATTATCCAACTGTTACCACTGGCGACATCAGTGAATTAACTTCAAGATCAGTTGTATGCCTGGGGAGTGTAAAGAAACAGGGTTCAGAAACGGTAGTTGAATATGGAATATCCTGGAGTACGGATGAAAGTTTCAACCAGGAATATGGTAGAGCCCAGGGCAGCGGATCTATGGATGCATTCCAGGTTAAACTCGATGATTTGGAACCTGATATAACCTATTATTACAGGGCTTATGCCACTAGCGAGGTAGGAACCGGTTTTGGTGCCGTTAAGTCATTTAAAACAATGAAGGAGAGGACGAAATGCTGGGAGTCCATCCTGAGTTTTGATGCAGGCTATTTTTGCGAGGATCTGATTGTATCAGACAGTATGAATATTTGGGCCATGATGACCGCAGTTTCGGATGCCAATCCCATCCCAGACTTGCCCGTTAAGGTATACAAAAGTAAGGATGGCGGAAAAACCTGGACCTCTTATACCTTTCAAAACTCGAACCAGCGAAGAAGTATTCTTTCAGCTATAGATGAAAATACTGCATTTCTGAATATTAAATCCCTTGGATTGTATAAAACAATGGATGGGGGAACCAGTTGGAGTCTTATCAATGAAGATCCGTTCTGCAAAGAACATAACCTGCCATTAATGTTTTTTGATGCAAACGAGGGGCTATGTTCTTATTGGACCGACTCAACAGGATTGCGAATTTTTAAAACCATGAATGGTGGAATCAACTGGTCCGAAGTTGAGCTACCCTGGGAGACTCCCAGAATTATGGACGAAGCATTCTGGGTTCTTGGCAATGCGCCTTACCATCGGTCAGGCGATAGGGTAATGGCTGCTACGGACTGCGGGAAAGTACTCATAAGTGAGGATCGCGGAGATACATGGACCATACTTATTTATGATAATTCCTCCCCTTACCAGACATTTACAAATATTGCACTGTTGGATGAAAACAGATTCGCAATGGTTTCCCTGGGAGCCTGGTCTGCGAATGATTCAACCATGCAATTTTACCGCACCTACATGAAAGTAATTTCGACCACTAATGGTGGTCAAACCTGGGACCAGCAAACACTGCCCATTTTCCCCGGGAATATATCTATTATCCGGGCAGCAATCCATTATACATTGGCTTCTATTACTTTGAAAAAAAGGGGGGAACCTACTTGTCGGATGAAGCCGGCCAAACGCTACATCCGTAGATCCGGAGTTCACTAATATTGGTGTAACGGCCTTCTTTTCATACTACCATGGATTCGGTGCAAGTTTCAACGGAAATGATGTAACAAAAACGAATAAAACGAATCATCTGTACAGATGGGTACCTATGGATTGACCCTTTGTCAAGAAAGGATGGAATTAATTGGCCAGTTAGGGATTAGTTTAAAGTATAATATGCTCAATTAGGTGGTTGCTGAGATCCAAACGATTGTTTTTAGATAATTCAAGTTTAAAAAAATGCGGCATAAATTATTGGTAATTGCACTACTGTCTACATTCGCATTCAACTTTTGTGAAAAGTACATCGTTCCTTCGAAAGATATTATCATACCTCCTGATCATGATTTGTATGTGCGGGATATTGATGGTAACATCTATCATTTGGATACGATTGGAGATAAAATTTGGTTAAGAGAGAATCTGAAAACAACCCATTACAGGAATGGAAGTCCCATACCCAATGTAATTGATAGCAGTTGGAGTTCTCTCCACTCTGGGGCATATTCCTGGTATTGTCATGATACAGCAGACTGGGTCACTCATGGGGCTCTTTATAATTGGTTTACAATTTCAGATCCTCGAAAACTCTGCCCAACAGGCTGGCATGTTCCATCATTGGAAGAAATGCAGCCGAATATTGATTATTTTGGCAGATACAGCAATGGTTCAAGGCTACCGGACGGGGCCTTTACTGGAAAAGGGGCCGGTTATTATTGGGTAAATTGGGAAATTGACAGTGTTAATGCCTTATTGGTGGACCATAGCAATTATTCGTATCGTGAAGATGGAAAAATGGCCATGGATAAAAGGGCAGGGTTGTCGGTTAGGTGCTTGAAAGGAGACTATAATCCAGTAATCTTGTTGACCTCCTTAACAGATATTACAACCAATTCTGCAACCTGTAACGTTGAGATACATTGCAATAATGAAGATGATTTTAAAGTTGAAGGTGTTTGCTACGCCCTAAAACCCAATCCAACAATTCAGGATCAAATGGTTGAAATTGATTCATATGTTCGGTTTTATAAATGCCCAGTTTCAAATTTATTACCAGATAAATTATATTATGTTAGGCCGTTTATCATTGCAAGTGATAAGGTATATTATGGGAATGAGATGAAGTTGAAAACTTACAAGCGAACAATTATTGATGGAGACGGGAACGAATATTTTACCGTGAAGATTGGGACTCAGGAATGGATGGCAGCGAACTTAAAGACTGGAAAATTTAGTGATGGTTCTGCCATCCCAAATATTACGGATGATATTACCTGGAGAAAACTGACCCATGCGGCATTTTGCTGGTATAACAATGATGAATTGAAGAACAAAACCTATGGTGCTCTGTATAATTATTATGCAATAACCGATAACCGAAATCTTTGCCCAACCGGATGGTATGTGGCCAGCAGAGAAGACTGGCGATCAATGGAAACTCAATCGCAATCAATGGATCCAGACCAGGGAGGCAAATTTATTTCCACTATCTATTGGGATACGTTCAATTCCGGTATAACGAATGAAAGCGGTTTTTCTGCGACTATGGGGGGACTAAGAGGAACCAATGAAGAATGGATAAACGGTTTTCAGTGGATGAGCGAATTTGGCTTTTGGTGGACTTTGATGGATTTTAATTGTATAAGCGGTTTTTATCAAAGTTTAAGAAGAGACGGATCTATATATGCAGGATCTGAGAAAAAAAGGGGAATGGGCTTATCTGTGAGATGCCTTCAGGATTCAGCGCCTATGGAAATCAGTACTCGTTCATTTTTTCAGGTAACCACCTCAAGTATAACCTGTGAGTCGGTGATTAAAAAAGGAGCTGATAAGAATATTATTTGTAGGGGGGTTTGTTATAGTAAAATTCCAAATCCAGATATATCTAATAATACAACAGATGATGGAACTGGAAAAGGATATTTTTCCAGCCTATTGGATCAACTTGAACCAAATACAAAATACTATGTTCGAGCCTATGCGAAAACTGAGGATGAAACATTGTATGGTAATGAAATCGCAATAAAGACTTTTAACAGTTCTGTTTCGGATATAGATGGTAATGTTTATAACACAGTCATAATTGGAAGCCAGGAATGGATGGCCGAAAATCTGAGGACAACAAAATACAGTAATGGGGAACCGATTGAGCTTGCAGGAAGCAGTCAATGGGATTGGACAGATTCAAAAACTACTGGCATTTATGCATGGTCCTCGAATGGTGAGGAACAAAGGAGAATGTGCGGTGCAATTTATAATTTTTATGCTGTAGTCAACCCTGGAAATCTTTGCCCGGCAGGATGGCATGTGCCAAATAATTCAGAATGGGATAGCCTAGTGAACTACCTTGGTGGCCCTGATGTAGCCGGAGGAAAATTGAAATCAACAACACAATGGCTTGATTATGTTTCAGAGCATGCAACGAATGAAAGTGGTTTTAACGCCTTACCTGGTATAACAAAACCAGATTTCGGGGGAGGTGCCTGGTGGTCATCTTCAGAGTATGATGTAGATCAAGGGTACGACAGGATGTTATTTCCAAATTATTTTGCAATATCGACGTATTATCCATGGAAGTATTATGGTTTAAGCGTTCGTTGCATTAAAAATTAGCAATTGTAATAACCCTTGAAAATTAATGTAATCAAGCAGTTAAATATGAGAAATATTATTAGTTTATCATAAGATAAAATCATATGAATAAATCAATAATCATATTTTTTTCCATCAACCTTATAATACCGCTCTCAGCTCAAAATATAAAACCAGTTTGTGGCACATTGACCAAAATCACTTTTAATTCATCCCTTGTCGGAACCCAGACTGTGGAGGTATGGTTGCCTCCGGAATATGGAGGAGGAAATCATTTCCCGATCCTCTACCTGTTTGATGGACAGGATCTTTTCCCTCACTGCATCGACAAATATAAAAGAAGCTGGAATCTGGATTCCACACTATGCACCTTAATAGGGTCAGCTGAAATTGATGCGTGTATTGTAGTTGCTTTGCACTGCGATGTTAAACACCGGTTTGAGGAGTATTTCCCGGAGAAATTTCTCATGAATGACACGCAAGAATCGAGGTTGAAATTTTTGGAACAGATTGATACTCCCTTGTTCTCCGACAGGTACCTGAGGTTCATAACCGAAGAACTGAAACAAGAGATCGATAAAAGGTTTTCGACGAAAACTGACAGCACCTTTACTTACATTGGTGGATCGGATCTTGGGGCTCTCACGTCATTGTACGCGGTGTGTGAATATCCACATGTGTTTGGTGCAGCCATTTGTATGTCACCTTGCTTGCTGGGATTCAAAAAAGAAGAAGATAGTCCTCTTTATGAGCTGTTGAATGCATATCTGGACGAATATTTGCCACAGCCTGGCGCACACAGATTCTATATTGATTTCGGGATGGAAGGGAAGGATGGAAGATCACTCATGGAATTCAATGGGATTCTTCAAACCTTTCTCGCCCTGGGCTATGGCCCTTATTCGTTTGGGCTGGTCAAACTAGAGGATGGCGATTCAAAGGTGGAAAGCTGGAGGGAGCGGATAGGAGATGCATTGGTTTTTATGCTGGGACATGAACGAATGGGGAAGTGATACCAGCTTCAATCTGCGATTATAACGCAGCATGCAATAAGACTTGGCGGTTCTTGAAGTTAGAAATATCAAATGACCCTTTAGTCATGGAAATAAAAAAGGAGACATGATGAAAGGGCAAAACTGATTACGGAATCAGTTTTAGGTTTACTGGAAATTGAAGGCGGGAGGCCGGGATCAGCAGGCCTCCCTGCCTTTTTTTATTTTCTGGGTTCTCCTTCCGGCGGCTCCTGGTACCCAACCCCCTTCGATGCAGGTTGTCCGTAGACTTCCGGGTTCAGGTATTTCCCCTGGTTGTCTCCGGTCTTTTGTTCTTCAACAATGATAGGATGTTGTTTTGCATAGGGATCTTTCCTTACACCGGTAACCATCCAGGAGACTTTCTGACCAGGTGATCCACCGGCAATTTTAAAATTGTTCCCGGTGATCTCTGAAGCAACATACAGGTTGGGACCGGGAACACCAATGGAGGTCAACTGGTAACGGTAGGTCTCATTCAAAGCTTCGAAGTAGGAGGGAAGTGCCACCCAGGCCTCGCCCGATGCATCGAGAACAACGATTCCGTCATACACATTTTTCATCTCCGGACTTTCAACGAAGGAATGCGAAAGTGTTTTATTCTCCGGATCCTGGGGATGGTCGATCTTAAATGAACCTGCCGATTTGCTCAGTGTACCTGTTATGTGGACGTTACCCGCAAAATATCCGGCATAGCTATTCGCTGCAATTGACGCGTATCCATAAACTGCAAAGTTGGAATTGCCTCCGCCTGCATAGGCATATAAGCCATAGTGGTATGATGAGTTAGCTCCGTAGGACTGGGTATAAATTCCATAAGAACCATGGGTGGTAGTATTATTGGAGCTGAATATTCCATACCATGCTTCATTGGAATACAAGTCAAGCTCGCCGTTTTTGAGCACGACCATTGCGTTACTCCGGCTGCTGCTCCCTGAACCATTACCGATCGTAAAGAGGGGATCGGTTGTAACCCAGGTATCAGTGTCTTCTGCCGCTGAAAATGAATTATACCGGCCGAGTACAAAGGAATTATAAGCCTGCGCCTGTGTTCTGTAACCCATTGCTGTGGAATAATAACCATTGGCAACAGTTGAAACACCAAGGGCCATCGAATAGGCACCCTGTGCAGTGACCGGATAACTGGTGTATTTAAAAATTGGTGGTTTAATAATAGGGCCTATCACAAAGTCTTCAGTTCCTTTACCAAAGATGAATGAAGCAGATCCATACCCCATGGCCACACTATAGTTTCCCATGGCACGTGTGTTATATCCGATGGCAGTGGAATTGTATCCATAGGCGTACCCCCCGATGGCTCTTGAAACACCTCCAACAGCTGTACCATTGATTGCCAGGGAGGAGGAACCCTGGGCTCCCGCGCCCATGCCCAGCGCAACGGAGTAGTCACCGGTGGCAGTGGTGGGTGAGCCAAAAACCATTCCGAGCGAATCAACCATTACCGATCCCAGTGCGAAACTGTTTTTTCCCAGGGCAGCCGCACCGGACCCGATGGCATACGCATCATCAGCATTCGACTGCGCCTTCGATCCCAATGCAAAGGCATTTAGTCCGCTGGCACGGGTATCGCGCCCGATAGCTGTTGAATAGTCTTTTTTAGCAACAGTTTTATACCCGAAGGCCTGGCTCCAGCGCCCGATAGCCTTGGATTCATAACCTGTGGCGATTGAATTGGTACCCACACTGTCCGGATGTTCCACCAGTACACGTCCCACCAGGAAGGCTTCTTTTTGCGGGTACCAGAGCACCCTTGCCTGCGAAGGATTTATCATGGTAGCCGTATTCGAAGGATTGATATTGAAGAAATCATTTGTTTGTCCAAGGGTCGATTTCGATCCGACAAAAAAACCGGTTCCCAAATCGTTCATGGAATTATCCGGGATGTTAAACCGGGTATCCGGACTGTTTACACGCAGACTGTCCAGGTCAATCTTCAGCAGATCAGGCATAAATCCTTTCTCTGCCGATCTGCCTCCAACTGCAAATCCGCCTTTCCCTCCTTTTGCTGGACTGTTAATATAAAAACGAATGCTGTCCGGAGTCACCTGCATCAGGTCTGTTGAGCTTCCCTTGGCTGTTCTTCCGCCTACAACAAAACCACCTTTCCCGCCTTTGCCTTCAGAAATATAAACTTTAACACCTGTTTCATATACCGCAAAAATGATATTCCCGAGTTTGTCTTTCACTGCGAACAAAGCTGAATCGGGCATGTTGTTATTTCCACGGATCTCGAACATGCTCGAAGGAGAATCCGTTCCGATCCCGACAAGTTTATCTGTAGTGGTAGCGTTGGTGTCCTGTTTCCAGTTGGCTCCGTTTACGGCATACAAGGCTACAGGCACAGTGAGCAACTGGGAAACTCCCATGGTCGAATAGCTGGTTCCCCCGCTTTCATCCAGTTCAACCTTCATGAAATAGGTGTTACCGGCCCAGTTTAAACCGGTGATATTGCCCGTTTGCACTGTTCCCTGACCAATTTTGAGATTAACTATCCCAAGTTCATTTGTGGAAGCAGCATGTGTTTCGCTGTATTCAACCGGGCCTGCATCACTTCCGTTCAACAGGCTTATCCTTATTCCTACAGCCTGATTTTTTATCGTTGTTCCGGATGCATCGCGCACCACCGCCTGGTAATTGAATGCCTGGGGAGTCTGTGAAAACAGTCCTGTTACCAGGCACAGACAGGTAAGTGAGAAGATCAGTTTCTTTATCATGGCTGTGTGATTTGGTTAGAATGAATATTTTAAATTGAAGCTGAGTCTATTGTACGTAAAATTAAGATAAAAAGATGCGTAAGTATTATAATAAAACAAAAGAATGAAAAAGTTTTTGGGTAAGTAAAAGACTTAGTTGATAAACAGCTATATATGGGAGATAAAAAAATACCCCACCGGTTCTGGATCAACAGCTCCGGCGGGGTATTTACTGTAAGTTTTTTACCGGAGGAGTTCCTCTGCTTCTTTTACAACGTTTTCCGGAGTAAATCCGAGTTTCTCATCCAGCACTTTGTAGGGTGCGGAGAAACCGAAGGAGTTCATGCCAATTACTTTTCCATGGGCACCGGCAAGGCCTTCGAGTGTTACGCTGAGCCCGGCGGTGAGTCCGAGTACCGGCACTCCTGCAGGCAATATGCTCTCCTGGTAAGCCTTTGGCTGGTTACGGAACAATCCTTCGGAGGGGGCCGAAACAACACGAACGGCAATTCCTTCAACCACCAGTTTCTGGGCAGCCTCATAGCAGGTTGAAACTTCCGAACCATTGGCGAGCAGGATCAGTTGGGGCTTGCTGCCAGACTCAAATACGATATAGGCGCCTTTGGAAGACTCCAGGGCATCTTTATACCGTGTGGAACCGGCTTTTGCAGGCAGATCCTTGATGTTCTGACGGGAGAGGAGCAGGGCAGTAGGGGTGTGGGTGTTTTCCATGGCCAGTTTCCAGGCAACGGAGGTTTCGGCAGCATCAGCCGGACGCAACACCAGCATACCATTATGTCCTTTATGGTTTTTCAGCTTCTCGAGCAGGCGGATCTGAGCTTCCTGCTCAACCGGTTGATGGGTGGGTCCGTCTTCTCCCACACGGAAGGCATCGTGCGTCCATACAAACTTCACGGGCAGTTCCATCAATGCAGAGAGGCGGGCAGCAGGTTTCTGGTAGTCAGAGAAAACGAAGAAGGTGCCGCAGGCCGGAATTACTCCTCCATGCAGGGCCATCCCGTTACAGATGACTGCCATGGTAAGCTCGCAAACACCCGCCTGCAGGAAGGCTCCACTGAAATCACCCCGGGTAAATGCTTTGGTATTCTTCAGGAATCCATCGGTTTTATCGCTGTTCGACAGGTCGGCCGAGGAAACAATCATGTTCTCCACCTGTTTGGCAAACTGCGCCAGCACATTGGCTGAGGCGGCACGGGTGGCAATGCCCTCCTTGTGTGCCACCGCCTCATAATCGAATACAGGAGCATTCCCGGAAAGGAAGGTATCCAGTTTCTTTGCCAGTTCCGGATTGGCTTTTCGCCAGGCTGTTTCTTGTTCCTTGCGTCTGGCTGCCTCGGCAGTCTTCTCCTTCAGCCTTGCAGCATACAACTCAGCTACCTCGGGGAATACAACAAAGGGGTTGGCAGGGTCACCGCCCAGGTTGGCGATTGTTTTTTCAAATGACGCACCGGCCTCACCCAGGGGCATACCGTGGGTAGCGCACTTGCGTTCAAAACTGTTCCCGCTGGCATCCAGGGCGCCCTTGCCCATGATGGTTTTACCGATGATGATCACGGGTTTTTCTTTCTCAGCCACGGCAGCCAGCAGCGCCTTACGTATCTCATCCTGGTTGTTACCGTTGATGGTAAATACCCTCCATCCCCAGGCTTCATATTTTTTAGCGGTATCCTCGGCGGTTACTTCCTTTGTCTCGGTGGACA
Source organism: Bacteroidales bacterium (assembly GCA_046329925.1). Lineage (GTDB taxonomy): Bacteria > Bacteroidota > Bacteroidia > Bacteroidales > JAAYUG01 > JAXLTS01. The sequence goes on from JAXLTS010000021.1 coordinate 20,206, forward strand.
GCTGAATATCGTTTGAGTCGTAGAACATCACCAGGTTGTTCAGTCCAAGGAATCCGGCAATGCGCCCTGCTCCCTGGGAGATTTCTTCCTGTATCCCACCGTCGGAAATAAAGGTGAAGGTTTTGTGTGCCATCCATTCCCCGAAACGGGCTACCAGGAATCGCTCGGCAATGGCAGCCCCAACAGCCATTACATGTCCCTGGCCAAGGGGACCGCTTGTATTTTCAATACCTCGGTTCACATCCACTTCAGGATGTCCCGGGGTGGGAGAGCCCCACTGCCGGAAGTTTTTTATCTCTTCCAGGCTAAATCGTCCCGTGAGAGTAAGCACGGAGTATAACATGGGCGACATATGTCCAGGGTCAAGGAAAAACCTGTCACGGTTGGGCCAGCTCATATCGGTGGGGTCAAACCGCAAAAATTCGGTAAATAACAGGTTGATGAAATCGGCACCTCCCATGGCCCCGCCCGGATGCCCCGATTTTGCCTTTTCTACCATGGCCGCGGAAAGAATCCGGATGTTGTCGGCCGCTTTGTTCATGACTGTATTGCTCATATTTTTTTGGAATATAGTTTTTATTCTCACTTGTTGCCAGAAAACCCAACGTACCCGTTTCACCTGCGGACTGGTCTGTCACCCCATTCTCCTGTTAGGCCAGGAATGTGAAAAGGTTTTAAGGCGGATAAAAATACAAGTTTCATTGCTTATGAGGAAATTATCAGACAATTAATTGGGAAACCTCTGAAATATTGAGCTTTCCATCTTTTTCTGCCTGCCGGTTTCCAATTGGTTAATCATTTTTACTCCTTTCGACCCGCCTCGAATATCTGTTAGCATATTAGCCGGTATTTTTATAATTTGCGGGCTTTCTTCAGCTATACCAAGATTATATACCAGGCATGACTTCCAAAGCTAAAACAAGGATAAGCAAACCCCTCTCCCCCGGAAAGAAAAGACTCTTTTATGGGATCATGGTGCTCATGGCACTCATGTTTTTTGTTATCCTGGAGTTGTCACTCAGACTGTTTCACTACGGAAGTGAGCTTCAACTCTTCATCCCTTCGAAGGTAATGCCCGGATACTATCAGGTAAATCCTGCTGTATCGAAGCGTTTCTTCAGTAACCTGAAAGGTACGGAAACCGGTAATGATGTATTCCTGGTAAACAAGCCGGATACCTGTTTCCGTGTTTTCGTAATGGGATGCAGTACCGCCAGGGGATTTCCTTTTCAGATGTCTGCCACTTTTTCACGCATCCTCCAACAGCGTCTCCAGGACCTGTACCCGCATACCCGCATAGAGATGGTCAATACATCCATGGCGGCAATCAACAGCTATGCGATGTATGATTTCATCGACGAGATACTTGGTCAAAAGCCTGACCTCATTCTGATCTATACCGGCCATAATGAATATTACGGTGCCATGGGGGTGAGTTCCGTTGAAGGAGGAGGCAATGTGCGCTGGCTCAAGATTATGCATCTTAAGCTGGTTCGACTTAAAACATACCAGCTCGTTCAACAGCTGGTGAGGAAGATAGCAGGAACCTTTGCCGATGAATCCACCAGGCCGAAAGGCACTCTCATGACCCGCATGGCTATCAAAAACGCCATAGAGTATGATTCTGAGTTATACAGGGCCGGTATTCAACAATTTGCCGATAACATGGAGGTTGTTGTAAAGAAGACTCATGATGCAGGAGTGAAGCTGGTGATGGGTGAGCTGGTGAGCAATGTATCGGATATTGCCCCGCTTATCTCCTCCACCCCCGGGGAACATGAGGCTGTTCAATTGTTCCGGCATGCACGTGATCTGGAGGAACAGGGAAAATATATCGAGGCGCTGGAATTGTATTACCAGGCGAAGGATAAGGATGCTATTGTATTCCGTGCTCCTGAAGGAATGAACGATGTGATCCATGACCTGGGTTCCCGCTATGCCAGTGTGGTTGTGCCCATGAAAAAAATTTTCAGTGAACATTCACCACATGGTCTTCCCGGTTTCAGCCTGTTTACCGAACACCTGCATCCAAACGTAAAAGGTTATTTCCTCATGGCGGATGCTTTTTTCAATTCTCTGAAAGATAACAAACTGATCCCGGCAATTCCGGATACTTCAAATATCCCGGTTTCTGCTGCATATGAGCAGGACTGGGGGCTTACCGAGCTAGACAGCCTGGCAGCCGACATCCGCATCAGAAGCCTGATGGCAGGATGGCCTTTTCAGCCGGCTGAGAAAATGAATAATTTTTTACAAAGCTATCGACCGGTTAATCTGGCCGACAGCCTGGCCTTTCGCAGTGTGCTCAGTACTTCGGTTAAGTTGGAGGATATGCATGTGTTGCTGGCTGAACGCTATGCAGGCAGCGGGAAGTACTATCTGGCCTATCGCGAATATGCCTCACTTATCCGTGATTATCCATATGTACAGGATCTTTATGTGCAGGCACTCAATTATCTGATGCAGGGGGGGGAATATACCAGGGCTGCTCAACTTATCAAACGAATGCCCGACCGGGAAAACAATTATCAGGCATTGGTTGCATCAGGCAGGATATGTCTGGCAGAGGGTGATCCGGCCGGGGCAGTGAAATGGCTGAAAAGTGCTCAAATGAAAGCCTCTTCCGGGAAAGATATGGAAAATATTCTTGCTTCATTGCTCGTGGCATATTACCGGACTGGTGATCTTCCTTCTGCTCAAACCACCTGTAAGGAAATCTGGAAAGCGAATCCTTCCTTCCAGCCCATGCAGTTACTTGAAAAGAAAGAGAACATTTTTCTGGCTGCAGCGCGACAGGAGGAATTTGCAAAGCTTAATATTGCGGCTCAGAAGTTAGTTACAAGTGGTGATACCACGGCTGCCCTTCAACTTCTTAAAAAGGCTGAGAAAAATTTCAGTGATAATCCGAATCTGTTTTTTACAATAGGTTCCATCCTGCTTTTGCAGAATGATCCTGCTTCGTTATCCTACCTTGAAAAATCACACAGAATGAATCCTTTCAACCCCAGGCTCAGCCAGAATCTTTTCACCTATTACCTGAGAAGAAAGGATTATACTGAAGCGAAAGAGAAGCTGGAGGAAATGTCGCGTCTGATTACCGATGAGAATAAGGTGCAACAGGCCAGAGCTTATTATAAAAGTGTGGCCGGAATGAGGTGAAACAGGGTTGGGCTGATTTTGATTGTATTTATTTAGTCGCAGCATAAAAATGAGGACAAACTTTTCACGTAAGGAACACCAGGATTCAGCACTGGCACTGATGCTAATTATCATGCTGGTGTATTTTATCGGATATCGGGAAGAAGCCCTGCTGGTAGCTCTTACAGTTTCTCTTTTGTTTACCATGATTCTGCCTGTTATTTTTTATCCCTTTACAATTCTCTGGCTTAATCTTTCTCATTACCTGGGTATTGTAAGTTCTTTTTTTCTGCTTAGTATTATTTTTCTTGTCATTGTAACACCGGTAGGGCTTTTTAGAAAGCTTGCCGGTAAAGATCCCCTGTCCCTGCGGAAATTCAGGAAAGGAGCAGATACTGTCTTTATAAGTCGAAAGCATCTTTTTACACGGGAAAATTTATCAAATCCCTTTTAACCAATAAACCAATACTATGGAGTTTTTAAAAGAGTTGTGGCAGTTTTTGAAGGAACGGAAAAAGTTCTGGTTAAGCTTCCGCTCATTATTGTTCTGCTCATCTTTGGCTGCAGTTATAATCGTTATGACGGCTGGAAGCAGCCATTGCGCCATTCATTCATACGCTTTTCTCGAAATGTGGCACACCATCCTGGGAATATCGGCATACTACCACGATATGCAGCTTGCAGTAATCGGGATGGAAGCCAGCTGTTGCCGCCCAGAAGAACGTTTTACCAGAAAGAAACAATATCTGTGATTCCTTCCATGCAGCAAGATATGTGCTGGAGGAAGCGGTATTGATCCGGAACAACTGGAGCCTGGGGAAGCCGCGAGAAGCTTCTTATCAAGTTTGAACGATTGCTGGAGACCCGCTTCATGCTCTTGCTCCTGGTGGGCTGTCGAGCTGGCCAAAGCTATTCGCTGGATAAAGCGGACAAGCTATATGAAGAGTGACATGCTCCGTGGCGGAGTTGAAAAACTGAATCCCGCTTCTGCAACCTGTTGTCTCCTGAGCATCATCTCTCGCATGCTGCAAGTGCCTTTTTTCCTTCACCCTTTTGAAGAAGCAGCCATTCTTACGATCGATGGGTTGGCGGAGTGGCTGCACACCGTTATAGGACTTCGGCAAAGCGGAATACGATTACTATTCTTTGATGAACTTCATTTTCCACATTCCCTTGGTCGCTGTATTCTGCACTACATGGCCATTGCGGGTTCAGGGGTACCAGTGGGGAGTATAAACTCATGATTACAAAACGGAAAGTGCCCTATGGATCAGGGTCGGAACCAGTGGAAAAATATTCAAAAACATCCGTGGGAATTTTTAGTCGATATTCGTGCCGACGGTTCTCTGCTGTTGAATATGATTTTTCGGATTATGCCACTGACTGCGAATGACCATGACAGGAAATGGGAAAGACTTTTGGCATCCCCTGGAAGAAACGAAGAGATCGAACTCACCGTAACCCTACATGGACCTGGCTCGGGCTATTCAGAATATTACCAATGAGATGGTGCTGAAATTGGCTTCAACAGCGTTCAACAAACGGGATGCCGGGTTGGTGATGGCAGGCGGGGGGTATTCAACTGTGTGGCTAACGGAAAAATACTGGAAGAGAAATATGTGATGCCTTCTGGTACAGCCTGCGGCAGGCGATGCCGGAGGGGCTGCAAAGGCTACCCTGCAGCCTGGCACATTTACTCGGTATTCGAGGATACCTGAAACACCCGATACCATGCAGGGATCCTTTCCGGGTCCTGCTTTGAATGAACAGGTTGAAAAAGCTGCTGCGGCGCACTTAAAGAAAGCCGCAAAATTTGATAATTACGAACAATCTGGCTGATGAGGTGGCAGGCCACACGATTCAGGTAAGGTATCGGGATGGTTTCAGGGACGAATGGAATTTTGCCCCGCGCCTTTAACCGAAGTATACTGGCGGATGCCCGAAATCCGGAGATGCAGAAAAAAAGATGAATCTGAAAATTAAATATCGCGAAAGTTTCAGACCCTTTTGCTTTATCCATCCGGAATAAATTAAGAATAATGAAGGTTGGTGAATTTGCAGTTCCATCACCATACATGTTGCCGTTCTTCCCGTGAAAAAGATGGTAAATCTCATCCTTGCAGGCGCAGCGAAGTGCTGATCTGTACAGCCGCCTCTACGCCGTTTATGTTCGATAAACGGTAATTACTCATCGATCACTCCGCCTGTGTTCAAACTGTTGGGTGGCGGTAACTAATTATCGGTACGGAAACTGATTGATTCATTCAGAAAACGCGGCCAGATATGGAATACCGATCAATACCAGTTTCAATGTTTCCGCAGGCGAGCCACTGTTCAGAAATTCTTCGAAGATGCATTGCAATTTTCATGAACACGGAGATCGACTACCTGGTGTTGTACCGATTTCTCATCGACAAGATGAGTCGCACAGCTGAAAGAGAAGCCAGCAGCGCGCGCGCGCGCGCGCGCGCGCGCGCGCGCGCGCGCCACACACACACACACACACACACACACACACACACACACACACACATATGTTGGTTTCGGTTTGAAATGGATTGAGGAATAAGTTTGTGCCCGCCAAATTAGTGCGGACAGCCTTCCAGAATAGAATATATTATCTACTGCTCACGAATGAAATTTTCTGTGATTTTGTCAGGATTGCTTCGCTGCGCTCGCAATGACTGTTTTAGACGAGAGGGAGAAATGGCTTCGCCATTTCTCCTCTGTGCATTCCCGAGCCATTGCGAGCGCAGCGAAGCAATCTGCTCAAGCCTTCCGCAAAGATCGACAAGATGCATAATTTGCATATTTGTTCCACCATTTATTGTACCTTTGCACCCTCTGTCCAAAATATAAATCAAACCATCCCATGGGACTACATTGCGGCATCATTGGCCTTACCAATACAGGTAAAACCACCCTGTTCAACTGCATGTCGCGCACCAAGGCGCAGACCGGTAAATTTGCCTTCAGCAGCAACAAATCGAACATTGGGATGATGGAGGTGCCCGATGAGAGGCTCTACAAACTGGCCGAACTGGTGAAACCGGATAAAATTGTTCCTGCTACGGTCGACATTGTTGATATCCCAGGTCTGACTAAAGGTTCCAGCAAGGGGGAAGGGGTGGGAAACCAGTTCCTCGCCGATATACGTAATGCCGATGCGCTTATTCATGTATTGCGTTGTTTTGACGATGACAATCTGCCGCACATCGATGGAAGTGTCAACCCGGTGAGGGATATTGAAACAGTCGATTTCGAACTGCAGGTAAAGGACCTGGAATCGGTGGAGAAAAAGCTTGCCAAGGTGGACAGGGCTGCCAAGCTGGGTGACAAGGATGCAAAGAAGGCAGCCGATGTGTTGAAGATATACCAGGAACATCTGAGTAATTTTAAATCGGCACGCACCGCACCCGTACACGAGGAAGACAAGAAGCATATTGCCGACCTATACCTGCTCTCGGCAAAGCCCGTGATGTATGTATGCAATGTGGACGAAGCATCCGCCGTGAAAGGTAACAAATATGTCGACCAGGTAAAAGAAGCCCTGAAAGACCAGTCAGCCCTCATTATGGTTATTGCAGCCAAGGTTGAAGCGGACATTGCCGAACTCGAGAGCCGCGAAGATCGCCTTGCTTTTCTGAACGACCTGGGTCTCGATGAACCCGGGGTTAGCAAAATGCTGCGTGCTGCCTACGACTTGCTCAACCTGATGTATTTCTTTACCGCCGGTCCCATGGAAGTACGTGCCTGGAGCATCCACAAGGGCATGACCGCTCCTCTTGCATCAGGAGTTATCCACAGCGACCTGCAGCGCGGATTCATCCGGGCCGAGGTGATGAAGTACAATGACTTTGTTCACTATGGATCCGAAGAAGCCTGTAAAAAAGCCGGGAAGTTTTTTGTTGAAGGGAAAAACTATGTGGTGCAGGACGGCGATATCATGCACATCAGGTTTAATGTTTGAAAAATGTAGTTGGCAGTTGGCCATTGGCCATTGGCTTCATTTCGTTTTCAATTTCTGCTTTCCGCTATAAATCTACCTGATAAAGACAAACTATTTTTTGACCCTGCTACTGCCACTGCCACTGCCACTCAGCTCTACATCAACTCTGCAATCTTATACATTGTTCTCAGGCTCCTTGAGGTAGCCGGCATGCCGGTCTTTTTTTCGAAGAACACATTCGTCAGTTTGGTTTTTCCATACCCGTTCGGGCAATGGACATAGGCTGCATTCCGGTGCAGGATAAAGCGATCAGGAGCATACCAGGCTGGATCGGGAAATAGTGTTTTTACGGGATCGGGGGCTGACTGGAACAAGGCCAGGTGTATGTGGTCCGCATTGGTACCCGGTTCTTTCAGCAGGGGGTTTTCATCCAGCAGTTGTTTAACTTCCTCTGCACCCAGCGTAATAACGGCGATTTCAATCCCCATCTTTTTCACCAGGGCTTTTTCAATTTCCAAAGAGAGGGCTTTCCCGGTTTTTGCAGTACCTGCAGTGAATAAAACATTTCCACTCTGGATGTAAGTCTGTACATCCTTCATGCCAAGGGTCTCAAAAATATTCCTCAGATCGGCCATGCCTAGTTTCGCATGTCCGCCCACATTGATGCCACGTAAAAATGAAATCCATTTTTTCATAGGATTAAGTTTTGTCGAGAATCAGTTGGTCGTTGAAGGAAAGAAGGCAAGCAGACTATTTTTCATCCGGTATATTTAATTGGTTAGGCCTTTAATGTGCTACTTCTTTATTAATTTATAGATGTTGTTTTCGCTTATTCTCATTATTTTAATAATATACAGTCCTGGTGTTAGATTCCTTAAATCAAAGGTATTAAGGCCTTCGCAGATTTCAATTTCAAGAACGGGTTTGCCAGTTGAATTATAGATAATTCCGGCAGAATTAATATTATTGGGATTATTTAAGAATAATACTTCACATGCTGGGTTTGGGTAAATATTGAAAAGAGGTTTGTTTGAGTTCAACTTAAGATGCGAAATTGGGTGAAGTGAGTAGTAGGAATGGGTTTTATCCTCGAGATTCCATTGATTGTCGTTGATGCTCCAATAGGACTTAATATAAGTTGTATTATTTCCACATGAATCATAGAGATATTCTTCTAATGATCGGAGATTCCACTTTTTCAGGTCTGTATCCCAGAAAAATGAGGTATGTGTGGCTTTCAACCCCTTATCATTGTATGTTGTTTGCAGTTTGGAATATGGAGTAAGTTCCTTAAGAAGGTTGTGCCAGATGCTATAGATTACCTGGGTCTCGCGGCCATCATTATCATATTCATACTGAACAGTATTGTTATATTTCCATTCCCCGGAATCCTCATCGAAATCATAGGTTTCAGTTAAGAAAATACGACCTTCTGGATCATAGGATATTTTGTGTTTATAGTAGATTGCCCATTGGCTAATCTGGGTGTCCCAGTGATAACCGCTCTGCACATACATTTCAGCAAAGTAAGTGAACTCGCATTTTCCTTCGTTTATCCATTCACTCGTTTTCGGATCCCAGGTATAGCGAAGAAACAGGGTTATTTTACCTTCATTGTATGTTGATTCCTCTTTGGATACCCCTTGCCATTCCTTATTATCATGATTATATCTGTGTGTGCAGGTTAAGACTTTATTTCCATACTCATCATATTCATTTTCTATTTTGGAGTCATATTCCCAGGTATTTGCAATTGTATCCCATTGGTAAAATCCTGTTAAAAGAAGTTTTCCAGCGAAGGAATATTCAAATAGGATCTTTGCAGGATAACCCCAATCATTGATTTTGGTATTATAAAAGTATTGAGTCTCTGAAGTTTTATTTCCGTCCGGATCATATGTAAATTCAGCTTTATAGGAGTATTCAGTGTCATTTGTATTTTGATGAATATAGGATGTTAAATTCCCATTTAAGTCATAATCCTGATATGCTTTTGAGGAGACGAATGAATCTGTGGGCGAATCGAAATCAATATGGTAAATAGAATCCAATAGATAGCGGCTATTATCCTGAGCTGCAGTAATAGTTGAAATTAAAAGAAGCAGATAACATAATTTTTTCATGCTCCCTTGATTAAATAATTTAAATCGCTTTGAAAATTTCTATGCTTTTTTCAATAATAATAATTAAGAACTCTATCAACATTAATTTGGAAACCAGGTTACCATTTTAGAAATATTTTAAAGCTCAATTTTATTCCTCCACCTTCCCATCCACCTCATAAATCTTCTTCCCGAAATCCTGACTATTCTGCAATTCCAGCTTCACTATGTTTTTGTCGAAGTGAAACAGCAGCGTCTGGCGATGCGGACTTTCGATGTATCGCAGCACAAGTTCCAGGGCATTTTCGTCTTTCCAGAAAAAGGCCGCGGCTACTTCAACTGCTGGGATCCCTTCCAGGTGTCCCTTGGCTCCGAGCAGGAGATTCGGACCCTTCAGGCTGGTATGATGATTGATCCATCGCCCGTTACCAATAGGGATATCATAAGTTTTGTCGGAGTCCGACAACTGCATGAGGCAACTATCACCTGCGAAACGGAATGAGAGGGTGGAAAAGTTCAGTTCGTTCGGATCAAACCGGATGGTTTTTCCATTCAGCTCATTGACAATTGGAGGGATGGAACCAGCCGGTGTAAGTGGAAGTGCGAGGGAAGTCAGGCGGGACTGCAGACTTGCATTGAGATCTGGACTTTCCGGCAGGGGATCTTTTCCCATGGCGGGAAGCAGGATGTTCCACACCAGGTTCATTACGTTCTGCATGTCCGGAGTTTCGGAGTTGATTGCCACCACCGCATCCTGGTCGGGCATGATGAGGATGTACTGCCCATATGCTCCGTCGGCACGATAGGCATTATGCCGGCACCTCCACATCTGGTAGCAGTATCCCTGGACCCAGTCGTTCGATTTACGGACCTCTTCCGGGGCCCCGGGCGCCTGGTCGATATGGGCCGTGGAGGCTTCCTCCACCCAGGCAGCGGGCAGGATCTGTTTGCCATTCCACATTCCTTTCTGCAAAAATAACTGGCCGAATTTGGCCATGTCTTCTGTCTTCAGCCGCAGGCCCCAGCCTCCTGTATTGATACCCATAGGATCTGTCTCCCAGTCCATCCCTTCAATACCCAGGGGTTCAAACAAACGAGGACGCAGGTAATCAATGACTTTTTCCCCGGTAGCCTTTTGCACAATGGCACTCAGCATATAGGTGGCCATGGAGTTGTACAGGAATTTGCTTCCGGGTTTATTTACCACCGGTAGTGCCAGGAAGGCTTTTACCCAGTTGCTGTCGCGGTGCGTGATCAGTCCCGTGGGATCAGGCTCCTGCCCGGCCGACATGGTAAGCAGGTCCTGTATGGTCATGGAGTCCAGGAAAGGACTCAGGGTATCCGGCAGACTCTCCGGGAAGAATGAGATGACCTTGTCGCTAACTTTCAGTTTGTTTTCGCTCACCGCCAAACCAACAGCTGTTGCCGTAAAACTCTTGCTGGCGGAATATAAGGTGTGTTTCAGATCAGGGCGGTATGGATTCCACCAGCCCTCAGCTATTATTTTTCCATGCCTGAGGAAGACAAATCCGTGCAGTTCGTTCGGACTGGTTGCTATCGAATCCAGGAACCGGAGAATGGCTGCAGAGGATACGCCTTCTTTCTCAGGAGTGCTGCGGGAGAGTTCTTTTGTTGCCGGAGCGGTGCTGCAGGAGACCAAAAAAAGAAAAAGCGCCAGCATTTGCAGGGAGAAGCGGGATATTTTCATGGCAGATACTATTTTATTACCAGGTGAAATTGGAATTTTTATCGGGCTGAAAACAATAGACAGTATCAAATTTACATTTTCCCTGAGCAATAAAAAAACAGAATCATGATTATTGCATCAACTGCTTTGTTGTACCTTCGTCAAAAAACAACTGACCAATGTCCAACAAAGTAAAGGAGTTCCGGGAGTACCGGAAGATGATGAACGAGCGCATCCTGGCCAAAGCCAATACGCCCATCAAACGAATCTACAGCCTGGATACCCTGACCTACCAGGAGGGGGCGCTTAGTACAAAGACCAAGGAGATGCTGGGACTGGCCACTTCCATGGTGCTTCGCTGCGATGATTGTGTGAAGTACCACCTGGAGCAGTGTTTTGAACAAGGGCTTACCACCGAGGAACTCTTCGATATTTTTGCCGTTTCGAACCTGGTAGGAGGCACCATTGTGATCCCGCATACCCGCAGGGCGCTGGAATACTGGGAAGAATTATGCGAAAAGGAAGAAAACCAGTCGGGGCAATAGGGTACAGGCTGGTTTGATTGTCAATATTTAAGGTGAGTAAGGTACCTGCATTTTTTTTGAGGCAGGAACCGCAGGTGTTTGTTTAGTATCCGTATTCAATCTGAATCTTGCACCATGAGTATCCCTTTAAGAAATTCCTTCCGGCTGATATTTCCACTTCTGCTGCTCCTGGTGTTTTCCTTCGTACTGAAGGAAGATGAGGATCCCCGCCTCCGGATTATCGTTGAGCAGTTTAATAGCTACATGGCGAAAAACCTTCAGCAGAAGGTGTATCTGCATACTGACAGGGAGGTTTACGAGGCTCCGGGTGATATCTGGTTCAAGGCTTACCTGGTGAGCGGTACGGCCCAGCGCCCGGATTCATTATCCACCAGCCTGATTGTTGAATTAATCAATCCCCGTAATGTGGTGGTCCAGACCAGGCAGCTTCGTATGTCGGCCGGAACCGGGAAAGGTGATTTCGTTCTTACAGATACAATCCCGGAGGGAACCTATATCATCCGGGCCTATACAAACTGGATGAATCATTACCGGGATTTTGTATACTCCCGTTCGTTTTATATCCGGAATCCCAGTAATGCCAATTTCATCAGTGCAGAAGATCTGCGCTACAATAAGCGGGTAAACCGGAAAATTGAGAAAGGTGAAAATCGTTTCGCCATTCAGTTTCTGCCTGAAAGCGGGATCCTTACACCGGGAATTCAGTCACGTGTTGCATTCAGAACTGAGAACGAACTTGGCAAGGGGGTGCCGGCAAGCGGGATTATTCTTAACAGCAAAAAGCAGGAGGTGCTGCGATTTTCCACACTGGCCCATGGCCTGGGCAGTTTTCTGTTTACCCCGGAAAAAGGTGAGAAATACAGGGCTATGGTAAGTTTCAACGGGAAAAAAGAGGTCGAGGCTGGTTTTCCCGAGTTGATCAGGCAGGCTTATGTAATGCGATTCGAACGGGAAGCCGGAGGGATGATTCTTATTCATGCAGCATCCAGTTTTCCATTAACCGAAGACCCACAGGCTAATGATATCATCCTGGTGGGGCAAACCCGGGGAAAGATTTATTATGCAAAACTGATCGATATGCCAAGGGGTTCCATCGACCTGAGAATCCCTGAAGCTTTATTCCCCACGGGAATTACGCAATTCACCCTGTTTAACGGAAGGGGTATTCCCATGGCAGAGCGCCTGGTGTTTATCCATCATGCCGACCAGTTATCCATTGGTTCCTCCGGCATGCAGGAATCCTACGGCAGAAGAAAGGAGGGTGTTATCGATTTCCAGGTTAAGGATCATCAGGGAGTACCAGTGACGGGCAGTTTCTCGGTTTCGGTTGTTAAGGCTGATTCCACCGGACAGTCAAATTCTGAACCTTCCATTACCTCCTGTTTCCTGCTAACCTCCGATCTCGGCGGAGCTGTTGAAAATGCCGATTTCCTGTTGGAGAATACAACAGAATCAGCCAGGGAGGAACTCGACCTGGTGATGTTAACACACGGGTGGAGGAGATTTTCATGGCCCGTAATACTTTCGGGGAAATATCCTGACTATGGGTCTCCTGCAGATAATGCAATCAGTGTGAGCGGGAGGATTACCCGGGAACTGTTTGGGGTTCCGGTGCCACGGGCAAATGTTTATCTCTCGGTACTAAATACCTACAATGACTATTTCAAGATGGTTGCCGATGAAAATGGGCGTTTTCGCTTTGATGGGCTCGACTATGCTGATACCATAAACGTAGTGATGGAGGCTAACCGCCCAAACGGGAGGAAGAATGTTCTGATTCTCCTCGATGAAAATGAATTATCACAGGAGAAAACCGCACGTATCGAAGAACTTCGTCAGGAAATGCTCAGCAGGGGAACTTCCTGGAAATATGCCAATGTGAGACGACCCGATTACAGTTATCAGGACCGGAAAAATAAGGAAAAGCTGGAGAACACAAAACCGTATAAAATCCATAGTGAAGCCGACAATGTGATATACATGAGTGATGTTCCGGAAGGATACAGCGACTTGTTCCAGGTATTGCAGGGGAGAGTGCCGGGTGTCTCCGTAACAGGCGACGATATTATAATTCGTGGCGTCAATTCGTTTATCATGGGTTCGGAACCTCTCTTTCTGATTGATGGTGTGATGGTCGATAAGGGTACATTCAAGGCACTCAATCCGCGTGACGTGGAATTGATAGAGGTCCTGAAGGGGCCGGGAACAGCAGTATATGGAAGTCGTGGGGGTAACGGTGTAATTGCCGCATATACCAAACGAGGTGAGTTCGGTAAAAAGGGATATATCGAATTTTCCATGCTGGGATATACCACTCCGCGGATCTTTTACTCCCCGGTATATGACCCGGGAAAGCCCCTTAATCCGGCAACTGACAACAGGGACGTTCTCCTGTGGGCACCGGAACTCATACCCGATCAAAACGGCATTGTCCGGGTCCGCTTTTTTACTTCAGATCAGCCAGGTGAATATATCCTGAAACTTGAAGGAATGGATAGAAACGGAAAGACAGGGGTATTAAAAAGCCGGTTCAGTGTAGAATCTGAAAAGTGAATAAGTTAATTAACAAAGACTAATAGCTAACACCCAATAGAATTGCCAACAGCCCTTTTTAATTTACCGCCTGGTAATCCGTTTGTGAAGCTTTTTCAATCTCGAAAAACTGGGTGAGCTGCATCAGGTCGATGAGTTCCCATGCTTCATCAGATACCCTGCAAAGACGGAGGGTGATATCTTTTTTTGCAGCGTGGTTTGAGAGTTCAACAAGGGTTTCAAATCCCTTGGCGTCAATAAAGTGTATACCGTTCAGGTCAAGTTCAATCAGCCTGCATGGATCCTCACATATTCCGCCCACCTGTTCCCTGAGCTGCTCTGCCACAGCTACTGTAATTCTGGTAAGATCCTTGAACCGGACATGGAGAATTCCGTCCCCGGCTCTGTCCACTAACATCATAAAAACGGTTTTTTTAGGTCTTCGTTGAAGTGAAAGTAGATATTATGATGACGGTAAATGTAATCATGTCATTTGATTTATTAACACTCAAGTCCTGTTTTATTCACAACGATTGCTGAAAGACTTGTAATCAGTGCAGTTCAGACACATGTTCATAAGCACTTTTTTTTGTCTTTTTTATAACAGAACTATTTTGCCCTGAAACAGGCATTCCTGGAGCCTGTAACCCAAAAGAAATGATTCATTTAGTGGTAACAGGCCCAGCTTGTGCTGTAAAATGTGCCAAATACAGGTGACTGATAGCGGGAATTGAAAAATGTGACGGTCAATATTGAGAGAAAAGTCCCCCGGCTGCACATTGGTAAGGGACCAGGTAGTACCTCTCCTTCAAAGCAATAATCCCCGGGTCTGATTGCCACAGAGGGGGCAAAAAAAATCCCTGCAGGTGATACAGGGATTAAACCGGATAGATTCAGAGAATTTTATTTACGTATGAAGATAAAATCACCGCCTTCATCGCCTGTTTCCCGGATCTCACCATACTGAGGAATCTGGCTGTTGGCACTGTTGTTGATAACTGCCGTTTTAAAGCTGGAAAAGATCTGTTCGGCAGATACATATTTTTCCTTATTCTGTTCGAGTCGTTTCGTAAGAAACTGAACAAAAACACTTTTATCCGGTACAGCACTCAGCGCCCCGCTGGTCATTGCTTTCCGGCTGGGGTACTTATACAATTCATTGATGTCGGTGTTGGCATCCAGAAATGCTTCACGGGTTTTGAAAATCGAACCGCCAAAGCATGCATCAGTGATCAGGAGGGTATGACGGGCATTGATACCGCCGATATAGGTCTTCAGGTCGGCATTGCTGAACCATGTTCCCCGGTTTTCGGCTGTGGCATCGGATGCAAGCCAGTAGCCCTGTTTTAGTTTTTCATCCCAGTGCCCATGGCCTGCATAGAATATAATCAGGTTGTCTTCTGTAGATACTTTATCAAGAAGATCGTCCAGGGATTTGGTAATCTGTTGTCTTTTCGGATTTTTAAGAAAAATGATATTCTCCTTGTCGAAGGTATAGAAGTTAGTGAGAATGCTTACGAGTCCTTCTGCATCTCTAACCGGCTGATCCAGGTCATTGATGCTGGGATCCAGATAATCCTGTATGCCAATAACGAGGGCATAGTATTTCCCGTTGTTTATTTCGGGCTGAAAGTTGGTGCCCAGAGAGGTTTCAACGTTCATGGTGGAGCGGGAGGCAAGTGCCGACGGATCCTGGTTTCCTGATGTATTTCCCTGGGTTACCGATACGGTACTCATATCGGGTTCCTCATCAAAGGCTTGATTTTTAGTGGCCCAAACACTCTCTGCAATGGCCGGGGTGGCGATTTTTATATCGTTTTTTGAAGCCTCCGCAAAGATTTTTCTGCCTTCCATAACTGTAAGCACATTGAGCGCTTTTACCCCATAACCTGCACCCGGGTTGAATTCAATGTAGTAGGGCTTGGCAGGCATGGGTGTGATGGCCAGCCTGTCAACCTCATTCCCCTTTTTATCAGCAACTACAATAAAGAATCTTGCATCTGACGGATGAGAGGCAACAATCCATTGTCCTTTCGATTGTGCTGAGATAGCAGGATTAACCCCTTCGAAGGTGCCCACGAGCTTGTCATTGAATTTCACCTGAAAGTCTTTATCACTGTTGGTGGACTTTTTCATGCGGTGCAAATACACAATGATGTTACTGGATTGTTGCTGCGAAAACATGCTCTGGCATTGCGATGCCAGAATAATCAATACGAACGAAATTCGGATCATGGCAGTTTGTTTTGGACGACTTTTGTCCCGATTCTATTACAAAATTAATACAAATCGGGGCTCGGTAACCAGTTATTTAGTAGTTTGTGAAATAATATTCAGTAAATCAATAGAATACAACTAAATGATCAAGTTTTGGAACTTATTATCAGTATACGTAAAATTAAACAAGGAAGTTGCCCGCGAAGGATATCCGGGGTGGCATCTTTTATGGAAAATCAGCGGTTTGCCCGGGTTATCCCGGGACAAGCCGCTGAAAGTTTTTCTCCTGCAGATTACTGCAACGGGGTAAGGATTCTTATTTCTTCAGTTTCCCAAGTCTGGCTGTTACTTTTACCTTGGTAACTTTTACCAGGATTGATTTGTTAACCTTAGTTTCAAACTGGGGGTAAAGAACCACATCGTAACCCGGGTTATCTTTGATCATGTTGTATACCGCGTAGGTATTTACCCTTTGGCCCAAAAATCCTCCGATAATGGGAATGTCAATACTGGCAGCCCCATCGATCTCCCCCATTTTCTTACTGAATAGCCGGGCCCAGTCAACCCCAAGGACCCGAACCTCGGTGGCTTCACCGGATACCTGGTCGGAATAGTCGAAGTCGGTTTTTGAAAACTCGATGTAGTTATTCGGAGTTTTCATCGAGTGCGATGAAATAGTACAGGATGAAGCCAGCAAAGTAAAAATTCCAAGAATGGCGATGAACTTAATTGCTTTCATAGTAGTGGTTTTTGGTTAATTAATAAAATATCAATCAGCATGATAACTTCAGGTTATTCAGTATTTTCAATCCGGACAGATACTTATCCCGGACCAGATTGGGCAAAAAAAAGTGAGTGGATTGGGTGACAGGAGGTGCTTTATCAAATTTAGCGTATGCAAGGGATTTTTGACCTGAGAACGATTATAGTTGACGAATTAATATTTATTATTTATCAATATGTCTTAGGGATTTATGAGGGGATGAATTATGATGACCAGGTAATTTGAAGGAATAAGGCTGGGGGACTGGCATAAAGTCAATGTTTAGCATATCTGCACCTGCAGATGAAGTTGAGAGGTCACCGGTAATCGGTTCCCGGTGGGGATGGATGGTTTGTTGAATTGAAAAAAAACCTGTTCCGGATATCCGGAACAGGTTTGCGAAATGGACTTCTGATCTTTTAGTACAGAACAGAAGCTGATGAGTCAGAATTATTTCTTCAGTTTTCCAAGGCGGGCTGTTACTTTTACCTTGGTGGTTTTGATGAGGATTTTGTTGTCAACTTCGGTTTCGAACTGGGGATACAGAACTACATCGTATCCAGGGTTATCCTTGATCATGTTGAAAACAGCATAGGTGTTTACCTTTTTGCCAAGGAAACTGCCGATAATGGGAATATCAATAGTTCCGGAAGCACCGATCTCACCCATTTTTTTGTCGAAGAGACGAGCCCAGTCAACACCCAGAATCTTCACTTCGGTAGCTTCTCCTGAAACCTGATCGGAGTATTCAAAATCAGTTTTTGAGAATTCGATGTAGTTGTTGGGGGTCTTCATCGAGTGGGAAGACAGTGTACAACTAGGAATCAGCAGGGCCAGCACCCCAAGGAATGCAACATACTTTAGAGCTTTCATACGATGTAGTTTTTTGTTAAACTTATTGATTAAGGAATGTAAATGTAATCATTTCAATTTTTTTTTATGCACATGCGGTTCTTTTTTACATGCTGTTTTTATGTGATCATTTGTCGGTGTTTTTTGCTTCCTTGATATTGAAAATATACCGGTCTTCGGCAATATCTTCATTATCGATCACATAAACCATCCGAATGGCATAGTGGCGGTTGTCCGGGGTTCGCACCAGAATAATATCATCAGCCTGCAAATCCTGAATAGCGGATTTTTTTACCCCTGCTTCAAAAACTTCAAGCAAATAATTGTAACTGGCGTTGGCATAATTAAAATCATTAAACCGTACAAACCGGGTTCCATTAACTGACTTCCACCTTCTTGACAATATTCCGGGATTAGTGCTGTCGCTGGTTACATCGAGCAGATCAATAAGGGATGAATCTGATTCGGTGGAGAACAGCGCTTCTTTTGAAGCCAGGTTAAAGGCATCCTGTTTTTGTCCGGCATGTGAATAAATGGTGTGTCCGGTTGATTCTGTGAGCACCCCCGGATTAAGGATGATGAGTGTGATGGGTTTCGTTATGCGATTGTTTTTCACATCGGTGGCATCAAAAAGCAGGAGCATAAGGCCTGAATCGGCTACTTGCGGAGCATTGAATTCAAATTTGACAAATACATCCTTTCCGCTCAGGGCAGAATCAAGCAGCGTTTTTGTGGGAGTATTATCAAGTTGTGAGGTGATGGTAAGCCGGCTCACATCTTCCGACGATCTTATTTCCAGCTGATACTTCATAAGTTCGCCAGGAAGTGCAGTGGCATATTGGCCGGATGGGGTTATGAAAAGGAGAATGGGAGATTCATCCTCATCATTGCAACCGGAAAACACCAGAGCAAGCAAGATCAGGGAAAGAAGCTGCCGGCACATATCAATGACGGAAATAATAACTGGCTACGATACGGAATTCATTATCCTGGGTAAACTTGCTGTACTTTAATTTTTTATAATTTGTATAGATTACTGCAGGGTCATTGCCGGTGGTATAATAAGTCTGGGAAGAACTAACCACGCCAATTAAGGATTTCTCTTCATGTTTGTATTGCTGACGGGCATAGCCTATACCGCGTGTGCCTGCTTCAATTCCAATAGAAACTGGAAGAAAGGCTATGAATACCTGAATGCCAACAAGTCCTTCCAATCCATAAATGAGGCTGTTCTTTGTAACAGTTTCTGATGAATAATCACCGGCAATATTCCACTTAATATCCTGCGAAACGATTTCCCTCTGAATGCCCAAAGGAACTCCAAAGGTGATGTATGCATCAAAAATATTGTTTGGACTGAAATGCTTCTCAAGGCTGGGGACGAAGATTTGTTCAGCAGAGACAGTGATGTCTTCCCGCAGACCGGCGACATTGGAGGAAAGCGTACCTTTGATTTTTTCCTTCGAACTGATTGATTTAAGGGTCAGCCTCCCAACCATCTGGTCAGAAAAATAATAACGAAGGCTGATCAGGGGTAATCCACTGACATCTTTGCCAGCCTGGTCGAGCTCATCCAATTCCTGGTTGCCAATGCCAAAGTAAATACTCATATCGCCAGCCTGAGGACGGGTTCCGAACTTCAGGTTTACCGGATCACTTTCCCGAGTTGAAAGCTGCGCCATCAATGAGGTGACAGACAACAATACTGTTAAGAACAAAATTGCTTTTTTCATAGGGAACGGAGTTTTGGTTCTTTGGTTAATTGATGAAATTATCCTTTTTGTTTTATCTGGTGTAATTTCATGGTGGTGTCGGTAAATATTCTTTAAACCGGACCGACCTTTACCTCAACACAAATTCCAGGTGTACCTTACTTCAAAAATAAGCTAATCATTGATTATTCCTATCATTCAGGCTGAATCAGTTGATAATTTGTATACCATAACCTGCACAGGTACTTCCCTTATTGATAAATGAATTAAAAACGGTGATGAACCTGTTTCTGACAGAGGTGAACAGAATAGACGATTTTTGAATAAACGAAAAAAAGGACACTCTCAGGTGTCCTCCCAGGTTGAATTCCGGTTACTTCGTTCAGGATTTTCCTGGTTTTAGCTGGATTGATAGTTCGTCGAGCTGATCCGCTGCAACCGAAGAAGGGGAATCATTCATGACATCGCGACCCGAATTGTTTTTCGGAAAGGCAATGATATCCCTTATGGAATCAAGCCCTGAGAACATGGCACACCAGCGGTCGAATCCAAAGGCTATGCCTCCATGCGGTGGCGCACCGAACCGGAATGCATTCATGAGAAACCCGAATTTTTTCTCGGCTTCTTCCTTGCTGAAACCAAGATTCCGGAACATGAGTTGCTGCAGTTCAGAGTTATGAATACGAATGGAGCCTCCACCGATCTCCACTCCGTTTATTACAAAGTCATAGGCCTTGGCCCTTACCTTCCCGGGATCTGTTTCAAAGAATTGTACATCTTCTTCTTTGGGTGAGGTGAATGGATGGTGCATGGCATAGAATCGCTGAGTTTCTTCGTCCCACTCGAGAAGTGGAAAATCAATTACCCAAAGGGGTTTGAAAATATTTCTATCTCTCAGACCCAGGCGGTTGCCCATTTCCAGACGCAACTCACTTAATCCTGCCAGGGTTTTCTTACGGTCGCCTGCCAGGATGAGCAACAGGTCGCCCGGAGTCGCGCCGAAATGATCGAGCCAGCCGCGAAGGTCTTCCAGGCTGTAGAATTTGTCAACCGAAGATTTTATTGAACCATCCTGTTCGAACTTCACATAAATAAGTCCTTTGGCACCAATCTGCGGCCTCTTTACAAAATCAGTGAGGGCATCTGTTTCTTTCCGGGAATAGCCCGCACAGCCATTCGCACAAATTCCTCCGATGTAAGCTGCAGAATCAAATACCTGGAATCCTTTTCCCTTCACCATGCCGGATAGGTCATGAATTTTCATCCCGAAACGAATATCAGGTTTATCGTTCCCATAGTTTTCCATAGCCTCACCAAAGCTCATTCGCGGAAATGGTTCATTAAAATCTACTCCACGAACAATCCTGAATAATTCACGGGCAAGACCTTCAAAGGTGGTAATGATATCGTTTACATCAACAAAGGCCATCTCACAATCGATCTGGGTAAACTCGGGCTGACGGTCAGCCCTGAGATCTTCATCGCGGAAACATTTGACGATCTGAAAATACCGATCCATTCCTGCAACCATGAGCAACTGCTTGAAGGTTTGAGGGGATTGCGGAAGTGCATAAAATTGCCCGGGGTTCATCCGTGAGGGTACCAGGAAGTCACGTGCGCCTTCAGGTGTAGGGTTCGCCAATACAGGTGTTTCAACCTCAATGAAGCCCTGTTGGTCCAGATAGCTGCGAACAACCTGGGCCATCCTGTGCCTCAGTTCCAGGTTTTTTTTCACCGGGGTCCGCCGCAGATCCAGGTAGCGGTAGCGCATACGCAAATCATCACCGCCATCGGAATCATCCTCGATGGTGAAGGGCGGTACTTCCGATTTATTCAGGACTTTGATATTATCTGCCAGGATCTCGATATCACCGGTGGCCATGCGTGGATTTTTATTGCTCCGCTCTGTTACCTTGCCTGTGGCTTGTATCACGAATTCACGTCCAAGTTTACGCGCTTCCTCACATAATTCCCTGTTCTGATCCATGTTGAAAACCAGCTGGGTGATCCCGTACCGGTCGCGGATGTCCACGAAGGTCATCCCGCCCAGGTCGCGCGAACGTTGTACCCATCCGGCCAGGGTAACAGGTTTGTTTACATCGGTAATAGTCAGCTCTCCGCAGGTGTGTGTTCTGTACATATGATTATTGTTCAAAGTTCAAGGTTCAAAGTTCAAGGTTCAAAGTTCAGTCCGGGATTAGGCAAATTCAGAGACGAATAACCAGAAATCCGGAACGAGGAACGCGTATTACTGAACATTTTTCTCCCTTGCGAAAATAGCAAAAAAAGCGAACTTTGGAGGAAAGGATCTGGCGATGGGATGGCCATTATTTTCGGATGAATTTTTTATGCAGGAGGCTTTGAAGGAGGCCCGAAAAGCCCTGGAAGCAGATGAGGTTCCGGTAGGAGCGGTGATCGTGGCGGGAAACAGGATCGTTGCCCGTTCGCATAATCAGACTGAAACCCTGAATGATGTGACCGCACATGCCGAAATGATTGCCTTTACTGCAGCAGCCGGGGCTATCGGGGGCAAATACCTGCAGGACTGTACCCTGTATGTCACAGTAGAGCCCTGCCCTATGTGTGCAGGTGCAGCATACTGGACCCAGATCGGGAGGATTGTTTATGGTGCCCGTGACCCCAAGAGGGGTTTTTCATTGCTGGCTCCTGTTCCACTGCATCCCTCCACACAGGTCAAATCGGGAATTCTCGAAAATGAATGCTCCCAACTCATGAAGGATTTTTTCTCCGGGAAAAGATAATAACCGGCAACTGACTATCTCGTGCAAACCACCTGCCTCGCATTCGCCCGCCCGGACGAAGTCCGATTCGGACGTTTGCCAGCAGCCAATATCCAATAGCCAACCGCCAACCGCCCTTACTCCATCACAATTCCCAACTTCTTAAGCTCATCCCAGAATCCGGGATATGATTTGGCTACCACTCCAGGATCATCGATCCGGATCTGTCCGCATTTCATCACAGCGGGTGCAAAGGACATGGCCATGCGGTGATCCTGGTAGGTCAGGATGAGAGGGGATTCGGTCCTATCCGCCCTGAATTTCCCATTCCAGGCCAGGGTTCCATCAGCACTGTATTCGATGCGGGCACCAAATTTTGCCAGTTCCTTCTGCAAGGCAGTGATACGATCAGTTTCCTTAATCCTCAGACTCTGAGTACCGGTCATAAAAAATGGTAATCCAAGTTGTACGCAGGTAACAGCAAGGGTTTGAACCATGTCCGGCGTTTCAAGGAAATCCTGACAGAACTGGATAGCCTCCACCGGAATTCGCTGAAGCAGAGCTCCTTCACTTGTAAAACTGGTCCTTACCCCCAGCCGTGCAAACATTTTTTCAATAGCAGCATCACCCTGCAGGCTTTTTTCATTCAATCCTTCCACCATTATTTCGGCAACATCCGAGAGCGCAGCCACTGAGTACCAGTAGGAGGCAGCACTCCAGTCGGGTTCGGCATTCAACGATGCACTAACGAATTTCTGATGGGGGATATGGATAGTGTTGCCCGACCATTCATGCGTGATGCCTGCCCGTTCCATTAGTCCGAGGGTTAAACGGATATAGGAAGCTGAAATAACTTTACCGGAAAGGGTAAGGTGCAGCCCTTGCGGTAGTAAGGGGCCTATCATCAGCAGGGCGCTGATGTATTGGCTGGAGGTACTGCCGTCAATTGATACTCTTCCACCTTTCAGTTCTTTTCCCTGTATAAGCAGGGGTGGAAAGCCCTGTTTCCCGGTATACCGGATATCCGCTCCCAGGCTTTGCAGGGCATCTACCAGTTTTCCGATGGGTCTGTTCTGCATTCTCTCGGATCCGGTGAGGAGGTGCTCCCCGGGAGTTACAGCAAAATAGGCGGTAAGGAAACGCATGGCAGTGCCGGCATGTCCTATATCACTGATCCCATCAACGGTTTCAAGTGCCCGGAGCATGGCCCGCGTATCCTCGCTGTCTGACAATCCGGCAGCCTTCACCATTCCCCGGCTCACCGCCTGCAATAACAAAAGCCGGTTACTAATGCTTTTTGAAGCCGGAAGCGCAACCCGCCCTTTCACAACTCTTGTTGCACATTTTAATGTCAGCGGTGGAAGTTCCTGATGGGTGGCTTGCATAATAACTGCCAGTCAACCTGGCCCCGGTAGATTTATTTTTGGCTTTGCAAAGTAGTTATTTTTGTGTAAATTCGGAATACCGGGAAATGCCTCCCGGTTTATATAGTTTATAAATTAAAATACAGCATATGACCGTCGATATAACGCGCACAGCTATCAGGGTACGGGTTCAGAATCTCCTGATCACCCTCCTTTTTTCTGCACTAATCATCATTGTGCTGCTCAGCAATTTTTTCAACAGCCCAATCCTCGGATTAAGTCGTGGAATGATCATCCTGTTGCTGGCGGTTATTTATTTCTTATATGCTGCCTACGGTTTGCTGCTCGACAGGTATTATGTCTTTTTGAATGATGACGGGCAAAAGATCGTGTTTCGTTATTACTCCATGAGGCCTCTCAGCCAGTTGAAGCATTCCATTGAGATCCCCAAGGGAAATTTCAAGGGATATGAGATTAACTATAACAGGCTGGGCTTCATTCCGAGAATAGTTCTGTTTCAGCAGCAGAAATCAGGTATTTTCAAATACCCGCCGGTAAGCTTGTCTGCCCTGTCCAAAAAGGAATTGGATCAGGTTGAACGTCTTCTTGATAAATATGCCCGCTGATTCCTTACTCTATCAAATTGCTATCAGCCTCGTTCCCGGGGTTGGAAGTGTTACTGCCCGCAAACTTATCGCCTATGCCGGTAGCATAGAGGCTGTATTCAGGGAAAAGAAGTCTCATTTAATGAAAATCCCGGATATAGGGGAGGTTCTTGCCGACAGAATATTGCACGCCGATGTTATGACACTGGCTGAACAGGAGGTAAAGTTTATCGATCGTTACAAGGTACGTGCGCTTTACTACCAGGATCCTGCCTATCCGGATAGGCTTCGGAATTGCAACGACTCCCCGGTTGTTCTCTTCGTAAAAGGAGAAGCCGACCTTATGCAGCCCGTATGATTGCCATGGTAGGCACCGTTCCGCAACAGCCTATGGCAAGGAACTGTGCGGGCGTTTGGTAGCAGACCTCACCGACAGGGGATACAAATTTACCGTGGTAAGTGGTTTGGCTTACGGAATCGATATTTTTTCACATAAAGCGGCACTTCAGCATGGGCAGGAAACGGTGGCGGTCCTTGGTCATGGTCTCTCAAGTATCTATCCGGCTGTGCATGCTTCTGCTGCCAGGGAGATCGTGAAGCAGGGAGCCCTGGTGACAGATTTTCTGAGCCATGTAAAGGCTGAACGAAATAACTTCCTGCGCCGTAACAGGATAATCGCAGGGCTGGCTGATGCCACCATTGTGGTTGAATCAGCTGCCAGGGGAGGAGCCCTCATCACAGCCGAAATTGCTAATTCGTATAACCGGGATGTGTTCGCCTTTCCGGGTCGGACAGGCGATGAATACTCAGCAGGATGCAATGCGTTTATCAGGCAGAACAAGGCGGCCTTAATAACCGGTGCCGCTGATCTGGAATATTTTCTTGGCTGGGAGCAGACTCCCGGAACAAAACCACGGCAGGCACAATTGTTTACCGAACTGGAAGGAAATGAGAAAAATGTATATGAGTTACTCCGCAGGCAAGGACCTATGCAGATCGATGAATTATCGGTGCAACTGGATTTACCGGTGAGCCGCTTACCGGCAATCCTGCTAAACCTGGAATTTGAAGGAAGGATTCAGGCTCTGCCCGGCAATGTCTATCAGGTGAACTGAAAAACGAAAGCCCGGATGAATCCTATCCGGAGGTCAGTTGCCAAAATCTGCTGTACAATATTATATTAAGGTATAAGTCCCTTCGTGGGAAAAAGGTAAGTTTGTTATGCATTTATCCTGTATCTCTGTGTTTTTCAATTCCAAAACATGCTGCTGCAGGGTGCCGGACAGAAATCCTTACCGGGTGATTGTCTGGCGATTGGTCAATCCTTAACCTTAAACCTTTCTTTATGGATCCCAGAGTCGATCAGTTTATGGCCCGAATTCGAGCCAAAAATCCGGCTGAACCGGAATTTCATCAGGCAGTTGAAGAAGTTGCCGAATCTCTCATCCCTTTTATCGAAGAACATCCCCGTTATAAACATGGGAAAGTTCTTGAGCGACTCGCAGAACCCGAGCGGGTAATAATATTTCGGGTTCCCTGGCTGAACGACAAAGGGGAAGTGGAAATTAACCGGGGTTTCCGGATTGAAATGAATTCATCTATAGGACCTTACAAAGGCGGGCTACGATTCCACCCCACTGTTAACCTGGGTATCCTTAAGTTTCTGGCATTCGAACAGGTACTGAAAAACAGCCTGACCACGCTCCCTATGGGGGGAGGAAAGGGAGGTGCTGATTTTGATCCGAAGGGAAAGACCGACAACGAAGTGATGCGTTTCTGCCAGAGCTTTATGTGTGAGCTGTTCAGGCATATAGGTGCCGATACGGATGTGCCGGCAGGTGATATCGGCGTGGGAGGACGCGAAATAGGATACCTGTTTGGGATGTACAAACGACTACGTAACGAATTCACGGGGGTTTTTACCGGAAAGGGGATTGAATACGGGGGAAGTCTTATCCGCCCCGAGGCAACAGGCTATGGCGCCGTGTATTTTGCGCAGGAAATGTTGTCGACCCGCAAACTTACGCTCGAAGGAAAAACAGTGGCAATATCCGGGTCCGGCAATGTGGCCCAGTATGCCGTGGAGAAATGTATACAGCTGGGTGCCAGGGTGGTGACCCTGTCTGACTCGAACGGATATATATATGATCCCCATGGAATTGACCGGGAAAAACTGGATTATTTAATGGATCTAAAGAATATCCGCAGGGGGCGTATCAGGGAGTATGCCGATAAATTCGGATGTGAGTATTACGAAAATGAACGTCCCTGGGGTGTCAGGTGCGACATAGCCTTCCCGAATGCTACCCAGAATGAGGTAACCGGTGAGGATGCCAAAACACTCGTAAAGAACGGCTGTTACTGTGTATCAGAGGGCGCCAACATGCCCAGCACCCCTGAAGCGGTTACGGTATTCCAGAAGGCCGGGATCCTGTATGCACCCGGAAAGGCGTCTAATGCAGGAGGGGTAGCCGTATCAGGTCTCGAAATGACCCAGAACAGCATGCGTTTGCCCTGGCAGCGCGAAGAGGTCGATCAGCGCCTTCACACCATTATGAAGAATATCCATGCCACCTGCGTGAAATACGGAAGTGAAGGGAATGGATTTATAAACTACGTCAAAGGAGCCAATATCGGTGGGTTTGTTAAGGTGGCCGATGCCATGCTTGCCCAGGGGGTGGTCTGAGAAAGATCATGTTCCCTTACCATGTTCATCCTTTTCGGTCCTGCTTTCTTTTGTTAGCTTAGCAGCCTGAAAAATGAACTGGATCGATAGTCATACCCATATTTATCTTCCTGAATTTGAGGGAGATATTAATGTTGTAATCCGTCAGGCGAAGCTGGCAGGTGTTAATGTGATGCTGCTTCCAAATATAGATCGTGCTTCGTCTGAATCGATGATGCAACTATGCGGTAAGTACCCGGCCGAATGCAAGCCGATGATGGCCCTGCACCCTGGTTCGGTGAACGGGAGCTTCCGTGACGAACTGGGTTTTATGGCTGAACAGCTTAAGTCGGGGGATTTCTGCGCTATCGGGGAAACAGGCATTGATCTGTACTGGGATACCAGTTTCCGCGATCAGCAGGTGGAAAGCTTTGAACAGCATATTCAATGGGCTGTCGATTATAATCTTCCCCTGGTGATTCATTCTCGCAACTCCTTTGAGCTGATTATGGAAATCTTCAGGGGGTGGAAAGGGAAATTGCCCACCGGCGTGTTTCATTGTTTCACCGGGAACAGGGATCAGGCAGCTGCAGCCCTTGACCTGGGCTTTTACCTGGGAATAGGGGGGATTCTTACCTATAAAAACAGTGGGCTGGACCAGGTGGTGAAATATACCGGCCTGGGTCCCCTGCTGCTGGAGACCGATGCGCCCTACCTGCCGCCGGTACCGCACCGCGGTCGACGGAATGAACCGGCGCATCTGGTCATTACTGCACAAAAACTGGCCGATTTGGTGGCACTACCCCTCCCGACGGTGGCTGAGGTGACTTGTAATAACACGAAAAAATTGTTCGCACTCGATTCTTAAACTATGTCCGGACAGATTTCAATACTCATCATTTACACCGGTGGAACGATCGGAATGGTAAAGGACCCGGAGACGGGTTCCTTGTTACCGGTGGACTTTGCACAGATATCGAGTCAGGTACCCGAGCTGAAACGATTTGGTTATCAGCTTAAAGCCATCACATACGATCCCCCCATCGACTCCTCGAACATGAGCCCGGAGATATGGGTGGGTCTGGCCGGCCTTATTGAAGAATATTATAGGTCTTATGATGGTTTCGTCATACTGCATGGCACAGATACCATGGCCTATTCAGCTTCTGCACTGAGTTTTATTATGGAGAACCTGGATAAACCGGTAATATTTACAGGCTCGCAGTTACCAATCGGGACCCTCAGGACGGATGGGAAGGAAAACCTGATTACGGCTATCGAGATCGCAGCGGCAAGGGAGAATGGGCTCCCCCTGGTTCCTGAGGTGTGCATTTACTTCGAAAATGCCCTGTTCCGGGGTAACCGGACCCACAAAAACAATGCGGAGAACTTCAATGCATTTACCTCCGATAATTACCCGGTACTGGCTGAGGCGGGGGTTACCATACGTTACAACCATGACCGGATCCGCAGGCCTGCAGAAAATGCCTCACTGAAGGTGCAGCGGCAGTTTTCGGCTGAGATTGCCATTTTGAAGATATTCCCGGGCATCAGTGCCCCGGTGGTGGAGCATATTCTGGCTATCCCCACTGTAAAGGCTGTAATCCTGGAGACTTTCGGCAGTGGCAATGCTCCAAATGTTCCCTGGTTCCTCCAGGCATTAAAAAAGGCTGTGGACAGAGGTCTGGTAATCATGAATGTTACCCAGTGCGACGCGGGAAGCGTGGAGATGGACCGGTATGAAACCGGCGTGGAACTTGGGCGTCTGGGGGTTGTGAGCGGGTACGACAGCACTACTGAGGCTGCTGTTACCAAGCTGATGTACCTCTTTGGTAAATACGGAGATCCGGACCTTGTAAAGAAATTTCTGAATATCTCGCTGGTTGGCGAAATAACAGTTTGAGAATGCAATTTTTAATTTTATTTTTGTAATTTGGCGCGCTGAATTAACGACAGTATTGAGAAGGAGAGATGGCCGAGTGGTCGAAGGCGCACGCCTGGAAAGTGTGTAATCGCCAAAAGCGGTTCGTGGGTTCGAATCCCACTCTCTCCGCTTAAGGAACAAATTGGAATAAGAAAAGTTCAAGATAGATAAACTAAAACCTCGTTTTAAATTTAATTACCCCGCGTATGAAAAAGTTGTTCGCATTTGCAGCAGTAATAGGATTGCTCGCACTGGGCACCACCAGGATTGCTTCTGCTCAGACAGATTCCACTGCAACCACAGCGGATACCACAGCTGTTACTACGGCTGCCACAACCGGCACCGAAGCTCCTGCTGTTGATCCTGAAGTTGGAGGCACCCCTCTCCACCAGAAACTGAAAGAGAAATTCATCGAGGGAGGTGCTCCCTGGATGGCCCCTATTCTTCTCTGCCTTATCCTCGGATTGGCTATCATCATCGAGCGCGTGTTCTACCTGAATCTCGCCACCACCAATGCCGATAAGCTTCTGAAACGGATTGAAGATGCTCTTGCCACCGGTGGAGTAGATGCTGCAAAGGAAGTATGCCGCAACACCCGCGGACCTGTTGCCAGCATTTTCTACCAGGGTCTCGATCGTTATAATGAAGGCATCGATGTGGTTGAAAAATCAGTTGTTTCATATGGTAGTGTCCAGATGGGTCTGCTCGAAAAAGGCTTTAGCTGGATTACCCTGTTTATAGCACTTTCCCCTATGCTCGGGTTCCTTGGTACGGTAGTAGGGATGGTTCAGGCCTTCGACGATATCCAGAAAGCCGGTGACGTTTCCCCCACAATCGTGGCAAGCGGTATGAAAGTGGCTCTTATCACCACCGTTGGTGGTCTTATCGTGGCCATGATCCTCCAGGTGTTCTACAACTACCTCCTTGCAAAAGTGGAAGGTATTGTAAATACCATGGAAGATGCCTCCATCACCCTCATTGACATCATTGTTAAGTACTCCAAAAAGTAATTGAACCATGCAAAGGGTTGTTACTATATTTTATTATATCATGATGGCAGCATCAGCAGTGATTTTTCTGCTGTATTATGTTGGCCCTACCGTCCCTGGCACTGAGGGTACATCACTGGCAGAGCCGGTGATTACCTCATTATCGCTTAAGTATGCCTTTGTTGTATTGGTGCTTGCAATACTGCTGGCAATTCTATTCCCGGTTATCAATGCTATCCGCGATCCTAAGAATGTGGGCAGAAGCCTCCTTGTCTTTGTCGCAAGTGCTGTAGTAATCGGGGGATGCTTCTATTTCGCCAGCGGTGAAGTACTTAATATTCCTGGTTATAGTGGATCAGATAATGTGCCGTTTATCCTGAAACTCGTTGATACCGGACTTTTTGCAATGTACCTTACCTTTATTGCAGCATTCCTTTCAATAGTTTACGCTGAGGTACGCAGGTACTTTTTATAATTTGAAGTTTTTTTAGACCCAGAATTATGAAAAAGAAACGTGGAATGCCTGAACTCAATACGGGTTCAACAGCAGACATCGCTTTCCTGCTGCTCATCTTCTTTCTGGTTACCACTACCTTCGATACCGACAAGGGTATCGTTCGTATGCTCCCGCCCATGCAGGAGGAAGAGCAAAAAAGTGAGCAGAAAGTAAAGGAAAGAAACGTGTTTGTTGTGCTGGTAAACGCCAAGGACCAGTTGCTGGTTGAGGGCGAACCCCTTGATATCAGGTTCTTAAAGAATCGTACCAAGGAATTTCTCCTGAATCCTGACAACTCTGCAAACCTTCCGGAAAAAGAGGAAAAGGATGTGCCTTTGTTTGGAAGGGTATTGGTGCATAAAGGCGTAATTTCTCTTCAGAACGACCGTGGTACCTCCTATGGAAAATACCTCGAAGTTCAGAATGAACTTACTGCTGCTGGGAATGAGATCAAAGACCAGATCGCCCAGGAAAAGTTCGGGAAGGTATTTGATGAGATCAGCGAAGACGAGCAGGATGCTATTAAAAAGTTCATGCCCGTGATGATCTCGGAAGCAGAACCTAAAAATATCGGCACTGCCGGTAAGTGATGTTAACTTAATCCAACGGAGGAAATAAAATGGCAGTTTTCAGAAAAGGAGGAGGCCGGACAGCCGGAACCATCAATACCGGATCAACATCCGATATCGTGTTCATGCTTCTGTTCTTCTTTATGGTGACCACCACCTTTAAAACAGCTACCCTGAAGGTACATATCGCTGTACCAGGGGCAACCGAGGTTAAGAAACTGGAAGACAAATCCCTGGTGAGTTATATCTTTATCGGGACACCTCTTAACACCAAAATGTTCGGAACAGAACCCCGCGTGCAGCTCAACGATTCCTTTAAGGAAATCAATGATATACGCGACTTCATCGCCGCCGAACGCCAGATGTTGAGCGAGGCCGACCAGAAAAAGATGACTGTTTCACTTAAGATCGACAGAACCGTGAAAATGGGTACTGTTACCGATGTGAAACTGGCACTTCGCAAGGCCAGCGCCCTGAAGATCAATTACTCTGCCAGATACGACGACAGCTACCTGCGTTAATCCAGGAACTTATGTATTGGGGAAAGGCCGGCCGTAAGATGCCGGCCTTTCTTTTTTGCCTGCTGCTTCAAAACAAATAACCGGAAATTGATAAAAGACAGATATCGAGGTAAGTATAGGAATGCTCCTTTCGTCAACGTTTTATTTAGGTTCATGTAAATTGAACAACCCGGGGGGGCTTTTGGGAGTATATTGTAACAGAGAAGCAAAAGTAGAAAGCAGTAAGGCATTCCTGCATTGCAGTTAGTAAACAGGTTTAGTTTGTTAGTTAGGTTGGTTTGGGGGACCGTGAAAACGGTCCCTTTTTTTTCCACCATATCGAATCCCCCATTTTCAGCCTTTTAAAAAATATTATTGGCTACGGGAACCCTACTTTTCTCCCTCATTTCCGATTCGGGAGAGGAAAAGATGATTTATCAGGGAGGGAAGAGGTATTGAGCTGAGGCAGAAATCAGTTCAGCGGCAAATCCTGCATTGGCAAACCAGGTGAATGGTGGTTGTGAATTTTGAGCATTTTGAATACTCAGAACCCTGCATTCTTCGTACTTTCGTTAAAATCATAAATCATCCGGTATGAGAAAATATTTTCTTTCCACCCTCTCCTTCCTGTTAATCTGCACGCTTGCACAGGCCCAGGTAACGAAGGAAGATGTGAAGTTTTTCGATGAGGAATGTAGCAGGGCCTTTTCTACCTTTAAGCCGGTAGGGCTTTCAGTCGCTGTAATCAGGGATGGCAAACTGGTATATAAGAATGCACTGGGCTATGCTGATATTCAGTCGGGAGAAAAGCTCACCACTGCCCATAATTTTAATATAGCATCCTGTTCCAAGGCTTTTACCTCGGCCTGCATCGGATTACTGGTGGAGGAAGGTAAACTGCACTGGAACGACAAAGTAGTGGATATCCTCCCGGAGTTTCGCCTTTCCGATCCATGGATCACCAACGAGTTGACAGTTACGGACCTGCTTTGCCATCGTTCCGGTCTTAAAACATTTGAAGGTGACCTGCTGTGGTATGGATCAGATTATTCCGATTCAGTGATCATGCACCGCATGCGCTACCTGCCAATCGAACAGGAGTTCAGAAGCAGCTTCGGTTACCAGAACCTGATGTACATGGTTGCCGGTGAAGTAATAAAAAAAGTATCCGGAAAAACCTGGGAGGATTTTTTGCAGGAACGTCTTCTTTCTCCCCTGGGAATGAATCATTCAGCAGCCGTTTTTGGGAAGCTGCCTAAGGGTCTTCCGCTTGCAATGCCCCACTACGATGGCAAACGCATTCCAATCACCCTTTTCAATTCGGTTAAACCAGCCGGAGCTGTCTTTTCGAATGTGGAGGATCTGGCAAACTGGACCTCCATGCTCATGAATGATGGAAAACTGGGAGAGCAAATTATCCTCAAACCCAATACACTCCGCCAACTTTTTGCGGCAAAAACAATTATCGGGGTGAGCACATTCAACCAGCAAAACGGAATAAACTTCCGGGCATATGGACTGGGCTGGTTCATGTTTGACTTCGGCGGTAAGAAAATTCTGGAGCACGACGGGGGAATGCCCGGATATATAAGCAAAGTGATGGTAATCC
Organism: Bacteroidales bacterium; assembly: GCA_046329925.1. Lineage (GTDB taxonomy): Bacteria > Bacteroidota > Bacteroidia > Bacteroidales > JAAYUG01 > JAXLTS01. The sequence goes on from JAXLTS010000021.1 coordinate 53,165, forward strand.
CGTCGGAAAAACTTGCCTTCGTAATACTCAATAACAGTCAGGATGGATATGTGAATGATGCCCTCAAATTTCAATTACTTACCCGTTTCCTGAAGGTTGAAAAAAAAGACTGGATTACCGAAATGGCAGGCTTCAGAAAATCAAATGAGGAAGAGACCAAAAAGGAAATGGATGAACGCATTGCATCACGGGTGCCTGGAACACAACCCTCCCTTGCTTTGGCGGGATACTGCGGTATTTTCAATGACGACACCTATGGGAAAGCTGAAGTTAAACTGGAAAATGATTTACTCAAACTTACACTGCTTCCTTCAGCCGGGATATTATCAGGAACACTTGAACATTGGCACTACAATACCTTCAAAGTGACATTCCGGGATGAGACACTCAACTTTGGCCTCATTACCTTTTCCCTCGATGCAGCAGGCAAGGTAACCGGATTTAAAATCGACCTTCCAAGCGGCGATTTCCATTTTAATGATCTTGACTTCAAAAAACAGCCGGAGTAAATTTGTTCTCAATTTCGCATCGGGTAATTGCATCCGGCTTTACATAAAAAGCTATCGATCAATATGTTGCATTGTAAGGCCTGTTATGAATAAAGACTGTTCAGAAGAATTCAATCACCCTGGCCGGAATGTGAAATCCTGTTTTTTTTTCGAGCAAATTCACTTGATTTTTAGTACCTTTCTGTAAAATTGGATGCAGGTAGGCAGATGAAATTTATAGATTTTTTTTGCAAACAAATGAAGCGTCTATTCCCTGAGTTTCCGAATCTATAAACACAAATCCGGTACACCATGGACCAGCGATTGAATATCATTACCCTGGGAGTTAAAGATCTGGTTTTAACCGCAAAATTTTATGAGGAGATATTCGGGTGGAAACGATCTGACGGAAGTTCCGGCGATATTGTGTTTTACGAACTGCAGGGGATGTCGCTGGCCCTTTACCCTGCGGACGAACTCGCTGCTGACGCCACAGTAAATCCGGGAGGAAATGGTTTCAGGAGGTTTACACTCGCATACAATACGCGCAGCGAGCAGGAAGTAGATGAACTGATTGCCCTTATGCGTGAAAAAGGAGTTCGCGTAGTGAAAGAACCGCAAAAGGTTTTCTGGGGTGGATATAGCAGCTATATTGCCGATCCGGATGAAAACCTCTGGGAGATTGCATTTAATCCATACCTGATACCTGAGTAATACAGGTACCTGGTTTTACGGAATCATAAAGGGAGCTGAATTTGCAATGAAGCAACAAATTCAACAGATCTTTTAAGCAGGCAATTTTTTTTCTAATAGGTAGAATGAACCAGCAAACCTTTTTTGTGTTAATTATCGTGTAATGGGGATTTATTATTTGCATAGAACGATACCGCTGTAGGATAAATCCCTTTGCCAGGAATAATCTAACAGATATGTCGTTTTTTAACCGAACCTCGTTCCGTATAAGCGAGCTTGTAACCAGGGAGTACAGCACTTCCTTCTATTCGGCAACACGGTTACTGCAACCCGAAATCCGTGAAGCGATCTTCAGTATATACGGTTTTGTTCGCTTCGCAGATGAAATTGTTGATACTCTTCATGAGCATAACAAAGAGAACCTGCTCAATAATTTTGAGAGCGATTACTATGAGGCATACCGTGAGGGTTTAAGCTTAAATCCCATCCTCCATTCCTTCCAGCTAACTGTTAAGAAATATAGTATTGATGACATGCATATACAGGCGTTTCTGAAAAGCATGAGAGAGGATCTTACCAGGAAAAGCTATTCCACTACTGAAGAAATGAATGGCTACATTTATGGTTCTGCCGATGTGGTGGGACTCATGTGTCTTAAAATTTTTTGCCGTGGAGATGCAGCGCTTTATAGCAAGCTAAAGGACCCGGCAATGCGGCTGGGTTCCGCATTTCAGAAAGTAAATTTTCTGCGTGATCTTGGTAATGATCTGAACCATCTCGACCGGCGCTATTTCCCGGAGCTGGTGCGTAACAGGTTTGATGAGGAGGCTAAGACCCGGATCATCATAAATATTGAAGAAGATTTTAAGGAGGCAGTGAAAGGGATAAGACAACTTCCTCCTGACGCGAAACAGGCTGTTACCCTGGCATATTTCTACTACATCAGTTTGTTGAAGAAGTTAAAACGGTCTCCCGCACAGAAAATTCTTACGATGAGAATGCGGACAAGCAACTCCCGGAAATGGCTCATTGTGCTGAAGTCATTCGTTTTTAATAAGCTGGGAATCATTTAAACTATGCAGACTGCAGATAAATTATTTCTTAAATGAAACATCTAAAAACTCATTACGTCGCCTTCTCTATTTTGGTAGAGAGGTTTTGGGTGGAAAAAAAGAGGTTTTAGGAGGTTTCTTTCAGTTACTCAAGGAAGAACATGAAGATATCAATCCCGGTTGAAAAGGAAGTTAAAAAGTACATTGTAATCTTCTACCTGGTGGGAACTGTGGGGATGATTCTGCCATTTAGTTTTCCGGTTTTCAGGGCACTTATTCCCTGGTCGCTCATCCTGAGTTTTATTCTGCTGGTCTGCTTCCATGCGGAAAAGAACAGTCGGATTGCCTGGCTGGTCTTCGCTGGCATATTTGCAGCAGGCTTAATGGCAGAAATTATCGGTGTGCAAACTGGAAAAATTTTCGGAAACTACCGGTATGGAAATAGTCTTGGTTTAAAGTTGCTGGATACACCACTCCTTATTGGTCTTAACTGGTTATTCCTGGTAGTTGTCACAGGATCGGTGGTGGCGCAATTGAAATTGAATGGAGTTCTGGCGGTAAGCCTGGGTGCGCTGGCCATGGTGGTTTATGATGTGGTGCTTGAGCAGGTGGCCTCACCCCTGGATATGTGGCACTGGAAGGATAATGTCATTCCATTTCAGAATTATCTCGCCTGGTTCATTTTATCCTTGCTCTTTCATGCGATTGTTAGAATATCCGGGGTGCGGGTATCCAATCCCCTGGCATTGATTTTACTGGTTTGTCAGTTTGCATTCCTGCTGATCCTTTCAATCTTCCTCTCATGATCCTTCGCGCGCGCCATCATTTCTTCATATATCCGTTTTTCAAGCTCTTCAGCCGCCTGATGATCAAATTCCATTTCCATCCTGTTGAACCGGTGGGTAGTTTCTGTGATCTGAAACAGCCCGTATTACTTGTGGGGAATCATGTAAGCTGGTGGGATGGATTTTGGGCACTTCACCTCAATTCCAGGATTTTCGCCAGGAAGTTTCATGTGATGATGCTGGAGCAGCAGTTACGAAAATACTGGTATTTCAATTATGCCGGAGGATTTTCGATTAATCCGCATGCACGCTCGGTCATTGAAAGTCTGCAATATGGGAACAGCATCCTGCGCGATCCCGATAATCTGTTACTCATTTTTCCCCAGGGGAAAATACAATCCATCTATCAGCAACAGTTTACTTTTCAGCGGGGCATCGAAAAGATGCTCGTGGGGATTGACAGGGACAGGATACAGGTGATCTTTATGGCCAACCTGGTGGATTATTTTTCGGGAAGGAAACCGGGCCTCTACTCGTATTATGAGGAGTATCACGGGAACGATCTCCAGCATGCCGCGCTGGAGCGTGAATATAACCTCTTCTTTCACAGGATGCTTAATCACCAGTTGAGGAGGGAGCAGTCATGAACTACCTGGCCTGGATCGTCATTATTTTTACCGCTATCCAGCTGATGATTGTGCTGGTCAATCTTTTCTTTAAACAGAGGCTCCCCGCTCCCGGGAAGGTAAATGAACTGGTATCTGTATTGATCCCAGCACGGAATGAAGAAAACAGGATTACTGCGCTGTTGGACGATCTGAAGCGACAGGAGTTTGGTTACATCGAGGTGCTGGTATTCGATGATCTTTCTACCGACCGGACTGCTGACATTGTGCGGCAGTTTGCATCTGAAGACCACCGTTTCAGGCTGATCAGTTCATCCGGGCTTCCCGATGGGTGGCGTGGAAAAAATTACGCCTGTCATTCACTCGCCGACCAAGCCAGGGGGAAATATTATCTTTTCCTGGATGCAGATGTTCGTATATCGGGGAATGCCATTGCAGGAGCCATATGGCTGACTGAGGAAGAGAAACTTGGTCTGGTCTCCGTTTTTCCCAAACAGATCATGATCACCCGGGGTGAGCAATTTACAGTGCCCCTGATGAACTTTATACTGCTTTCACTCCTTCCGCTTATTCTGGTGAAGAAATCAGGCTTTGTCTCTTTATCCGCCGCCAACGGGCAGTTTATGTTTTTCAGGTCTGATGTTTACAGGCAGTATTTACCGCACAGTAGTTTACGGAATAAAAGCGTTGAAGATATAGGGATAGCAAGATACCTCAAAAGGAAAAAGGTACGGATTGCCAGCCTGCTGGGGAATGATGCCATCTCCTGCAGGATGTATAATAACTATGCAGAGGCTGTGGAGGGTTTCTCAAAAAATGTCCTGATGTTTTTTGGTAATTCAATGCTTGCAGGCTTGCTCTTCTGGCTCATCACAAGCCTGGGTTTTATAGCTGTTTACTTTGCTTTCGGTGTTTGGACAACGGGCATTTACCTGGCAGTGTTCATCATCATCCGGGCATTGATTTCGCACATGAGTCAGCAGCCTGTTGCCAGGAACCTGGTGTATATCATTCCGCAACAACTGGCACTTGGGAGTATTATTTTCGGTTCGCTGCGGGGTAAAATCAGAAAGGGATATCAATGGAAAGGAAGAAGTATTTCATAGGGCTGATTGTGTTTATTCTTTCTTTATCCGGGGCAAAAGCCGGGTACAGGGAGATTATTTATGGTTCTTATATCAGCAGTGATATGGCCCTCTGGAAAAGGACGATAGATGCCATGCATCTTAAACAGGGAAAAAACAATGAATTTATACTCGAACTGGTGAATTATCAGTATGGCTATATTGGCTGGTGCCTGGGGCAGAAGCGGGATGATGAGGCAGAATCATACCTGGAGCTGGCGGAGGATTACCTGGATGCATTGGAAGCTAAATCTTTCAAACCTTCCTATACGCATGCATATCGTTCGGCCTTTTATGGATACAGGATCGGGTTGAGTATCTGGATAGCCCCCGTAATCGGACCAAAAAGCATCGAGGAGGCCAATCAGGCTATGAAGTTGGATTCCCGTAATCCGTTTGGCTTCATCCAGTATGGAAATGCCCAATATCACATGCCTGCCATGTTTGGCGGATCAAAATCACATGCCATCGATTACTTCAAGCTTGCCGAGAAAAAAATGGAAGCACAGATGACGTTATATGCAGGAGACTGGAATTACCTCAGCCTGCTGGCCATGATTGGAAAAGCTTATGAAGATACCGGTGATTACAGGGCTGCGCGGACTTATTATGAGAAAGCACTGAAGGAGGAACCAAATTTTTTGTGGGTTAAGAACCAGTTGTATCCGAACATATTAAAGAAAATAAAATGAACAAGCATGTTATTGTTGTAGGGGCCGGAATAGGTGGCCTGGCCACCGCCCTGCGTCTGGCAAAGAAAGGCTTCCGGGTTGAGGTGATAGAAAAAAACCATCAGGCAGGCGGAAGGCTTAACCAGATCAAAAAGGATGGTTTCACCTTCGATACAGGGCCGAGCTTTTTCAGCATGAGTTATGAATTCAAAGAGTTTGCAAAGGACTGTAATATCGAACTGCCATTCGAGTATGTGGAACTCGATCCGCTTTATTCGGTAAATTTCAGCAACAACCCCAAAACCTACTTCCTGTACAAGGATATCAAAAAGCTGGCAGATCAGTTTAAGGATACCGAGCCGGATTTTGAAGATAAAATGCGGAAATACCTGGATAAGTCAGGCCGGATTTTTCATGATACAGTTGATATTGTGATCAAGAATAATTTTGATTCCATACTGGGTTATTTCAAGGCGCTCATGACGGTCAATCCCGCCCACCTTCCAGTGCTAACGCGAAGTTTCTGGAAACAGGTCAATATGAATTTTTCCTCCGAGGAAGCACGTCAGATTGTTTCCCTTGTAGCGTTTTTCCTGGGTCGCACCCCCTTCGATACCATGGCCATCTATACACTTCTCTCTTATACAGAGTTTCAGCACGACGGATATTACAATGTAAAAGGCGGAATGTATAAGATCGTGGAGGGACTGGTTGATGAACTGGCAAAGGAACTGGTTCATATTACGTATAATACGGAGATAATAGATTATTCCGGGGAGAATTGCCAGCTGGAATTTCTGCTGGATAAAACGGGTAAAAAATGGACGGCCGATATCTTCGTGATCAACGGAGATGCTGCTGTTTTCCGCAACAGGGTATTCCGGCGCAAGGCTTATTCCGACAAGAAACTGAGCAGTATGAACTGGACCATGGGCTACCTCACATTCTACCTGGGCATCAAATGCAAACTTCCTCAGGTGAATCATCATAATTATTTCCTGGGGGCAAATTACAGGGATTACGCCAATAATGTGCTGAAGAATCCTGATACCCTTGAAAAACCCTATTATTATGTCAATGTGGTATCCAAGCATAATCCGGACTGTGCCCCCGAGGGTTGTGAGAGCCTGTTTTTTGTCTGTCCTGTGCCAAACCTGCTCTATAAAAAGAGCTGGGAAGACAGGGATAAGATTGTAAACAGCATAATCGATGATTTCTCAGGAAGGATAGGGAAGGATATTCAACCCGAAATTATTTCGCGCACGGTTTATACCCCGGAGGACTGGCAGAGTAAGTTTAATCTGTACAAGGGAAGCGGGCTCGGTCTTTCGCATTCCATGTGGCAGATTGGGGCATTCCGTCCCAGGAACTACGATGAGAAGTATAAGAATGTTTTTTATGTGGGTGCATCAACGCACCCCGGCGCAGGACTTCCCATGGCGATTATCAGTTCGAAACTGGTGGTGGAAAGGGTTGAGAAACACGTTTAACACATGCAACGTATTATTCTAATTTTCTCCCGAACGGCAGTTTCAAGGAGAAGGTAAAATTCCTGCCCGGATTGAAAAAGCCTGCTTCTTTAAGTGTTGACAGATGATCAATATATTTTCTGTCAAAAAGGTTGTTTATTCCGATTACCATCTCAACCTTTTGCCTGCCGATAGTGAATACACCTCCGGTGATCCAGTCTGCCAGAAACCAGGCATCTGTTGGCATCTCATCAGATGCAGTCCTTTCCTGTTTCAATGTCTGTGTTGTATTGAAGGCCAGAAAGGCCCTTTCTGCAAACCATAGCTTTTCTTTTTCGGCCCGGAATTCAAAATTAATTTTTGGTGCAGGGATAAATGGCAGAAATTCTCCATTGTTCATTTCACCGATCACCAGTGCAAAGCTGCTTGCCAGGTGCATCCATGGAAGGCCCGTCGGATGAAGGTGAATTCCAGCCTCTCCCCCTTGCAGGATAGCGTTTTCCTGGCGGTATCGATACACTGAAATACCCTCAGATGTTGTATCAGACGTCGGTGTAAGAAATATGTAATGGCTGATGGAGTTGTAAAACAAAGCAAGATCGAATGTCATATTTTCCTGGTGATAATGCATGCTCAGGTCAGTTTCGATGGATTTTTCTGATTTAAGTTGCGAATCGCCGAGTTCGAAACGGATTTCATGCACTCCCTTCGAACTGAGTTCTGCCAGGTTCGGATTGCGATAGGCGGAGGCAATATTAGCCCGCAGCAGCAGTCGTTCTCCGGCAAACCAGGTGGCTCCGGCGGAACCGCTGATACTGTTATAAGAACGGCTCAAGGCTGGCCGGAAAGTCAGGCTGTCTGAGGCACTGCCCACTGCAATGGATTCCAGTCTTCGATGATCAACCCTGCTACCCAGCTGAAGTTTGACTTTCCGGAGGAAGGTACGCTGCACCAGGATGAATCCGGAATAATTATTTGTCTCCGCGTCCGGAAGAAGGATGGTTTCCCGATTATGCAGGTTGGTATTTTGCTGATTGCTTCCCTGGAATCCAAGGATGTATTCCGAAAAAATATCAGAAGGGAGATGTAACTTTGCCTCATATGACAGCGTTCCCAGACGCATCTGCAACTCATTAAGGCTGTTCTCACCAAAATGAGTGAGTTCGGTGCTTTGGTAGCCTCCATTAATATCCAGTTTCATCCTCCCCAGGTACATCATGTTCTGTGATGTCAGGAGATGAGTGGTAAACTGCTGAAAGTAATGATCTGGCTTTCTGCCACGTTGTGTGATTAGATCCACAGCCTCTTCTTCTACCAGTCCGGGTGTTTCGCGGGAATAATCATAATACAGACTGAAGCTCCCTTTCTTACCTGTATATCCAAGGCTTGTTTTAATTGCATGCGAATTGAACCGCGAATTCGGAACATAGTCACCACCACCCTGCAGGTAATCAGCATGGATCTTCTGTCCTGCGCGGATCCCGGCAAAGAAACGATCGGATGCTCCTTTTATTCCCAACTGCTGAGAAATCCCCTGAGAATTGGAAAAAAGTTGCAATGCGTAATCACCTGCCAGATGATGTGCCGGAGCCGGCTTTTCGCGGATGAAGTTTACCACTCCGCCAATGGCATCGGAGCCATAAAGCAGAGAGGCCGGACCCTTTATGATTTCCACATCTGAAATTCCGAATTCATCTATCCCCAGGGGATGATGACTGGAATATTGATAGTTCTCATATCTCAGCCCATGGTAAAGTACCAGGATGTCGTTCATGGAGAGACCCCGGATCACTGGCTTTCCGATTCCGCTCCCCTTGGAAATCATATCTACTCCCGGAATCGAAGTAAGCATGGAGGCAAAGGAAGGCGAAGGACGATTCTCCAACAAATTCGCATCAAAAACCTCTATTTTTACAGCATTCTCATGTTGTGTTGAGTTATATCCTCCGGTTACCACGATCTCCTCGCTCCGAATCACCGTGGGCTCCAGGATCACATCGAGCCGAAAGGTGGTATCATGAAGCAACACACGCTCGATGAAGCTGGTATACCCCAGGTATGAAAATTGAATGCTGTTTTTTCCGTTGGGTAGTTTGTGTAAAATGTAATTGCCTGAGGTGTCACTGATTGTTCCTTTGCTGATCTCAGGAAGGAAGATGGTAGCCCCCGCCAGGGGCGCACCCTGTGGATCGGTGATACGGCCTGTTAATGTGCTTTGCGCATAAGGAGAATTAGTCAGGCCAAGCCAAAAAGCAAATGTCAGGATTATTATATTCTTCATGTTATTTTCAAATTGGATGGTGAGAACCTCTCTTCAGCCCCACTGGGAGCCGGAAGGAGAGGGGTATGAATGTGGAGGGAATCGATTTTCTCCCCTAATGGAAAAATGCTTCAATTCATCCGTGCAACGCATAAGGTTGTTCGAAGGATAAGGGCAAGCATTTGTCCGGTTGAGAAATCAGGCTGTTTTCATCGGTGGGGCCCGAAGGAGAAAAAAGTAGGCGGGACAAAGGACAGGTTGGTTTTCCGGCGCTGGACAGACAAGTGCAGCGGTGAGGACCAGTGCATGCGGTAGTGTGGCGGGATCGTCTGCCTCGAAAATGGAAAACTCAAAATCACAGATGGCACAGGATTTCTCCCCCTCATGCCAATGCTTCAGGGCTTTCGCATTACACTCCTTATGGTGATGGTGATGATCCATCCGTGCCAGTGTGGGAGCCAGGAAGAGCGCCAGAAAAAAAAGAGAAGATAGTATCCTGTTGAAGTTCCGCATGGGGCAAAGATACAACGATGGGTTGGTTTTATTAAAACAAGGAACGGATGAAAATGTTTGGACCATATCCACCATATACTGCCTTCTCTCAAATGATTATCATTACGAGAACCGATTTCAGTGAAGGAAGAAAATATGAAGATGCCATTTAATATAAAAGAGATCGCGCGTGATTTGTCATCCAGAGCCCGAGGCACGAGGGAGAAGGATCTGCGAGTTGGCATTATTTGCGTTAACCCCACGCGCAGATGCCCGCCCGGATGACCGGTCAGACGGGCTTCGGGTGCGCTCCCCTGCATGCCCCTTTGTTGCACCCTCTGCATGACAAAACGCCTGGCTCGCAATCTTATTCCAACGTATTTAAATACAGCATATTAATGAACGATGTCATTATAAGCGCAGCGAAGCAATCTCTTCGTGTAATTCGATAAATTCGATGTTAAAAAATCCTCTTCGTGTAATTGGTGTAATTAGTGGACAAATACTTCTTTACCGGTAGTTTCGGGTCGCGCAAACCAGCCCCATAATTCTCCCCAACCACAGTTCCATACATTTCTCTGCACGCCAGCAGGGCGCTTAATTCGTTAAATTCGTTAAATTCGATGTTAAAAAAATCCTCTTCGTGTAATTCGTATAATTAGTGGACCATCAACCAATTCCTTCCCCTTCACCCCTTATTCAAAAAAAAAATCGTACCTTTTCGATCCCACCGGTTTCAACCAAAAACCTCCTCCCATGGCAAAACGAAACGATGTGCAAGGTACACCCGGTAAGCCCGATGTACGCTCCGGCATGGACGTCGAATCACTAAAGCTGGCCATCGCCGAACACCTGTTCTACCAGCAGGGACGTAACATCGCCAACACCTCCCTCAACGACCTGTATATGGCCGTGAGTTATACCGTGCGCGACCGCCTCCAGCAACGTGAACACCGTACCATGAATGCCGTCTTCGAGGAGAAGAAGTTACGCCTGGTGAGCTACCTCTCGGCTGAGTTTCTCATGGGTCCCCAGCTGGGCTCCAACCTCATTGCCCTCAACATCATGGAGGAGATGCGGCAGGCCCTGCTCGAGCTGGGCTTCGACCTCGAGGCGGTGATGGCCCAGGAGGAAGAGCCCGGGCTTGGCAACGGGGGTCTCGGACGCCTTGCTGCCTGCTTCATCGACTCCCTCGCCACCCTCCAGGTACCCGCCATCGGCTATGGCATCCGCTACGAGTTCGGCATCTTCGACCAGGAGATACGCGACGGCTGGCAGGTGGAGAAAACAGATAAATGGCTCCGTAAAGGCAACCCCTGGGAAGTGGCACGCCCCGAACTGGCCGTGAATGTTCGCTTCGGCGGACACACCGAATATTACACCGACGCCGACGGACAAACCCGCTGCAGCTGGAAATCCGACTACAAGGTCACCGGCATCCCCTACGACACCCCCGTGATGGGCTACCGCGTGAACAATTGTAATTTCCTCCGCCTTTGGAAATCGGAAGCCGAGGAGTCCTTCGACTTCTCTTCCTTCAACAAGGGCGACTACTACAAGGCCGTCGACTACAAGGTGAAGTCGGAGAACATCAGCAAGGTGCTTTACCCCAACGACGAGATGCTCGAGGGCAAGAAACTGCGCCTCAAACAACAGTACTTCTTCGTCTCCTGCTCACTCCAGGACATGATGAATATCCACCTGCGCTTCGAAGGCAAGCCCGAGGACTTTCACAAGCGCTGGGCTATCCAGCTCAACGACACGCATCCCTCGGTAGCCGTGGCAGAACTCATGCGCATCCTGGTGGATGAGTATTGTATCGACTGGGATACAGCCTGGAACACCACCTGCAAGACCTTCAGCTATACCAACCACACCCTCCTGCCGGAAGCCCTCGAGAAATGGAGCGTAGGGCTCTTCCAGTATCTCATCCCGCGGGTGCTGGAGATCATCTATGAGATCAACCACCGCTTCCTGCAGGAAGTGCAGAAGAAGTTCCCCGGCGACGAGGGCAGGATCTCCCGTATGTCGCTCATCGATGAGGCCGGGGGCAAGTACGTGCGCATGGCCAACCTCGCCTGTGTGGGCAGCAGCGCCATCAACGGGGTGGCAGCCCTGCATACCGACCTGCTCAAGGAACTCGTGCTGCACGACTGGGTGGATATGTTCCCGGAAAAATTCAAAAACGTAACCAATGGTGTCACACCCCGGCGTTTTGTGGTACTCAGCAATCCGGGACTGAGCCGGCTCATCACGGGGGCCATCGGCGACAGCTGGCCGGGTAAGCTGGAGGAACTGAAGAAGCTCGAGCCCCTGGCAGCGGATCCCGCCTTCCGGGAACAATTCCGGAAGGTGAAGCTGGAAAACAAGACCCGGCTGGCAGGACTCATCAAAGAGCGCACCGGCATCATCGTCGATCCCTCCACCCTTTTCGACATTCAGGTGAAACGCATTCACGAGTACAAACGGCAGCATCTTAACGTACTCAACATCATCACCCGCTACCTGCGGCTCAAGGCGAATCCCGCGCTCGAGCTGGCACCCCGTACCTTCATCTTCGGGGGCAAGGCCGCACCGGGCTATGGCATGGCCAAGCTCATCATCAAGCTCATCAACTCAGTGGGTGAGGTGGTGAACAACGACCCTGCAGTGCGTGATCGTCTCAAGGTGGTCTTTTTCCCGGATTTTAACGTCACCAATGCACAGCCTGTATACCCTGCTGCCGACCTTTCCGAGCAGATTTCGACGGCAGGTAAGGAAGCCAGCGGCACCGGCAACATGAAGTTCTCGATGAACGGCGCCCTCACCATCGGCACCCTCGACGGTGCCAATGTAGAGATCCGCGAGGAGGTAGGGGAGGAGAACTTCTTCCTCTTCGGGCTCACCGCTGCCCAGGTGGAAGAAACCAAAAAGAACGGCTACAACCCGCACTTCCTCTATGAGCATACCGACGAGCTGCGTGAAGTCATCGATCAGCTCAGTGCGGGTGTCTTCTCCAGGGGCGACCAGGACTTGTTCAGGCCCCTCATCGACAACCTCCTCTGGCACGATCCCTTCCTGCTCCTGGCCGACTACCCGCTCTATGTCGCCTGCCAGGACCGGGTTGCAGAGACCTGGAAAAACCCCTCCGGATGGGACCGGATGGCCATCCTCAACGTAGCCCGCATGGGCAAGTTCTCCTCCGACCGCTCTATTAGCGACTACTGCGAGAAAATATGGAAGGTGAAGGGGTTTGGGATACGGTAGAAAGGGAAATATTGCTGAAAACCTATAGAAATTAAGTCGCTTAGGGAACCAGCAATTCAGATATTACCTAAATTTGGTTAGAGTATAGGTTATTTTATTGATGATAATTTTCTATCTGGGACTATATCATCAATAGGCAGGTAAGGTAGATTACAGCAAAAATTACTGATACTGCGTTGTGGGCAGGCAAAATAACATCCCATAATAATGACAACCATCAGTAACAAGAACATCGTTCGTCAGTATGTTGAGAATATTGAAAACACAGGTGATGTTTCGAAAATTCATAAATATATAGCGGAAAATTATACTGAAATTTATGAAGGTAAACACTATCCAATTGGGATACAAGGAGCAATTGATCATGTGCTTGGTGTAAGGAAAGTGTTTCCAGACCTAAAGATTGAAATAGAAAATCAAATAGCAGAAGGTGATTGGGTGGTGACCATTTATTCCGTTAGCGGCACGTTTCAAGAAGAATGGCTAGATTTGAAACCGACTGGGAAAACAATAATTTTTACTGGAGTTAATGTTGACAGAATCATTGATGGAAAAATTATTGAACATGGAGGTGCAGTAAACTTATTGGATCCACTATTGAAAGCAGGAGTATTAGGGAAGAAATAATTATGCACAGCCCACAACAGCTGTTATAAAATATGGCAGGAAACGCAGTTTTATCAAAGCTTACAGCACGTTTGGAACATTCGCGAAGAAAGTGTAAATTCGTATTACGCAGCCTACCAAATTTCATACCGGCGGACCGTTGGGCACCATTTCAAGAGACATTGCGATTATTAAAATTCACATAAGTTGATTGAGATTAATATTCTTATACATAAATGAAGGATTTCAATGATTTTAGGTATGAGGTTATTGATTATCGATATTTTCAAATCCGGATTTAAATTATTTTTAAAGCAACTATTTCAAAATAGGTTTGACTTTAAATGCGTAAAGAAATTATTTATGCAAATAGATTAACCCTGACGATAATTCTAAATACTATGAAAAACTCTTATTTATTTTTAATTGCTTTCCTTTTATTATTCACAGCTTGTAGTGAGTACGATTATTTTGCTCCTATGGAATGTTTGACTGGCAATGTGCAGTACGATACAAGTGGAGCGTCAATAAAAATAAATGTGGCTAGTATTGCCATGCAATGTGATAAGCTCCCCGAAATTAATATCCTGAAAATGGAAAATTTCATTGAAAAAATTGTTACCGAGAACCCCGAAGTAACATTAATTGTTTTTGGGGAGATGATTCTTGGCTGGTATGAGGATCCTGATGATCAGGAATCCTACCAGAAAGAGATTGCTGAAACCTTACCTGGACCAACAACAAATCGTATTTCCAAGCTGGCATCAAAGTACAACGTGTATATAACTTTTGGGATGAATCAATTACTTGATGGAAATCTTTACAATGCACAGCCGGTTATTGGTCCTGATGGATCTATACTTGCCATTCATCATAAAACTTATTTAACCCCGGCTGATGAGGCTGCCGGTTTCCAAAAAGGGAATAAACTCACCGTGGTTAATATTAGAGGAGTAAAAACAGGGATTGTAATATGTAAAGACCAAGAAAATAGCAAGTTAACAGAAGAAGTTGTTCAGAATAATTGCAAACTCGTTATAGTCAGCTTTGCTGATGATATTGTTGAAGATTTTTTCACTTATGGGAGTGATCTGTCACGAAAATACAATGCTTGGTTAGTTTCTTCAAACAGGTATGGTGAAGAGGGGGAGTATTTCTACAAGGGTGAAATCCGTGTATCCGACCCAGGAGGAAACCACCATATCCGCAAAGAGGATAGTGAGCAGTATTTATATTACAGCATTCCAATTCATGAATAACTTGTGAGAGCTATAATATTTATTCAAAGATTATGATCATAAAGCTATCAAGAACGATTAGCCAAATGAGGATTTGGAATCATCTCATTATAATATCATTTATCTTGTTCTTTACAAATACGATATTTAGTCAAACACCGACTGAAACTGATAAGAATGGAAAACTACCACAGGGGTCTTACATCAGTATTAATCCATTTTCCCTTTCTGCTTTTATTCCTTCAGTGTTAACAAAAGAATACTTGCCCTATATTTATAACCTGGAGTCGGGTGTATCCTTAGCCAGTGGTAATTATTTCAAACAACTTCACCTTGAAGGAAGAGTGGTTTTAGGCAGTCCGTCTGCCCTGATCTTTTGTCCCCAACTTCATGCAGGCATTCGTTATTTTCCATTTACAAACAAGGAGAAAGTTGTAATTCCCCTTGGTTTCGGAATTTTTATTCGATCGTGGGATACGTATTATACACATTCAAAAATTCATTTTTATAATCTAGCACCTCATCCGAATATAAGTTATCTGGTTAAGGTTAATAAATTCTTTATAGATTTCCGAATAGGTTGGGATTTTGCGGTTGCTACCTGGTCTAATCTGGAGCATTCATCCCCCAAAGCTGATTTTACTAAATTTCCACCTATAGGTAGTATAAACATTGTATATAGTTTTTAATATTTTTTTCTGTGGCTGAAATATTAACTTCAAAACCTATTCTGTTATGATAGAAAAGAAAGTAAAGTTTAAAAAGAAGTAAAAACGGCACATAATGTATATACAAAATAGGTGTGATATTTGTAAATTCAGGCGTTGTAGCCCGCTTCAAGTTTGTAACGGATTGACAAGTTTGAAGCCCGCAATCGCCTATTTGTCATATACATACCGTTAGGTTGCACTAATAAAAGCTCGTTGAAATCAAAAATAGATATCTGATTAATTGAAAAAAGCGAATTGATCTTTTTAAATTTATAAAATCAAAAACAAAGGAATAATGAATACTTATAAGATAATCAAAAGTTTAAACTTAATCGCTCACTATTTTTCAGATGAAGTGACGATATCGGTTATAAATGAACAAATGAAGAAAATTTCATTAGAACCTGATTACTCTGCTAATTTTGATGTACTTACAGATTTAAGAGATGCGAAGGTGACTGCGGAATATGAAGATATTGAAGAATTTGTAAATTATACTACATACGACTTGAAAGTTATAGCTAAAAGAAAAGTTGTATTCATAACAAACAAACCGAACCAAGTTGCTTGGACAACTTTGCTTTCAAATGCAATGGTAAACAGCAAAATGAACATCTTTGTATGTTCGACAGAAGATGCAGCAATAAATTTTCTTCAAAAGGCAGGATTTAGTAGACATGATTTTAAAGAATTGATAGATGAAATAAAAATTAACGCAGCCTTATAGCGCATTTAGCTTATGGCGTGGCTTTCAGAGGTTTTTGAAACTCGAATCTTTAACTAACTTAATGCTTAATATTAAAAGAAACGTTTACAAAACCCGCCAAAAGCCATATGCGCGGTACCTTAGAATTATGAAAGAAACAATTATAATATCACTCCTTTAATCATTCAGCCCGATAAGCCTGAGCAGCAAAATATGAACAAAACACTTCGCCTGATATTATTATTATTTATAGTGGCTTGCAGCAGGAAGGAAGATGTCGTGACCGGAACCTATGATAAATATTTTTGCGGGGATTCTCTGACCACGGACCTTGTTTTTTATCCGGTCGAGGAATATGCGGATTACTATTTGCCGGATACCCCAGCCTTGAAACTGGTTTTCATTACAACTGAGGTTTTTCCTTGCATAGACTTCGGTATAACCACCAGAGAATTTACAATTGAAGATGAAATGATCATCCGATTTGAAAATATCATCAGACCTGATTTCTGCTATACTGCCATTGGATCTGCTTACACCTTGATTGATCTGCCTGAACGAATTAATAAACTGGTACTCATCAATGGAAAATCGGTAGATGTTTTCCAGCTTTCCACTACCAGGGAGTTCGTTCATTTATCACCCCTGAACGAAAGCTTTGCCCATGCACAGTATGAAAAAACCTTCAGGTACCCGGAGAATTCATTCGCCTATATTTGCGGAACAAACAAAGACAATACCCATCTCTGTACTGATTTTCTAAACATACTGCTGGATAGTACTGAGGTGAGTGAGATTGAATTTGTCGGGGAAGGAAGAATCCCTTATCCCGAGAGCTCCTCTGGGAACTGGGTGAATCATAAATCACGGTTCTTCTCCTATTCACAGGAATCGGATTTTGAGAACGCGGGAAATCTCCTGAGAAATTTTACAATCAAGAATCTTTCACCCAACGACGGTGTAACTATTTCCCTTGTAAGTTGGAACAATCGTAAATATATGAGTTGGATGATGGATGGGCGGTAACAGAAATACTATATAGCAGGCAAATATGCATAACAGGTTTCTTTTAACAGCCATAATTCTGCTTATCTATGTTTCCCTCGCGGACTCGCAGGAAATAGGAGCCAGATTTATTTTCAACAATTCCGATAATACAAGATTACAAAGCGGATATGGGGCTGAAATTGGGTATAAGCAGGTTTTTATAAAAAGATTGCAAATGGAAATGGGTGTCTCAACCGTACGATTTTGGAATACCTTTCAGGAGGGGATATACTGTGCGGGCTTAGACGGGATTAGCAATATTAACTCAATATGTTATAAGTATTCAGGACGATTCAATATCCACTACCTGCTCAGAAACAATGAAGCCTGTTCCTTCTCAATTGGCCCGGAGGTAGGCTATAACTATGTAAAAGGGACTCAAAAAGTCAATGGTTTTAGGTTTTCTGACTCTAGTTCATATTTCTACATTGAGGATTATGAACCTCTCAAAGCATGGAGTTGGGGCGTCTCCGCTGCTATTGAGGTCAAGAATTTCCCTTTAAAAAGGACTTCAACTTTGTTCAATGTTAAAACTACATTTTTCAAGGAAAATCTTGTAAGAGGGTATGTTGTTCCTCTTTGTTTACCTCCGCATTTATTTGAATTTGGAATAGGTCTTAATTACAGACTCGGGAAAAAGACTGCTGAACAAAACATGTAATTTAGCCATTGACTGGAACTGTAGTAATATGAATATTTATAGCCACATCGGGGTTTGTAGCAGAGAAAGTAATGCAGCTCAAATGTCACACTTTCCATTTTTTTTGCCTGGAACAACTATATTTATGAGCATTTCGGCATTAATACATAAAACCTAAAAAAATGGCAAGAGTATTAATATTGATGGTTCTTGGAACAATTTTATCAAATAGAATATTTTCTCAGGGATCACTCACAAAAAATAACCCCAGACTCATTCCCTTTTGCAGCTTTGACGTCGATAGATTGGAAGTCAATTTCGATGATTTTGGTACCAATATCGATTCAATTAACCTGGTTTATTTGGATAGACTCGATAATAATTTAAATATGACAGTTGGATTATCGAAGAAAAGATTCTATACAAGAATGAATTTTGGAAGTGTCGGTAGTGCTGAAAAGTATTTGGACTCAATCAATATTAAATTCAGAAATTACCAGCTTGGATTGGAATTTGGATATTTCCTGCTGGATTATAAGGGGTATATAATTAAGCCATGTTTTTCGATGAATTATTGCTGTTATAGAATTGTCAACTATCCAACAGATAAAGTAATATCTTTTAATGAATATTATAGATTCAACCCTGTTGATCTGCGAATCAATCAATTTGTAGGAATTTTTAAAGTCAGATTGGAGCTAAATCCTACGAATGATGTTACCATCGGAGGATACTGCGGTTATGCTTTTAAAATAAACGATAAAGCCATTGTTCACTCAAAAAGAAACAGCATAAGAAATAATCACCAGGTTCAATTGAATTCAATTACTTATGGTATTTCAACGACTGTGTATATTCAATAGGTAATTTGCAATGCCGGATATTTCTTTTGGTGAATGAATCGGAGATCTTTGATTGTTAGTTTTCGATTAAAATAATACGGGCAACGGAAAAAATATCTCCAGTTCGGATGGTTATCGGATGATATGAATTGTATCGCAATCCCGCATGAAAATTTGTATTAAACACCATACGCTTGTAATAACATTGAAATTTTAGGATATGAAAAGGAATTTTATTCTTTGTTTTTTAGTTATAGCGACTTTTAATTTATTAAAAGCACAAAATGATATCGCTTTTGGGAATGATATTGTAAAAGAAGATTTCGAAAAGGAAATTCAGTTTCTCTGTGATTCAAGCCTCTCAGGCAGAAAGATTGCATCGACCGGTGAAAAAACGGTCGCCGACTTTATTCGGAAACACTTTGTAAAGTGTGGATTAAACGGAGTAGGTGGTGGAAATTTTAACTTCTATCAGGACTTCACATTAACTTATGATTCCCTCATAAGTTTTAATATTTATAACGATAAAAACAATCTGGACTATATCTCTGACTTCTTTACGTTTGAGTTTAGCTTCTTGCAGGATACCACGGATTTACAACTAGTTTATGGTGGTTTTGGATTGGACAGAGAGGATTATTCCGATTACCGGAATCTGGATGTTAAAAATAAATGGGTGGTTGTTGAAATGAATTCGCCATTAGACAGTGCGGGAAATTTATTAGGGAATTTTGATTTTGATGATCATGTGAATCTTTATAATATGACAGAAAAGAAACTGATTGCCCAAAAACATGGTGCAAGAGGTATAATATTTAAAATACCCTCTCATAAATATATATCCGATGCCTTGTCGCACGTGGCCGGTAATCCGCATATTTATGGCACAAAGGATAATGTTGCATTAAATCTTGAGATCGGAACCTTCCCGAAAATACTGGCAAAAAAGGAGCAAATTGATTTGTTAATGGGTTTAAATACACAGGAACTGGATACCCTGATATGTTATAAATTGCGAAATAAGCAATCTCCTGCTGGTAACATTAGTGCCAGGATTGCATTTGAAATGAAGAAAAAGTATATTAAATTCAATTCGCAAAATATAATTGGGATTATTCCGGGCAGAGATAAGAAGGTCGGAATTATTTTATCAGCGCATTATGATGCCGTTAAAGGCGAAGATTCTTTGTTTTTTCCGGGTGCAAATGACAATGCCGCTGGTACGGCTACTGTATTAGAGCTGGCGAAAGGGTTTTCCGAAATTTCAAAAGCTGGTTATATCCCTGAAAAGTCGATCGCTTTTGTATTGTTTTCAGGAGAAGAAGAAGGAATTGTAGGCTCAACTTATTTTGTAAATCATATTCCATTTGAAGTGGATAGTGCCACGTTGGATATAAACATGGATTGTGTTGGAATTCTGGATTCCAGATTTAATAAAGGCGGATTTAGTATTTCAGCACCGGAGACTATTTTAGACCAATACAGTAATGTATTTAATCAAATTAATTCCCGGGGAAAGGAACCATTAAATATCGAATTCAATACATTTTACCAGTATTCTGATAATGCTTCCTTCACGTATAATGGGCTTAAGGCTATGAATATTTCCACCGGGGGTGGGGAAGTAATACATTCACCCCGGGACAGACCTGAATTGCTGGACCTTGATAACCTAGTGCATGTGACACGATTATTGTTTGATTTTGTACTTTCAGAAATGAATTTTGCAAAAGAAGAAGTTGTGCATAATTGAGTCTAATCGTAATGGATTACCTCCCTTAAGGGATTGCAAGTATGTTCAAACTGATTAAATTAGCAAATGAAGCGAAGGAATCATCATCAAGTTCACCTTAAGCAATATTTGTAAAACGTCACACGACATATTAATGCAGGCTCTGGCAACTTAAATCTGCATAAAAAACAATTATGAAAAAAGTTACACTAGTCCTCTTACTCATCTCAAGCATACTTATTTGTGGTAATTGCCAGGTAAAATATGCCAATAAGCAAATAGTTCATGATGTTGACAGTATAAGAAAAGCCTCTCATATTCCTGGGCTGGCATTTGGTGTTGCCAATGGTGACAGTATACTGATAGCCGGCGGACTTGGGATAAGGCAGATCAATACGACAGATTCTGTTACAGTAAACGATTATTTTCATATAGCATCCCTTGGAAAAGGATTGTTTTCGTTTATCACCGGAAAACTGGTGGATGAGGGCAAAATACAATGGGATACACGGTTTTTTGATCTGTTTCCTGAGATGAGAGCAACATCAAGAGAAGAATATCATGATTTGAATTTGTCGGACTTATTGTCGATGAGAACAAGGCTCAGGAGTTTAAATGACTGGAGCGTTCAACAAACAATTGATACATATAATGAGAAATACCCAGGGGAGCGGTTTTCATATTACAGATTTGCAGAATACGCCCTTAGCCTGGAACCTGTAAAATATGATTCAGGGCAATTTTATAATTACACGAGTATGGGTTATGTTCTCGCCAATCTGATGATTCAAAAGGCCAGTGGATTAACATATGCTCAATTACTGGAGAAGACCAATAAAGATCTGGGGGTAAACTTTATTATTGGCTGGCCTAGGGATTTCAATAAGAATCAACCAAGCGGTCATTTGATTCCTGCACAATCAGGTTGGGGTGAAAGTAACAAACTCGAAGTTTTGAATGGAGACCGTTTTACTGATTGGGGAGAAGATTTTCTCTTTTACAATATACCCTCCGGGCATCATAGCATTTCTGTAACAGATTATTTGAAATATTTGCAGGAAAACCTGAACGGATTACTTGGAAAGGACGGTTATTTGGAACCTGCTACCTATGATTTCATTTTCAATGGTGCAAGGGAATATGCTATGGGCTGGGGTAATGACATCGTCAATGGAAATCATTATTATAGTCATAGCGGCAGTGCAGGAAATTATTATGCAAATGCAATAATCATCAGGGAACCTGGAATTGTAATATCACTAATGGCAAATGCCGGAAATGGCGAGACAAAATGGGGATTATTGCAAATAATTAAATATCTTGAGAACCGATATGCAAACCAATGAATCGGGCTCCGGGCAGTTTGCAGATTGGGGGAGGAGATGATTTTTTTTTTACTTCGACTCCGCTCAGCACAAGGCTTCAACTCCTCTCAGCACAGATGATGAGCTGCATTTCGATAAGGTTAAATGTACTCCACCAGCCGGATTTTCAGGCTATGGTACCTAAAAGATCAAAAAATAAATAGCTCTCGGAATAATCAATCGGGATAATTCCTATTTTTAGTTTAAGAATCTTTAATCCTTCCTTGCGGTATAAGCACAGTAAATCGAGGTAACAATAATAATTATTAAAAATGCAACAAAAGAAAGTACTGGTGTTTCTGGCGAAAGCATTTGAAACCATGGAGTTTTCGGTTTTTATTGATGTCCTGGGTTGGGCCAGAGTAGATTATAGGCATAAAATATGTGTTGATACCTGTGGTTTTACCGAAAAGGTAATGAGTACCTTTAATGTGCAGGTTTTAGTTGATAAAACCATTGCCGAGATAAATGTTAACGAATATGACGCTTTGGCAATACCTGGTGGGTTCGGGGAGTTTGGTTATTATGATGAAGCATATGACGAGAGGTTTTTACAATTAATCAGGGAATTTGATGCAAATGGCAAGATCATAGCAACAGTATGCAGCGGTGCATTCCCCCTTGGGAAAAGCGGAGTTCTTAAAAACCGGAGGGCAACTACTTACCACTTAAACAATGGTTATTGGCAGGATAAATTAAAGGAATTTGGAGTGATCATTGTGAATGAGCCTGTTGTAGTGGATGCTAATATTATTACTTCGTATTGTCCTTCTACCGCCCCGGCAGTTGCTTTTGAATTATTAAAAATGCTTACTTCAGAAGAAGAAATGAAGGAGATAAAAACAGCAATGGGATTTTTGGAAAAATGATGCGAGTAAAATCTGAAAATTTTATCAGGGCATCTGCTAGCTTTTTTTATAAACATTGGATATGAGATGCGTAATTTTTAAAAGTGTATTTCTCAACCTCGTTATTACGACGACGATTCTTCTCGTTTCAAATAATTTGTTTTCGCAACGAAATATGTTTCTGTTAAATGCCGGACCAAATTTTCCACTCTCCGATTTTAGAGACGATGAGTTCAACTCCGGAAGTGCAGCAACTGGATTTATTGCCGGTGGCAGGTATGTGTACCAGGTCAACAATAAAGGCTTTGGCCTGTTTATGGGCGCAGATTTTTGCCATAACGGTTTATTGAAAAGTGAACAGGATGAAATGAAACATTTACTGCAATTGAGAAACCTCGGTCGGGACCTTACTGTGAATTATTTTTCGTATTTAAATGTGCCTGTAAATATGGGCCTGTTTTTAACTTATACCCCGATCGAACAATTCTCCTGGTTTGCAGAAATCGGTTGTGGTCCTGATTATTTCAAACTTACCAAAATGGTTGTTACTATCGACAACGAAAAATTAACCTATTATTTTAAGCATTCCATTGAAATGGGATATAAATTGGGTGGCGGAATGCTCATCCATAAAAAATTCAATGTAGGAATGTATTATTATGGTATGGGTACCCATAAAGTGGAGGGACACACAGAATATGACGGACGCAGCAATGATTTAGCCCCATTTGTGCAAGAGGTCAGTCTTCTTACGTTTAACTTTGGTTTAATTTTCTGAGAGGCCCTAAATCGCTGTATCAATATTTTTATAGTTTCTACGCTTTAAATATATACCGATGATTTTGGTGAACTGATTGATTTGGGTTGTTTTGATAACCAGGGAGTAAAAAGCCCCTGAGCGTCAGCGGAGGGTGAGCTCACATCCACACCCTACCCACCCGCAAAATCCCATGTAAAGGACTGGTATTTAAACTTATAAAACTAATCTGTTGCAATGTAACACCCCTCAATGCTCATTGTATGTCTAATCAAACCGTATGTAACACCCCTCATATGTCATTGTATGTCCAATCAATTCGTATGGAACACCCCACAGATGTCAATGTATATCCAATCTATTCGTATGTAACACCCCTCAATGCTCATTGTATGTCCAATCAAATCGTATGTTGCGACCCTCAAATGTCGTTGTACGTCCAAACGATTGTCATGTAACACCTGAAAGATGTCATTGAATACCCAAACGATTGCCATGTAAGACCCGAACAATTTTCTTAGATGTTCAAACGAATTCTGATGAAATATAGGTGGTTGCTTCAGATCCGTCAAAATCAGCTTTTTCCGTGTCATCCGTGTTCTATCTGCAGGTAAAAAAAAACTCAGTCCATACGCAGGGAACCTGTGTCTTCCCATTAAAATTTACTGTACGTTCTGGCATCTTTGCTCCACTTGAAAGGTTACGCCGGAGATACAGTACAAGTGCACAAAACCCGCTGAACTGTTAGAATTCTTAAATTGCCTGGTTTTATTCCTGCATAAACACAATCCTGTATGTCTTAACCACACCTTTATAGTCGAAGGTTACAACTGCTGTTCCTGCTTGCGATTCCGCCTGCTTAACAGTTACCTTTACCTCCGGCGTACTTGCCTTTGCGGTGATCACAGGTATTCCAGTACTTCCGGAAGGAAGTTGATACTTCGCCTCATACTGGTCGTACCCGGTAATTCCGTTGGCATTGGTCGATCTCACCGGTGTGGCAGGTAAGTCGATCGATTTTCCGTTTACCTGGATGCTTACCGTGGGCGCCACCGGAAGGCTGATGCTCTTCTTCTTTGAGCTGAAGCCAAGCCCTGTCAGGTCGAAGAGGTTTTCCCCATCACTGCCTTCGGCGACCAGGAAGATCGCGTGTTTCTTGTCCAGCTGATCGATGGAGGCCGATACATCCAGTGTGTATTGCGTGACCTGCCGGGGAGCGTTTGCAGCCACCCGGATGACGCCTATCTCCTTGCCTTTCCAGGTCGTATTGTCCCAGGGACCATCGAGCCACACATGGATGGTGAAGGCTTCACTGGTCTTCGGTGTAAGAAATAGATGAAAGACCGTCTTGTTTTTTGGTTTAACTCCTTCGAAGGCCTTCAGTCCTTTCTGGTTCTTGTCAAGTCCGCCAAAACCAAAATACTTGTATCCGATGATATGACCGTTCTTCACGTCAGTGAGCGGCATGTTGTTATCCCATATATCCCAGGAGTCCTGCTGGGAACCGGGGTTGGAGAGGTAGCAAGCATAGGCGGCGGGATAGTATTGGTAAGGATCAAGGCCACAGATGTGAAAGCCCTCCGAGGTCACCTCGGCCCCGGTATATTCGTGTCCCTGGCTGTCACGTGCGGTCCATCGTTGATCCTTCGCATAGGGGTCATACCCGCGGATTGTTACCTTTCCCCCTTCCGCCACCGGCATCTCATCCCACTGAATTGTAACGGGGGCCACCATGGGTTGTCGTGCAAAGCCAAATCCACGGGGTGCCCGGTGGTAAAACACATACCACTGGTCATTGATCTGCTGTATGCTGCCGTGGGTGTTGTGCCCGGAATAGCTGGTCTGCAGGTTGGCCCCCTCCTTGTCCGGCACTACAGCGCGGGAGTCGACCAGTACACCTCCGCTCTTCCAGGGACCCAGCGGGCTGTCGCCATAGGCATACCGCAGGGCCGAGTTGGTGCTGCTTAGTCCGTAGTCGGGACCTGAGTAGCCGCTGTAAACCCATACGTATTTGTTTCCCACTTTGCGGATGGATGCCGCCTCGAAAAAGTTGAATGATCCCAGGTCCTCGCCCGGGTATACACTGGGATAGCTTGTCCCCTGCGGGTCGCGGACCACACCGTACCGTGAACTGGCAGGGATAAAATAACCGATAGCCTGGGTGCCGGGCCGTAGGGAATACATGGTAGTCTGATCCAACTGTCCTGCAGATGACCGCTGGAATCCCCAGAAGCCATATGCCCTGAAGCCGGTCGCAAAATCGGGATCCTGCGGGTCGGTGACGGGTTCAACAAATACTGCCGGGTCGAAGCCGAAAATGCTGCCGGGCACGGTAGCTGTTCCCTCCGCATTCAGGTTGAGGGGTGTAAAGGGGCCGTCGGGACGGCTTCCTTTGGCCACCATGGCTTCCCTGTTCCGGCCGCGGCTATGCGGGTACAGGTAGTATTCACGCGTACCGTCTTTCCGGTTCACCTCCACCAGGTCGGGAGCATACATCACGTCCCATTGACCTCCGATGGGATAAGTAAAGATGGGTCCCTCGTCGCGCCAACTGGTGAGGTCTTCCACCGGTGCCGACCAGGCGCGGATGTCCGGCCCGCAGTAACTGGTGAAGCGCACGTCGTGCGATCCGATCACATAAACACGGAACTTACCCGGATTGTCGGGATCTTCAAAAACCCGCGGCTCCCCGTCGGGCAGATGCTCCCAGAGCGGCAGGTAAGGATTGCCGGTTGCATGATGTGTATAGTGGACGTAAGGCAGGCGCTGTTTGCTTGCAGTGCTGTCCCCGCTGGCAATTGCCCCGGAGAAAAGAAACATCAGCGACAGACTAAGAAGAAACAGGGGCATTTTTAAAATAAAATAAGTTCCCATCTTCCGGCTATTTGCATGGGTAACTCCCTGCAGGCTGGGTTGAAATCCTGTCCGAACGGTTGTTTTCATTCCGTTAGTTTTTTTAATAGGAAAGAGTCGCACCGGTAAAGATAGAAAAAAAAGCAAGGCCCGATCGGTTCCCCGCCAGTTCCACTCGTCACACGAAAAACTGACTGCCACCAGGCAGGCAGGTACGGAGCCAGGACTGTTCCCATTCAGCATTTCCGGGGTGGTCTCCAAACGGGGACTTGATAAAAAACTGTTTTGGGTTTGTTTTGAAGAGAAAATCTGATGGTCCGGCAATAGGAACATCTTCTCAATCCTTCGGAAGATTAACTGTACCTTTGTTATATTTATTAAAGAAAGCCTGAATTTAAACTAAGCTGATTCAATGCATAAACATTTGCCTCTTTCAGCAGTACTTCTGCTTGCCCTCACTGCTTCCTGCATCAGTCCGTCCCCATCCGGGAAAAATCCTGAAACGGAGCGGCATCCTGACTCTCCGACTGTTGAGCAGGACACCAGCCCCCGCGTCACCGGTATTGGTGGCATCTTCTTCTTTTCTGATGATCCCGCAAAAACCCGGGAATGGTATGCCAGGAACCTGGGGCTGGTAACCAATGAGTACGGTTCTACCTTTGAATCCCGCAACGCCAACCGGCCTGAGGAGATCAACTACCTGCAGTGGAGCCCGTTCAGGAAGGGAAATTCCTATTTCGCACCCTCCAAAAAAGAATTCCTGATCAACTACCGGGTGCAGAACCTCGAAGGCCTGCTCCGGAAGCTGAAGGGAAACGGGGTTACCATCCTGGATACAGTCGAGACCTACGATTACGGCAAGTTTGTTCACATCCTCGATCACGAGGGGAACAAGATCGAACTCTGGGAACCCGTGGACAGCGTCCTTACAAGCCTGGGAAGCCCCACAACCAAATAAACCGTCCGATTTAGCAATCGGTGAATTTTATATATCCGCCATAGTTGATGAGCGGACAGGCAGGGAAGATGCAGGTTTTCTGATGACAGACCATATGGGGAAGAAGGTGCGGATTGATTTTTCCTTTGGGATGAAATACCTTCTGGATGAAAATGGGATCCGTTGGCTGGCGCCCGATTCAAAATGATGATTTTCAGAGCAGCTTTTAAGTAAATAGACTAATTAAGTAGTCAAAAAACAGGAGTAAGGTTATGAGAAAATTTGTTACCGCAATAATTGCAGTGTCAATTTGTTTCGGTGTGGTTGCCCAGGCACCTCAGAAATTGAAGTATCAGGCGGTGATCCGAAACGACAATCATGTGCCGGTTGATTCGGGAACTATCGCCATACGGCTGGCAATTTTGCAGGCATCACCCGATGGGCCTGTAGTTTATACCGAAACTCAGAAGCCAACCACCTGTGCAGGCGGGTTAATTACAATTGAAATAGGAGGCGAAGCAGGATTTGATACGATTGATTGGGGAAAGGGGCCCTATTTCTTAAGAACAGAGGTTGATCCCGCAGGTGGAACTGAATATTCCATTACGGGGACAAGCCAGTTATTAAGCGTGCCCTATGCCCTGCATGCAAACACTGCGGGAAGCACAGATGGCTCATCCGGACATTACATCGGAGAACTTTATGGAGGCGGGGTGATATATTATTTGGATAAATCCGGACAACACGGATTGATTGTAAGCCCTGAAGATATCAGCAACAATTGTGTATGGAGCAACCTGATTACAGGCATTGGACCTCCGGCCAAAAGCAGCTGGGATGGAAAGAGCAACAGCCTGGCTATATTAGCCCAGGAGGGGCATACCAACAGTGCAGCCCTGCTTTGCATTAATTATCGCGGGGGTGGATTCTCCGATTGGTATCTGCCGGCCATTGATGAACTGATTAAGATGTTCAATGTACGGTATGAGATAAATAAAAGCCTTGGAGAAAAGGGTATTAAATTGGATTACTATTATTCCTCCACTGAAGTTACCGGGAATGGAGCATTGGCATCATTGGCTGCGGGTACGGTGAACGAAAGCATGAAGAACTACGGCAGATATGTTCGGGCCATACGGGCTTTTTAGTATTGGCAACCCGGCTGGTGAAATATGCTATGCTAAACTGCTGGCAATCTATAATCAATTCATGATGGGTACCAATAATCAGAAAAAAAACAGTACGCAGATAATGCCGGTTTATCAAATGATGGCAATATGAATTCTCTTTGATTATCAGTCTCATTTGGAAAAGAAGGGTTTACCCTGCATTTCAACCCGACCTTTTTTTTCTGATCCGTGTAAATCCGCTTTTCCCGTGTCATCCGTGTTCTATTATTCGCAGAATTGCAAAGCCATATGACTCTGCCTTGCCACGTAACTCGTTACTGAAAGTTTGCCTGCCCTTAAGGCCTTCCGAAGTCACCTTTTTGGTCTTTTGTAAAAAATGACCTAATTTTCATGAATATTACAATGTTTGTTATTTTCCAGGCAACCTTTATCTAATAAGATGCATCTGTTAGTGCAAACACGATAACAGGATGAAGAGAAATTTAATTTATTCTATGGGTGTTATTGCTCTGCTCCTGGTTTCTGCTGCCTGTGAGAAAGAACAGGAGCCGGAACCGGAACCCCCGCTGATATCTGTTCGCACTGGCGCAAAGCAATATCTGGTAAATCGATGGATCGATGTTTCCATTACCAACAATTACCCTGGCCAGATCCGGTATTTCCTTTGCGACCTGGAGGATCTTTCACCCACCTGCTGGCTGAAAAAGGAAAATGGAAACTGGGTGGAGTACCCCTTCGAACGCCTGTGCACACAGATGGGACCAATGGGCTATTATGGGATTATTGCCGAAGATGAAACGGTTAAGGATTCCGTAACACTGTTTAACGGAATTGGGTCCTTCAAACTCCGCTATAGTTTTATAACAGGAGAGGATACTCTGGATTTCGATTCAAACGAATTCAGGTTATTCGGGCTGGAACTTCGATAGATCTGTATTAATTTACAGTGTATAATGGATAAACCCATACTTCTTTTCGCAGTCTTGCTCGGGTTAATTGCCTGCAGTGAAAAGGATCCCGTAAATCCCGATCCTCTTCTGAGCTATCCCCTTGAACCCGGTACAGAGTGGGTTTATTCAAGGGACTTTCGGATTTACTATTACGAGTCAGAAGCATCGGACAAGATAACCGGCTGGGATTCGATCCGGCAGGAAATAAGGGTTTGGATCGAAAAAGATACCCTTGTTCAGGATACTCTCCAGTTGGTGCAGTTCGTTTCACAGGTATCCGGATATACTGACCTTTCGAAGGAATACTACAGGCCCGGACAGGATGGTCTTACCAAATATGCCTATGAGAATCCGGGAATGATCGTGTTTGTCAAAAAAGGAGGATTTGCAAATTCCTTCCCGAACTTTGTCATTTTTCCCGATTGGCTTCCTGTGAATGAATCTATAACACCGGATCTGTACTTTTATTCAAGTCCAAGGCTTGCAATAATGTTCCCTCTTGACCGGAATAGCAAGTGGACGTACCTGTTGCCGGCAGAGCCACAGGATACTCAGATTGATAAGGAGGTAACCGCTGCAGAACGGGTGAAAACCCCGGCCGGCTCATTCGATTGTTTCCGCGTAAACTACCTGTATATTAACAACCCCGAACGTGCCCAATCGAAAAGGA
>JAXLTS010000022.1:0-80769 GCA_046329925.1 Bacteroidales bacterium
TGGACTTAAATAATTCGGTTATGCTTTCTTCAAAACTGGATGAATCCAATTGAATAAATCCTGAAGCGGCACCAAGGATCACCATATTGGAAGCCTTAACATTTCCTGCCTCCTTTGCTATCTGATCTGCATTAATCAGGATGTGCCGGCTGAACGCCTCAATTTCCGTTTGAATCTTTTCAATTGGCGGATAATCCGGTATATTAATGAAAGGTTCTGAATTTGTAACGAGCCAGGCATCTTTCCCTAGCCAGGGGAGGTAACGGAGTGCTTCCATGGGCTCAACAGACAGGACCAGGTCGGCATAGCCCTGAGGGATCAGGTCTGAATGGACCTCACCGGAGGAAATACGGAGGTGTGACTGAACGGCTCCACCGCGCTGGCTCATACCGTGGACCTCCGCCTGTTTTATATTAAGTCCTTCGCGAAGGGCGGCCAAGCCAATCACAGCAGCGATTGACAGAATTCCCTGTCCACCGACCCCTGCCAGGATGATATCCGATTTTCTCATATATTAATTATTTGACTTGTTTCGTTGTCTGCGGGCGGCAGTCTGGATGCATTCACGCCGGGCAATGATTACAGAAACTCCTTTATACTCCATTTCCCGCAGCAAAACCTCAGCATTTGATTCGAGGTTTTTCTTTAGGGGAATGAGCGTGTGTAAGTGATCAGGATTGACACCCAATCCGAGGCAGATATTTTCTATGCGTCCAGTAGCAGCCGAGGACTGTCCACCGGTCATTCCTGTGGTTCCGTTGTCGGATATGATCACCGTAATGGGCGAATTTTCGATCACAGCATCCAGGAGGCCTGTCATTCCCGAATGGGTGAAAGTGGAATCACCTATTACACAAACAGCCGGGTGCAAGCCTGAATCGGCAGCTCCTTTCGCCATGGTAATCGATGCACCCATATCTACACAGGTATTGATTGATTCATAGGGAGGCAGTGCTCCAAGGGTATAACACCCGATGTCGGAAAAAACCTTGCCATGATTGAAGTGCTCCATGGCAATATTCAATGCCTGGTACACATCGGCATGACTACATCCGCTGCACAGTGATGGTGGCCGGGGTGTTACCGAAGAAGAGGGTTCCCAGAATGGTACTTCCGGAAAACCCAGTGCTTTGGACAGGAGGTTTGGATTAAGTTCTCCGTCGCGCGGGAGTGTTCCGTCCAATCGTCCACGTACAGGTTTGGCCAGGGGTATGATTCCAGTGAGCATTTCCTCCAGGAATGGATATCCTTCTTCCGCAACAATAATTTCATCGGAATTTGCATATAGTTTTCTCATTAGTTCCAGCGGAGCCGGATACTGGGAAACCTTGAGCAAATTAAATGGAAAGGAGTGTCTGGCAATCACTTCATTAACATAATTCCATGCTATACCGGAAGCCAGAACCCCCTTTTTAGCCTCCGGGTTTAGAATCAACTGATTGTATGGACTATTTTCTGATTTTCTCAAAAACTCATCCTGTTGCCCGAGTAGTTTTCTATAATTCACCCTTGCGTTGGACGGCAGGAGGATAAACTGATTTTTGTTATCCGACAGAATCAGGTCATTCTGCGGAATGCAGGTATCACGTCTCACCCCTGAGCGCGAGTGCGCCAGTCGTGTGGTAATGCGAAGCATTACAGGTACTTTATATTCTTCTGAAAGACTGAATGCCGTCCGGGTCATGCTGTAGGCCTCCTGCTGATTGGAAGGTTCAAGAACAGGAATCAGTGCGAATTTGCCATAGTACCTCGAATCCTGCTCATTCTGGCTGGAATGCATGGAAGGATCATCTGCCGAGACGATTACCAGGCCTCCGTTTACCCCGGTAACTGCAGCATTCATAAAGGGATCAGCGGCCACGTTTAAACCGACATGCTTCATTGCAACGAGTGCACGTTTCCCGGCATAGGACATGCCGAGTGCCTCTTCCATGGCAGTTTTTTCATTGGCAGACCAGACAGCATGGATCTTCATATCCCTCGACAGGACAGATGACTGGATATATTCCATTATTTCGGTGGAAGGAGTACCAGGGTATGCGTACATTCCGGATAAGCCTGCATCCATTGCTCCCTGCGCAATTGCCTCGTCACCCAGTAAAAACAGATGTTCCATTAATGAGTTCAGTTTATGGCTTCAAAAGTAAGAATTATTCCCTGCTGCATTTGCGATCACTGCCTGCTGTATAACAAACCACAACATTCTCCATTTATGACTATTCACCTGTTACCGTAATGCAAATTTTGCGTGCAGAAGGGTTATCCCTGAATTCGCAGTAATAAATCCCCTGCCAGGTACCGAGGGCTAAACGGTGGTTTGTAATGGGAATCGTCAGGCTTTGGCCAAGAATTGAAGACTTCAGGTGGGCAGGCATATCGTCTTTCCCTTCCAGTGTATGGCTGTATAAAAACTCATCTTCAGGAACCATCTGGCGAAAGAAGGTGCCAAAGTCGTGTCTTACCGATGGATCGGCATTTTCATTCAAACAAAGTGCCGCCGAAGTGTGCTTAATAAAGAGATTTACAAGACCCTTCTCAGGGAGGTCCTTTAATACAGGCACAATCCGATCGGTAATAAGATGAAAACCGGGTTTGTAGCCCGAAAGCACTATCTCATACTGTAAAATCATGGCCATGCAATTTATTCGTAAAAGTGAAGTTATTTATTTCGGTTCACAGGAGTACAGAATTAATAAAAATTCTCAAATTCGCGCCTTGCAGGCCAAAACTGGTCATACAACACCCAAAAAAAGTAGCACCAAGCCCGAAAAATCAAGGAATCAGAAGTATTCATGAAGATTCATCATCCGCTTTCCGTCCTTTTGCTTATCCAGATTACCTGTGTACATCTATTTGCGCAGGAATCAGCAATTGTATCGGGATTGGTGAGTGATGAGAAGGGTAAGGGGATACCACTGGTGAATGTCAGTACGCAGGGAGCTATGGCAGGGACTATTACGGATCAGGAGGGTCGTTACAGTCTTCGGATTACCAGTCCCGGAACTTATATTCTTACTTTTTCCTGCCTGGGTTATGCCCCAATGGAGGATACGGTGGTCCTCCAGGCAGGAAGCCGCCTGTTTTTGAACAAAATATTGAAGGTCAGCATAAAAAACATAGGAGAGGTACAGATAAGCGGTAATGCTGACAGAACATCAAACCTCAACAGGATTGATACCAAAGTGCTTGATATGGTACCAAATACAACGGGAAATATTGAGACAATTTTAAAAACCATGCCAGGGGTATCCTCTAACAACGAATTAAGTTCACAGTATTCAGTAAGGGGTGGCAATTTTGATGAAAACCTTGTTTTTGTGAATGATATTGAGATTTACCGTCCATTTCTCATTCGTAGTGGTCAGCAGGAGGGGCTCAGTTTTATCAATCCGGATCTGGTTTCTTCCGTGAATTTTTCTGCCGGAGGCTTTGGAGTCAGTTACGGGGACAAGATGTCCTCGGTACTGGATATAAGCTATAAGCGCCCCAGTGAATTTGGCGGGTCTGTTTCAGGAAGTTTGCTGGGAGGCACGTTTCACCTGGAGGGAGCAAGCAGGGATGGACGGTTTTCGCACATTACCGGTATCCGGTACAAGACCAACCAGTACCTGTTAAACTCCCTTGAAACAAAGGGTGAATACCAACCCGTTTTCAGTGACTTACAGACCAATATTAACGTTCGTATAAGCCCGGTTCTGGACGTTAATATCCTGGGAAATTTTGCCATGAACCAATATACCTTTATCCCGGAAACACGTGAAACTGATTTTGGGACCATTAATCAGTCTTTCCGCCTTAAGATTTATTATGACGGGAATGAGTTGGATAAATACAGTACCTGGCTTGGAGCTGTGAGTCTGATGTACCATCCCAGGGAAAAACTTCATTTCAAGATGATTGCCTCGGGGTATTCATCGTCAGAACAGGAGACATTTGATTTACAGGGACAATACCTGATCAATGAACTCGATACACGGGTAGGTTCCGAAACGACAGGTGACAGCATTTTAAATATAGGTGTCGGAACCTTCCTGAACCATGCCCGGAATTTTCTTGACGTTCAGGTATTTTCGCTCTCCCATATTGGAAATTACTTCGGAGATGTCACCAAACTAAAATGGGGATTAAAATACCAGAAAGAATTCATAGATGACCGGTTAAATGAATGGAGGATGATCGATTCGGCCGGTTACAGCCTCCCCTATACCGGTACCAGTGTTAACCTGACGGACGTGGTACGGGCTTCCCACCAGCCTGCCAGTGAACGACTGACAGGCTTTTTCCAAAGCACAATTGTGCTGCCACTGGGGGGACAGGATTTATTTATTACTGGTGGTATAAGGGCCAATTACTGGGATTTCAACGGCCAGTTAGTTATTAATCCAAGGATATCGGCAGCCTATACTCCCTGGTTTAACAAAAACATTCAGTTACGGTTATCTGCAGGCAAATATGATCAACCCCCGTTTTACCGGGAACTAAGAGACAAGACCGGACAATTAAATCCCCGGTTGAAAGCTCAGGAGTCCATACATCTTGTTGCAGGCGGGGATTACTATTTCAGTGCGTGGGACAGGCCATTCAAGTTCACCACCGAACTCTACTATAAGGATTATAAAAATCTCATTCCATACAAGATAGACAATGTAAGGGTACAATATTCTGCGAAAAACAGTGCCTCCGGGTATGCTGCAGGGATAGACTTCAAAATAAATGGTGAATTTGTGAGGGATGCTGAATCCTGGGCCAGCCTGTCCTTTATGCAAACCAGAGAAGATATCCGGGGAGATTTTTACTTCGACGAAGATTCCAATAAGGTATACCCCGGGTATTATCCACGTCCCACTGACCAGCTTGTAAATTTTGGCCTATATTTTCAGGACTACCTGCCCAGCAACCCATCCTATCGGGTGAGTCTGTATTTCCTTTACGGAGGGAGGCTTCCATTCAGCCCACCCATGACCGACCGGTATGATCAGGTATATAGAATGGAGGCCTACAAAAGGGTTGACATCGGGTTTATAAAAGTCATCAAGGAGGCAGGAATTATTCCCAATGATAAAAAAGTATTCAGGCCTTTTAAGGGAGTTTTGCTAAGTGCGGAGATTTTCAACCTTTTCGGCAATCAGAATACGATTTCTTACCTGTGGGTCAAAACCGTGTCGAACCTGCAGGGAGTACCAGGCATGTTTGCTGTTCCTAATTACCTCACTTCCCGAAGGATTAATGTCCGGATGACATTCAGGTTCTGATTTTCTGAATCTTATACCGGAACATCAGGCGTTACCAGTCCTGAAATTATGGTTATTTCTCAAAAAGCCGGCAAAAATCATATCTTATTAATGGAATCCGTATAAATTTGCCCGTTTCAAAATATTGTCGAATCCATAAAAAGACTGCGAAATGACCACACATGATTACATTGAACGGGAGCACAAATACGGTGCACATAATTATCATCCTCTACCTGTAGTGCTCGACCGGGGTGAGGGCGTTTTTGTCTGGGATGTGGAAGGGAAGAAGTACTTTGATTTTCTTTCTGCATATTCGGCAGTAAACCAGGGGCATTGCCATCCAAAGATTGTAGGGGCATTAACTGAACAGGCGAAAAAACTCACCCTTACATCCAGGGCTTTTTACAACAGCACTTTGGGTGAATATGAAGAATTTGTTACCAAATTTTTTGGGTATGACAAAGTATTGCCCATGAATACCGGTGCAGAAGGAGATGAGACTGCGTTGAAGCTTTGCCGGAAATGGGCCTATGTAAAAAAAGGAATTCCTGAAAATCAGGCTCAGATAATCGTATGCGAAGGTAATTTCCATGGACGTACGATCACCATCGTATCCATGTCAACCGATCCGGATTCGTATGCCGGATTCGGCCCATTCACTCCTGGCTTTATCAAGATTCCGTACAACGACCTCGGTGCACTTGAGAAAGCCTTGCAGAATCCCAATGTTGCCGGATTTCTTGTAGAACCCATCCAGGGGGAAGCGGGCGTATTTGTTCCGGATGAAGGATACATCAAGAAAGCCTACGACATGTGCAAGGCTAAGAATGTACTATTTATCGCAGATGAGGTTCAGACCGGGATCGCACGTACCGGTAAACTTCTGGCATGCGATCATGAGGGAGTTCGCCCTGACATACTGATTCTTGGCAAAGCCCTTTCGGGAGGTGTTTTCCCCATTTCAGCCGCCCTGGCCGACGATGAAATCATGTTGTGTATCAAACCTGGTGAGCACGGTTCCACATTCGGCGGAAATCCATTATCAGCCAAAGTTGGTATTGCTGCTCTTTCAGTTATCCGGGACGAAAAACTTGCTGAGAATGCAGAAAAACTTGGCAAAATTTTCCGCGATGAAATCCGGAAAATCAAGAATGACATGATTGAACTGGTTCGCGGGAAAGGGCTGTTAAATGCAATTGTCATCCGGCCCAAGAACGGAAAGGAAGCCTGGGATGTTTGCCTGGCCCTTCGCGACAATGGTCTGCTTGCCAAACCTACCCATCAGCACATCATTCGTTTTGCACCTCCTCTGGTGATCAATGAAGCGCAGATTCATGAAGCGGTGGGCATTATTGCAAAGACCATGGCTCAGTTTAATTAAGAAAACCTATAAGAACCTATTATCACAATTCACTTCAATCCTCGCTGATTTGCAGGAGAGTATGACAAGGCGAGGTTTCCAGGTTCATTCATGCATATTTTGGATTTTAAATTCATTTAAATGAACGGAACAAAGTAACTTCCTTTGTTCCGTTTAACTTTTTATCTGGTGGATTGTTAATCGGCAGTAACCCGAAAACCTTAAGTACTAAGCAATGAAAAAAATAATTATCACAGGAATTCTCAGCTCAATGATCATGATCAACGCATGTAAAAGCAATTCTGAAAAACCGGCGATCGATCCTGCGAATATGGATCTGAGTGTAAGCCCTTCTCAGGATTTTTACCGGTACGCCAACGGTGGCTGGATGAAGAATAATCCCCTTAAGCCGGAATACGGCAGATATGGAAGTTTTGACAAGCTTGCCGAAGACAATCAGGAAAGGATAAAGGTCCTTGCTGAAAAACTTGCAGGCGACGTTAATTCAAAGGATCCAATCGCCCGGAAAACAGGCTTATTCTTTAAAACTGCTAATGATTCCGTACTGGCAGAAAATGCAGGCCTCACCCCTATTCAACCAATCCTTGAGAAGATAGATTTAATTGGTTCCAAAAAGGATTTACAGGACATGATCAGCTACCTGCACACTGTTGGTATAAGCCCTCTATTCAGTCTCTTCGCTGAATCCGACAGTAAGAACAGCAGCCTGGTGATTGCCTGGATTTTCCAGGGAGGTATTGGCATGCCAGACAGGGATTACTATGTTGAAGATAATGAACGGGCAGAAATCCTGCGTAAGGCGTACCTTAATTATATTAAGGATATTTTCACTATTTACGGTACTTCTTCATCTGAAGCCCGGCAGTATGCAGAGCAGATAATGGCTATAGAAACCAGGCTGGCCCGCGCCTCCATGACCCGGTTGGATATGCGTGATCCGAACGCTATCTACCATAAGATGAGTCGTAGTGAGCTATCTGCAAAATATCCGGCCTTTAACTGGGATTCCTATTTTACGAGCCTTCAAAAAACTGAAACGGGTGATGTGAACCTGGCCCAGCCTGAATTCTTTGAAGAAATGAACAAGATGCTTGATGAGGTACCTCTCCAGGAATGGAAGACATACCTCAAGTGGCACACACTGAATAATATGGCACCCTATCTCACCAATGCCTTTGCCACAGCCAGTTTCAATTTTTATGGTAAGGAACTTTCGGGCAAGCAGGAAATGGAACCACGCTGGAAGCGTGCCGTGAATTCCTGTGATGAAGCTCTTGGTATGGCGCTTGGGCAGGTCTATGTAAAGGAGTATTTCCCCCCTGAGGCAAAAACCAGGATGCTTAGCCTGGTGGAAAACCTGAGATCCTCTCTACAGGAAAGAATCGGCCTTTTGGATTGGATGAGCGATACCACCAAGGCAAAAGCCATCGAAAAACTACAGGCGATGAAACTGAAAATAGGCTATCCCGATGTATGGCGCGATTACACAGCCCTTGAAATATCCGGAGAAAGCTTTGCCGGAAATATACTTTCGGCAGCAAAATTCAACATGAACTACATGCTTTCCAAAATCAATAAGCCTGCTGATCCTGAGGAATGGGGAATGACACCGCAAACAGTGAATGCCTATTATAATCCCTCGAAAAATGAGATTGTATTCCCCGCAGGGATTCTTCAGCCTCCCTTCTTTTACCTGGATGCTGATGATGCGGTTAATTACGGTGCTATCGGAATGGTTATAGGGCATGAAATGACTCACGGATTCGATGACCAGGGAAGACTTTATGACAAAGTCGGAAATTTGACAGACTGGTGGACTGCAGAAGATGCGAGGCGATTCAACGAACGGACTGAAAAACTGGTGAAGCAGTATAGTTCGTATATTGTTTTGGATAGCCTCCATGCCGATGGCAAGCTAACACTAGGGGAAAATATTGCGGATCTTGGGGGAATGTTTGTCTCAATAACGGCATTTGGCAAAACCGGACAGGCCAAATCAGCAGAAAAGACAGATGGATTTACGCCAATACAGCGTTTCTTCCTTGCCTATGCCCATGTCTGGGCCCAGAATATCAGAGATAAGGAAATATTGAGACGTACGAAGGAAGATGTACATTCTCTCGGAAACCTCAGGGTTATTGGCCCCTTAAGGAATATGCCCCAGTTTTATGAGGCATTTGGGGTAAAGGAAGGCGATCCAATGTATCTTAATGAACAAGAGCGGACACTGATCTGGTGAGCCCGGGTGGAACCAATCGGGAAGTTCCGATTACCAGTAGAATTCTTTAAATTTAAACAAACTGCCGGCAACAGCCGGCAGTTTGCATTTTTACCGTTTTAACCGGTGAAATTTTACCGGAAGTATTCTGTATATTTAAATCGTGGACCAACATCAGTGGTATGGGCAAAAAGGATAGCCAAAAAGCAGAGACCAAAAAACCGAAAAAACAGATCAGGCTGTTACAGGAAAAGACGCGGAATACTGGAATGGACAATAATAGTTCCGATGGAGGTTCATCTGTTTTTAACAGGGTATTGCCCGGGGATGATATCCTCTCCAAAATATTCTTTCAGAATACCACGGTGATGTATATTGTTCATGCCGAGAGTCTGCAAGTTGTCGAAATGAATGAAGCAGGCAGGTTATTCTATGGTTTAACAGCAGAAAAAGTTGAAAATTTATCGGAGACGGAATTAAATATCCTTCCAGCCAAAATACTTAAACAGGTATATAAGGAAGCACGGGAATGCAAGATTGAACAATTCGATTTTATTCACAGAGATTGCAAAGGAGGTGAAAAATATGTTCAGGTGCATTCCATTCCTATCGAAATACAAGGTGAATCGTATCATTTCAATGTGCTTACTGATATAAGTTCGCGCCGGAAGGCTGAGGAGGAATTGAGAGCCAGTGAAGCAAAGTATAGAGAAATGGTTGAGAATATGCCTGTTATATACTTTGAGACTGACATGGATATGCAGGTTCGTTATTTCAACAGGACCGGTTATCAGTTAACCGAATATCAACCGGAAGATATTGCAAAAGGATTGTTACTCACCAACCTGCTGCCAGATGAATCGCTATTAGCAGAAAATTTCCGAAAAGCCCTGCAAGGAGAGCGTAAGAATCTGTTTCGCTACACCATCCGGAAGAAGAACGGCAATACGGCGCATGTGATGATCATGTCTCTTCCTCTGATCCAGAACGGTAAATTAACAGGCATAAAAAGCATTGGCTTCGATGTAACGCATCAACTTGAGATACAGGAGCAACTGAAAAAAAGTGAGGAGAAATTCAGTCAGTTTACCCGGATGTTACCGGAAACGGTATTTGAGATTGATATCTCGGGAAATTTCCTTTTTTTGAATGACCACTCCTACCAGGTGTTCGGGTATTCGAAGGAGGATCCCGACCTCAATGCATTCAATATGTTTATTCCATCCGACCGACCGCGTATATTAAGAAACATAGAAACCATTTTACGTGGAGGTAATCCGGATGATCATTCCTATACTGCACTTCGCAAGGATGGATCAACATTTCCGGTATTGTTGTATTCTGAAAAAAAAATTGAGCAAGGTCATACAGTTGGGTTCAGAGGTTTTATAATAGATGTAACAGATCGGGTTGAATCAGAAAAAGCACTCCAGGAAAGTGAGGAGAAGTACAGGACCCTGACTGAAAAATTGCCGGTAGGAATATATCGTACCACAACCGATGGAAGGTTTATTTATTTTAACCGTGGATTCGCTGAATTACTGGGTTACGACAGTGCTGAACTTACAACACTCCCTGTAAACAGTCTTTACTACGACAAAAATCTGAGAGTAGGTCAGATGCTGAATATCAAAGACTTACATGGCCCTTTCATCAATGAACTCATGCTTGTAAGGAAAAACGGAGAAATTATCTGGGTGAAAGACTCTTTCAGGATTTCGAGGGATGAGACAGGGAATATTCTTTACCTGGACGGAATTATTGAGAACATCACTCAAACCAAAATACTTGAGAACCGTTTGAAGCGTGCCGAAAAGCTGGAGGCAATTGGTTCTCTTGCAGGCGGCATTGCGCATGATTTCAATAACCTGCTGATGGGGATGCAATTATATACAGAACTTGCCATCAAGGCCGCAGGTAATGAGTCAGTAGTAAAGAGTAATCTTGAAAGGGTCCTTGGGGCACAGATTAGAGGAAAACAGTTGGTACAGCAAATTTTAAATTTCTCAAGGCAACCGGATGAATCGCTGGAAATGATAAATCCCGGGGAATTACTGGAGGAGGCTATACAAATAATCCGGCCTTCCCTGCCAGCGGAGATAACACTCGACATGGATTTTCGCACTACAGGCTTAGTAAGGATGAATCCCCTGCATCTGCATCAAATTACAATGAATCTGGTTACCAACGCGATCCATGCCCTGGAGGGACGTGGAACCATACGCATAGAATTATTGCCGGTCTCCGGACGCAACCTGCAACACCGCCATCCGGCATTACAACCCGAGAAAAACTATGCACAAATACTATTTTCCGACACAGGTCATGGGATTGATGATGAAATTAAAGCAAGAATATTTGATCCCTTTTTTACCACAAAAAAAACCGGAATGGGAACAGGTCTCGGTCTATCCATTGTACAGAGCATCCTCAATCAGTATGAAGGAGAAATATTCCTTGAAAGCATAAAGGACCAGGGGACCAAATTTTATATATATTTGCCCATATCTGATAAGGATAACAGTGAAATCCCTGTCAATTAATATGAATATCCCTGGTGCAGGAAAACGGAGTGGAGGATGATACAAAGGATACTGGTTATTGACGATGAGGAAATGATCCGTGAAGGATTAAAAACCACTCTCGAACTTGAGGGATACCAGGTTATGATTTGTAATGACGCAAGGAGGCTCTCCGTACGTTACCATTTTCCAGCCTGACCTGGTAATAACAGATATCATAATGCCTGAGGCCGATGGAATTGAAGTCATCATTACACTCAGGAACATGGTAATTCCGCCAAAAATAATAGCTATTTCAGGAGGAGGCAGGATAAGTGCAGGCGATCATCTAAAAAGTGCCCGGCAGTTGGGGGCTGCCAATACGCTCACCAAGCCATTCTCCAGTAAAGAATTACTTGACAGTATTCGAAATCTGCAACTCCAGGAATAGAAATTTACAGCATTGGGTATATCAATGAATTATTGATTCAGATATGTATCTCTAATATTTATCTGTGTCTTTTTTTCAAAACGTCAATTACATCTCCGATTGAACAATCCTTTGCAGCCAGCAGCACCAGATAATGATAGAGTAAGTCTGCGGCTTCACCAAGAAACAGTTCCTTATTCTGATCCTTTGATTCAATTATCAATTCGACGGCCTCCTCTCCCACTTTCTGGGCAATTTTATTAATCCCTGATTTGAAAAGTGAAGTTGTATAGGATTTTTCAGGTAGTTCCTGTTTACGATTTAAAACTAGCTCCTGCAGTTCACCCAAAAAACTAAGGCTTTCCGGATTTTCATTTCCAAAACAACTGATATCCCCGGTATGACAGGTAGGTCCCTTAGGATCCGCAGTGATTAGCAAGGTATCATTATCACAATCGGGAAAGATTTCTTTCACCAAAAGGAAATTTCCGGATTCCTCTCCTTTTGTCCATAGCCTGTTTTTCGTTCGGCTGAAAAAAGTAACATGGCCGGAATCCATCGTTTTCTCCCATGCTTCCCGGTTCATAAAACCAAGCATTAGAACCCTTGCAGTACTAGCATTTTGTACAATTACAGGTATTAATCCGTTCATCTTTGAGAAATCCGGAATGGAAGTAATTGTTTTCATTTGTTTTTCAATTAGATTATAATCAGTATCTTCTCTACTGACATTCGCAAAAATCTTCTTATAGTCGAACTGGAATCTGTTCTTCCAGCAGGTATTTTTTCAATTCGGAAAGGTCAATTTCCCCAAAATGAAAGATACTTGCAGCGAGCGCTGCATCCGCATTCCCCGTCGTGAATACTTCAGTAAAATGTTCCATTTTACCAGCTCCGCCAGATGCAATTACCGGTATTGTCAATATTTCGGAAAGCCGGTTAAGCGCTTCACAGGCAAAACCATTTTTTGTACCATCGTGGTTCATTGAAGTAAAAAGGATTTCCCCTGCTCCTCTTGATTCGGCCTCCCGGGCCCACTGGAATAATTCTCTGCCTGAGGGAACTCTCCCACCATTCAGAAATACCTCCCAACCAGTGCCTGAGAAAAACGCATCAATTGCTACAACAACAAACTGATTACCAAAGCCAGCCGCTAATTTATCGATAAGTCCAGGATTGCGAACCGCAGCAGAGTTTATTGAGACTTTATCTGCACCTGCGTCAAGCAAGAGTGCAGCATCTGAAAGTTCCGATATACCACCTCCGACTGTAAAAGGTATACTCAGGTGAGCAGCGATTCGCTTAACCAGTTGTGAAAAGAGTTTTCTGCCCTCATGAGTTGCGGTGATGTCGAGGTACACGAGTTCATCAGCACCTGCGTCTGAATAATATTTTCCCATCTCGACCGGGTCACCGACTTCGCGGATATCCAAAAAATTGACACCCTTGACAGTTTTTCCATCACGGATATCCAGACAGGGTATGATACGTTTTGCCAGCACTTTATAAAAAAATTGATAGTTCGGGAAGGGTTAACTTCCCTTCAAATAATGCTCTTCCAATAATTGCTCCATGAATTCCTGCATCCTCTAATTCTTTTATTTCAGCCAGGGATGACACCCCTCCGCTTGCGATAAGCCTGACGACGGGCTGCCTGGTAAGAATCTGTCTGTAGAGGTCAACAGAAGAACCCGCCAGCATGCCATCCTTTTCAACATCAGTGCAAAGGAAATATTTCGCGTTTCTATCCAACCAGTCCGCAATAAAATCAATAAGATTCAACTCACTTGTGTCCCGCCAGGCATTTACAGCAATGAACTGGTTTTTCACATCGGCGCCTATTATAATTTTTTCGTTTCCAAAACGTTCAAGCCACTTATAAACAAGGTCCGGATTATGAACAGCGAGGCTGCCGATAACAGCATAATCAGCCCCGGCATTGAATATCCTGTCCAGGTCCTCCTGCTTGGTAATTCCACCTCCGTAATCGACTGACAGCTTTGTTGAAGTACAGATATTCTCCAACACGGCAATATTAATCAGTTCTTTTCTTTTCGCTCCATCGAGATCTACCAGGTGCAGGCGATTTATGCCTGCATCCTCAAACTGTTTTGCAAGGTCCACCGGATTGAAATCATACTCCGTTTTCCTGACATAATCACCTTGTACCAGTCGTACGCACTTCCCTCCTATCAGATCAATTGCCGGAATAATACTTATCATAAGGCAATGAAATTTTGTAGTATCAATTCACCCATCCGTCCGCTTTTCTCGGGATGAAATTGCGTGGCAAAGAAATTATCCTTTTGCAAAGCTGCAGAAAAATCAACCCCATAGGAGCTCTGAGCAATTATATGATCGGAAACCACAGCATAATAACTATGCACAAAATAGACGAAAGCAGGGTCAGGCAGGCCTTTAAATAATGGCCCTTTTAAGTGATCAATAGTGTTCCAACCAATATGCGGGACTTTAAGAAGATTCCCGTCTGCCTTTCGCAAGGGGAATTTCTTAACCTGTTCGTTGAAAATTCCAAGTCCAGTAGTATTGCCTTCCTCGCTTGAACTGCACATTAGCTGGAGTCCGAGACAAATGCCCAAAACAGGTTGCCTGAGTTCACCTATGACCTGATCCAGCCCGGTTTCCTTAAGAGAAATCATCGTTGTGGAGGCTTCTCCTACCCCTGGAAAGATAACTTTATCTGCTTTCCGTATCTGGTCAGGATCGGAGGTAACAAGGGGTTCTACACCTAACCTGCTAAGGGCAAAAAAAACCGATCGTATATTACCGGCATTGTATTTAATGATTGCAATTTTCATCCTATTGATTTATTCTGCACCTGCACATTAGTTAAAAACGATGGTTTTGTTCCGGTAAACGAGCAATCTATGTTGCAGATGAGCATAGATAGCCCTTGCCAGCACGATTTTTTCAAGGTCCTGTCCTTTTCTTATCACATCCCGCACATTGTC
Organism: Bacteroidales bacterium; assembly: GCA_046329925.1. Taxonomy (GTDB): domain Bacteria; phylum Bacteroidota; class Bacteroidia; order Bacteroidales; family JAAYUG01; genus JAXLTS01. Next base: position 14,737 of record JAXLTS010000022.1, read on the forward strand.
TTTGTGAGAAATTCTCACCACATCCTGTTCAATTATGGGACCGGCATCAAGTTCTCCCGTGACATAATGCGATGTAGCCCCAATGATTTTAACTCCCCGTTCCATGGCAGAATGGTAGGGTCGGGCTCCGGGAAAAGCCGGAAGAAAGGAATGGTGAATATTAATTATTCTGTTCTCCCATTCAGAAATCATATTCTCCGAGATGATCTGCATGTACCTGGCAAGTACAACAAAATCGATACCTTCTTGATTTAAGAAAGGCGTTTTTGTTCTGCTTCCGCATTTTTCCTTCAGTCCCAACACATCGTCTGGAAGAAAGGGATCCGAAGCGGTTGGCAGCTTCCTTTAAATCTTCATGATTGCTGATGATAAGAGGAATTTCCACCTCCCATTCACCATCCTGCCAGCGCGACAGAATATCATATAGGCAATGAGAAAACCTGGATACAAAAATGGCACAGCGTGGAATATCTTTTGAAAAGAATAACTGCCAGGTCAGGTTAAACTTGGGCACCAGGAGAGTAGAAATATACTCCCTGATTTTTTCTCCGGGAATCAGAAAATTCTCCAATTCCCATTCTATTCTCATGAAAAAGACCTGTTCCTCTGTATCGACATGCTGGTCGAGGTAAATGATATTCCCCCGGTTTTCATGCAGAAACCGGGTAATACCAGCCACTATTCCTTTCTGGTCAGGGCAGTGGACGAGCAGGATTGCAGTATTTCCAGAGATTCCTTTTGACATGTTCAGAGAATTCCTTTTGTTGATGGGAGTGATTGATTAAGACGATCGCGGCGGATGGCCATTTTAATTGCACGGGCAAAGGCTTTAAATACCGATTCAATCTTATGATGTTCGTTAATTCCTTCACATCGGATGTTCAGGTTACAACGGGCAGCATCGCTGAAAGATTTGAAGAAATGTGAGAATAATTCAGTTGGCAGATCACCTACTTTTTCCCTTTTGAATTCTGCATTCCAAGCCAGCCAGGGCCTTCCGCCAAAGTCGATCAGCACCTGCGCCGAAGCATCGTCCATTGGGAGAGAAAAGCCATACCGCTCCAAACCCTGTTTATTACCCAGGGTCCTGTTGAATGCCTCACCGAGAGCCAGTGCAGTATCTTCCACTGTATGGTGTTCATCCACTTCCAGGTCTCCTTTTACACGGATTTCGAGATCACAGCCGGCATGTCGTGCAATCTGACCGAGCATGTGATCGAAGAAACCCAAACCGGTATTAATCTCTGCGTTACCGGCACCGTCGAGTTTTAGTCTGATATAAATATCTGTTTCAGAGGTGACCCGTTTCACTTCAGCAGTTCGGTCCTGAAGAAAAAGGAAGTCTGTTATATGATCCCAGTCAGGCGAAATGAGCGCACACACCGAAGCCAGATTCCTATCAGCTATTTCTTTTTGCATCTCAGGACCGGCAATCAGGATAGCTTTGGCTCCCAGGTTGGCTGCCAGTTCAACATCAGTCAGGCGGTCACCGATAACATATGAGTTGGGCAAGTCATATTCCCTGTCGAAGTATTTCTTCAGCATCCCCACGCCTGGTTTACGCGTATCGAGACCTTCATGCGGAAAAGATTTATCTACATGGATATCCATGAAGCTGATGCCTTCGTTCTGCAGGTACCGGAGAACCCTGTTTTGCACAAGGTCAAAGGACTCCTGAGGGTATACTTTCGTGCCAAGCCCATCCTGGTTGGTAACCATCACGATTTCATAATCGAGTTTGCCAGCAATTAGTGACAGGTTCCTGAATACCCCAGGCAGAAATTCCAGCAGTTCGAGGCTGTCGACCTGAAATGTTTCCGGAGGCTCTAAAATCAGGGTTCCGTCCCTGTCGATAAACAAAAGCCGCTTTGCAGGCACTGCCTGCTGGTCAGTATTGGGCGGAAATGAAGAGGCCATGGTACTATTCTTTAAAATCCAGTAAAGATTGAATCAGGGCTTTGTTTTCCTCAGGTGTTCCAACCGTAATTCTCAGGCATCCCTCACAAAGAGTCACTGTTGACCGGTCCCTGACAATGATCGAGTTTTTAACAAGCCAATTATAAACTGCCTTTGGGTTAAGGACTTGCACCAGTATAAAATTTGCATCAGAGGGGTAAATCATACTGACCCAGGGAAGAAGCTTTATCTGCGGGATTAGTTTTTCCCTCTCTGCCAGTATTGTTTTCACCCACTCATTCTTCTTCTCCGGATCCGAAAGGGCCTCCATCGCCTTTTCCTGGGTAAGAATGTTTACGTTATACGGGTATTTGATTTTATCAAGGATTGAAATCACGGCAGGATCGGCGAAGGCCATCCCAAGGCGTATTCCGGCCAGACCCCATGCTTTGGAGAAGGTGCGCAGTACAACCAGATTTTCATGTTCCTTCAATTTGTCAAGAAAAGTATGTGCACCGGAGAAATCGATATAAGCTTCATCAAGGATCACCAGTCCCGTAAATCCCTTCAGGATTTTCCCGATTGAAGCCGCTGACAGGCTATTGGAAGTAGGGTTGTTTGGTGAGCAGAGAAAAATGAGTTTGGTATGATCACCCACAACCCTGAGCATGGCATCGGCATTAAGCGAGAAATCTTCGTTTAACCGGACTTTCTTCAGGCTCACATTATTTACTGCCGCAGCCACTTCATACATCCCATAGGACGGATCCATTGCAATCACCTCGTCGCAGCCAGGCTCACAGAATGCCCTGATGAGAAGGTCGATAGCTTCGTCACTGCCATTTCCCAGGAAAATATTGTTACTGCTGGTTCCGGTGATTGCGGCAATCCGGTCTTTTAGCAATCGCTGATGCGGATCGGGATACCGGTTGAAGGGAGCATTAAAGGGGCATTCATTTGCATCCAGGAATACCCCTGCAGATCCTGAGTACTCATCCCTTGCTGAGGAATAAGGTTTCAGGGCCAGTACTGAGGGGCGTGCCAGTTTCTCGATCCGGATCATTTAAATTAGCTCTTGTTTAATGAATCCATACGTATTTTGACAGCCCGTCTGTGGCCATCAAGGTCTTCAATGGTTGCCATTTCCATCACAGCCGGGCCCAGGTTAAACAGGCCATACTCGGTAATTTGCTGGTAGGTTACTTTTTTAAGGAATGAATCCATATTCACACCACCATACATTTTTGCATAACCGCTGGTGGGGAGGGTATGGTTCGTACCAGAGGCATAGTCTCCGGCACTTTCTGGCGAGAAATTTCCAAGAAATACGGAACCGGCATTCAGCACCCTGGCTGATAATTCAGTGGCATTTGATGTTGCCAGTATCAGGTGTTCAGGGGCATACTCATTTACCAGATCGACAATTTCCTCGTCCGAGGATAGAACAACCACTCTGCTGAACTCGAGGGCTTTGGAGGCAATTTCCCGGCGGGGCAGTGTTTCCAGCTGGTTATCGAGTTCATCAAGGACGGGTTTCACAATATCTGCAAACCTGGTTACAAGAACCACCTGACTGTCGACACCATGTTCAGCCTGGGAGAGCAGGTCGGAAGCTACAAAGGATGGAACTGACGTATAGTCGGCAACCACCATTACCTCGGATGGACCAGCAGGCATATCAATGGCAATACCTTCACGGCTAACCACTTGTTTGGCTGCTGTTACGTATTGGTTTCCCGGGCCAAAAATCTTGTACACCGAAGGAACGGACTCTGTACCATAGGCCATGGCCCCGATTGCCTGTACCCCGCCAATTTTAAATACGTTGGTTAACCCGATTACCTTGGCAGAATAAAGGATTGCCGGATGAACCTTGCCATCCTTATTAGGAGGGGTGCAGACAACGATCTGGCTACAACCTGCTATCTTAGCCGGAATACCCAGCATAAGCAAAGTCGAGAACAAAGGGGCTGTTCCTCCCGGAATATACAGACCAACCTTATCGATAGGGATGGCTTTTTGCCAGAGTTTCACTCCAGGCATTGTTTCGATGGATTTTTCCACCACTAATTGTGAGCGGTGAAATTTCTCAATATTGGCAATAGCAGAAGTAATTGACTTCCTGACTTGAGGGCTCAACGATGATTCCGCCTCGGAAATTTCTTCAGGGCTTACCCTGAAATTTTCCAGATAAACACCATCATAATCACTGGTAAACTTGCTTACAGCTTCATCGCCGTGTTGTTTCACCTGTTCCAGAACATTCAGCACTGCTTCTTCCAGTCTGTAATTATTCATTGCCGGTCGTGCAAGAATTCTGCTCCATTCTCCCCTGGCCGGGTTTTCAAAAATTTTCATCAGGCTCATGGCAATTTTTATTTATGTGAATATTCTGCATTTTATTTTAGGTAGCAAGGAAACAAAACTCATTATTTCACAGGATCATTTTCTCAATCGGGATTACCAGAATACCTTCTGCGCCGAGTTCTTTCAGTTGTCCAATTACCTCCCAGAAATCGTGTTCGGTAACAACGGAATGTATGGAACTCCAGTCCTTACGGGCCAGGGGCATTATGGTTGGGCTTTTCATTCCGGGGATTACGGATGTTATCTTTTCAATACTGCTGTTTGGGGCATTCAACAGGATATACCTGTTATTTTTTGCACGCTGAACAGCTCTGATTCTGAACAAGAGGTTGTCGAGTGTTTCCTGCACTCCGGCAGGAAGGTCCCTGTGCCTGAAAAGTACCGCCTCCGACCTCATTACAGTTTCAACTTCGGTAAGTCCGTTGCTTATAAGTGTACTTCCTGAGGAGACTATATCGAAAATGCCGTCTGCCAGGCCGATACCCGGTGCAATCTCAACGCTTCCACTTATTTCGTGTATTTCTGAATCGACTTTTTTCTCTTCCAGGTATTTCTTCAGTATTTGCGGGTATGATGTAGCAATCCTTTTACCGGCAAACCAGTCCAATCCTTTATAGGAGGAATTGCGCGGGACTGCGAGTGAAAGACGGCACCTTCCAAAGCCAAGCCTTTCAAGGAGCCCGGGGGAGATTCCCTTCTCGGCCAGGATATTTTCACCAACAATTCCGGCATCGGCAACGCCATCTGCCACATACTGGGGGATATCATCATCGCGCAAAAAAAGCAGCTCAATCGGGTAGTTCCATGAACGTGAAACAAGTTTCCTGTCGCCATTATCAACTCCTATTCCACATTCAGAGAGGAGAGAAAGGGATTTTTCGCTCAGGCGACCAGATTTTTGGATTGCTACTTTAAGTAATTCCATAGGGCCAATTTAAAAAAAAAGGTTTGCAGATGCTGCAAACCTTTTGGTTATTTATACAGTTCTCTGCAGGATTATATTGCACCAATCGTATGATGGTGATGATGCAGGAACCCGTTTAATGACACATTCTTCATTGCTGCAAGTATAATAAAAAAGTTCCAGAAAACAAGTATTTACCCAAAATCAGTATTTTCGAAGAAAAAAAAGATGGATTCCCGCCAGAAAACAGTTCTTACCGTAGCTGTATTAAGTTCCTTTCTGACCCCGTTTATGGGTTCATCGCTTAATATAGCTTTACCAAGCATGGGCAGGGAATTCTCCATGAATGCCGTAATGATCAGCTGGGTAGCTACCGCCTATCTGCTTTCGGCAGCCATATTGCTGATTCCGGTAGGGAAACTGGCTGATATGTACGGAAGAAAGATTATTTTTCTAAGTGGGATGATCATTTTTACGTTTTCATCACTGATGGGTGCTCTGGCGACCGAAGGAACCATCATGCTTCTCTCCAGGGTTATACAAGGAATTGGGAGCACTATGATTTTCGGTACTGCCATGGCCATTCTTACATCCGTTTTTCCACCCGGGTTACGTGGCAGAGCTATTGGGCTTAACTCAGCCTCTGTTTACCTCGGTTTATCCCTGGGTCCATTCTTCGGGGGTTTGTTAACCGAACATTTTGGCTGGAGAAGCATCTTCTGGATCATGGTACCCATTGGACTTGTAACTATTTACCTGGTTGCAAAACATATCAAAGGAGAGTGGGCTGATGAAAATAAACGACAGTTTGACTGGGCAGGTACACTGGTATATGCCATTGCACTAGTCGGAATCATGCTTGGATTTTCGGAACTTGGTAATAAGCAAGGGGTACTTCTTCTCGGAGGGGGGATATGCATGCTTGGACTCTTCCTTAATATAGAGGCACGCCTTAAGAATCCCATTCTTGACCTAACGATTTTCAGGAGTAACAAAATTTTCTCCTACTCAAATCTTGCGGCGCTTATCAACTACAGTGCAACTTTTGCTATTATTTTTATGCTGAGCCTTTATTTACAATATGTCCGGGGCTTTTCACCGCAGCGTTCCGGTCTTATTTTGTTTGTCCAACCCCTGGTAATGGCTCTTGTTTCGCCTTTTTCGGGTAAGCTCTCCGATAAGTTTGAGCCTCGTGTTATCGCCACATGGGGCATGTCGGTATGCACTGCAGGGCTTGTAGTATTTGCATTTTTACGTCCCGACACAGCTACCATAATTGTAATTTCAAATCTTGTATTACTTGGTTTTGGTTTTGCGCTTTTCTCTTCACCGAATACCAATGCTGTTATGAGTTCGGTAGATAAAAAAGATTTAGGAATCGCATCGGCCATGTTAGGCACCATGCGACTTACGGGTCAGATGCTCAGCATGGGAATTGCCATGCTGTTAATGAGTATTTTTATTGGAAAGGAGAGTATTTCAGCATCCAATCAGGAATCTTTTATGCATGCACTCCGGATGGCATTTCTGATTTTCACCCTTCTTTGTTTTGGGGGCATCTTTGCGTCCTCTGCCCGTGGAAATATGAATAAAAGCAGGTAAACGGGGATCAAAAATCAGATATCCTTTAATAGTTTATTCACCGGAGCCTCTTCGAGAGTTTTCAGAAAAGAATCCTGAATAGAGGTAATTGCCTGTAATTCCCGGGTGGAGGCAACATGAATATTCTCGAGACCGCTTTTCTCCAGTTTCTGCAGAACATACCGAACAGTGATAGTACTTATATCGCGTGCAGGCTGGTAGGCATTTGTCTTGGGACTGTCGGTAACCGTTTCTGAAAAGATTCGGCATGCAACCAATTCATACAGAATATCACGGGCAATCTTTACCGGCATTTCCAGGGCATGGGCGATCTGTTGCGCAGTCATCGGTTCCTTACCCTCTGCGAAGTTCCTCACCACAAAATGAGCTATATACAAACTGAGAATCTGCCTGTAATAATGGCTAATATGAAGGGATTCGGTTTCATATTCGTACTTTTCAACATTTTGATTTGCAAAGGATATCTCAGCTCCAAACAGGACAATGAGCCAGCTCAGCTGCAGCCAGACCAGGAACAGAGGGAGTGCTGCGAAGGTTCCATAGACAGCACTATAACTGTTCATATTCATTTGAAAATGGATATAGCCCCATTGTAAGAGTTGAAAAATAGTTCCGGCAATAACCCCGGCAATAAAAGCGCTCCGGAAGGTAACCCGGGTGTTTGGCATTACAATATAAATAAGGGTAAAAACCAACCAGACCAGAGCATATGGCAGGAGTCCCATCCCGAAATAAATCAGAGGACCTATTCTCCCCAGAAAAGGCACTGATTCAGTTATTGTTTGTATCTGGGTAGTGATAAAAACGGTAACACTACTTGATAACACCATTAATATCGGTGCAAAGAGCATTATAGACAGGTAATCTGTAAACTTACGCACGAGAGGCCGGGGATGCCGGATCTGCCAGATGTGATTGAAGGAATCCTCAATATTTCCAAGTACTTTCATCACTGTCCAAAATAACACCACAAGCCCTACGCCGGCAATTACACCGCCATTTGAATTTTCAAGAAAATTTTTCGCGAAAGAAAGTATCCATTTCATTACTTCTTCCTGGCCTTTAAATTTCTCGACAATTTCAGACTCCAGCGTGCTATCCAGACCAAAACCCTTGGCGATTCCAAAAACCATGGCAACCACAGGGACAACCGACAACAGGCTGTAGAAGGTCAGAGCTGATGCCCTAAGCTGAATATGATTCTCGGTAAAACCCTTGAATGCCATGATGGCAATTTTCAACTGGCGGATCAGGAAATACCTGGGATGTTGACCAGGAGTAATCTTCCAGATATCCTCTTTTATGAATTGCCGGGTATTCTTAAGCACTTCTTTATTTTTCGCCAAGGTCTGAATTTTTAATACAGGTGCTAAGGTAATAATTCCATAGAATAATGAACCAGGTTAGCTTCAGGTATTTCCCCAGGCCAAATCCTTGTGAAGTAATACCAGCACTATGTTTCCGGAAGGAATGAAATAGCCGTCATTTCACAGCATGGAAAGAATCTGCCCTGGGAGTCAGGAAAATCCCCTAAACCAGGGTCCTCAGGGTATCTTCTGCTCAGGATTCAGCACAATCCAGAGTGAGGGTCCATATGCTTTGTCTGGCTGAACCAACCAGCCGCGTCTAAATTGCGCATATTCGGTCCCCGGGCTTGTTCCGGTATGTACATTGCATTTTCGGAAACCACAGGTAATAATTGTGCATAGGCCAGCAGTTCTTTAAATTATCATTTTCAATGGTTCCATGGTGGAAACTGAATTGCACCTGGGTTTTCGAATAAACATTACAATAACCGCAAGAATTGTCCATATTTGTCTGTTTTCCAAAAAACACGTAGGTTTGCGCTTTCTTTAAGGACCCTGGATTTCTGACCAGATTTAAACCGGTAAGACTCTTTGAACAATACTTATGAGAAGTAAAATAATTGGTTCTTTAAAATACATTCTTTTTTTCAGCCTTGGCATCCTTCTTTTCTGGTGGGTATATAAAGATATGGACCTGGCAGAATTCAGGGAAAACCTGCACCAGGTAAATTACTGGTGGCTCCTGGCATCTTTTCTTATCGGTATGTTGAGTCATATCAGCCGGGCATACCGGTGGAACATGCTAATCAAGCCCCTGGGTTATCAGCCAAGAACCATCAACACCTTTCTTTCGGTAATGGTGATGTACCTGGTAAACCTTGCTCTCCCAAGGGCCGGAGAAATTGCACGCTGCAGTGTTCTTTCCAGGTATGAGAAAATCCCCTTTACCAAACTGGTAGGGACTGTGGTGATTGAAAGGATAACAGATGTTGTAGCCCTGGGTTTCTTTGCCTTTCTTATATTATTTTCCCAGGTGGGGGTTTTCAACCAATTTCTTGAAGCAAACTCGGAGGTTCAATTTAATTTGCAAAAACTATTTTCCACCAGGAATATATTGATATTGGCTATTGCCGGTGTTGCAGGGATTGCCATGTTGTATATTTTCAGAAGCCGGTTGATAAAAACCAGAATTGGGAGCAGGATTTCATCCCTGTTGCACAATTTTGCCGAGGGATTAAAGACAATCGGAAAACTGGAGAATAAATGGGCTTACATCGGGCATACCTGTTTTATATACCTGATGTGGCTACTCGCCATGTATGTGGTTTTTTTCAGTTATCCGCCTACCGCTCAATTGTCCTTCGTTGCAGCAGCAGTAACCTTTGTAATGGGTGGTTTGGCAATGATAGCCCCAGTTCAGGGTGGAATCGGGGCCTATCATTTTATGGTGGCACATACCCTGGTTATATATGGAGTTGGTCTTCAGGAGGGATCCATCCTTGCACTTATAGCATGGGCAACCTCCAATCTCTTTCTAATGCTGGCCGGTACCCTCGCCTTCATTTTCTTCCCTCTTGTTAACAAAGGTTCGGTAAAAGGGGAAACAGATTCACCTGATATCAACAACGACATTCCGGAGTAAAGACCTGCTGTATTAGCCGGTGCTTAAAAAGGCTTTATTCGAATAAGTCCTCTTCCCTGATAAGGAGCAATATAGCTGAATGTGAAACAATTACATAGCGTTCCTTATTGAATTCAATTTCATAGGCACTATTTTGCAGATATACTGCCAGATCCCCTTCTCTGGGCTGAAGAGGAACATATTTCACATCATCGGATTTATTTTTCCAGGGCTCATCGGCCTCGGTAATCGCCGGAATGGGATACCCGGGTCCAACTTTCAGCACGTATCCGCTTTGGATTTTTTCCCGTTCATGCACTCCAGGTGGGAGAAAAAGGCCAGTTTTAGTCTTTTCCAGCGGTGATTTGGGTTTAAGCAGCACCCTGTCACCTACAACGATGAACCTACGCAAGTCCCTTTCATCAAAAGCTATATCCATAAACTCTCCTAAGTCCGGCAAAGATATATTACCTGGAAGAATCCTGCTAATCTGATTGAACTTATAAAAGGGGTGATTGCATCACCAACGCATCTACCAAATTAATAAATGGATTCATGAATTATTTGCAGGGAGATAAGAACCATTTGAATTTTCTGTATTCCGGAGGCTATTCGACCTTTAAAATGCAGTTGTTTATCAATGTCAGACTCTCTTTAAAAAAAAAAATCAAAAGCAGTTCCTATTTAAAGCCAGGAAGAATATATTTGTTATATAAATGTCGGTTATCTTCCAATTGCAAGGTATCAGCAGAAAAGGAGCTAAACCGGGGTTTAACCGAAAAAACAACGCACTAACTATCAAGCACTTGATGCAAATCAGGCATATTGTATTGAATCCAACACGATTCAAGCCAGTTTACGTTGTATGTCTCTGTCTTATCCTATTCCTGGGGATTTTTTCAGTTGGTTCTTCCCAAACCGTGCAGGGGCTACCCCCGGCAGATCAAAAGGTATACGACCAATATACCCAATACATTGAAAAGTTCCAGAAGGCCAATAACAACTATGAATTGGCAAAGTATTATACGCTTACAGGAAATTTATTCTGGAAAAATAAGTTAAGAAGCAAGGCGATAGAGTATTTTCTCATTTCGATCGATAAGAACAAATTATTGGGTAATCGCAATGCTGTTAAGGTTTTAAACAATAATGTCGGCATAATATATACTGAACTCGGGAAAGATGAAGAGGCGCTAAAGTATTTTAATGAAAGCCTTAAAATTAACCGGTCACTGGGCAAGAAAGCAGAAATTGCTTATGATCAGATCAATATCGGTCTGAGTTTACAAAATCTGAAACGTTTTGATGAGTCGAGCAGGAGTATGGAGGAAGCCCTTCAGATTGCCACTGAATTGAATGATATCAAGACCATGAAAACCTGTTATGGGCTCCTGGCAGAGAATTATGAAAAAATGGGAAATCCCTCCCTATCGATGCAGTATTATGAGAAATTCAACACCATTCAGAAACACCTGCAGCAGGAGGAATTGAAACGCCTGGAGGAACTAAAGAATACTGCCGACGCGAGTCGTTTAATGACAGAACTTGAACTTTCCAGCACGAAAGACACACTCACCCAGGTTGTTGAGGTGACCAAGGAAAAGCAGATGCAGATTGACCTGCTCAACAAGGAAAAGTTGTTACAGGCCTATGAGTTGCGCGACAAGGAAGCCATGTTGAAAAATGAACGTATGGTGCGAACGATCCTCTTCGGGGTTATCGGTTTCGTCGTTCTTGTTACCTGGCTGATATTTATGCAGTTGAAACAGAAGAAAAAAGCCAATCTTCTGCTTGCAGAGAAAAATGAAGAAATAAGCCGGCAAAAGCAAAAAATAACCGATTCAATACACTACGCGCACCGGATTCAAAAGGCTGTGCTCACTCCCCGTGATGAGGTCATGAAGGTTTTCAGGGAGTATTTTATTTTTTTCAAGCCCAAGGAACTTGTTAGTGGTGATTTTTTCCTGCTTGCTGAAAAGGAAGGCAGAGTCGTGGTTTCAGCCGTTGATTGTACCGGGCATGGAGTACCTGGTGCATTCATGAGTATGCTGGGTGTATCCTTCCTGAATGAGATACTTAACCGTTTGCGCCCCGAGGAACTAAAGGCTGATACGGTTTTAAACCTGATGCGTGAGGCTATTATTGGTTCACTGCATCAAACCGGAGCCAGAAAGGAAAACAAGGACGGAATGGATATGTCGATTTGCATATTCGAGCCGGGGCTTAAAAAGGTTCACTTTGCCGGAGCTCACAACTCTCTTTATTTGGTAAGAAATTCTTTGTTAACGCATTACGAGGCCGACAGGATGCCAATAAGCATTCATCGCAAAGCAGATCAACCCTTTACCAATCATATAATTGAACTACAAGCTAATGATCGTCTGTATTTATTCACTGACGGGTATGCTGATCAGATGGGAGGAGATAAAGGGCGAAAGTATTTATCGCGAAACCTGAAGCAGCTGATCACTGACATAAGTACGAAACCTATGTCAGAACAGCAGCAAATAGTGGAAGATACAATGGCCAGGTGGAAGGGCAATTATGACCAGCGTGACGATCTTTTGATTGTCGGGATAAAAGTTTAAATTTAGAGGTTCAATCCTGCTGATAATCATAGTATTTTCAGGAACAGGATTGGGTGAATTTGAAAACCGGTGGAAACGTCATACAACAGGTGAGATTATGGAGCCTTTGATCATAATAGGGAACAATGAAATTCCTACGATTATTCTGGATAAGGAAAAAGGTATGTTCGAAATCACGGGACAATCTATTCCCGAGGAGGCCATCAGTTTCTACACCCCTGTTATAGAGTGGTTCGAAGAATATGCGAAGAACCCTAATGAAAAGACCATCCTGAAAGTCCGCCTTGAGTACTGCAATTCTTCAAGTTCAAAAGCCGTTGTGGATGTACTTGAAGTACTTGAAGAAATGAAAAAGGCGGGAGCAGATACTGAAATCCACTGGATCTACATGGAAGATGATGACGATTTGCTGGATATGGGAAAGGAGTTTATGAGTATTATCGAAGTCCCCTTCCAGTTTATTCCTGTTAAGCCTGAATAACCGGCCAACTATGAAAGCCATACACCTTTTATTGCTAACCCCGCTTTCTGTTCGGAGGCTGGGGTTTCTCGCTTAAAGCCCAGGAACCCCCTGGCTGCGAGAAAAAAATTGCTCTGACGGGAAGATCTTTGTTCAGAGATATCTTCCGCTCTATATCAGGCTGAGTACCTCACCTGCGGAAGGAGCCAAATCGTATCTGCTAACCAGCGAAACTACACCCAAATACGCCAATCCCTTCTATCTGGATGCAGAAGGAAAACACACCATCCGAACTCCCTGGGCAGTTGATACCATTACCAAGCAGATAGTTTACCCGGCGCAGGATATCGTTTTTGAAGTATATGCTGATGGCCTGGCCCCTGTAACCAGCCTTAAATTCAATAAGGGCAAAACACTTCCCCGGAACAACAAGATCTTTGTCAACGGGAAAGTGGCGATAACTCTTCAGGCAGTGGACTGGATGTCGGGAGTGGAGAAAATCATGGTATCACTTGACGGGAATCCATATGAAACCTATGTAGACGGGATCAATCTCAAAGATGAGAAAGAATACACCCTGCGCTATTATGCAGTTGACCATACGGGTAATATGGAGGCTGTGCACAAAGTAATTATCGTAATTGATAAATCAGCTCCCAGGGCAAATTTTAAGCTTGCCGGCAATACAAACAACAATGTACTTTCGGGTTCAAGTACAATCGGATTTAGCTCCGATGAGGACGCCGCGGGTATTGCCGGCATATATTACAGTATTGACAGCGGCGCCTTCAAGCCTTACGAATATGCACTTAATACCCGGTATCTGCCACAGGGAGATCACAACGTACGGTTTTTTGCGGAGGATCACCTCGGAAACAGGAGCGACACCAGTTTCTATGCTTTTTATATCGACAAAACACCGCCGGTTATCGTTCAGAGTTTTATTGGAAAAAGTTTCATTGCCAATGACAGAATACGCATCAGGAAAAACGCTCGTTAAGCTTACCAGTTTTGACAACAAGAGCGGGGTTAAGGCGGTATACTATAGTGTAAACGACGGAGAATACCAATTATATGAAAAGGCCTTCTACCCACCCGATCAGAATGGTGACATGCGTATTTATTTTTATGCGGTCGACAATGTAGGTAACAGAAGTGAAACCCAGGGCGGACAGACCTCCGCAAGTGCCATTCCTTATGTTGATCTTACAGGGCCCCTGCTGAAATATGATTTTGCCGGACCAGTATACAGGATGAGTGATACCCTGTTCATCAGCAATAAAACACGCATCCGACTCAGGGCCACCGATGAGGAGTCCGGAATGAACAGAATAGAATTTCGGGTGGACACCGGAGCCTATTTCGTTTACAATGAGCCGTTTACTGTTAACAATGAAGGACGACACAGTATTCACTTCGTTGGATATGACCAGGTAGATAATACCAACCAGGAATCTTTTGTTGCGGAATTTGACACTACAGGTCCAGCCATATCTCTTTCCTATAGTACATTAAGCCGGGGACAAACCTTTGTAGATCACGAAAATGCCGATATATACCCGGTAAACACTTCCCTGTTCGTTAGTGCCCTGGACGCCAAAGCAGGTTTTGACAGATTCTATTATTCATTGGACGGTGCCACTGAGATTCCCTGCACCGGCATGATACCGCGTTTATCAAAACCTGGGTTTCATATGGTCCGGATCCGAAGTCTCGATCGTCTGAACAATCAGACGATCAAAGATTTTCGCTTTTTTATTTCGGATATGAAATAAGGCGATTTGCTGCCTTTCCACGTAAAAATCAATCATTTTATCCAAGACATTACAGGTTCATTCATGCATATCCCAAGCCGTGCCGAAGCTTATGAACTGCTTTTAAAGCATAATAAGAGTACACATCTTATCCGACATGCGCTGGCGGTTGAAGGGGTTATGCGGCACTATGCAGGAATCCTGGGTGAAGATGAAGATCATTGGGGTATTATCGGCCTGGTTCATGACCTGGATTATGAGGAATTTCCGGATGAACACTGTAAGAAGACAAAACAGATCCTTCAGGATTTGGACTGGCCGGAGGATTGGATACGGGCTATCATGAGCCATGGGTGGGGAATGTGTACGGATCAGGAACCTCTCCGACCCATGGAGAAAATTCTCTATGCAATCGATGAACTTACCGGGCTTGTAGCAGCTGCTGCATTAGTACGTCCTGACAAAAGTATCATGAGCCTTGAGGTATCTTCGGTGAAAAAGAGGTGGAAAGCCAGGGGATTTGCTGCAGGGGCCAACCGCGAAGTAATCGAGAAGGGAGCAGCGATGGCAGAAGTGCCTCTGGACAAACTTATCGAAGAAACAATTGCAGGCATGCGCAAAGTGGCCAGGGAAACAGGACTTGCCGGATCTTAAAGTTAAAATCATTATAATGAGGTAACTTCCTGTTTTATTGGCTTCTCCAAGAAAAACCTTCTTCCTTAAAGCCATCATCCAAGATCTGCTTACCTTTGCATCTTAAATGAATATTTTTTGTGATTTCAAAACAAGGATTATGTATCTGAAAAAATCATCCACAGTAGTTTTCCTGTTATTATTCTTCATAACTTCTGCATTCACACAGACGCCTTCATCGAAAAGAGATCCCAAGACCTGCACCGAGGTTGCTGAAAACATTCTGAAATCCTTTGAAAATGGTGATTTTGCAAATGTGCCGGTTAAATTTGACCAACGACTGAAGGAGGGTCTCACTGCAGCAAAACTTGAAGCCTCCTGGAAGGATATGATTAAGCAACTGGGACCATACAATGGTATTCAGGAAACACGGAGTGAGATGTTTGTCGGATCAACCATCATTTATTGTGTTTGTATGTTCGGACAATGGCCAGTTGATTTCAAGACTGTATACAATGGAGCAGGTCTGATTACCGGGCTGTACTTTCTTCCGCATCTGGATCCAATTCCAGCCAGGGATAACATGCCGAAAACAAAATAAAATTTGAAGCTGTTACATGCACATCTGAAAGTCCCAAAATCAATATTTCCCTACCAAAAGGAACTACAAAATATTTTCTTAATCATAAGTAATTTTCATAGCATACTGTTTAGTATCTTCACATTCCAAGGGTTTTCAACTCATTTGATTAGTTGTCGCATGCATTTCCAAATGAATATATATAACTTGAAATAATTCAGAAAAAATGTACTCACAACAGGACATCCGTGATTTCCTTACAGTTAAAAGAGTTGCTGTGGCAGGTATTTCCAGGGATGAGAAAAAATTCAGCAGGTTATTGCTGAAAAAACTTATTACGGAGGGTTATTCCGTGCTTCCCGTCAATCCTTATGCACAGCAGATTGACTCTCTCCGGTGCTATGCCACTGTGGGTGATTTACCGGCTGATGTAAGCCATTTGATCGTTGTTACAAATAAGAATGAAAGTCAACAAGTTGTCCAGCAAGCCCTGGAAAGGGGTATAAAAAAAATCTGCGGCCAGGGGTCCGAAACACCGAAATTCTAGCCCTTGCAACAAAAATGCTCCTGATATGATTATCAGAATGCCTGTTCATGGGAGCGTATCCGGTTACAGCGTCATGGCTTTCACCGCTTTGTACGCAAAATTTTTTCCGACTCCCGCCCAAAGCATAATTAACAATAGACATGATGGACCTGGATAAAGAAAAAGTAGCAGTAATTGCGAATTACGACAACCTTATGGAGGCTGAAATGGCAAAGAACAGACTTCAGGGGAGCCATAGAATGTTTCATCTCGGATGTGAATACAGCACTGCTTGGTACATTCTACCTGGTGTCTTCGTGAATCCGGCTCGTTTAAACAGAGGACTGAACAGGCTGGTCTTATCCTGGGAGAGCATACCACGTTTTCCCATGAAGATTGAAATACTGCAACTTACCGAAGGGGCAAGCTTCAGGCAAGCGGGTTAACCGTAATAGATAAGCTTGTTACCACTAGTCTAAGGCGCTGCTAACGATGAGTTGATTTTTCCTGCTGGTACGGTTGAAGCGCTTGGAGATGAAAAAGGCTTAACCCCGATTCATCTCCTTCTGGGTGAGGTGAATGAGCGAATGCCTGCTGGTTTTGACTATGGCAATTCGCCCACACATATCGAGGGGATAAACCTGAAGGGAAAATCACTTGTGCATCGCACCAGTGCAGGAACCCAGGGAATCATAAATGCCAGGAACGCAGCTGAGGTAATTACCGGTAGTTTTGTGAATGCAGGAGCAATATGCTCTTACATCAGGAAGCAGAATCCGAGCCATGTTTCACTTGTTTGCATGGGGTATTCGGCTGCCTTGCCCGCCGATGAAGACACCTTCTGTGCGGAACTGATCCGGGCTAGATTGCAAAACAGGGACATCAGTTATATCACTATGGTGGAAAAGCTTAAAACGGGGAGTGGAAAACGCCTGCTTGACCCGCTTAATGAAGCACACTCACCGGCCAGGGATTTTACCTTGTGCACAAGATTGGATTTTTTCGATTTTGTACTCCGCGTGAACAATGAATCCGACCGCCCTTATCTTGAACGCATAAACATAAGCCGTAATGATTATTGATCTGAGTCATCCAATCCGCAACGGGATGCCCGTTTATCCCGGAACCGAAGAACCACTGCTGGAACGGCCATTTACGATTGAAGAACATGGCTTCAGGGAAGCAAGAATAAGGATGGTCAGTCATACAGGAACTCACATGGATTCTCCGGCACACATGATCGCCAGGGGCAAAACCCTTGATGAGTATCCCGCAGGTTATTTCATCGGAAAAGCAATCTGTCTGCCTCTCTGCGAGGGAACTCCTGCCATAAAACCAGAAACAATTCATCTGTTGGAAATGGTTGAACCGGATTTCATTCTCTTCCGCACCGGATGGAGTAAATTCTGGGGTAAGAATGAATACCTGGGGAAATTCCCCTTACCAGACAGGCAAAGTATTAACTGGATAACAAAGCACGGTGTAAGGGGAATTGGAATTGATGCAATCTCTGTGGATCCTGTTGGCGCTGCAGAATTCCCGAACCATATTCAACTTCTTGGGGCAGGTCTTGTTATAGTGGAAAACCTTACCAATCTTGAAAACCTGCCGGAGGACAGCTTCACATTTTCATGTCTGCCCCTTCCCATGGAGCATGCAGATGGTTCCCCGGTGAGAGCCGTTGCAATAGTGAAGTAAGTTAGAATGTGGTGGTATAAGACGCAGGGGCTTAGAATTCGGAGGTAAAGTGAAATTTGATAGCCGGAAATTTTTCTTTTGCCATATCGAGGGCATAGGATGATTCTGCCAGGTAAACTTCCCTGTCTTCCTTATCTTTGGCCAGATACTGGTACTTTCTCTTCCTGAAATCTTCGAGTTGGGCTTTATCGTCCGATTCAATCCAGCAGGCCTTGAACATATTCAAGGGTTCATATCTGCAAGAGGCGGCATACTCGTGCAGCAGTCTGTGCTGAATTACTTCAAACTGCAATGCACCCACAGTTCCGATCACTTTCCGGCCATTCAGCTGTAATACGAAAAGCTGGGCAACGCCTTCATCCATCAACTGATCAATGCCTTTGGCCAATTGTTTATATTTCATCGGATCGGCATTTTCGATATATTGAAACAGTTCGGGAGAAAAGCTGGGAATTCCTTTGAAAGACAGGCTTTCACCCGAGGTCAGGGTATCGCCGATTTTAAAATTACCTGTGTCATGCAAGCCGATCACGTCTCCCGGGTAGGCTTCATCGATAACGGATTTTTTATTTGCCATAAAGGCTGTGGGGCTGGAAAACTTCATGTCCTTTCCCTGTCTGACGTGGAGGTAGTTTTTATTCCTTTCGAAAACCCCCGAAACAATACGGACGAAGGCGATCCTGTCGCGATGATTAGGGTCCATGTTGGCGTGTATCTTAAATACAAAGCCGGAAAATGCGGTCTCATAGGGGCTTATCTTTCGCTCATTCGTCTCAAAGGAGCGAGGCGTGGGTGCAATACGGGTAAAACAATTCAATAGTTCCCTTACACCAAAATTGTTCAAGGCACTGCCAAAAAAGACCGGGGCCAGTTTCCCTTTTAAGTACTCTTCCACCTTGAATGAAGGATAAATGCCCTCTACCAGATCCAGGTCTTCACACAACTTATGGGCAAATTCCCCCAGGTGTCCATCTATCCGCGGATCATGTAAATCAATTATTTCATTAGCTTCCACAACACGTTGTTTATCAACGGATTCAAAAAGATGCAGGTTATTCTCGAACAGGTTGTAGACTCCTTTAAAAGTGGGGCCATTGCTGATTGGCCAACTAAGAGGGCGCACCTGGATATTGAGTTCTTTCTCTATCTCATCCAGAAGGTCAAAAGGATCTTTTCCCGGGCGATCCAGCTTATTCATAAAAACAATCACCGGAGTATTCCGCATCCGGCAAACATTCATCAGCCTGCGGGTTTGTGTTTCAACTCCTTTTGCTGCATCGATTACAATAATTACGCTATCAACGGCTGTTAGTGTCCGGTATGTATCTTCTGCAAAATCCTCATGGCCGGGAGTATCAAGAATATTCACCTTAATACCTTCATATTCAAATCCCATAACCGAAGTAGCGACTGAGATTCCACGCTGGCGTTCAATTTCCATGAAGTCGGATGTGGTGGACTTACGGATCTTATTTGATTTAACAGCACCGGCAACGTGGATAGCACCACCGAAAAGGAGCAGTTTCTCCGTAAGAGTCGTTTTTCCGGCGTCGGGATGACTGATGATTGCGAAGGTTCGCCTCCGTTCAATTTCTTCTTTTACACTCATTTATTAATTATTATTCTATGAATCAGGTAATTAAAATTTAAACCTGAAGCAATGGGCTGCAAAAATAGCTTTTTGCCGGGGATAAAAAAAAAGCTCGTATAGCCCGGGCAACTGAGGATAGCTGATTCTGGCATTTTGTGTAGTTTTGCGCAAAACCGATGATTTTATGGTGAGCAGAAAAGAACAGAAAGAGGGCCGGTATGCCAGGATTTATGAGCAACTCGTGCCCCTGGTACAGAAAACGAACGTTCCATTGGCGCGCATGTCAACAATTGTGGCAGTGCTGCATCATAAAATGGAATATTTTTTCTGGACCGGGTTTTACCTGCTCAACGAAGGCGATCTTGTGGTAGGACCGTACCAGGGATCCCTGGCTTGCCAGGTTCTTTCCAGACATACAGGAGTATGCTGGGCGGCAATTGACAGGAGGCAGGCTGTAGTAGTACCTGATGTACATGCCTTTGAAAACCACATCGCTTGTGATTCAAGATCAAATTCTGAGATTACAATACCATTGTATGACCGAAATGAGGAGATTATCGGAGTACTAGATGTTGACAGCAAGGATTTCAACTCCTTTGATGAAACCGATGCTCAATGGCTGACTAAGATTGCCGAACTTGTATACCGGGGCTGAGCTGTCAGATTCCCTTCCGCCAGTGTTTAAAAAGCTGGGTTGCTAAAAATGGGGCTTTTTGAGGGAATACTCCGTGACTGACCATTCGCACATCTTCTACGGAGTAAAAGGCTCCTGGTTCTATTTCATCGATGATACCGGTAATATCCCGTATATCGTTGCGTTTAACAATGGAAAAGATAATATTTACCTTTTCCTTGCTGCCTTCCCGCATTCACCACGGTGGTGCCATGTCCGGAAGTATTGAGCCTGTTTACGAGTTCAGGGACTTCCCTTGTAGTTATAATACGAATGATAACCACGCCAACTGCAAGCCGCTCTTCCACCAGCAGACCTATATAATTTCCTGTTGCAAAGCCTCCGGCATACGCAATATAACAAAGCGGGTTGTCCAGGTTTTCAATTATCCGGGTGATGGCCAAAATCCATATCAGCACTTCGAAGAACCCAAGGAGTGGAGCGACTAGTTTATTTCCCTTGCTCACAAAGATAATCCTGAGGGTACCAATGGTCACATCGCAAATCCTTGCAAAGAATATCAGCAATGGTAGAACCAGGTAGTTAAACCATTCGGTATTGAAGAATTCCTGTCCTGTCACGATGTCTGTTTTTATGCAAAGTTATCTTCTATTTCCGGATTACAATTTATCCGGTCACTGAACGACCTGTTCATCTTCCCTTTCGGCCACAATATGTTCCGCATATTTTGATGAAATCAATCCAAAGAAAGATTTTAGTTCCGGATAGGTTTCCGGTAGATAATACCGTTTGGTAGACTGCAACCTGGATTGTATCTGAACCACCTCCTCGGTATTGCTGATATTAAACTGGAAATTCATGCCTCCACCCTCGAGTTCTGCTTTTTCTGCTACCGGCACATCCACAATTGCATAGCCTTCAGGAATTTCAATTATTACCCGCTCAAGCAGGTCAAAGGGAAATGGTATTTCCACCGGATTTATTCTGTTCTCTCCGGAGAATGGATTTTCCTTGAACTCCCCACTAAGAAAGGCATCAAAATAAATAAGCTGCATATTGTTGAACTGGTTTCTCCACTCATCTGAGGAATAGCTCAACTGCAGGAGTATGCTGTCCTTTCTGATTTCGGAAACCACCAGTTTATAAGAATCTACACTCAGTCCAAATGAAACTCTATCAGCCAATTCATGTGCAAAATCAGCCAGGCCGCTCTTTTGAATCCTGGTTAAAGATTCAACTGCCTTGTAGCCTGATTCCCGGAGCACCATAAAGCCCGACATTCGTCCGTCCTCTGCAAACCTGAAAATATGTGTTGAATAACTGTGTGAGATACCGGGCTCAGGAATTGTAATCCATTCAACATTACTCAGAGAAAGGACCAGTGCTGCATTGTTCATATCTTCCAGGGGTAACCGCCCAAATGGAATAAGCGGATCGCAGACATCTGTCAGCACTTTTCTCCCGTCACAGGTTACGCGTGCAATGGTTTTATTGAATTGGGACAGAATTGGAACCTCCTTCTGTATCCTACCATTATACAAAGTTGAGATCAGGACAGGAAAAGCCTCAAGGCCCGCTTCCCTGAAAAGGTTCACCATAAATAAATTTAAATCTGCCGCATTCCCGGAGCGCACCCCGTTCAATGCAGCCATTGTAGTTGTTGCCCTTATTGAGTTCTGGCCATTCCAGCTAAAGTTTTTCTGTAGCCAGGAATAAATCTTCTCCGCCTTCTGAGTTTCTGTTTCTGTTCCATCGAGGATATCTTTAATAATAGATTTGAAGAGTCGATCAGGGAAAAGCAGTCTCCCGAGTCTTTCGTCATCTGATAATATTTTTCCGATATCCGGCCAATCCTTGATAAAGGCTATTGGATTTTGTCCGGGTTTGGTAACCGAGTAAAGCTGGAAACGTATTTCCTGCAAATGATCCGCCGGAGCGAAAACGAATTTCTCCTCGGGTAAGGGAGGTATCTTTGCCGCGGCCCATCGTCCGAATGTTAACTTTATCCTGAATTCTTCGGCAAGAGAGCTAATTCCGAGAAGATAGCTGGGAATCCCGATAACAGTATCCTGTTTCTCATTTATAGCCAGGGGTACCTTCTGGTTGTGGAATACTGCCATGTAATTGTAGTGACCACCAATCTCAGCGCGGTATTCACTCCATAATACGGGGATTGTTTTTTGGAATTGCCAGGTTCTGTAATTATAAATATCAGAAGATACCAGCCGATAGCTGTATTCGAAAACGGAGTTTTCCCGGACATCAGGTACTGTGAATACCAGGTTGATAAAATCTTCATTTATATTCTCTTCTAAAATGCCCGAGGGCGAAAGTGAACGGGATATAATACCCCCATTGGGATCCAGGTTGAATGACTGTGCTTTCAAGTCAATTACCTCTTCAGCAAATTTTTTTCGCAAGGGGATGCGTACGTTTGCGAACTGCGTTCCGCTTACAGAAAATACCCGCACCCGTGTGTGTCTGAAATAGACTACGCGTAGTGAACCCTTAATATCCCCGTACCCGGCAGTTCCATAATCACATAAAACTACAGCCCCTCGCACCGTATCGGTATCTGAAGGCCTCCCTGCTACCATATCGGGTGTAACTTTGCCCCACTGGACAGGGGGAGGCTGGGAAAAGAGCAAAACTCCATCCCATCCCATAAACAGCAGGACAGGGAGGATGAACCTTCCGGGGATAGCTTTGAAAAACAAGGTAAGAGCACTCATTTAGTTTACTAAATTAACACTTATCCCGACAATGAAGTATACGAATTCCCGGTTCTGACTCTAATTTCGATCCCGACATGTTAACATTCAAAAAAAAAGTGAATAATGACACCAATGAGGCCCCAAAATAAACAATCGGAATATTTCGCTGTTGTTATATGACAAACTGAATTCACTTTTCCCTATGAACCTGTTTTTCCGTAAGTTCCTGATTCTGATCATCATATTTTCCATTTTACAGGTAGCGGTAATTCCTTTTTTTGCACAGACAGGAAAAATATTAAATGAGAAGCAAACCACCCATATTATGAAAAAGTCGGATGCCGAATGGAAGCAAATACTCACTCCCATGCAGTTCCATATTACGCGTGAAAAAGGTACTGAAAGACCTTTTACCGGCAAGTACTGGAATTTTTTCGAAACCGGCAGCTACCAATGTATAGCCTGCAAAAGTATCCTGTTCAGGTCTGCTGTAAAATTCGAGAGCAGTTGTGGCTGGCCAAGTTTTTTTGAAAAAGACAGTTCAGCTCAGATAAGCTATACCAGAGATACCAGTTATGGAATGGTGCGTATTGAAGTCAGTTGTGCCGTATGCGGTGCGCACCTGGGACATGTTTTTGATGACGGCCCTGCACCAACAGGCCGGAGGTATTGTATCAATTCCGAATCGATCCTGTTTATACCTGATAAATAAGTGATATTGCACACCTGCCGGGATCATTAAAATATCCGATTACCTGGCGGGAAAACCTGTAAATTCATAAATTTGACCGAGAATTTAAATCAACCCATACCGTAGATTTAAACGAGAGACTATATAAAAACAATTCCTTCACCAGTAATATCATTGTACTATCCTAAGGATGATAACCTCAATTTTATCTTCATGCGCGGGAGGACAGGCATCTGTGCCCAGCCTGACCCGGATAACGGGGGATAGTCCTGCCAGAGGATTCAGGCGCGTAGTTGCAGAAAATACGGGCATGGCGAGGCATCTGGCCGTAAATAGCAATGGGGATATTTACGTAGCACTCAGCCAGCCTGAAAACGGGAAAGGCATAGCCGCCCTCCGGGATACAAGCGGAGACGGCAAGGCAGACAAATTTGAATATTTCGGGCCTTTTGCAGGTACGGGAATTGATATTCATAAAGGGTACCTGTATTTTGCTTCAGATACCGCCGTGATCAGGTTCAGGCTAAAACCCGGTGAGTTATTACCTGACACGAGTTATGAGACCATCGTTCAGGGATTTGTTCTAACTTATCAGCATGCCTCCAAACCTTTTACCTTCGACACCTCCGGGTATATCTATGTAAACGTTGGTGCCCCGGCCAATGCCTGTCAGGAACCGGACCGGGTAGAAAAAATTCCAGGGCAGGATCCATGCCCCCTGCTTGAAAAATTTGGTGGTATCTGGAGGTTTAAGGATGATCAGCCAGGACAAAAACAACTCAAAGATGGGATACGCTATGCCACCGGTCTCAGGAATTGCGTAGCACTTGACTGGAACAAACATCTTGGCAGGCTTTATGGAGTGCAACATGGAAGAGATGATCTCCACAGGCTGTTTCCGGACCTATATACAGAAGAACAAGGTGTCAACCTGCCCGCAGAAGAATTTGTTGAAATTACGGAGGGATCGGATTTCGGATGGCCCTATTGCTACTACGACCATTTCCAGCATAAAAAACTTCTTAGTCCTGAATATGGTGGTGACGGAACGAAAACCGGGCGTTGTGAGCAGAAAAAAGATCCTGTGATGGCATTTCCTGCACATACGGCTCCCAATGATCTTCTGTTCTATACAGCCAGTCAGTTTCCCCAACATTACCGCGGTGGGGCTTTTATCAACTTTCATGGTTCCTGGAATCGTTCACCCCGGCAACAGGAGGGATACTATACTGTTTTTGTACCTTTCGGTAAGGAAACTGTCGAGGGCAGCTGGGAAATCTTTGCAAGCGGATTTCCGGGCGTCGGGATGGTCATGAGTCCCGGAGATGCAAAACACAGGCCTATGGGACTTGCAACAGGTCCTGACGGATCGCTCTATATATCTGATTCTGTAGAGGGTAAAATCTGGAGAATTTTTTACGATGGAAAACAGATTTAATATTTTACCGGCCAAGTATATCCGGTTTGTTTCTGGAATTATAATGTTTTTACTGCTTGCCTCCTGCTCAAGTTCCGGTCCTGCCCCATCGGCTCCCGATTCGGTTAATGTGCATGTACAGCCAGCCATCCCCGAAGACGATGCGGGTTATGTTCTCTATAAAAAACACTGTCTGGCATGTCACCAGCAGGATGGTTCAGGCGTTCCGGCCATGTTTCCTCCGCTTGCAAAAAACCCAATGGTTGCAGGGGATCCCGGGAAAGTAATCGCAACCGTATTACATGGAAGAACAGGGAAGACTGAGGTAAACGGGATTGTTTATGCAGGCATGATGGCTCCGTTCAAGCATCTTCCCGACGAAGAGATCGTTCTTATTGTAAATTATATCCGTCTGCGCTTCGGAGCTGTCGCTACACCAGTAACTACAGCCGAAGTAAAAAAAGAAAGGTGAAAAGCAGGGAACTAAATGATTTTTTTATACTTTTGCCGTGCTTTTAAGCGGCGGTTCGTAGCTCAGCTGGTAGAGCACGTGACTCTTAATCATGGGGTCGAGGGTTCGATCCCCTCCGAACCGACAACATTGAAAAATAAAACCCTGGACAAAAATGTTCCAGGGTTTTTATTTTTACGGAAGGATTATCCGGGGGGCTACTACTTTTTATTCTCTAATTCTTCCAGGGTAGATTCCATGTTTTTATCAGGCTTCTTTCCCGGGTCCTGATTTTTCATATCAGGCTGATGGTGTGGGTGTCCTGTATACCGGTCCTGTTGCGATTCCTCGAGATCACGCAGGGCATCCTGCACATGATCGAGTAGTCGCCCGAGTTCCTGATGGATTTCCGGCAAATCTTCACGCTTGAATTCATCAGCTGCACGTCTGATTTCCATTCGAGCATGTTCAATCTCACGGCGCACTTCGTCTCCATGCATTCGATCAAGTTCTTCCAGACTTCTCCTGGCTTCGGCAAGAACTATTCCAGCCCCATCAATAACTACATGCACCTCCTGGTTATTCATTTCCTCCCGCGCCTTCTTCATTTCTTCTTCTGCCCGCTGCAGTTCGATCTCAGCCTCGCAAAGTTCTTTATTGGAATCTTCGTAATCCTGCTGGATTCCTTGCACGAATTCATCATAAACAGACCACTTTGCTGATGGAACGGGGCTTCCATCAAGAGTCATTTCCTTTAGTACCCCTTCGGAGAAAAGAAGTATCATCTCCTTCTCCTGCCGGGTATCCTTATCGAAGTACCTTGCATGAATGGTTCCATCAATGGGTGGAACTACCATGGAATCACAGGTTGAACCAGTATTCGCGGGTGTTTGAGCCAACACAAGGCTATAGCAGAGAAACAGACCAGGCAGGAGAAAACTCATTCTCCTCAGAAACAGGGATATCCCGCCTGGCATAGGTAATTTGGGTTGTTGGGGCATGGGTTCAATTTTTTTTATGGTTAACACAAGTTACCGGGTATTTTTTTTGCACAATTACCATACCAGATTCTTATATTCCACAGGCTTTAACATATCCGGTGAAAAATTTCCCTGTGCCGTCGAGGGATTGAACCTGGCAATTGGAAATGCCGTGATTTTGTCATCAGGGAATGGCTGAAGCAATTCCTTTGCCATAGCAGAAGAAAGTGAAGAACTAAGCCATTCTTCCTCTGCACCTGCAGCGAGTATAGCCGGCATTCGTCTTTTTGAGTTATGAATCCGGCTCATCATTGAATTGGCCGGAGTTGTGCAAACTGCAAAGGAATGTATGATTTCACCTGTTTCCCTGTCAGTCCAGACATCCATTATTCCAGCCATTGCAAGTACCCTTTGCTCACTACTGCTAATATAGAATGGAAATTTTTCCTTATCCCGGTGGTGCCATTCAAAATATCCTGATGCCGGCAGTATGCACCGGTTTTGCGCAAATGCCTTTCTGAAAGAGGGTTTTTCATGAACTGTCTCGGACATGGCATTAAGCGTATGCGCCCGGATTTCATCGGCCTTAACCCTGCTGCTTACCCAATGCGGGATAAGCCCCCAGTGAGCAGGAACGAACGCTTTCGCTCCCGTATTGACGAGTACCGGCACTTCCGGGAAAGCGAATCCTGAAACAAAGGGCATGGGTTCCCATTTGAAGTACTCCGGCATCGTGGCACCAAAACGCTTTTGCATTTCAATACGGGTAAGGTTGATTTCAACAAAATAGCACATAACCCGGGGGATTAATATGACTTTTTCAAAACAGCCTGCTCTTTGTCGGCAGTGGTTACTTCCTTGTAAAAATCTACAAGCTGATCATAAGATTCTGGTCCCGTCTTTATCTTGTTTTGAACAAAGGTACGGATATAATGCAGCCCGTCGGGTTCAAGTTTCACCGAGAAATTATAGAATCCAAAAGGGGATATTATTTCTTTCGGCTGAGGAAGGTACTCGATTTCAAAACCAGCCGGCAGTATAAAATGGATGGAATCCACCGAGATAATACTTCTGCGGATTTCGACCCCTGTGCTTCGGGTTTTCATCCTGCGTGGAATCCCCGAAAAACTATTCAGTCTGTTTAATGGGATAAACAATCTGGAACCACTTTGGGAGGCATATCGATCCAAACGCAAGTTCATGTTCAGTTGAACATGAGGAATCCTGGACGGGTATATTGCCAATTGGTGTGATACGATCTCATAATCGGGCAAATCCAGATAATCATCCAGTTTCTTTTTCTGATCCTCCGGCCCCAGGGAATGCAGATAAAACAGGTCCTCTGATGATATACCGCCTGCCCGGTAGTCCACCCGGGCTGTTCCAAATCCATCCTTATCAATTGTAAAATCAGCATTAACGGAAATCTTGTTATCCGTCGCCTCATATTCAGGGGTCTTTATTATCCAGGCTTTTCCGTCCATAACAGCCAATGCATAACGATTATCTGTAAACTCCCCCAGGTATCCGAAGGGCATGGACTGGGAAGTACATTCCAGCCAAATCGAATCTTCTTTCAGGGGTACACAGACGATGGCATGGTTAAATCTACGGGAGGGAAAACTCAACTCCAGTTCAGGGGCATTTTCTCCGGCCAGAATAATCACGTATGCAGCATTAATCCCTGCCTCCCCTAGTAGTGCAACCATATAATTTGACAGGGCTTTGCAGTCGCCATAACCGGTTCTATCAACCTCAACAGCCGGAGAAGGCTGCCATCCGCCCGTCCCGATTTGAATACTCACATACCGTGTCCGTGACTGCATAAACTGATAGAGCACTCTGACCTTCTCACCGGTTTCCTGAATGGTATCAACCAATTCGTGCACCCGCTGCCGGGTTTCAGGGGTAAGCGTTCTTGTGTCTGCATTCAGTTTATCAATCCATTCTCCGAAGGATGACCAGGTTTCCATATTACCCTGGTACTTCCCATAGGTGAATGAAACGGGGGCTGTTTGAACAAAGGGTACAATCTCAAGATAAGAAACGCTGTATGGTTCGTCGGTACGTGCCACCAAAGGACCAATCTTCCAATTATGAATTACTTCTTTTCCATCGACCCGTCGGGTTCCTTCTGCGGGAAGATTTTTTTCCAAAAAACGCAACTGCATGTCCTCAGGCATTTTGACCTGAAAGCTTGCCTGTTCCAGACTGATATTGAGGTCATCCTGAGGCATCCATATAGGCGAGTAGAAAAGACTCTTATTTATAAGTGTATAGCTGTATTCTATTGTATAAGGAAATACTGACCGGTAGGATTTGAAACTTTTCTGCCGGGAATCTGAATACAGGGTACCTCCCGGCACACTGCTTTCGTCTTTAATCTCAGAGGGTTTCACTCTTCGTATCCTGTTCCCAAACTGATCAAAAAGTTCAATATCTATAGAAATAATTGCGGTAAACTGGTCGTATTCAATGGTCAATCCGGCGTAGTCCTCCCCTTTCTTATCGAAGACGGTAATAACCTTATGAACTGTAAGCAACTGTCGCGATAAACCGGTAACCTCATAAATCAGATCGTACTGCCGTACCAACGCATGAGCGTTTGTTCTGAGGGAGTCAGGGATGGGTATGCAACTCCAGGAATTGACTCCAGCCATAGCTTTTATAAGAAATAAAAAGCTGACTATCAATAAAATGAAGGCTTTTCTTATCAGGGATGACTGGTGACAATTCGACATGGCAGGCTGGCTAAAGGAGAATACTTAGTCGTAAAAATAACCTGTTTTCTTATTCGGAGAAATTTTTTATTTCAGGCCACCTGCCAGCTGAACATCCATGTCGATTGAACCGGCTTATCTGACCGGGGCACATTAATATCATTCCTCAGGAAGAATCTTTTTCCTGGTGGACTTCTTTCCTCCACGGATTCGTTTCTTCTCGAGTCGTTCCTCGTCGGATGAGCGTGTTTTTCGGGTCGGCACACGTTTTTTCACCGGAGTGAGAGCTTTTTCAAGGATGGATTCCAGGCGGGAAACAGCCTTTTTCTTATTTGCCAGTTGAGATCTTTCGGCAGAACAGGTTATAACAAGTTCTCCATTTTTTGTGAGTCTGGTTGCAAGGCGTACAAGAAGTACAGCCTTCTGCTCCTCCGTTAGTATAATTGAGGCTGGGATACTGAATCGCAATTCCACCTTGGATGAAACCTTGTTCACATTCTGCCCCCCGCTACCACTGCTGCGGGAGGTTTTAAACTCGACTTCTGAAAGAATATCCTGTATGTCAATCATAGTCAAAAAAAGAAGCCCAGACTGACAATCCACTGGCTGTTACGGGTGTCATAGGGATATGTTGTTGATCCTACGGTTAATCCGGTACCCAGATTACTCAGGCTACCTTCATATTTCAGGTCGAATGCCAGTTTTTTGAAGATATCAAATCCAATACCTGCCTGGAATCCAATAGTAGCCTTTTTAAAATCCTCCTTATAGCCGGAGATTCCGAAAAGATCAGAATTCTCACTCAGAATAAAACTTGCCACCGGCCCGGCTTCCAATCGCAGCGGCCCTGTTTTAACACCTGCAAGAACAGGGATATCTATCCGGTTGAATTTTTGTTCTCGCAAAGTAAAACCGCCGTTGGTAATGTCGCTAACTTTAACCTTCCCTCCGGTGGTTGAAAAGAGCAATTCTGGCTGAACATATATTTTTTTTATCGTTATCCTGCTTAAGAGCCCGGCGTGAAACCCGACCAAGGGATCATAGCATTCCAGGGAATAACTCGATCCGGAGGGAATATTAATTACATCTGGTACCCTCACAGTGGAGGAACTCACCCCTCCCCTCACACCAAGCATAAAAAACTGAGCCTGAGCATCAGTTATCAGGGTAATGAGGATTGCCAGGCTAATTATTTTTTTCATCGTTCGTTCCTCCAGGTTTTTAAACATGACTGAAGCGTTGTATCAAAAATTATACCGCAATTATTCATACCGCATTCCTGATTGCCACAAACAAAAATTCCTGGTAAAGAAGATAATTTCATATCTCGCGGCCAGGGGACTTATTTGTACCGTATTTTATAATAAAGTATGGGAGAGGTAAAAAGTATGGTAATAATATTCGAAATAATAATTGGCCAGTTTACAAGCAAGATTCCATAAATCATCCAGCCAATGATTCCAACATTCAGGATTGAATACATCACCAGGGAAATATCCTTGGTCTTTTTGGTTCTGATTGTTTTAAAAGCCTGGGGGATAAAAGAAGTTGTGGTAAGTGTTGCAGCCACAAAACCTAAAACGTTTGTATAATCCATGTTCCAAGTATGAGGCTGCAAAGGTAAAAAACTCAGGCAATTTTCCGGTACCGCCATATAGCCAGCGACATCATTGCAACAGCCAGAACAGACATAGCACCAAGATCAGGAAGTATATCACGTAACCCGCTTCCCTTTAAAAGTATCATCCTGATAATCTTCATGAAATAATACATCGGATTAAAAAGGTCGAGTTTCCTGGCCAGCACAGGAATGCTATCCACGGGGGTAAAAACACCACTCATAAGGATAAAAATAAGCATGAAGAAAAAAATCAGAAACATGGCTTGTTGCTGTGTGTTGCTTACAGTTGAAATAAGAAGGCTGAAGCTTTGTACGACTATGAGGAAAATAGTAGCCACTCCAAAAAGAAGGAGCAGGTTTCCGAGAATAGGAATATTAAAAAGCAACTTTCCAAGTAGTAGTCCAAATGCCAGTTCCACCATGGCAATCATCCAGAAAGGAACCAATTTCCCGATGATGAATTCATATTTTTTTATTGGAGTAACATTGATCTGTTCAATGGTCCCCATTTCTTTTTCACGCACAAGATTTAGTCCGGCAAGCAGGGCACCCGTAACAGTTACCAGGATTACCAGGACTGCCGGCACCATAAAAACCTTGTAATTCAATTCCGGATTATACCAGAAAGAAACGATTGGATTAATCCTTTTCGGCCCGGGCATTGCCTGCCTGGCAGGATACCATTCTGTTACCAGCCTGGAATTGTACTCCCGTATGATCCGGGTCGCATAGGTATTGCCGATACCTGCCACAGTACCATTGATTGCATTAACAAGAAGCTGGATTTTCACCTGTTCATTCCGTACCAATGATTTTTCCATTCCGGCAGGAAGAACAATGGCGATATCGGCATGATCGGCAGCAATGGCATCCAGGGCATCCTGCACCGAGTTGGCAGAGTTTCTGCTGTTAAAAAACGGGGAATGATAAAAATGTTCTGCAAGGCCGCGGGAGGTCTGGGAATGGTCCATATCGACAAAAAGAATATCGATATTCTTCATTTCCAGGGTAGCAGCATTCACCAGGATGATCAGCTGAACAAGGGGTACCACAAAAATAATAGGAATCATGATCTTATTCCTGAATACCTGCGTAAACTCCTTTTGCAGAATAAAAAGTATAGTTCGCATTGGTTAAGTTTTTATGCCTCCAGGCGAATTTTGAAGCGTTTAATACTGAGTACAATAAAGAGAAGAGTCATCCCTGTCAGCACCAGTGTTTCTTTCCAAACCCCTCCAATTCCGAGGCCTTTGAGCATTATTCCCTTAATAATTGTAATAAACCATTTAGGCGGCATTACCTGGCACAGCCATTGAAGCACCAGGGGCATATTCTCTACCGGGAAGATAAAACCCGACAACAGGATTGTAGGCAGCAGAAGGGCAAGCATGGAGATAAACATGGCAGTCTGCTGGGAATTGGTATTGGTTGAAATAAATATTCCCAGCGAAAGTGCCAGTGTGATAAAGAGGAAACTTTCAGCCAGCAGGAGCAGGATGCTGCCACGCACCGGCACCTGGAATACAAAGATGGAAAGCAGGATAATCACAATTGCATTCAGAAATGACAGGAGTACATATGGCAGTACCT
The DNA here is from genome assembly GCA_046329925.1 of Bacteroidales bacterium. Lineage (GTDB taxonomy): Bacteria > Bacteroidota > Bacteroidia > Bacteroidales > JAAYUG01 > JAXLTS01. The sequence goes on from JAXLTS010000022.1 coordinate 47,082, forward strand.
TCCCCAGGATAATCTGACGGGGTTTCAGGGGTGATACCAGCAAGACCTCCATGGTTCCGGTTTCCTTTTCCCTTACGATGGATATGGATGTCATCAGGGCTGAAATCAGCATCAGAATCATCGCCATGGTGCCCGGCACAAACATAAATGCCCCTTTCAGTTCCTCATTGTAAAGCATCCGGACTTCCGGAACAATCTGCATGGGCATTTTGAATTCACCATTCAGTTCGTTTGTAAATCCGGCCAGGATTGCACTGGTATATGATGTAATGAGGTTGGCCTGATTTGCGTCAGAGGCATCAGCAAGGAGTTGCACATTCACAGTCCTGTCGCGTTCGAGACGTTGAGCGAATTGAGGCGCAAATACAATAACTTCCTTTGCCTTCCCGCTTTTAAAGCAAGCCTCAATCTCGGCATCTGAATGAAGTACCTGGGTTAAGCGGAAATACCCTGAGGAAACCAGTTTCCGGGTAATCTTCTGTGTGATGTTATCATTGGAATAATCCAATATTGCGATATTGGCATCCTTGATTTCATTTGTGATTACAAATCCAAAAATCAGCATCTGGGCTACAGGCATTCCGAAAAGGACAAGCAGAGTCCTGTAATCCCGAAGGATATGTCTGAATTCCTTTATTATAAATCCCCAGAATCGTTTCATATTTTTGAATGAATTAATTGAAGAATATGATCTGATGTCAGATTACTGAAATCACTGCAAATCAGCTGTGCCTTGTTCAGTTTTTCAGGTTTTCCGCCTGTATTAATTCCAACAACCTGCATTCCTGCAGCGGTTGCAGCCAGAACGCCATTTTCTGAATCTTCGAACACCACACATCCGGAAGGATGTAATCCCAGCATTGCTGCTGCCAGGAGGTAGCCCTCCGGGTCCGGTTTTCCTCTCGTCACCAAGGCATCATGCACTACAGTTTGAAAATAACCTGCAATCCCCAGTTGAGAGAGGACAAATTCCACATTAGTCAGAGGGCCACCAGTAACAATTCCGATTGAAAAGCCAGCTGCCCTGAGCGAATCCAGGAAGGGCACCAGACCAGTCAAAGGTTTCATAACGCTCCGGATAGAATCCCTGTAGATCACTTCTTTTTCTTCGGCCATTCTTTCTATTTCCTTGGGTGTAAGAGGTTTTCCAAAGAGTTTTAGGAGGTAGTCGCGGTTGGTATTACCGAAAGATTCCTCCACTTCCCCTCGTGTCATGACCAGGCCGTACCGGGTAGCAAATTCAATCCAGGCAGCCACATGCCAGGGATTATTATCCATCAATACTCCGTCCATATCAAATATTGCCGCCGTTTTGTTCATGCTCTGGCCAGTTTAAGAAAAACCTCATCCATTGTTGCGGCAACGTACTGATTTTTTAAGTTAGCGGGGTATCCAGGGCAGCAATACGGCCCTCCACCATTATTGAAACCCGGTCGCAGTATTCTGCTTCGTCCATATAATGTGTTGTTACGAAAATCGTGATACCGCTTCTTGCGGTTTCATAAATCATATCCCAGAATTGCCTGCGTGTTACGGGGTCCACCCCCCCGGTAGGTTCATCGAGAAATACTATTTCAGGTTCGTGGAACACCGCCACTGAAAAAGACAATTTCTGTCTCCATCCAAGCGGAATATCGCGAATGAGTTTGTTGCGTGCATGTTCAAAGCCAAGCTTTTTAAGCAGTTTTTCCGAGCGATCCCGGATATCTTTCCTTTTCAGCCCATAAATGCCGGCATAAAAACGTATATTCTCATATACAGTAAGATCTTCATAAAGTGAAAATTTCTGGCTCATATACCCGATATTCCTCTTTATGGACTCAGTCTGGGTATATGCATCAAAACCAGCAACCACTACTTTTCCTGAAGTTGGACTTGAAAGCCCCGACAATATTCTGATAGCCGTTGTCTTACCTGCACCATTAGCACCCAGGAATCCAAATATTTCTCCCCGGTAAACCTTAAAAGTCAAATTATCATTTGCGGTAAAGGTCCCGAAACGCTTCGTCAGATTCCCGACCTCAATTACAAGCTCTTTCTCAGCCATATTATCAGGATTTCCTTGTGATCAATAGTTCCATAAAACAATCCTCTATGCTCGCCTTAATTTCTCTTATCTTCAAGCTGGTATGCCCTTTTGTGTTCAGCCAGGCAGCAAGTGAGGATTCGTCCAGTTGACTGCCCTGTACTGTCAGGTGTAATTCCTGACCAAAGGCAAAAACAGAGCGGGTATTCTCCCATTGCCTTAAATCAAGGAGCAGGCTGTACAAATCATCAGCCTGCAGAGCATAGAGGGGGCAGGGATAGGCATCAACTATGCCATCAGGAGTATCAATTTTCATAAGCTCCCCCTGCTGAATAAGTGCAACACGATCGCACAAAGCGGCTTCATCCATATACGGGGTTGACACCAGGATGGTGATTCCCTGTTCCTTCAAGCCTTTGAGCATCTCCCAGAATTCTTTCCTTGAAACGGCATCCACACCGGTAGTGGGTTCATCGAGAATCAGAATTTCCGGTCGGTGAATCAGCGCACAGGAAAGTGCCAGTTTTTGCTTCATTCCACCCGACAGTTTCCTCGCGAGCCTGTTTTTAAATGGCTCAATGTGGCTGTATACCGGCTTTATCAGTTCATAATTCTTTTCTATTGTCGTTCCAAAAACTGTGGCAAAGAATTCCAGATTTTCCTGCACAGAAAGGTCCTGGTACAGGGAAAACCGACCCGGCATATAGCCCGTGATCTGCCGGATAGACCGGTAATCGCGGACTACATCAAAACCGTTTATGAAGGCAGAACCCTTATCAGCCAGCAGAACGGTAGCCAGTATTCTGAAAATGCTGGTTTTACCGGCTCCATCAGGACCAATAAATCCAAAGAGTTCATTTTTATTTATGGTAAATGAAATATTCTTTAGTGCCGTAATGTCCTGATACGACTTACTTAAATTATTTACCACAACAAAGGCTTCGCTATTCATTTTCTGTGCTCCTGAAAGTAACTTCTGCAGGCATTCCGATTTTCAATCTGCCATCGTTGGCTACACTTATTTTCATGGCATAAACCAGCTTGACACGTTCTTCCCGGGTTTGAATTATTTTGGGTGTAAATTCGGCCTCAGGGGATACCCACCGCACAATACCTTTATGTGTGGCAGCCTGGCTATCTTCAATACTTATAAGAACTTCCTGCCCCAGTTTTACACTTGCCAGGTCAGTGCCGGATATATATGCCCGCAGGATAAGGGTATCCATCCCGGCAATCTTGTAAAGTGGTTTGCCTGGAGTTACGAGTTCAAAAGGTTCAACATAGGATTCAAGCACGGTTCCGTTAACCGGATTAACAATGGTTGATCTCTTCAATTGATCATCTATCTGTTTTACCTGGGAACTAATTCCTTCGATTTCAGCCATGATGGCATTTTTCTGGATGCGTACCGAGTTCATCTGGCTTTCGACCACCCGGATATTCCCATTCAGATCATCCAGTTGTTTTTCAGGTATAGCTTTGTCTTTCAGGAGATTTTCAACCCTCTTTTTCTCGATGAGGAGATTTTTCTTTTGCTCCTCCTGCACTTCAAGTTGTGCCTGAACACCTTCCAATCGGGCCAATGCAGCCTTTTTCTGAGCCAAAGTCTGGTCTCTTTTCAAACTGAGTGGAACGGTATCGACCTTACCGGCAATGACCCCTTTCCCCAATAAGGTACCTTGTTCCACAGGATAAGAAAGCAATACACCCTGTACCTCGGAAGAAATAATAGTTTCAACCGCTTCGAAATTTCCATAGGCATCCGAACGCTGGTTGCGGCCTGAACAGGCTGCAAGAAATATAATTACACAAAGCACAAAAAACTGGTTAAGGTGGCGGAATTTCCAAATTAACCGGAAAGATCCTGAATTAAGTATACCTGACATATAGTTTAATTTTGAAGGTTTCAACAGAAAATTTTATTTACTTACCATATATAGTTAGGAGGTTCTGACGAGCCTGCAACATTAAAATCCGGTCTGTCTGAAGACTAATCTCGGCCTGGAGTTTAGCATTCAATTCCTGCACATAATCGGATGAGGTAATGATTCCATTATCCAATTGGGAGGAAACAGTGTTAAGAATTTCATTGCGCAATCCAAGTAATTCAAGGTCGCGTTTTACCGCTTCAGAATATTTATTAAAGGCGGAGAACTCACTGGCACTCTGTACGGCTATATTCACACTGAAACTCTCCTTCTGGTTTCCAACCATCTCCTTCTGCAAACCCAATACCTGTTTTTCCCTTTGCGTGATATGCCAGTCCCAGAGAGTCCATTTAAGTCCCGCACCAATAACCCAGTAGGTATCCCATTCGGTATTGAGCATATTCAAACCGGGTTTCCCGTACCCTGCCTGTCCAAATGCAAATAACCGGGGCTTGTTTTTTACTGCGGCAACATCTTTTGCAAGATCCAGACGCTGCATCTGCAAATCGAACAATCCCATCTCCGGTCTTGATATCTCACTCAAAGACGGGAACGAACCGATTTCAGGTGTTTCCAAAACTACCTCAGGAAATAATTGCAAACCAGTCAGGTAGGTCAGTATTTCCAATGCCGCATGGCGATCAGACTGTATTTCGAATTTTTTCTGTTCTGCCTTAAGCTTTTCAGCCTGTAATATCTGGAGATTCACTGGTGTAAGTATTCCATTTCTCACAGCTGATCCGGCAGTGGATATTTTTTCTTCCAGGGTACCAACCGCAAGCGACATAAGGCTTTCATTCCCTGCAAGCACGAGGGCCAGGAAGTACACTTTATTTATTCTTTCTCTGAGGCCATACAGATCGACCTGAATCTGGCTAATATCTGCCTGCCGTGTTATATCTTCAAGTTTGGCTGCAGATCGCTTGTAGCCGCCATCCCAGAGAGTCTGGTTTATATCAAGCGATATCTTGTACTGATCGTGAGGAGACTTGGGAAATTCCACCCCAGGGATCGGGAGATCAATTGCAATTGAAGTTACATCGGAATTGTAGTTGACCTGGCCGTTTAAACTTACCTGTGGCAGCCATTGGGATGTAAGATTTTTCAGTTTCAGATCGTACGATTGTTTAATAAGCCTTACTTGCCCGGAAAGCGGGAAGTTGGTCATTGAACTGTCGTAACACATTCTCAGGCTGATGGTATCCTGTTGTGCCTGCCCCGCAAAATAAATGGATTGCATCAACACCAATAATGCAAAGGCTAACCCTGATTTTCGATTCCTGTTCATATGTTTCAGCTTCATTAAATATCTTGTATCCTAATTGAGTTCATAATAAAGTCCGGAATATGTTTTTTCCGCTCCTCCAGAAAGGACTCGTAGGCTTCCTGCTTTCCTTCGAACAATAACTGCGATAAAACAGGTCTTGCCAGAAAGGGGAAAATACACATCGATATGATGTTCACCATTAAATTGTAAGGATCTATCGGACGAATGGCTTTTCTCCTTATTTCCTCCCTTATCTGTGCTTCCAGTTTGGAGAAGCTGGGCTTCAATACTTCATCCGACAAACGGTCCACAAAGGTTTTTAGACCCTGGGGATCCCGGTTGAGTTCACTTATTATAAATTGAGGAATAAAGATGTTCTGAGAAAGCAGTCGAAAATATATCTCAACAAAACTCCGAATTTTCTGCTCCAGGGATACATCCGACTGGAAATTTTCCCATAGTGCAGGCAGGAACTCATTCAAAACCCGGTTGAATACGGCTTGAAACAGTTTCTCCTTGTTCCTGAAATAATAGTGCAAGAGGGCTTTGTTGATCCCGGCCTCGTCTGCAATTTCCTGCATCCTTGCTCCATCCAGGCCTTTCCTTAGAAAAACGGAGCGGGCTGACCGAAGAATCAATTCTTCCTGTGATTCCATAAACACCAGACTATCAATTAATAACAGATATATCCATAAATAACCAAACAGTTTAACTATATGGTTTAACTATATGGTCAAAAGTAACTATATTTTTCAATAATCCATCATTATTATAATTTTTTCAGGTTATTTCTTACCATAATCAAACTGAAGACTCATAGACAGGAATACTCCGCCTTACCATTATTGAAGCTGTGGCTTGTCCGGAAAGTTGCCACTCAAGAAGCAGAGCAACCCAAACCGGGTCATGATTACCTTATTATTCTGATCCATACTTGTACCCTTTCCCTGAAAGGATCTTTCTTCCGGCTGAAGCTATCAGGCAGATTTCGGTTAAGAAATACCAATTTGCTCAATTTTTCACCGGCCAGGTTTTAACTTACAGATTTATTCTAATTTTACAGCCTTTGAAAAACACACAAATGAATAAATATCTTGTTATTGCTTTTCTGCTATTTAGTGCACAGACCTGTGACCGTATAAAACCTGATGAGCCCGCCATCACGGAGAATGAACTAAGGGTACATGAAGGCGTTCTGGCCTCTGATGCACTGGCTGGGAGGTATCCGGGAACCACCGGGGACTCCCTTGCTGCTGCTTACATTCAGGCTCATTTCAAGGCATATGGACTGACTCTTCCATTTAATGGAGGGATCCAGAAATTCTCTGTAGTAACCCGGGTAAAGCCAGGTGATCTCAACAAACTATCCTATGGTAGCTGGACGGGGGTAGCCGGACACGATTTTGCTCCCTATGCCTTCAGCAGCACTCTTCCGCTGAATGCCCCGGGTGTTTTTGCCTGGTACGGCCTTCAGTTCAAGAATGACAGTATTGATCGCAATGACTATAAGGGAGCAGATGTAAAGGGGAAATGGTGTATCATTTTAACAGGTTCCCCCTTTGAGCATGTATACTCCCCCACCGACCGTGAAAAAGTAATGCTTGCAAAGGACAAAGGTGCTGCCGGAGTTATCATCATAACCGAATCGGACAGCAGTATTGCAGGGATGGCTGCCGAACAGACCAGAAACGAAGGGGCAGCAGGCATTCCGGTACTTTTTGTATCCCAGCGTGCAGCCAATAAACTCCTGGCAAAAACCAGAACCAATATCAAATTACTGAAAAAAGATTATCTGACCCCTGTTTCGGGCCTGGGCATGGACATTCCGGGTGAGATAGCCGGTTCAGCCGATATCGCGCGGGTTTCGGTTCAAACCAATAATGTTGTCGGACTGCTGAAGAGTGACGATCCTGTTTTTGGTAATGAATATATAGTGATAGGGGCACATTATGACCACCTTGGGATGGGTGGACCGGGTTCATCCTCGCGTGTACAGGATACTGTTGCCGTTCATAATGGAGCAGACGATAATGCATCCGGTGTATCGGTAATGCTTGAACTGGCAGAGAAATTTGCCATGGAGAAGGGTAAACTGAAAAGAAGCATCCTGTTTGCTGCATTTGGTGCAGAGGAAATGGGAATTCTGGGTTCCAAATATCTTACCGAGCATTTACCGGTACCGGCAGAAAGCATAAGTGCCATGATCAATCTGGACATGGTAGGTAGACTTCGGGAAGACCGAAGCCTTCAGATTGCAGGAACCGGGACTTCGGTCGAGGCAGGCACAATTATCAGCGAAGCCAATTCAGATTCAACTTTCAAACTGGTTTTGTCACCCGAAGGTGTAGGCCCATCCGATTATTCGGCTTTTTACGGGAAGAATCTCCCGGTTTTTGCGCTTACTACCGGGGCACATATGGACTATCATACACCTTATGATGATGCGGACCGGATCAATTATTCAGGGATGAAAGAAGTAGGGGACTTCACCTACCGGCTGGCAACCGGAATTATCAACCAGCCGAAGAAACTTGGTTTTCGCGAAGCTGGTCCGAAAGACCAGGGGCAGGGACGTCCACGCCTCAAAGTTACCCTTGGAATCATGCCCGATTTTGCTTCCACTGAGAGTAAGGGTTTGAGGGTTGACTTTGTAACAAAAGACAAACCTGCGTTTCGCGGAGGAGTGCTCAAAGGTGATATCATTACTGCCATAAATGAACTTCCTGTCCAGAACATCCAGGATTACATGTACCGCCTTTCCAAACTAAACGCAGGCGACACAATAACCGTTGAAGTTCTGCGGAACGGTAAAAAAGAATTATTGATCATTCAACTGTAACCATTCATCAAGAACATCCTTATGAAGAAATACCTGTACTGGCTTATCGCCATTTTCATTACACTGGCTGCAGCTGTATACCAGCGAATGACTGGTCCCACGTATCCTTCCAGGGTAAGTGTGAGCGTTGATTCAACTTCCTATAAATTCAAACTTCGGAGGAGCCATGGAGGAACAACTGATTGTCCGGTTATTCTTCCGATAGCGGATACCGGCATCACAGCTGTATTACACTATAAACGATTTCCTACCCAGGATGAGTTTACCTCCATTGCATTTACCCGGGTGGGTGACAGTTTAACCGCCGTACTGCCCAACCAGCCCCCGGCCGGCAAACTGGAGTATTACGTGGAAATTTTCAAAGGCAGCACATCAGTTCCATCAGCTGTTGCAGGTCCAGTGGTTATTCGTTTTAAAGGGGATGTGCCTGCATGGGTGCTAATCCCACATGTCTTCTTTATGTTCTTCGCTATGCTTTTTGCCAACCTGTCAGGGGTGATGGCAATAGGTAAACACCCTGCATTCAAGCGCAATACAAGCATTACACTGCTTCTCCTGCTGGCGGGTGGAATGATCCTTGGTCCATTGGTACAGAAATATGCATTTGATGCCTACTGGACCGGTATTCCTTTCGGGTATGACCTTACCGACAATAAAACCCTTATCGGCGTCGTATTCTGGGTAATTGCCTGGCTTGGAAACCGGGGAAAGGACCGGCCATACCTCACTATTCTGGCTGCCATCATGCTGTTACTTGTTTATTCCATTCCGCACAGCATGTTCGGATCTGAGTTAAATTATTCCTCCGGGCAGATTCACACCGGATGGATCCTCTTTTTCTGATCAATAAGGAAACCACGACAGACTGGAATTGGACAATAATTTGTATAAATTCGCCTTTGAATGGGCGTTGAACATGAGGGCCCTGGCAAAACCGGGGCCTTTTCACATCTCCCAATATTAAGGCCCTTCCAGGGACAAATAAAAAAAATGTTTCAACCGGTGCAGCACTTTAGGTCAGAAGTCGTCTTTATACCAGAGCAATGGAAATAAATCCGGAAATCGCACGCAGGGACCGTGAATTGATTGAACGGTGCAGGCGTAACGACAGGAAGGCCCAGGTTGAACTTTATAGCCGGTACTATAAAGCCATGTATAACACCAGCCTCCGGATCCTCGGCAAGCCAGACGTGGCTGAAGATGCAATGCAGGAAGCATTTATCAAAGCATTTCGCTCCCTGGGTGCATTCGAAGGTCGTTCAGGATTTGGTCATTGGCTCAAACAAATTGTGATTCGTACGTCCATTGACATACTGAGAAAGAACAGGATGATTCTTGAACCACTCGAGGAATGGAAAATTCCACCCGAGGAGGATTCCGGACCCCAGGAAGAAGAGATTTCAGCCCGGGCCGAACAGGTGAGAGAAGTAATTGCCCGTATGCCGGAAGGATACAGGCTCGTATTATCTCTTCATCTGCTTGAGGGATATGACCATGAGGAGATCGGGCAAATTCTTGGAATCGGAAATTCATCTTCACGCTCCCAGTATGCACGTGCACGAAAACGACTCATCGATGAATTGAAAAAGCTGACCCGAAATGAAAAAGATTGAAGACCTGATTCGCGAAAGCATGGAAACCCATGATCCGCCCGAAGGGCATATGGAACGATTTAACCGGCGCCTCGAGATAATCGAACAACGCCAGAAGAACCTGCGCCAGATAAGGCCCCTGCTTGCATCCGCAGCTGCAGTTTCAGTTCTTGCCCTCTGCTGGTGGTTCATGCAACTTACCGGGTACCGGCTGTTTCCCGGCCAAAACAAACAGGCAGGATTCCCGGTCGAGTTTGCAGAGGCAGATACCTATTACCGAAACATTCTTAAAAACAGAATGGAACAGCTCAGAGCCCTGCCTATAAGTGACCACCAGATCAGAAAAAGTATTGATACCGAACTCAATGAAATGGAACAATCGGATGCCGCTATGCGGCAGGACCTTCTGGACGACCCTGGCAATGAACTCATTGTTCAGGCAATGATCGAACACTACCAGAACCGGCTTGACATATTAAATAAACTGATCATTCAACTCTCCCCTTTGGGAAAACATACAAATTCAAAAGCTTATGAAAACCCTGGCTCCACACTTTAAACCCAGCCTCTTAACTATTGCCCTGCTCTGCACTCCGCTTTTGTTAACCGGGCAAACTGACGGAATTAACAAAAAATTCCATTATGACGCACAGGTCAATAGCGACTCCCGACTCACCATTGAGAATAAATACGGGGATGTAACAGTCAATAACTGGGATCAGAACAAGCTCGTTATCGATGTAATAGTGACCATGCGCGTCAAAGACCAGGACCGGGCTGAAAAACTGCTATCCTATATTACGGTAAACTATAGTCAGGAGGGGAACGAGATTAAAGCAATTACCCAGATCGACGATAAATTCAATAACCCCGGTAACTTTTTCAGCATGGGTGATGATAAAAATTTCAGTATAGACTATACAGTCAATATGCCAGCCGATCTTGACTTCACCCTTCGTAACAAGTATGGAAACGTTGCCATCAGCGAACTTACAGGGCATGCTGATATCGCTGTCAAATATGGAAATCTCAAAGCAAATAAAATCCTGCGCAACGACAATAAACCGCTCAGCCAGGTATCCCTTGGTTACTCCCATGGATCATCCATCGAGGAAGTTAACTGGATCAAACTTGACCTTAAATACTCAAAACTTGAGATATCAAAAGCCCGTGCAGTAGTGGCAGTGAGCAAGTACTCCAAGGTACGCATTGAAGAAGCAAGTTCGCTGGTCTGCGAGGCTAAGTATGATGAGTATTCCGTAGGCCGTCTGGTAAATTTTGTAGGATCAGCCGGATATACAGACTTAAGCTTCGATCAGGTATCCAGGAAGTTCGATCTCAGTTTGAAATATGGGAAATGCAACCTTAATTATGTACCGGCGGCATTTGAATCGATCCGGGTTGAAAGTTCATATGCTGATGTTGCACTGGGTTTTGATCCGAAAGCCACCTTTAATTTCCAGGGTGATGCATCCTATGCAGATATTAACTATCCGAGGGATAATGCCAGGGTTAACAGGATAGAAGAAAACACCAGTCTGCATGTAGATGGTATAATAGGCAAAGCCAATACGTCCTCCTCGGAAGTAAACGTAAAAACCAGTTATGGCAATGTTTCCATCAGAAGAAATGAGTAGCCTCAAATGAAAAATTATAAAAAACGGGAACCTTCTTCCCGTTTTTTTTTGCCAGCATCAATAGTAATGTTTCCCCTCAGCGTGAAACAAAATCATCGACAAGTACCTGCTGGTAGGCTTTTGCATAGCGAAGACAATTATCAACATTTTCGCCGGTTGAATTAAGAAGGCGGCGGGATTTATTGTCCCATGTAAAGGAAGCCTTCCCCGAAACAAATCCAAAACCGTCATTGAAAAAGAAAATGGTACCATCCTCCCTGGTTAGTAAGAAAATGTTTCTGCTGAAGGTAAAGGCAGAATTGTCCAATTCCATCTGTGCAAGGACGGTGGAAGGCAGGTCAGCCTGGGAGGCATAGTGGCTGATCAGGCTGTCGGTTTTCACGGCGCCTCCGGTCCAAACCATTGGAATTCTGTATCTTGGAATATCGAAAATTCCATCACCCCCGGGATGCTCACTCCCATGATCCGCAATTAATATCACCCGTGTATTTTTCCACCAGGATGCTTCTTTTGCACGATTGATAAACACTCCCAAACATGAATCGGTATAGTGAATTGCATTCAGAAATTTCGTATCAGAATCCTCACCTGCCAGGAATGGCCTGGTGTTGTCGGGCAGAATATATGGTTCATGACTGGTGAGTGTAAAATAAAGGGTGAAGAAAGGCTTTTTCTGATTTGCCAGGTAGTTTGCAAGAGAATCGAACACGAACTGATCAAAAACTCCCCATTCCGTTCCTGCAGCCTCCCGGCCAAAGTCCTGTAAAGAAACAATTGTGGAAAAACCACCCGTGGAGAGGTAGCCCCGCATTCCCCCGAAATCAACGTCCCCTCCATAAAAGAAGGATGAAGTATACCCGAGCTTCCCTAATTCCCTGCTTACAAAGGGCAATCCAGAACTCTTGGAGGGGTACAGCATGATTCCCTGGGTCGGGAGTGCCGGGTACCCGCTGATTACAGCCACCAATCCGCGATCGGATCTACTGCCGCTTGAATACAGATTATTAAACAGTATTCCGTTACGCGCAATGCTGTCGAAATGAGGGGTGATTCCCGGGAGGCCACCAACCGCTGCGACTGCCTTGGATGTAAAACTTTCAAGTAGGATGATCAGGATATTGGGACGTGTTGAATTCAGCAACATCGGGAATAGGGTGTTGCTTCTGACAAGAGAACTATCCACCAGTGTTTTGGCAAGCTGCCTGTCCATCACAACATAAGGATTAGTCTGCGCATCCAGGTGCGAAAGGGAATAACCCAGGTTGAACACCACATTTACAGCAGCATGGTTGGCAAACTGCTTTTCAAAGTAGTAAACGGATCCTACATTCATAGGAGCTTTCCCGAAACCACCCCTGATCGGGATAATGAGCAAACCAATAATAAGCAATAAGCCAGGTACTGTTATCCAGCCAGCTTTGAAATCGTATTTTTCAACCGGCATTACCCATCTTTGGAAAGCCAGAAAGACCAGGCTCCAGAGGAATCCGGCTATCAACAGTTGTCTGATGATCACCCAGGAACTCACTGATGCCATCATTTCCCTGGGATGCGTGGCATAGAGCAGTGGACTTGCATCCAGTCTGAACCCCCAATAGGTGTATAGTTCCAGGTCTATCGCGACCAACAGGCAAAGGATTGCAGTGAGCCCCAGAAAGAAAATCCTGATAATTGGCGAGAAAGTTCTGAATGGCATGAAAAACAGGACTATTGTAAGTGCCAGAGGAGGAAGCATGCAATAGGAGCTGACAGCAAGATCATGTTTCAGGCCGATGACAAGCACTGCAAGCCATTCTTTCAAAGCAAGGTCCCCGGCGGGGCCTGAATGGAAAATCATAAAGACCAGACGTGCCACGGAAAAGAACATCATCCAAAGCACAAACATCTTCAGGTATATCAGGAGTATTCTCCCGAAAGGTTTAAGCATGATCAAACTGTTAGGGTATGGTTGCAAATGTACTATGATGGATTTAAAAATTCATTATATTGCAGGTGAATCAAGAATAGTTGAATCCTATGCATGCGTTGGTAAGAATTTCGTTGTTGTCAGTGGCAGTTTTAAGCCTCTTTGTATCGTGTGCTGAAAGGCAAAAACCAAAATATGTGATGGTGATTCACGGTGGAGCAGGTGCTATGAATCCGTCCATGCCTGATTCCATAAGAAAAACCTATGCCGAGGGGTTGCTGGAAGCCCTCAGAACAGGTGAAGCAATTTTAAAGGGAGGGGGAACGAGCATGGATGCTGTTGAAAAAACGATCAGGGTGCTTGAGGACAATCCGCTGTTCAATGCAGGAAAGGGAGCTGTTTATACCCATGAGGGAGGAATATCCCTGGATGCTTCCATAATGGATGGGAGCACACTAAAGGCCGGTGCAGTTGCAGGAGTTGCAAATGTTAAGAACCCCATTTCACTTGCCCGGGAAGTGATGACTTCCTCGGAACATGTGCTGTTATCCGGCCCCGGGGCATCTGAATTTGCGCATGAACGCGGTCTTGAGATTGTCGATAGTTCCTATTACTTTACTCCAAACCGGTGGAATGATCACCTCAAGGGACTCCAGAATGAAAAACATGGCACTGTAGGTTGCGTTGCACTGGATATTCACGGGAACCTGGCTGCAGGGACCTCAACAGGAGGTATGACCAACAAGCGCTGGGGCCGGATCGGAGATACTCCCCTGATCGGTGCGGGGACCTATGCCAATAATAAATCAGCGGGCATATCCTGCACGGGTCATGGGGAATATTTTATCAGATACGTGGTTGCCCATGAAGTATCGAATATGGTGGAATACAAGGGTTGGACCATTAAACAGGCCGGGAATTTCATCATCAATGAACAACTCCGGAAGGCTGGAGGCAATGGAGGACTTATCGCCATTGACCGGAACGGGAATATCGCCATGCCATACAATACTCCTGGCATGTTCCGGGCATTTTCGAAATCAAATGGAGAATGGGCAGTTTATATTTTTGACCAACCGGAGATCAAATCAGACAAACCGGTTAATTAGTTCCTGTACCTTTGTCAGAGAATATGGTTTCGTGAGAATTTCATTGAAACCGACGTCCTTAAAATCGTCAAAAAAGATCTTGGGATCGTGTGCCGTAAGGGCAACGATCGGAATATTGCACAGTGGAGCCGGCATTTCCCGGCGGATATGATGAGTAGATTCAATGCCATTCATCACAGGCATTTCAATATCCATCAGCACCAGATCGAATGGCTTTGAATTGAGTAAGGCGATGGCTTCCCTGCCGTTTTCGCACATTTCAAAATCGAATCCTAACCCTTTAATGATCTCACGAAGGAGAATCCTGTTCAGCACCAGGTCATCGACTACCAGAATGCTTGGTTTTGCTTTTGGAGAATGCAATCTGTTTTTTTGGTAAAGATAATTTTTAAGACCGAATGCTCAATACCAAAACAGAATGACAGAAGTTGTTAGATAATTTTAAATTTTCTTACCCGGCAAATCCGGGATCGTGTTTTCATTCCTTAGCCTAGTTCACTAAGGGTTTTGATAATTTTCATACTTACAATCTCCACATGTGATCCGTCGAGGTGAATGATCTTATCGTTTTTGAATTCAGTAAGGGTTCTTATAAAACTTTCCTTGGTAGTCCCGGCAAGTTCAGCAAGTTCACGGCGCGTCAGGGGAAAGGTAAAAACCGGATTCTTATATATCACTTCCGAAAAGTACAGGATCACATCGGCTATCCTGCCCGGCAGTTGTTTGTGGGATTGAGCCATTAACCTGTCGAAGATATACAATCCATCTGTACTCAGTTTGCTTATCAGGTTGAGGCTATATTTCCCATTTTGCATTAATACGTTACGGAAGGCATTTATATCTATATAGAATATTTCAGCAGGTTCAACCACCGAACCCGAATACTGATGAATGTCAGAGCCGAAAACAGACATTAATCCAAGGTAATTCCCGGGAGTAACAAGTTTCAAAATTATTGCCTTTCGATTTCTGGCTGTCTTATATATTTTTACGAGGCCTGACTTCAGAAACATCATATGTGAGGTGCGTGTATTCTGCAGAAAAATCACATCTTTTTTATCATATCGCACTACATTACTGAATTCTGCAAGCTGAGCACGCTCACTCTCGGTAAGGATTTCCGAAAACGGTAATACCATGTCTTCGTTTGAAGCTGGGATTCTGTTAATTTGTGCGACCATGCTGCAAATGTTTTTATGAACTTAATCTGTCTGTAAAGGGAATAAAAAAAATAAATAAATCTCACTTATTAATGGTGATTTACATCACCATACATGAATAAGTAATATCACCAACCGAGTCCGGATTATCAATATTAATGGTAATATCTTTACATTTAAATACCAATGTAAGGCATTTCTTTAAAAAAAAAGTGTGATTGCTCGGTAATATCGAAATACAAGGTAAATTTAACGATATCAATTTAAATAACACTATGGAAGGAAAAACTTCGCCACTTGTACTGGTAGTGGATGATTCCAACACCAATGTGGTTTTGCTTGAGGCCATCCTGAATGACAAGGGATATGAGATTGAGACTGCACTCAATGCAAAGGAGGCATTTGCAATTATGGAAACAAAGGTACCAGACCTCATTTTGCTTGATTTGTTAATGCCAAAGATCAACGGGTATGATTTTCTGCAACAGGTTAAAGGAAATGACAGGACCAAAGATATTCCGGTAATCATTGTTTCGGCTGTAACAGAATCGGAGAACATCAGGAAGACCATTGACATGGGTGCAGTTGATTTCATTAAAAAACCAATTGACATACAAGATCTTATTGAAAAAGTAAGTAAGACTCTGAAGATTTAACCGGCGTAAACAGGCTGCAAAAAAGGAGAAAACCAAGAAAGCAGTTCCGGTTTCCTGGCAACTCATTTAAGCAAACCCAGGCATATTTATCTGAAGAACCAGCATTTTTTAAAGAATAATTCATATTATTGGTTTAGAAACGGTATCGAACATGGCCAAGGAATCACGACAAACTACAGGGCTTGCTTCTTCATTACTTAACGCTTATTCTGCGAAAGAGATTTCTGATATTTTTGCAGGGATTGATAAAAAGATCATTTCGCTTCACCAGTGCTCTTCTGAGGATTTCCTCACTCTGAATGAGCATTTTAAAAATTATTACCGTGATTCAAAGAAAATATCTGCCAATGCGCACCAGATCTTCGATCTGATCTCGGGTAAAGAAAATATTGAACTGAATGATCAACTGGTAAAATATCAGACGACCTTTAAAAACTTAACCGAATCCTTCGAGACCTTTATCGGGCATACGGCACGCCAGGCAGATGCCATAACAGGAAAATTAAATCTTCTTTTTGTTCCGCTCAACAACTACAAGCAGAACATTATGGCCCTGAAATACCTGGCAACAAATATTAAGTTGAATGCCGCATACGAGGAGAAGGAACAGGGAGTAATGCTTGCCAATGACAGCGAGTCGATGATGCTCGGAATTGAAGATCTCAAGGTTCAGCTTACAGAACTCGATCATACACTCATCCTGGTAAAAAAAGCCAGTAATGATACATTGAAACGTCTGGACGAGATCAGGAGCACAAACCTTGAACATATAGAACTCATCAACAACAGGATCCGTACATCGGTAAACCTGCTTTCTAAGAAGAATCAGGAGGCGATCAAGAAAATCCCGCTTCTTACCCAAAAAACTGAAAGCAGTTCCGGCAGTCTTGCCAAAGTGATTACCAGTCTCCAGTTTCATGATATTATCCGGCAAAAAATTGAACATATCCAGAGTACTCACAAGGATATTATTAAGGAACTGGAAGCGATTGATTCAAACAATACCAATGTGCATAACCAGGCAAAGATGTTCCTGAAAATTAGGGATATCGCCGGATTACAAGCCGCACAACTTCTCCATGCCAACAAAGAATACCAGAATGCGATTGAAAGCATTACTGCACGTTTTGTGGAAATCGGTGATGATCTGATGATGATCTCAACACTCTGTTATGAATTAAGCATATTTTCCGACGGTACGGACCGGACGCATTTTCTTGAAGTGAGAAAAAACCTTGAAGATGCCACGAAGTTCATGCAGGAGTTTTCCAAGGCAAACGATATACTTCCCAGGCAGCTTACCAGGCTGAAGGATTCCATTAAATCAGTTTCCCAAAAGGTGTCTGTCATTTTAGGTTCCAATGATACCCTCAAAACTGCCTCCGAAAAGGTCATATCTGATTCGGCTGCCACCGAGGAGGTAAAAACATACAGCCAGGTAAGGACGCTGCAGGCTGATATAGCACAGGCGATCAAACAAAGCAGTGAGTTGATTGCCGAAATTGAGAATCATGCGGCTCAGTTGCAGGATTTTCCCGGCACCGGTTCTGAAATAGCCCGCATATTCAATGACCTTACAGACTTTTCAAGCCATCTGCCAGGAATTCTGACATCACTTTCAAAAAGCAATGAGATTATCCAGGGCCTGTTAAATGAAAATGCCACTCTCAGCAGTACCATCAACGCAGATATCAAAACATCCATCGAAGGAGTGAAATATTATGACTACTTCGAAAAATCAATCGATGAGATTATCCTTCAGTTGAGCACAGTAAATAAAAGACTTACGGCAGAGGATACCGGGACTGTTTCGCACGAAGAGGCGCTTAAATATATCCGTGACAAGTATACCATGGCAAGTGAACATTATATTCACGACAAGATTCTGAAAAAGGAGGAGCAGGGAGATTCTGATCTGTTCGATATGCAGAACCTGCCTGAGGCGGATGCCAGGAAAGAGGACGATGATAACCTTGAACTTTTTTAAGAGCAATTGATATGAAAAATGCACAATTCCAGTTAAAACAAGTTGGCGGAAAAGAGGGAAAAACTATTGAAATCAAGATCAGTCAGGAATTCAGCATTCATAATGTTGAAGAAATAAAAGCTGAATTTGATAAGATAGCTGACAAATACAATGAATTCAATATCAGGGTGGATATGCCTGAAAATTTTGACCTGGCAGCCCTGCAATTGCTGATCTCTTTCAGAAAAAGTGCTGAAAAAGAGGGCAGGAAGGTAAAGGTACACCTCAGTTTACCTGAGGGACTGGACCACATAATCAATCATTCCGGAATAAAAGAACAACTAATTTATTAATAGTTAAATCATCGGTATTATGGCAAAAACAGTTTTAATAGTTGACGATTCTGAAAGCATCAGGGAGGTGGTTAGTTTTACTCTTGAAAACGAAGGGTACAAAGTCCTTGTTGGTGTTGACGGCAAGGATGCATTAAAATTCCTTGATGGTCAGGACATTGACTTAATCATCACAGACCTGCACATGCCTGAAATGGATGGTATTGGGCTGATCAAGGAGGTACGGAAGATGGAAAAGTATTCCCGCATTCCCATTCTTTTTCTCACAACCGAATCGCAGCAGGCCAAGAAGATGGAAGCCAAGGATGCAGGAGCAACAGGTTGGATTATCAAACCTTTTGTTCCAGCCAAATTAATTGATGCCATCAATAAAGTACTACGCTAATGGATCATTTTAAGAAGAAATTCCTGGAAGAAGCCTCCGAGCACATCAATGACCTGGAGCGTTCATTGCTTGAACTTGAAAATGATCCTGCCAACAAAGGAATCATTGAAAAGGTTTTCAGGGCAATGCATTCCCTCAAGGGAGGAGGAGCCATGTTTGGTTTCGAAAAGGTAAGTGAGTTCACTCACAACCTTGAAACGGTTTATGACCTGATCAGGAACGGCCAACTGGCAGTGAATAAAGAGATATTGAACATCACCCTGGTCTCGGTGGATCACCTGAAGGGTTTACTGAATGAGGAGAATGAGTCTTCTGAAGAGCTGATTAAAAACCATGCCAGTCTGAGTAAGGAGATCGCCCGGCTGGCCTCGCTTGAAGCAGCTGTAAAGGAGCCTGTTGCGGTAGCAGCAGCAGCCGGGGGTGCAGGGAGCGGAAGCGCCGGGATGAGTACATTTTATATTCATTTTCTTCCAAATGAGAACATATTTGACAATGGGACAAATCCCCTCTTTCTCATTGATGAGTTGTATGCGCTTGGTACCTGTGAGATCATACCACGTCTCAGCAAGATTCCCGAGTATTCACAAATAAATCCAACCCGGTGTTACACTCACTGGGATGTTTTTCTCTCAACAAGTTCCGACATCAATGCCATTACCGATGTTTTCATTTTTGTTGAGGATGATTGTGAACTTGAGGTAAATAAGATTGCCGATTTCAATTTACTCCAGGAATCCCGGTTCAGGGATTATCTGAAAAGCATCAAAGACAGCGGGCAGGAGTTTCTGCCGGGAGCCCTGAAAGAAGTTGTTTCGCTCATTAAGCCTTCCAACGATCTAAAGGACAAGCAGGCGGCAGTAGCGGACCGTAATAACCTCATGGCAAAAGACACCACTATTTCCAGTATCCGGGTTTCGTCTGATAAACTGGACCACCTGATGAATCTGGTTAGTGAACTGGTTACCACACAGGCCCGGCTTGCTCTGTATTCCGAGCAGGACAGCCGGCCGGAATTGATGAACATTTCTGAAAATGTTCAAAAACTTTCGCGGCAGTTGCGCGATATTGCCTTCAGCATTGTGTTGATTCCCATTGAAAACATGCTTACCCGTTTCCAGAGGCTTATCCGTGACTTATCGAATGAATTGCGTAAGGAAGTTGATTTTATTGCCGAAGGCGTTGAAACCGAGCTCGATAAAACCATTATCGAAAATCTTACCGATCCCCTGATGCATATCCTCAGAAACAGTATGGATCATGGGATTGAAGAGCCCTCTGTTCGCGAGAAGGCAGGCAAGCCCAGGCGCGGAACCATTCTTTTGCGGGCTTTCTACTCAGGAGCGAATGTACATATCCAGATTTCGGACGATGGCGGGGGAATAAATCCGGAATTTATCCGTAATAAAGCTATAAGCAAAGGGATCATAAGCGCTGATGCCAATCTCAGCCGCAAAGAAATCCTGGATCTCATTTTCCTCCCCGGATTTTCAACCGCCTCCAAAGTTACCGATGTTTCCGGGCGAGGTGTTGGAATGGATGTTGTACGGCGTAAAATAGCCGATATACGTGGTGAAGTTGAAGTTGAATCGGATCCTGGCAAAGGGACGGTAATCACCATCAAACTCCCGCTGACCCTCTCCATCATCGATGGTCTGCTTGTTAAGGTGGATGATATTCATTATGTGCTTCCACTTACCGCTATCGATAAAATCTATGCCGTTGACAGGAAAACCCTATTCAAATCATTTAATAATGTGGTGGTTCTTGACGGAGAACAATACCCCTATTTCTATTTGAGACGCGAATTCGGTCTGGAAGAGAACAACGAAGATTTTGTTGAACAGATCGTGCTCATCAAATATGAAGACAAACGCATAGGCGTGGTGGTAGATTATGTGGTCGGTGAATACCAGGCCGTGCTCAAACCACTCGGAAAACATTACAAACAGCAGGAAATCATTTCAGGTGCCACCATTCTCGGTGATGGGACTATTGCGTTGGTAATGGATACAAATAAAGCTATCAAACAATTTGCAAATCAAACAATCAACTCGGAGGAAATAAAATGAGCGAGACAGTAAAAAAACTAAACTCTTACCTTACATTCAAACTAGGTGAGGAATTATTTGCTGCCAATGTAGGAAAGGTTCTCAACATCCTTGAGATGACCAAAGTGACAAAAGTTCCGAAGGCCCCCCCCTACATGAAAGGTGTAATAAACCTGCGTGGAAGTGTACTACCCCTGATCGATACCAAGATTAAGTTCGATATGGGGGAAACAGAATTTTCCACCAATACCTGCATCCTCGTTCTTGATATTAATATGAATGGTGATTCAGTGCATGTGGGAGCACTTGTTGATTCAGTGCAGGAAGTCATTGAACTGGATGACAATCAGCTTCAACCTCCTCCCAGCATAGGCAGCCGTTACAAATCGGAATTCATCGAGGGAATGGCCAAGGTAGGCGAGAACTTCATCATGATCCTGAACATGGATCTGATCTTCTCAACCGATGAACTATCGATACTGAAGGAGTCTGCTGACCAGGAAGTTGTCAGCGAATAGCCGGGGATCAGTCCGGATGGACTCTCTTAAAGAGGGCCGGGAAAAGAATTTTGCTTTACCAGCCCTTCACAACGGGATGTTCATTCCTAATGTACCCACGAAACAAATAAACGGAGATAGAATTGGCTGTTAAATAATATGCGGTGAAGGATTATGGATCCTAAGCAGGGAGGATTTATCAACGATGTATTTAAAAGCAAGCTCTCCGATCATGACTTTGAGCGGCTGAGCAGTTTTATTTTCACTAACTACGGGATCAAGATGCCCCAGGTGAAGAAAATAATGCTGCAGAGTCGCTTGCAGAAACGGCTTCGGGACCTTCAGATTACCAATTTCAAAGATTATGTGGATTATGTGTTCTCACCTGAAGGGCAGGACAATGAAGTGATCCACATGATTGATGTTGTAAGCACCAATAAAACTGATTTCTTCAGGGAGCCCGTACATTTTGATTTTCTGCAGGACCAGGTACTTCCTGAATTTATGGAAGGAGGAAGCGGAAATCGGGTCTTCAAGGTGTGGAGTGCAGGTTGTTCGAGTGGTGAAGAGCCCTATACCATTGCCATAACACTGAGCGAGTTTAAGGCAAAAAATCCCGGTTTCGATTTCTCAATTTTCGGTACCGACATTTCCAGCAGAATCCTAAAAACTGCTGCTGACGCGATTTACAAGGAGCAACGTGTGGAGGGCATCCCTCTTGCAATAAAACACAAGTATTTCCTTCGGAGCAAGGACCGAACGAATCCGACTGTACGTGTAATACCGGAACTGAGGAGAAAAGCAAGTTTTGGCAGGTTAAACTTCATGGATCATGTTTATTCTGTAAATGAAGTGTTTGATCAGATTTTTTGCCGAAACGTATTGATATATTTCGATCGTCCAACGCAGGAAGCTGTGATTAACAAACTCTGTATGAAACTGAAGCCCGGGGGTTATTTTTTCCTGGGGCATTCCGAATCAATTACCAATATTGACGTACCACTCTCGCAAATAAAACCCACCATTTTCCGCCGGGTCTGAAGCCCGAAAAAAACAAGCATATGGCCCAAATGAAAGATGAAGAGTTGTTACTCGAACTAAAAAACCGGTTCGAGGAAAACAAGAAAACAATTGCCGAGCTGCAGCAACTTACAGATGAGTTGAAGTCAGTAAACAAGAAACTCGGGGAGTCTGAAGCGCTGAAGAGCCACTTCATTTCCAATATTACCAATGAGATCATCAATCCGTTTACGTCCATCCTGGGATTATCAAAAACCATTATGGCCGTGAAAAAGGAAGACTGGAAAAAAGTGATTTCCATGGTAGCTCTTATTCATTCCGAGGCCTTCAACCTCGATTTCCAGTTGCGTAATATATTTGTTGCTGCAAAAGTTGAAGCGGGAGAAATTGCACCCGAGATTCTCAGTGTTAATTTAAAAGCACTTGTACAGAACCTGCTTGAATCGTTCCGTATTGAATCCCAGAAGAAAAATCTGGAATTTGAATTCATCTTTGAATGCAAACCAAAACAGGGTGAAATCTTTTATTTCAAAACTGACCCGGAAAAAATCAAATTAATCCTTGCTAATCTTCTCAGTAATGCCATCAAGTTCAGTTTTGATCAGGGTAAAATTGAAGTAAGGGTATGGAATGAACAGAATATTATGCATTTTCTTGTGAAGGATCAGGGTACGGGCATTTCGGAAGAAAACCAGCAAGTCATTTTTGATCGCTTCAAACGGCTCGATTCAGGGATTAACTCGTTGAACCGGGGTCACGGCCTTGGATTGTCGATAAACAAAGCGCTTATCGATTTGCTGAATGGAAAGATCGACATCCAAAGCACACTGGGTGAAGGGGCCAGTTTTACAGTATCTATACCCGAAGCAAGTGCGGACATTGCCGGATATTCGGCCGAAGGAAATGATTTCCTATTTGATGACAATCAGGTTTTTTAATCGTCCCCTGCATGGAGCAGCAGTTTGAATCTCATTTTCTCTACCCGGCAGCCTTATATGCCAGCAAAAACCCGACATTGGTGAATACAATCCTGGGTTCATGTGTGGCTGTATGTTTCTGGGATCCTATTCTGCGTGTCGGAGGCATCAATCATTACATGCTCCCCCTCTGGAATGGTACCGGACTTGCCTCACCCAAATACGGCAATATTGCAATTGAACGCCTGCTCGAAAAAATGATCTCCATGGGTTGTAGCCAGAAAACGTTGAAAGCCAAGGTTTTTGGAGGAGGCGAGGTGATTGAGACAAATATTAAACAATTCCATATTGGTCAGCGAAATATTGAAATTGCTTTTCAGACACTGGAAGAACTCAGAATTCCCATTGTCGGATCCAGTGTTGGTGGCACATTGGGACGAAGGATACAATTCAATTCTGAGACAGGCGAGGTAAAACAAAAAATGATTCAGAAACAGGCAACCCTTTAGTGTTTTAATGGTTTGTTAAAAAGAAAGACCAATTACGCGATATCCCATGAGTAAGATCAAGGTGCTAGTTGTTGATGATTCAGCGGTGGTGAGGCAAACACTTACTGCCATTCTTCTTACCGATCCCGACATCGAGGTAATGGGAGTGGCTGCAGATCCCTTTGTGGCAGCAAAAAAAATTGCTCATGAAGTACCTGACGTAATTACACTGGATATCGAAATGCCCCGGATGGATGGACTCACCTTTCTGAAAAGGATCATGACCCAGCACCCCATCCCGGTTGTTATCATTTCGAGTCTTACCGCAAAAGGCACTGAAACCGGCCTTAAGGCCCTGGAATATGGGGCAGTTGAAATTATTACGAAACCCCAGATGAACACAAAACAATTCATCGAGGAATCGAAGATCAGAATTATTGATGCTGTTAAAGGTGCTGCCAGTGCCAGGATAACAAGGAAAAAGCCGGTTGTGGAAATGGTTGTGCCTCCCAAGTATTCGGCTGATGTAATTCTTCCTGAGGTAACTTCCAAAAGCATGCTTAAAACAACAGAGATTGTTGTTTCAGTCGGTGCTTCCACCGGAGGGACAGATGCCCTGCAGACTTTTCTCCAGGCATTGCCACCTGATTCGCCCGGAATTGTAATTGTTCAGCATATGCCCGAGCACTTCACCAGGTCGTTCGCCAACCGGCTGAATGAGCTCTGTTCCATCTCCGTGAAGGAAGCAGAAGATGGTGATTCGGTAATCCGTGGAAGGGCACTCATCGCACCCGGTAATCACCATATGCTGCTTAAACGTTCAGGTGCCCGGTATTATGTGGAAATAAAAGACGGTCCCCTGGTAAACAGGCATCGTCCCTCGGTTGATGTGCTTTTCCGGTCCACAGCACGATATGCCGGTCCAAATGCGATAGGTATCATCATGACCGGAATGGGAGATGACGGAGCCAAAGGGCTACTGGAAATGAAAGAAGTCGGAGCCAAAACCGTTGCGCAGGATGAAAAGACCTGTGTGGTATTCGGTATGCCCAATGAGGCCATCAAACTGGGAGCAGCCGGCCGTATCCTGCCCCTTCAGGGTATCGCAAGCTACGTCCTAAATCCCTTATAAACAACCTATTAGAAACAGTGCCCAGGGAAATGAAAAAATCCGTACATTTATCATCTCCACTGAATGCTGATTTGTTAACATTTGTATGAGTACGCACAGGTACCGGGAATCCATTTATAAAAGTGCAATTGCTGCCTTTTTTTCAGGGCTGGTGATTCTATTTCTTTTTTACCTCACCCTTGCCCTCAGGGAAGATATAAGCGTCAGTTTCACCGGCATTGGTACAGCACACAAGTTGATTCCTGCCTGCTGGATAATAGACCTTGTACCTGTCCTGTTTGCAGTAGCGATCATTTATATTAAAAGAAATCAGTTGAACAAGGTCTTGGGCCTGGAGGAGAGACTAAGGCAGGAGAAAGAAAAATCGGAGAAAGTCCGTTCTTTTATCTGGAGCCTGACACATGATGAAACGGAAGCGAAGGTACTGCTGGATACGGAACATGACAAAATGGGACAGGCACTCGCAGCCCTGCATAATAATCTAATCCGAAACAAAGAAGAGGCTGCTCTGCGCAAAAAAGAAGACGATCAGCGGAACTGGGTCGCTGAAGGTCTGGCCAGATTTAGTGAAATACTTCGCGAAAACAATGACAACATTGAAGAGCTATCCTACCAGATAATTTCAAAACTGGTTAAATACCTGGATGCCATCCAGGGTGGATTCTATATTATTAACGATAACAACCCGGCTGATAAACACCTGCAACAAACTGCCTGTTATGCATACGACAGGAAAAAGTTTGCGGAACAGCGGGTGGAATGGGGGGATGGACTGCTCGGGACCTGTATGCTTGAAAAGCAGACCATTTATATGAGGAATATTCCCGAGGATTACGTGAATATTACTTCGGGACTTGGAAAAGCTAATCCGCGTAACCTGCTGATAGTCCCCCTGTTGATCAACAAGGAGGTACACGGAGTACTGGAAATTGCTTCTTTCAGGATTTTTGAGCCCTATCAGATAGGTTTTACCGAGAAGGTTGCGGAAAGCATTGCATCCACCATATCATCTGTTAAGATTAACGTACGGACTGCCAAACTTTTACATGCCACCCAGGAACAGGCAGAAATACTGGCTAGTCAGGAAGAACAGATGCGTCAGAACATGGAAGAACTGCAGGCTACACAGGAAGAAGCAGCACGGCAGGGAGAAAAACTGGCAAGTTTTACAAATGCAGTAAACCATACCCTGATCAGGGCTGAATACGATACCGAAGGCATGCTGATCTATGCAAATACCAAGTTTCTCAGCAAACTGGGATATGGGGGAAATGCAGAAGTGGAAGGCAAACACATATCCATTTTTATTCGTCAGAAAGACCGTGCCTGGTTCGATCCCATCTGGGAAGGACTTGCCAAAGGTGGCCGGCATTTCGAAGGGGATATGAAGCATGTGACTAAAGATGGTCAGGATCTGTGGACCATCGCCACTTATACCTGCATGCGCAAAGATGATGGTACGGTCGAAAAAATTCTTTTCCTCGCCATTGACACCACAGATCAGAAAAAGCAAAGCCTTGATTATGAAGGCCAGATAGATGCAATGAACCGTTCGAGCATCAAGGCCATCTTCACACCCTCAGGGGAACTGATTGACTATAACACTCAGTTCAGTGATGCTCTCAAATATCCTGATTCAGAAATCAGAGACACCAACCTGTATTCATATTTCGCTCCGGATGAGCATGAGTCATTTGCACAGACCTGGGACAAAGTAATTCAGGGTATGCCATTTATGGGTGTTTTCAAAATGCTCACCAAAACCGGTGATACCCGTTGGTTCAGGGGAACACTCACAGCGGTGCACGACATGTATGGTGAGATATCAAAGGTCATCTTCCTTTGCAATGACATTACCCGGGAAAAGATCATGGAGATCGAGACCCGCAAACAAACAGAACAACTGAAGATACAGGAGGAGAAACTGCGTGAATCAGGGATCGAACTGCAAAAGAAACTGGAGCAGGCACGAACTGAGATGAAGCTTCAGTTCCAGGAAATTGAAAAAATCAAGATTCGAAATGAACTAACCCTGGAAGGTGCCCTGGATGCTATTGTTACCATAGATCAGGCAGGCACCATCGAATTCTTCAACCGGGCAGCCGAGGAACTCTGGAAGATCGACCGGAAGGATGCCATTGGGAAGAATATTCGTATGCTTTTTAATGAGGAGAATATTAAGGGAGATGAATTTGTTTCCAGTTATGTTGAACCCGGTGAAAGCAAAATAGTCGGGGTCCGGAAGGAAGTTAAGATCACGACTTCACAGGGAGTAGATGTGCCGGTTCTTTTCCTGATTTCGGATGCAAAAGTTGGCAGTGAACACAGTTTTACAGCCTTTATTCAGAATATCGAGGTTGAGCTGTTCTGAACCGGGACTGTTTACCAATAATCAGGCTCATAATAGAACATCATAAAGGGTATGCCCGAGGGTAAAAACAGGAAACTGGATGAACTGAAGAAACAGCAGGAAACTATGGAACTCTTGCTGGGATGTGGTTCGTGGGAGTACTACCCGCAGAAAGACACATTTTTGTTCAACAAGGCTGCCTCCTTATTACTCGGGCTGGGTGAAGATTCCATCTGGGTTACCATCGAGGATGTTCTCCGTCTATTTGTGCCTGAAGATCGTGATGTACTAAAGGATTATCTGAACGGGATGTTATCGGGAAGAATAGTCCGGACCGACCTGGATCTGCTACCTGATCCTTCAAGGAGCGTGCGACATATTGCACTCGGAGGCCTGCTTACAGAAGATGAAGACCAGCGCATTACAGGAGTAATACAGGATATCACCCTTAGAAGAAGAAAGGAAGAAGAGCTCACCCATGCGCGTGAGAAAGCCGAAGAGGCAGACCGGATGAAGACCGTATTCCTTACCAACCTTTCGCATGAGCTCCGTACACCGATGAATACCATAATTGGTTTTTCGGAACTCATCAATATTGGAAATATACCTCCTGAGAAACGAAAAGAGTACAGCAGAATTATCCGGTTCAAAGGTCAGGAATTGCTCACCCTGATTGATGATATAATTGAAGTTTCAAGGTTTGAGGCAGGACATATCAGGTTCGTGAGCAATCCCTGTGAATTGAATCATCTGCTGGGGGAAGTATACCAACTGGCGCTCGAGCGAAGAAAAGCCGCTCAGAAAGATGGACTGGGTATAAACCTGAACCTTCCAGCCGCAGAAACGAATCTGTTAACAGATCCGGGCAGAGTTCAGCAGGTATTCCTCAACCTGATCGATAACAGTCTTAAATTTACCGAAAGGGGAGGCATTGAAATAGGCTACGAGGTGAAAGACTCGCGTACCATCCAATGCTTTGTTAAGGATTCGGGGATAGGACTGAAAAAAGAAGAATTAAAAAACCTGTTTAACCGGTTTAAGAAAATCGAGGAAACAAGTTTTCGGAAAAACACCGGATCCGGGCTGGGACTAACCATCTCAAAATATATCGTACAATTGCTTGGGGGCAAAATATGGGTCGATTCGATCTTTGGGGAGGGCAGTACCTTTTACTTCACCATTCCGAACAATCCTCCTGCCCCACCCGACAACCAGCAGGAAATACTGAAAGAAAAGGAGAGTCAGGCAGAATATAACTGGAAAAACAAAGTGATCCTCCTGGTAGAAGATGACGAAATCAATGTTCAGTTTATTGAAGCGATACTATCACCTTACCAGGTACAGGTGATACATGCCGCCAACGGTCTGCAGGGAGTAGAGCTATGCAGGAGCATTCCGCACATTGACCTGGTACTGATGGATGTCAAAATGCCCGAGATGAACGGACATGAAGCCTGTCGTGAAATTAAAAAATTACGTCCTTCCTTGCCGATCATTGCGCAAACAGCATTCGCACTGCAGGAAGATCGACAGAAATGTATGGAGGCAGGTTGTGATGACTATGTGTCAAAACCTATTGCCATTAATGAATTGCTTGGGAAAATTCAGCAACTGATCAGTTAGTTTTTCCTTTCACCCAGTCAAGCACCTCAGGATCCATTGGTTTTGTGCGGGGCTCAATCACTTTTACAAGCATTCCTGACTCGTTTATAAGGTATTTCTGGAAATTCCATTTCACCTCTGAATCTATCACCCCATTTCTTGATTTTTCTGTCAGCCATTGATAAAGGGGGTGCATATCCTTGCCTTTTACACTGATTTTCTCCATCATGGGAAAGGTAACTCCGTAATTGCGTGTGCAGAATTCCTGTATCTCATCATTGGTACCAGGTTCCTGCGACATAAAGTTATTTGCAGGGAACCCAATGATAACAAACTTTTCTCCACCATACTCCTTAAAAAGTTTTTCCAGGTCGGCATATTGGGGTGTAAATCCGCATTTTGATGCAGTATTCACAATCATCACCTTTTTCCCTTTCAACTGAGCAAGTGAAAAATCATTACCGTCAATATCCTTAACGGTAAAATCATATATAGACTGCTGTGCGGTAATAGTCATACTTCCAAGGATCAGAAGTGTTATCAGAAAAATATTTTTCATCGCAGGAAATTTATTGCTATAGGTAGCCTATCTGTTTAAAAAAAGTGCTCGTTCCAGAGTATTTATTCCTTGCTGATACCTTTTAATCATTTCTTTTAAATCGCCCCTTCCCTTCCAATCAACTAAAGCAGGGAAATGGCAATTCAGAAGGCTATTCATTACCAGGTAACAGGTTCAAATAAGAAACACTCACGCAGAATTTTTGTTTGGATTCTATGGCATTTTCCTCCGGATGGGAATCTAAGACCCATAAATTGGATATCAACTTTAACGAAGGGGATGGGAATCCTCCCGAAAGAGAAATTATTATATCTTGATAATCAGGTCATAACACATTAGCACTAATAGAATTTGAAAATTAATGCTCCCGGAACTACATTTGATTACCGGTTTCAATACATAAAGTTATAGTATGATCCGATGTTATCAGTTAACAATCCAGGGGCGTGTACAGGGGGTTGGATTTCGTTACTGGCTTAAAAACCAGGCGGATGAATGCGGAATTTATGGAATTGCAAAAAATCTTGCCGATGGCAGTGTTTATGCCGAGATTGAATCAGAAGAGACCAAAGCCCTTGATTTCATTGAGAAATGCCGCCAGGGACCTCCATTGGCTCATGTTTCCAGGATTGCAGTATTGGAATCGGCAGTAAAGGACTATTCAGATTTTTCAATCAAAAGATAAGGCTCATCAGATAATCTCGAGGGCGGAAGATTCAATCCAGCCTTTATTCCCGTCAGAAATGCGTATTTCAAGCCATTCGCCCAGCTTGTCATCTATTTCCACCTTTGTTCCCTCGTGCAGGATAAACAAGTCATTACCATTTTGATCAGGAGAACTTTTTAGTGTAACGGAAGGGGTCATAATGATTGCAGACGTTTTTCCTTCCATCATCCTTTTCTGTTTGAGTGAGAAAGAAATAGATAATACTGAAATGATCAGGGCTAAAAGCGCGAGCGTCAAGGCAATTTTGCGTAGAATCATCCGGGAGGAAAAAAGGAAAATAAGCGCCAAGCCAAGGCCGACAACCAGGAGGGTGAGACCCCGCCAGGCCCAGGAATCTGAATTCAGGTGTCCCCGGATCCCCTTTATGAAGTCAGTGAGAAAAAAATCCGGAATTACTTCGAGTTTGTCCACTACCATTGACCTTGCCATTTCAAGATTGTAACGGATATCCCCGTCGGAAGGACTGAGTCTGTATGCCCTTTCGTACCATAGGACCGCTTTAGGAATTTCTTTAAGTTTAAACCAGGCATTGCCCAGATTGAAGCAAAGTTCAGCAGACTCCAGGTGCAGGCTATAAATACTATCATAAAGGGCTACAGCCTCTGCATATTCCCCTGCCTTGTACATTTCGCCTGCCCTGCTAAAAAGCTCGTCAGTATTGGCTTTTACACCAGTAAACAATACCAGGAAAATCAGGGACATCAGGAGTATTTTCCCTCGGCAGATCATAGATTCCAGTTTTTGCAAGTCCATCGATTCATCTGATTTAAATAGCCTGATCCAGTTTGCTGATAAGGCTGGTCATATCGTTCAGCATCTCATTCATGGGTGGAACGGATGATACCGGGGCATATCGTGCCATTTCACAAGCATCGAGCAGTGAATTCAGCTGACCAACAGTAGCTTCCTCAATACCCTTTTCAAGGAGTGAGGCATGTATATTTTCGCGGGACAATTCTGCCAGGGGAATAAGGAGTTTGTCGCTGAGGTATCCTGATACGGCGCGATGTATCTCCTCATAAAATGATTCCCTATTGCCCTGTGTGAGAAAGGTTCTGGCCTTTTTCAGCCGCTTACGTGCTACCCGGTTGGCTTTACGGTTTCTGTTCATGACCCTGTCAGAATTCCGGCGGATAATTCGTCTGCGAAACAGGATAATCCCGCCAAAGAGGAATACTGATGCCGAAACGGCCATCCAGTAAGCCCAGGTATTAATCAGATAAACACCAGCAGGTTTTAATTTACCAGGCGCATTCTTAATATACCGGATATCTTTTCCGACAAAACGTACATCCTCCCTGGAGACTCCTGAAAAAACGGTAAGTGTGGAATCACCTTCTCCCTTCTCCACATGAATTTTAACAGGTTGCGAGTTGAGTTGTTTATAGGTTCCATTCTCCGGAGAAAAATAGCTGAAGCTCATCGCAGGTATCTCGAAATCTCCCGGATGCCTTGCAATTGCGACATATTCAAATACCACACTCCCATTATTACCAGCCACAGAGGGGTTTTCATTCAGGGTCAGCTTGGGCTTATATAATTCAAAATCAGCCGGGAGTTTCAGTTCGGGAGCTTTTATTAGTGCCAGGTTTCCATTCCCGCTTATCGTAACTTTAACTGTAATAGCGTCATTGGTTCTCAGTTCGGTTTTATCGGTTTGGAGGTTCAATTTAAAAGAGCCGACAGCACCTCCAAAACTGGCAGGGGCACCGGGGGGCAAGGCTTTAACCTGTATCTTTACCGGCCTGGTGGCAATCTGAATTTGTTGCTCCCTGACCATTGGCAAATCCATATCCCAGATACTTCGACTCCGCTTGTTAACCTGTCGCTGAACAATCAGGTCAAAACTTGCCGGATCGATAGTAAGTTCACCAGAAACCTGCGGGCAGAGGAGATACCTGGAAACCACACCGGTTCCGTATCTTGTTCCGTTAACACTTTCCTCGGTGAATCGCCGGATGGGGGGCGTATTTATTTCCGACTTGTAAAACCCGTTGAAATTCGGCAACCTGAGTGCACTCATATTACTAATGTTCAAGGTTGTGTACAGCTTGAGAGAAGCCACTATATTCTCACCCTGCCAAACGGTTTTTTTATCTACCAGCAAGTCAGTGAAAACTTCCGTCCCCCCGCCTGAAGTGCCGGACTCTGCCTGTTGCTGAGAGTTGGCATTGGCTTTTCCTGTTTGTGAACCTGCAGAAGCGGCCTTTACCACTTCAATTACCAATTCGTTGGAACTTACCTGCTTGTTTTTTACTGTGGCAGTGGCAGGCGCAATCTTGAACTTACCGGTGTTTCCTGCCTGGAGTGTATATGTATATGTGGAAGTCACATTCTGTCGCATCCTTCCATTTGAAAATTCAGTATAAGAGTTATATCCTGTGGCTGGTCCGTCAATTACAATGAATGGACTGAATGACGGAGCTTTGAAAGCGGATGGTTCGCCGGATATGGTGTAGGTAAGTTCGAACATTTCACCGGCATTCACAGCCGTCGGTGCAGAGGCTGTAAACTGAATTTCCTGGGCCATAAGACAATACAGGTTGGCCAGTAAGATTCCAAACACTAACGCCCGTTTTCTGAAATTATTCACACTGGTATAATTTTATTGTTTGCTTATCGGATTACCATGCCTTCGTTGTTTTCACCTTCTTTGCCCTGAACTGTTGTTTGTTCATCTTATCCCTAGTCTTCTTCTCATCATTCAAGGCCGCCTGTAACAGTCGCTCGGCTTCATCTTTTGACAAGCCTTGCTGACCTTCCTGCTGCTTTTCATTTCCTTTTTGATTCTGCTGATTCTGCTGATCCTGTTGTTTCTGCTGATCCTGTTGTTTCTGCTGATCCTGTTGTTTCTGCTGATCCTGCTGTTTCTGCTGATCCTGCTGTTTCTGCTGATCCTGTTTATCCTTGTCCTGGTTCTTATCCTGCTTGTTTTTATCCTGGTTTTTCTGATCCTGTTTATTCTGCTGGTTTTGTTGATTCTGTTGTTTATTCAATAGTGACTGTGCGTACGCCAGGTTATAACGGGTTTCATCGTCAGCCGGGTTCAGTCGCAGTGATTTTTTGTAAGCTTCGACAGATTCATTCAGCTTTTGGTCTTTAAGCAGTGAGTTGCCCATATTATGATATACCCCGGCGAGAAAAGCAGGATCATTGGAAGAACCTGCAATATCAGAGAGCAGGTCGGAGGATTCCTTGTATCGTCCCTGTTTGTAAAGGGCATCAGCCAGATTGAAGCGGGCTTTAAGAGATTGTTCGTTCAATTCAAGGGCCTTCCGGTAACTCACTTCTGACTGGTTGAATTCTTTATTCTCAAAGAACTGGTTTCCTTTACGTATCTGTTTCACATCCTTCTGAGCCAGGCAGGGATTTGAGAGGATCCCGGTGAGGAAGATGCAAGCCACCAGGAAGCTCATCTTATTGTGAATAACTCTTCTCATACCATCCGAATATTAAACCTTCAATTTAAATAAATTCCATCTGGCAAGCCATTTGTTTGTCCTGTCCATCATCATCAGATCTGT
>JAXLTS010000023.1:0-73028 GCA_046329925.1 Bacteroidales bacterium
TAAGTATGGGAAAGAGCGGTGTCTTATCGGGAATGGTGATAGGTATCAAAGACAATCTCTGTTACAAGGGACATATCACCTCGGCAGGCTCCCGGATGCTGGAGAATTACAGGTCGCCTTATCATGCAACGGCAGTTGAACGGATACTCGATGCAGGGGCCATCATTATCGGACGCCTCAATTGCGATGAGTTTGCCATGGGGGGCAGTAACGAAAATTCTGCCTTCGGCGCCGTACTGAACCCGCACAATCAGCAGCTTGTTCCGGGAGGTTCTTCCGGAGGATCCGCCGCTGCAGTAGCTGCCGGCCTTTGCGATGCCAGCCTGGGATCCGACACAGGCGGTTCCATCCGTCAGCCCTCCTCCTTCTGCGGAACGGTTGGACTAAAACCGACCTATGGTCGCGTTTCACGTCATGGGTTAATCGCCTATGCTTCCTCCTTCGACCAGATAGGACCTGTAACACATCATGTGGAAGATGCTGCCATCCTGTTGGAAGTGATTGCAGGTGAAGATACCCGGGACAGTACACTGAGTGATTTGCCGGCACCTCCATCGGTGATGCAGCAGGCAGGTGTACCTGAAAGGCTGGCCATCATACCTGAGATGCTCCATCATCCCTCTCTTGATCCTTTGATCGCCCGAAGGATGATGTTCATCCTGGAAGAATTAAAAAAAGAAGGGCACCCGGTAGAGGAGGCTCATTTCCCCTGGCTGGACTATATCGTTCCTGCCTACTATACCCTGGTAATGGCTGAAGCCTCGTCGAACCTGGCACGTTACGACGGTGTACATTACGGTTACAGGTCTTCACAGGCCGGTGACATCGGAGCGCTGGTGACCAACTCGCGTACCGAAGCCTTTGGACCGGAAGTGAAACGGCGTATCATGCTGGGGAATTTTGTTCTCAGTTCAGGATATTATGATGCCTATTATACCCAGGCTCAGAAGGTAAGAAGGCTGATCCGTGATGCGACCCGGGATATTTTTGGAAAAGCCGGGCTATTGATCATGCCCTGCACTCCCGGTACCGCCTTCCCCATTGGCTCCCTGAGCAAGGACCCTGTGGAGATGTACCTGCAGGATATTTTCACTGTGCATGCCAACATGGCGGGTATTCCGGCCATCAGCCTGCCATTGGGCAGGCATTCGAACGGCATGCCCTTCGGCATTCAGGTATGCGCTCCGTGGTTTAAGGAACAGGAACTACTCTCGTTTGCATCCCGCCTGATGAAGAGGTTTGGAGTTTTGGAAGGCTGAATAAATTGATATACTTTTATTCCCGCACCGACGTTATTCATTCTGTTTTCTGTTAAATCTTTTCTTATGAAAGCATTTCCTGGCCAGGCACGCGCCTTAATCCTTCTGCTCCTCCTCATCCCGACAGGTTGGTCCTGCCAGGAAGAAAAAAGAACCTTTATGAATGCCCCTGCAGGTTCAGCCAACGAGGTAATCGTGGTGATGCCGAAGTACAGGTGGGATGGCAGGGCAGGTGAAGCACTGCGGGAAAACATGGGCTATGATATCCGTACCTTTTCCCAGGCGGAACCTGTGTTAACCCTTGTGAACATCCCTGAAGATGCCTTTAACGGGGTTTTTCGTTCTCACAGAAACCTCATTTTCTGCGAAGTATCTTCACAAATCAGCAAGCCAGGAATACAGATGCAGCGCGACAAATGGGCCACCACCCAGTTGATTCTTACTCTTCAGGCACCCAATGACAGTGTCCTGGTAGAACTTATCCGGAACAACGGAGAGAACCTGGTGAACAGGATACTGATGGCCGAACGGGAGAGGGCTACTGCGATCCTGCGGTACGACCACGAGAAGACAGTATATGAATCCCTGCTGAACAACCATTCCCTGATGCTGGATGTTCCCAAAGGATTTACGATTCAGAAGGACTCGGGTGGCTTTGTCTGGCTCGAACAACCCAAAGGCGATAACATCCTTGGCTTGTTTATCTGGTTTTATGCCTACAAGGACACGGCCCAGTTCTCTGCAAAATCACTGCTTGCAAAGAGAAATGAATATCTGAAGAGGTTCGTTCCGGGAGGACCGGAAGGATCGTATATGACCACTGAGGAGGAGATGGTACCCGAATTCAGGCAGACCTACATCGGCGAAAACTATTTTGCCGAACTGGCCGGGCTGTGGACCCTGGAGAAGGGTTTCATGGGCGGGCCTTTTGTAAATGTGTCCACGGTAGATACAAAGCGAAACCGCATTGTAACAGTGGAAGGCTGGGTATATGCCCCCAACCAGAACAAACGCAACTGGTACCGGCAGGTACAGTCCGTAGCCTATACCATCCGTTTCCCGGAATGAGTGAAGGCTTCATCCCGGCAACATGGCTCGACCTGGAGCGGGCCCGTAAGCAGGAAGAGATAGTCCTGCTCACGGCAGCACAGGTGATGAAAGATTTTGCGGGTTTCGGAATAGACATCCATTTCTCAGGAAACCCGGGAACAGCCTATGATGAGTTATTCCATCAACTCAGTGAGCAAGTCGGAATGCTGATCGAAACCAATTTTCTCAAGCTGAAAGCCCTCCTTTACCAGATTGATGTGGCCGAACGAGCAGGGGAGAAAGTCCTTACCGATGGTTCATCGTATGCAGAACAACTGGCAGTACGTATCCTTGATCGCGAATTTATGAAAGTGCTCACCCGGCTCTATTTCAGGCAATCCTCAGGCAAGGCCGGTGATGCGGGCAACGCCCTGCGGTAAGTCCTCTGTCTCGTATTTCTGGTTCCGGTAGCGCGGTATGAAGCCGGCACCGAGGATGGTCTGCTGCATCTCGCTGCTGTTCATGGTATAATGAGCCCCGGCAGCCGATACTACATTTTCCTCTATCATTACAGATCCCAGGTCGTTGGCTCCTGCATGCAGGCAAAGTTGTGCCACCTCGGCCCCCACTGTGAGCCAGGAGGCCTGGATGTTCTGAATATTTGGCATCATGAGCCGGCTTATGGCGATGATGCGCAGGTAATCCTGTGAGTTACTATTATTACGCACTCCCATGGTTCGTGCGAGAACAGTATCCTCATCCTGGAATGGCCAGGGGATAAAGGTGATGAATCCGTGGTTGCCGGGGGGGCATTCAGCCTGAACCTCCCGCAGTTTAACCAGATGTTCGATGCGTTCCCGGATTGTTTCGAGATGTCCAAACATCATGGTGGCCGAGGTGGGCAGATTCATCCGGTGGGCTTCACGCATCACGGCGAGCCATTCGTCTGCCGTGCATTTGCCGGGAGATACCAGTTTGCGTACTCGGTCCGAAAGAATCTCCGCTCCGGCGCCCGGCAGACTGTCGAGCCCGGCTTCTACCAGAAAATGAAGTATCTCCCGGTAACTCATATCTTCCACCCTGGCGAGATATACCACCTCGGCAGGACCAAGAGCATGCAGCCGGAGTTCCGGCCAGTCCTTCTTCAGGTCACGGAAGAGGGAGGTGTAAAAATCCAGGGTTAATTCGGGATGCATACCTCCCTGCAGCAATATCTGACGCCCGCCAAGTGCAAAAAGTTCCTGAATCTTGCGGTGGTAGTCATCCCGGCTCGTCACATAACCGCAGGGATCGCCAGGCTTGCGGCTGAAATTGCAGAATTTGCAGCCCGAGATGCAGACATTGGTGAGATTAACATTTCGATCAATAATCCATCCAACCTCCTTGCCCGGGACCAGTTTTTTCCTAAGCAGGTGTGCGCCTGCCATTAAGTCGGCCAAAGGGGCCTGCTCATACAACAAAAGTCCCTCATCAGCAGAGAGGAACTGCCCGTCAATGGCGCGTTCAAGAATTTTTCCCGTTTCCATACAAACCGGGGCAAAGGTAAAAATTTAAACGAAAAGCATCCGGAATTTGTTGATCCCGTATTTACAGAGTATGCGTTTCATCGTTGCTGTAATTCACGGAAATCATTAATTTCGGACCCTTAACTACAGGCATTTTCCGGGTGGAAAAAAAACCCGGATGTCCCTTTTTGATGGATTAAATTAGTATGAGACCTATTATCACCAAGGCTGGCGCACCAGGAAAAGCAGACGAGATCATCCTGCTGGGATATCAAACTAGTAAATTCACGCAGGAATGGTTCAGTCGTGAGGAAAGAGCCTATATCCGCAGGCAGGTCAACAGCCGGGAAAAAACAATTGTAATCAACCAGTTTACGCGCAGGATCTTCATCCAGCTCATCGAATCGCAGGACGAAAAACATCTTCAGCTGGAAGCAGCCCGTATGGCAGGAACAAAGGTGCATTCTAGACTCCGGGAAAATCATATCAGCCAGTTGATTGTCTGTCATGTGGATGAAAATGCTGAAGATGTGCTGGCCTTTGCCGAAGGACTGGTGCTGGTGAATTACCAGTTTCTGAAATACCAGACCAAGGGGAAGGAAAAAGAGCATGCGCTCAGCAGGATAGCTTTATCATGCAGTGGCATCCGCAGCAGTGAAGTAAGTGAGCTCAATAATCTGCTCACAGCGGTGTATAAGGCACGCGACCTGGTGAATGAGCCGGTATCCTCCCTCAATGCCGTGCAGCTGGCCCGGGCTATTGCCGCTATGGGCAAGGAAGCTGGATTCAAGGTGGAAATCCTTGATAAGGCGCGCATCAAAGCCCTGAGATTCGGTGGTCTACTGGCGGTGAACCAGGGAAGCATCGATCCACCCACCTTCAGCATCCTGCGCTGGAAACCTGCCAATGCAAAAAATACAAAACCCTTTGTACTGGTAGGTAAAGGTATTGTATATGATACCGGGGGGCTCAGCCTTAAACCCACAGCCGACAGCATGGACCACATGAAATGCGATATGAGCGGGGCGGCTGCAGTGGCTGCAGCCATCTATGCCCTGGCCAGGAATAAGGTGCCAGTGCATGTTATCGGACTGGTACCGGCAACCGATAACCGGCCGGGTGGTAATGCCTATGCCCCGGGCGATGTGGTGGTGATGCACGATAAAACCACGGTGGAAGTCTTAAACAGCGATGCCGAAGGTCGTATGATCCTCGGGGATGCCCTGGCCTATGCCCGCAAGATGGATCCCGCCCTGGCTATCACCGTGGCCACCCTTACCGGCTCTGCATCACGTGCCATTGGAAAGTATGGAATTGTAGGCATGGGAAATGCTCCCCGTAAACTCTTCGACAGCCTGATTGAGAGTGGAAATGATGTATATGAGCGCATTGCAGAATT
This sequence comes from Bacteroidales bacterium, assembly GCA_046329925.1. Taxonomy (GTDB): domain Bacteria; phylum Bacteroidota; class Bacteroidia; order Bacteroidales; family JAAYUG01; genus JAXLTS01. The sequence continues at coordinate 5,193 of JAXLTS010000023.1, forward strand.
CCCGTTCTGGAGTGAATACGGTGACCTCATCAAGTCCGATCTGGCCGACATACAGAATGTGGGGGGATCGGATGCAGGAGCCATTACCGCCGGAAAGTTCCTCGAACATTTTACCGATTATCCTTTCATCCACCTGGATATTGCCGGACCTGCCTTTCTGAAAAACTGCGACGGATACCGTACCCGCGGAGGTACAGCAACCGGTGTGAGAATCTTATACAATTTTCTCCGTAAACAGGCCAGGAACCGTTAATTACAAGGAGAAAACCGAAATCGCTCCGGAAGGAGTATATTTGTACTGACCACGGATTTTGTAAATATCATTCTAATCACCCGTTATGAAGTCAAAGGTAAAAGTGGGGATCACCCATGGAGATATCAACAGCATCAGTTACGAAGTAATTCTCAAGACCCTTCTGGAGCCAAAGCTTTATGATGACTGTATCCCCATCATCTATGGTTCGGCCAAGGTGGCAGCCTATCACCGGAAAGCTCTTAACATCAATAATCTCAACATTAATGCCATCCGGAATGCAGATGAGGTCAACAAGCAGAAGGCCAACCTGATCAACTGCACCGATGATGAACTGCGGGTGGAACTGGGAAAATCATCACCCCAGGCAGGGGAGGCAGCATACCAGGCCCTTCAGCGCGCTGTGGAGGATCTGAAGGCAGGTAAAATAGATGTGCTCGTAACAGGCCCCATCAACAAAACGAACATACAGGGAGAACACTTCAAATTCCCGGGTCATACCGAATACCTGGCTCAGCAATTTGGCAATCCGGAGGTTCTGATGCTCATGACCAACGAGAACCTGCGCGTGGGAGTGGTAACGGGTCACATCCCTGTCACGGAAATCCCCGCACAGATAACCGAAGAAAAAATCCTCGGGAAACTGCGTATACTGAGCCATTCGCTTACCCAGGATTTTGGTATCCGTAAGCCACGTATTGCCGTGTTGGGCCTCAATCCGCATGCCGGCGACGAGGGGCTTATCGGTTCCGAGGAACAGACGAAGATCATCCCGGCTCTCAAAAAGGCCCGTGAAGCCGACATCCTGGCCTTTGGTCCCTATCCTGCCGATGGTTTTTTTGGCTCCGGCTCCTTCCGGAAATTTGATGCCGTGCTGGCCATGTACCACGACCAGGGCCTTATCCCATTCAAGACACTCTCCTATGAGGGAGGAGTAAATTTTACAGCCGGCCTGCCAATCATACGGACCTCGCCTGCGCATGGTACTGCCTTCGATCTGGCCGGAAAAAACGAAGCCTCCGAGGAGTCGTTCCGTAAGGCACTGTATGAAGCATGCGACATCTTCCACAACAGGACCATGCACCGCGAATTAACCGGCAATCCGCTGAAACATTATGATGTGAGCGATCAGGACAAGTAGAAAAAGGGTGGCCGGGTTCGTGATCAGTGAATGATCATCCGTTCCATTCGTATCATGGAACGGTTCTGAATGAGTATGTAATAAATTCCCTCGGTGAATTTTTTCTCGCTGGCAATCTGCTGCGGACTCAGGTGATCGCAGTTGATAAACTGCTTGTGTACTACTTCCCCTTCAAGGTTGTAGACTGTAACAATGGTGCAGGGTTCTTTCCCCTGGGTGGTTTGTAAAGTGGTATTCATGGCCGGGTTAGGTTACTCTGAGGATTGGTACCACTACCAGGTATCGGGCATATCCACATCTACCGGATTTCCCTGGTAATAGAAATTCAGCACTAAACAAAAACGGTCCAGCACCTCCATCGCTTCTTCCACATTATTCCAATTTCCATTCAAGTCCTGAAAAAATTCCTGCTGCAAATTACTGGTCATGCACTGGTCGTTTTAGTTTAATACCCTAATCCCCTAAAAAGTAACCCCCTGTTATCAAAAAACTTTCTGTCGAATAACATAAGCTTCTTGTATTGAAGAACAATATGTTTAAAAAACAGGGGTGGTCGTTATTGCGTAATTTTGTACTGGAGCATAACATCATGCTCCACTAATTGTTCAAACCCATGGCCAAGATTACCAAAGAAGACGCCCTTAATTACCATTCCGAAGGGAGACCCGGAAAAATTGAAGTGATCCCTTCAAAACCTTACAGCACCCAGCTTGACCTCTCGCTTGCCTATACCCCGGGGGTTGCAATACCCTGTCTGGAGATTGAGAAAAATCCTGAGGATGCCTATAGATACACTACCAAATGCAACCTTGTTGCAGTAATCTCTAATGGAACCGCCGTACTCGGACTCGGCGACATTGGTGCTCTGGCCGGAAAACCTGTGATGGAAGGAAAAGGCTTGTTGTTCAAGGTTTTTGCTGATGTGGATGTTTTCGACATCGAAGTGGACGAGAAGGACCCGGAGAAACTGATCCAGGTAGTAAAGGCTATCTCTCCCACCTTCGGGGGCATCAACCTCGAGGATATCAAGGCTCCTGAATGCTTTGAGATTGAACAACGTCTGAAAAAGGAACTGAACATCCCCGTTTTCCACGACGATCAGCATGGTACTGCCATTATCTCGAGTGCAGGTTTGCTGAATGCGCTGGAGATCACCGGGAAAAAAATTGACCAGATCAAGTTGGTGGTGAATGGTGCCGGAGCCTCTGCCATTTCCTGTACCCGCCTTTATATAAGCCTGGGAGTTAAAAAGGAAAACATTTTGATGCTCGACAGCAAGGGCGTGCTAAGGAAAGACAGACCGGATCTTAATGCCAGCAAGATGGAATTTGCACGGGATGTTAAGATTTCCACCCTGGCAGATGCCCTGAAAGGTGCAGATATGTTCCTGGGGCTGTCGGTGGGGAATTGTGTTACTTCCGAGATGCTCATGGGGATGGCACCCAATCCGATCGTTTTTGCCATGGCCAATCCGAATCCGGAGATACCTTATGAAGATGCGATGGCCTGCCGGAAGGATATCATCTTTGCCACCGGTCGCTCCGACTACCCCAACCAGATTAACAACGTGCTTGGTTTCCCGTTTATCTTCAGGGGAGCACTGGATGTGCGCGCCACCACGATAAATGAGGAGATGAAACTTGCGGCGGTACATGCCCTGGCTAAACTCACCAAGGAAGATGTTCCGGAAACGGTGAACATGGCCTATAAAACGCGTAACCTGAAGTTCGGACGCGAGTATATCATCCCCAAACCCCTCGATCCACGGCTTATAACCACCGTTGCCCCGGCTGTAGCCAAGGCAGCCATCGATTCAGGTGTGGCAAGGCATACTATAACCGACTGGGAGGCTTACCGGGTGGAACTGATGAAGCGCATGGGCCTGCACAATAAGCTGGTGAATGATATCCGCGTAAAAGCCAAGACAGAGCCCAAGCGTGTGGTGTACGCCGAAGCCGAAAACTACAGGATACTCAAGGCTGCCCAGATGGTCGAGGCCGAAGGCATTGCACATCCAATCCTCCTCGGCAATGAAGAAGAGATCAGGCGGGTGGCCCAGGCCAATAACCTGGATCTCCCTGCCTTATCCATTATCGACTGGAACAGCCCGAATGAGGAGACACGTCGCCGCCGGTATGCCGACCTGTTTTTTCAAAAAAGACAAAGAAAAGGTATTACCTACGGTGAAGCCTACCAGAAGATGTTCGACAGGAACTACTTCGGGGTGATGATGGTGGAAACAGGTGATGCCGATGCCATGCTCTCCGGCTTTGTGCATAAATATCCCGAAACAATACGTCCTGCCTTGCAGATAGTGGGTACCAACAATACCCGCAAACACATTGCAGGGATGTATATCGTCATGACCAAACGGGGACCCTTGTTTTTTGCCGACACCACGGTGAATATCAAACCCGAGGGTCAAACCCTGGTGGATACCACCCTATTGGTAGCCCGTGAAGTGAGTAAATTCAATATTGAACCGGTAATTGCACTCCTGTCCTTCTCCAACTTCGGATCCATCGCCGAAGGTAGTCCAAGCCGGGTGAGGGAAGCCGTAAGAATTCTTCACAAGGAGCATCCCGAACTCATTGTTGACGGAGAGATGCAGGCCAATGTTGCCTTCAACAAAGACCTGCGTGAAAAGCACTTCCCTTTCTCGAAGATTAACGGGCGCGATGTAAATACCATCATCTTCCCGAACCTGAGCTCGGTAACATCGCCTATAAGCTCATGACCGAGATCGGTGGTGCCGGGGGTATTGGCCCATCCTGGTAGGAATCCGCAAACCCATCCATGTGCTGCAGCAGGAAAGTTCGATACGGGAAATCGTGAATATGACTGCCATCAGCGTGATTGATGCCCAATCAACTGCAGAGGATTATTGAATTGTAAAATTTGGTGGAACATTTGCTGGTTCATTTGTTTGACATGTAGGGCATGGCATGGCCCTACATGTCAAACAAATGAACCAGCCCCCTTTTTCCCCTAAATTGATTATTTTCGTGCTTTCAATAAAAGCGCTATGTACGAATTCCTGCAGGGGACCGTCCAGGAACTGACTCCCACCTATGCCGTGCTCGAATGCGGCTCCACCGGCTGGTTAATCCACATCAGCCTGCAAACATACAGCCAGTTACAGGGAAAGAAAGAAAGCCGGTTATATGTGCATCAGATCATCCGGGAAGATGCCCAGCTACTCTACGGTTTTGCCGAAAAAGCAGAACGGGAAATGTTCCGGCTGCTCATTTCGGTATCGGGAGTGGGGGCAGCCACCGCCAGACTGTTACTCTCATCGCTCAGTGCCCATGAACTTCAGCAGGCCATCGTAACAGGCAATCTTCGTGTACTCCAGGGGGTGAAGGGCATTGGACTGAAATCGGCCGAACGGCTGGTAGTGGAGCTTCGCGATAAATTTGGCAAAATACAGGCTTCCGATCATTTACCTTCCGCAAAATACAATACATCGCGCGAAGAAGCGTTATCTGCTTTGGTTACATTAGGATTTGCAAGGAATATGGTAGAGAAACTGCTTGATAAGATCATCGTTCGGAACCCACAGAACACCCCCACCGTGGAGGAGCTTATCAAACAGGCGCTCAGGGAAATGTAACTACCAAGCGAACCTCATCATTGAACAGGGCCATTAAATATCTGATCCAGGGAACCGGTATTCTCGCAGCGGTATTTTGTACCGCTGCTTTTGTCGTTTCCCCCTTGCCGGCCCACGCCCGCACACTCCTGCAGCAGGATCCCGACAGCACTGCAAAGGATACCGGGCGCCTTCGTTTCAAATACAAACCCCTCGAAAGTTATCCCACGGGATTACTCCAGGACCAGGGAGGTATTTACCTGCATTATCCCAAGAACATCAAGAGTGAACTGGAATATGATCCCCAGACAGGTAAGTATGAGTTCCGCCAGAAAATAGGAAACCTGGACTTCCGTCCCTCTTCCACCCTGAGCCTCGATGAATACCGGAAACAGGAGTTTAATTCATCTGTTAAAAACTACTGGTACCAGAAATCCTCCGGGAAAATGGGCCAGTCGGCCTTCATTCCCCGTTTCAACCTGGGGGGAGAAGCCTTCGACAAGATTTTCGGCAGCAATGTGATCAACATTACCCCGCAGGGATCGGCCGAGCTGATCTTCGGGTACAACATGGCCCGGACCGACAATCCCCAGCTCTCGGAGAAAATGCGGAAAACACCATCGTTCAACTTCGACAGCAAGATCCAGATGAACGTTACCGGATCAATAGGGGATAAACTGCAGCTGGGTGTAAACTACAATACCGAGGCAACCTTCGATTTTGAAAATAAAACCAAACTGGACTGGGCCGGAGAGGAAGATGATATTATAAAAAAGGTGGAGGCAGGAAACGTTTCATTGCCTCTAACCGGTTCGCTCATCACCGGTAGCCAGAGCCTTTTTGGTTTGAAGACGGAGATGCAGTTCGGAAAACTTTCCGTAACCAGCATTTTCTCCCAGCAGAAAGGGCAAACCTCGGTAATGGAGGTGAAAGGTGGTGCCCAGGTAACCGAATTTGAAGTAACCGCCGATAATTATGAGGCTAACAAGCACTTCTTTATTTCGCAGTATTTCAGGGAACACTACAACGAGGCGCTGAAGAATCTCCCCATAATCAATTCCCCCATTAACATCACCCGCATCGAAGTTTGGGTTACAAACAAGACGAACAACTTCGAAAACTCCAGGAACATCATGGCTTTTGCTGATCTGGGGGAAACGAATCCGGACCTGATGAATCAATACTGGAATCCTAAAGCAGGAAGCAGGTTCCCCGATAATGAAAGCAATGATCTGTATGATAAAGTAAAGGACCAGGTACGTGAGATCTCGGGTGCTTCGGCCTATCTGAACGGGCTGCTGGGCGACGGTGTGCTGAACGGGCAGGATTATGAAAAAATCGAAAATGCACGGCGCCTGAGTGATCGGGAGTTCACTTTCAATGACCAGTTGGGGTATATCTCCCTCAACACCTCTCTTAATGCCGACGAGATACTGGCGGTGGCCTTCGAATACACCGTGAACGGGCAGGTGTACCGGGTCGGTGAACTATCCACCGGAGGGATTGCCGCACCAAACACCCTGGTTCTGAAACTGATCAAGGGTACCAATCTCACCCCCCGCTTCCCCAACTGGAAGCTGATGATGAAAAATATTTATTCCCTCGGAGCCTATCAGCTAAGCAGAAAAGACTTTACACTGCATATACTTTACCAGGACGACAAGACAGGGAATGCACTTAATTACCTCAAGGAAGGTACCAATGTGGAAGGAAAGATACTGCTTAAACTACTGGGGCTGGACAACCTCAATTCACAGCTGGACCCAAATCCCGACGGGGCTTTTGACTTCATTGAAGGCATAACAATCAACTCCACCAACGGAAGAGTCATCTTTCCCGTGCTGGAACCATTCGGGCGCGATCTCGACACCCTCTTCACCCAGGATCCTTCACAGCGGGCAATAGCCCGCAAATATGTCTTTAAGGAACTATACGATTCCACGCAGACCAAAGCCCGCCAGGTGGCTGAAAAAAATAAGTTCCGACTGAAAGGAACCTACCAGGGCTCCTCCAGTTCGGAGATTCCCCTGAATGCCATGAATGTGCCCCAGGGCTCGGTGGTGGTAACTGCCGGTGGAATGAAACTGACCGAAAACGTAGATTACACAGTCGATTATGCATTGGGACGCGTGAGGATTACCAAGCCCGGGCTGGTGGAATCGGGAACTCCTATCCGAATTTCCCTGGAGAATCAGAGTATGTTTGCCATACAGACCAAAACACTTATTGGTACTCATCTTGAATATAAAGTTTCCGATGACCTCAACCTGGGAGCCACCATATTGCATCTCACCGAACGCCCGCTCACCCAGAAAGTAAATATTGGTGATGAACCCATCTCCAATACCATCTGGGGTTTCAACTCCTCATGGAAAACGCAGTCGAATTTTCTCACCAGCATGGTGGACAAACTGCCGTTTATACAAACCAAGGAAATCAGTTCCCTGGCGATCGATGGCGAGTTTGCGCAGTTAATACCCGGTTCCAACAAGGCCATCGGGAAAGGTGGCGTGGCGTATATCGATGATTTCGAAGGAAGCCAGACCACCATCGAACTAAAAACCCTCCAGGCCTGGTCGCTGGCATCCACCCCGCAGGGCCAGCGCGATCTCTTCCCGGAAGGACTGCTCACCAATAATCTGGCGTATGGTTATAACCGTGCCCGCCTCGGCTGGTATGTGATCGATCCGCTCTTCCTGCGCAATAATTCACTCACACCATCACATCTTACAGATAATGACAAATCGAGTCATTTTGTGCGTGAGATATTCGAGAAAGAAATATGGCCCAACAAGGAGAGTCCAAACAACATTCCCACCAACATCACCGTACTTAACCTCGCCTATTACCCCAACGAGAAAGGACCCTATAACTTCGACCTGGAACCCAGCGCCTACTCAGCGGGGATAGATAATCACGGGCGTCTGCGAAACCCGGCCTCCCGCTGGGCAGGTATCATGCGCGAAATCCAGTCAGCTGACTTTGAGGCCATGAATGTGGAGTTCATCGAATTCTGGATGATGGACCCCTTTGTGGAATGGAGCGCTGATAATCCCGGAGGTGACCTGTATTTCAACCTGGGAAATGTTTCTGAAGATATTTTGCGCGATAGCCGAAAATCATTTGAGAACGGGCTGCCTACGCCCGGTGAGCTGCCCCGGCTGGATACTACAGTATGGGGCCTTGTTCCCCAAAAACAGGCCTTGAATAACGCCTTTGATGTGGATGGAACCACACGTGCTGCACAGGATGTGGGACTCGATGGACTGAGCGATGAAAATGAACAGTCATTTTTTGGCATGACAGACAGTTCCTATATCCAGGGACTCGAAAAACTGTACCAGGCAGGAAATCTTACCCGGGGTGCATACGACTCCCTCTTTGCCGACCCCTCATCCGACGATTTTCATTATTATCGCGGCGAGGATTTTGATGATCAGAAAGTAGGAATCCTGGACCGGTATAAAAAATATAACGGCCTCGAAGGAAACTCCCCCGCCAACAATAAAAACCTGAATTACAGCGCCAGCGAATCCCAGCTGTCCGATGTGGAGGATATCAATAACGACAAGACCCTGAGCGAGGGTGAAAATTATTACCAGTACCGCATCAGCCTGCGAAAGGACGATATGGTTGTTGGGAAAAATTTTATTACCGACAAGGTTGTTGCCAATGGAAAACTGGAAAATGGAAACCCATACACCATCAACTGGTATCAGTTCAAGGTGCCAATCAAGGATTATGAGAAGGTAATCGGTGCAATCCAGGATTTCAAATCGATCCGATTCATGCGTATGTTCATGAAGGGGTTTGAAGAAACCACCATTCTGCGCTTTGCAAAACTCGAACTCAAACGGGGTGAATGGAGAAAGTATGATGAAGGCCTGGTGCAGGGAGGAGAGGGTACTGCCATTGGTGATGAAGCTGGCACACTCGACATCTCGGCAGTTAATATCGAAGAAAATTCAAGTAAAGATCCTGTTAACTATGTCCTCCCGCCTGGCATCGACCGTGTGATCGATCCCACGAATCCGCAGTTGCGTCAGTTGAACGAGCAGAGTATGATCCTCAAGGTGGAAGACCTGAGTGACGGTGATGCAAGGGCTGCATTCAAAAATACCGAACTTGACCTCCGGCAGTATCGCCGTCTGCGTATGGCTATCCATGCTGAAGCCCTGAAGGGACAGAGCCTGGCCGATAATGACCTCACCGTATTTATCCGTTTGGGGACCGATTATAAAAATAATTATTATGAGTATGAAGTTCCTTTAAAAATAACCCCTCCCGGTAAATATAAGGATACTGACAGCGATCGTGAAACGGTATGGCCAAAGCAAAACAACATGCTCATCGATCTGGAAGAACTTGCCAGGGTGAAGTTGGCCCGCAATGCCGCCATGGAGGCAGAGGGATCGCAGGTAAGCCTCACCACCAGGTTCCCGCAGACCCTGGAGGTTGAAGTAGACGGAAAAACGTATTACCGGAAAGTATATGTGGTGGGGAATCCTAACCTGGGCAGCGTACGCACCATCATGATAGGTGTACGAAATCCTGGTAATAACTCGAATGAATATCCCAATGACGGATTGAGCAAGTCGGGTGAGATTTGGGTAAATGAATTACGCCTTACCAACTTCAACGATAACGGCGGATGGGCTGCCAATGCACGTGCCTCGGTTAAACTGGCCGACCTCGGAACAGTAAGCCTGGCCGGAGCTACCAGCACCCCCGGTTTCGGAAGCATCGAGAAGAAAGTGATGCAACGAAGCATGGAGGAGGTTAACTCCTATGATCTCTCAGGGAACCTCGAACTGGGAAAATTCTTTCCCTCCAAGGCCAATATCACCATCCCCATGTTTTTGAGTCTCTCGGAAACATTCGTGAATCCGCAGTACTCCCCGCTTGACCCGGACATCCTGTTCGATGAAGCACTGAAATCCTATGATAGCCAGCGTGCCAGGAAGCGATTCAAGAACCAGGCACAGGACTACAGCATGCGGAAAAGTCTCAATTTTACCAATATCCGGTTCGGAAAAGCCAAAGGAAAACCCAAACCCTGGGACCTTTCGAACTGGACCATGAGCTACGCCATCAGTGAGGAACTCAACCGGGATATCCGCACGGAGCAGGACTTCCAGAGAAGGCAGTTTGCTTCCCTGGGATATACTTACACCATTCGCCCTCCCAACGTGGCACCCTTCAAAAAAGTTGCCTTTCTCAAAGCCCCTGCCTTTGCCATCATACGTGATTTCAACTTCAATTACCTGCCATCATCCTTCTCGTTCAGGACAGACATGACCAGGGAGTACCAGTTTACGAAGATGCGGGAACTGGGCAATGATGAAAATGTTGAGTTAATTGTTGAACCATCCATTTACAAGGACTTTTTCTGGAACCGCTATTATGATCTGAAGTACGACCTCACCCGTTCCATCAAACTCGATTTCTCCGCTACCAACATGGCACGCATAGATGAACCACTGGGCAAACTGGAGACTGACAGGGTCGAGATGAGGGACTGGGCCGACTCCCTGAGGCATTTCTCCAGCTTGCTCAAGGACCAGCGTACGGTCGATTACCATCATACCGTAAATGCAAATTACACCCTCCCGCTGAATAAGATTCCCATCCTCAACTGGACCTCGCACAGCATCCGTTACAGTGGAACCTACAGCTGGATCGCAGGGCCGCGGACTGCCGACACTACCATTCATCTGGGGAATACAATCACCAACTCATCCAAGATTGATCTCACAGGCCAGTATAACTTCAACAACCTGTATAACAAAGTCGGATTCCTCAAAAAACTTAACGAGAAACCCGGTAAACCAAACGATCCGAAAAAACCCAAAGAGTATAAGACTGTTACCTTCGAGAAGTTTTTTGCCACCATGCGCGCAGGAGTTCCCCGGTCGGTTTACCACCAGTTGAACTCCGACAAGGTGAAAATAAAAGTGATCGATGCGAACAACAAGGAGATCCCTGTTACCACGGACGTGCCCAACATGAACAAGGTTACAGTTACTCCCGACAGTGCCCTGCGAAACGTAACCGTGGTGGTGGAAGCAGAGGTGGAAAGAAAAGAAAACCCCCTGCTAATTTTCATACGCGGATTGGGGAAGGCTGCCATCGGTGTCAAGAATATCTCATTCACGTACAGTATTGCAGGAGGGACCAAACTGCCAGGGTATATGCCTAAAACCAGGTTGGGCGGACTGGATTTCTCAAATGTGAAAAATATCGACGATCTGAACCAGCTGGCCCCGGGTCTGCCATTCATTGTGGGGATTCAGGATCAGTCATTCGGTAGATATGCTGCCCGACAGGGATGGCTCACCACGGACTCCATGCTCAGCACACCCTACCTCTTCACCCACATGGAAAGCATAAACCTCCGGGGAACCCTGGAGCCTTTGCCGGGGATGAAGATTGATTTAACTGCCAATCGTCAGAAAGCTACAAACTCAAGTGTTTATTACTTCTACCAGAATAACGAATATAACTTTTCCGACGGGCAGATGATCACCGGTAATTTCAATATGTCTGTTATCAGCTGGAAAACAGCATTTGATAAGATGAAGATGGAGTCTCCGTATTCCTCTGCCACCTTTGATCAGTTTAGGAAAAATGCGGCAATTATTTCTGATCTGCAATTCCACGAACGATATCCATACGATTTAAGTTCCGACAGCCTGGTGAACGGCTATTATGCCGGGTACAGCATGACCTCGCAGGAAGTGCTCATTCCGGCATTCTTTGCCGCATATACCGGACGGTCTGCCAGGGAAGTGGAACTGGGAGCCTTCCCCTCCTGGAAAAGCATGCGACCCAACTGGAGAATCAGTTATGACGGGCTTTCGAACATCCCCTTCCTGCAGCGCTACTTCCGGTCAATCAACCTGAGCCACTCCTATAAATCGAGCTACAGCGTAGGAACCTACAGCAACAATATCGATTTCAGTTCCGGGGGCCGTGATGGACAGGGAAACTACATTCCTGAATTCGACATCGGTTCAATCACCATTAACGAGCAGTTCAGTCCCCTCATCGGCCTGGATGTAACCTGGCAGACCGACATGACCACCCGGCTGGACCTCAAGAAGACCCGTACGGCTACCCTGAGCCTTGCCAATAACCAGGTAATTGAAATGACCACCAATGAAGTAACAATTGGGGCCGGTTATCGATTTGACGATGTGCAGTTTACGCTGACGAATGCAGGCGGTACCCAGAAAAACCTCAAAAGTGATCTCAATATTAAGGCCGACCTGTCCATCCGCGATAACCGCACCATTCTGCGCCAGCTGGTTGAGGAGAACAATCAGCCCTCGGCAGGCCAGCGTGCAGTATCTATCAAACTATCAGCCGACTACATGCTGGGTCCCAATTTTAATCTCCGCCTGTTCTTCGACCGCATGGTAAATAAGCCTTACGTTTCTACCTCCTTCCCCACCTACAACACCAACATCGGCTTCAGTCTTACCTTCAGCCTTTCCCAGCAGGCCGCAGCGGGCACCAATTAGTCCGAAGCAAAAAACGGGCCCTGAGCATGTGTTCTGAAACAACAGCACGGGATTCAATTTTATTCCGAGAGCCTTTTGCAAACCAGTGGATAATTGTAATTTTGAATTGAAATTTAGCCATAAAACCACTAAACCGGATATATATGAACATACCTGCTAATCTTAAGTACACCAAGGATCATGAATGGATCCGGATCGAAGGATCGGAAGCATACGTTGGCATTACCGAGTATGCGCAGAAAGAACTTGGTGACATTGTATTTATCGAAATAGAAACTGTTGGGGAAGAACTCGCTAAGGAAGAAGTTTTCGGTACCATTGAGGCTGTAAAAACCGTTTCGGATATGTTCATGCCTGTAACCGGGACCGTGCTCGAAGTGAATCCAAAGCTGGAAAGCCAGCCTGAACTGGTAAACAAGGATCCTTTTGGCGATGGCTGGATGATCAGGGTGGCAGTTAAAGATGCTGCAGAGATTGGCGAGCTGCTGGATGCAGTTGCTTATTCGAAATTGATTAATGCCTGATTGAATATATAGAAATAAAAAATAGAGGCGATCCATTCAGGATCGCCTCTGTTTTTTTTATGATGCCCGCCACCAGCCAATAGCCAACAGCCATTACAATACCCTTTTAACTTCTGTCTCTGTATATCCCTCAATAATATCACCAACTTTGATATCGTTGAAGTTATGAATATTCAACCCGCACTCCATACCCGAAGTCACTTCCTTCACATCATCCTTGAAGCGTTTGAGTGAGGCCAGTTCACCGGAATAGATCACGATACCATCGCGGATAATCCGGATCTTGGTGTTACGGGTCATCTTTCCGTCACGAACAATACAACCTGCTACCGTACCTACCTTGGTGATCTTGTAAGTCTCCATCACTTCTATAGTGGCCACGATCTCTTCCTTCACCTCCGGTGATAACATCCCCTCGATAGCATCCTTGATCTCGTTGATGGCGGTATAGATAATAGAATAGAGCCGTATATCGATCTGCTCTTTTTCGGCCAGTTTGCGTGCATTCATGGATGGACGTACCTGGAAGCCGACGATGATCGCATTCGAAGCTGCTGCCAGGAGGATATCCGATTCGGAGATAGCACCTACTGCTTTGTGGATCACATTCACCTGTACCTCCGGACTGGACAGCTTGATGAGTGAGTCGGAAAGTGCCTCGATGGAACCGTCCACGTCACCCTTCACAATAATATTCAGTTCCTGGAAGTTACCGATAGCGATACGGCGGCCTATCTCATCCAGTGTAATATGCTTCTGCGTACGCAGACCTTGTTCGCGCTGCAACTGTTCGCGTTTGATGGCGATCTCCTTTGCCTCACGCTCATTGCGCATCACATTAAACTTGTCACCTGCCTGCGGAGCACCGTTCAATCCGAGAATCTGAACCGGTGTGGAAGGGCCGGCCTTTTCAATTTTCTTTCCGCGCTCGTTTTGCAGTGCCTTTACGTGTCCATAATACGGGCCTGCGAGAACCAGGTCTCCTACTTCGAGGGTACCGGTCTCCACCAGGATGGTTGCCACATAGCCCCTGCCCTTATCGAGCATGGATTCTATGACAGTACCTTTGGCAAGACGGTCCGCATTGGCTCTCAAGTCGAGTAATTCTGCTTCGAGCAAAACTTTCTCGAGAAGTTGCATAATGCCTTTTCCTTCCTTGGCGGAGATTTCCTGGCTCTGGTATTTACCACCCCAGTCTTCCACGAGGAGGTTCATATTGGCAAGTTCTTCCTTTATCTTCTCAGGATTGGCCGTAGGCTTATCCACTTTGTTGATTGCGAAAACCATGGGAACACCGGCAGCCTGTGCATGGTTGATGGCCTCCACCGTCTGGGGCATTACCCCGTCATCTGCTGCGACCACAATGATGGCTACGTCGGTGATACTTGCACCACGGGCACGCATTGCGGTAAAGGCTTCGTGACCGGGAGTATCGAGGAAGGTGATCTGGCGGCCATCTTCGAGTCGTACGCCGTATGCCCCGATATGCTGGGTAATACCTCCTGCCTCACCGGCAATAACATTCGCCTTGCGGATATAGTCGAGTAGCTTTGTCTTACCGTGGTCTACGTGACCCATCACAGTTACAATGGGAGGACGGGGCAGGAGTTCTTCATCTGCTTCCTGTTCCTCGTCTATCATCTCCTGCAGGTCGGCTGTAACAAATTCAATTTTATAATCAAATTCATCAGCAACAAGGGCAAGATGTTCCGCATCGAGGCGCTGGTTGATGGAGACAAAAAGCCCCATGTTCATACAAACCTGGATTACCTGGATGGCTTGCACGTTCATCATGCTGGCGAGTTCATTCACCGTGACGAATTCCGTTACCTTCAGGATATTCTTGTCTGCTTCCTGACGTTCAACTTCTGCCTGTTCGTGCTGACGTAATGCTTCGCGTTTTTCGCGGCGATATTTCGATGTCTTCGATTTTCCTTTGGAGGTAAGACGTGCCAGGGTGTCTTTCACCTGTTTCTGGATGTCCTCCTCACTAACCTCAGGACGGGCAGGAGCGGCCGGGCGTTTGCCTGGTCCGGGTCCTTTCTTGGCAGGGGCGGGTCCCCTGCGACCCAGGTACTCATCGATGGTTTGTGCTCCGCGTTCTCCTCCGGCCTGGTTAGGCGGAACAGGAATGCGTTTTCTTTTTTTCTTACGGTCTTTGTTAAAGTTCGGATCGCTGGATGAAGCAACAGGTTTTTTCTTTTCCCGTTCTGCAAAACCGGAGAGATCCATCTTGCCCAGTACGGTAGGACCTGCAAGTTTTTCAACCTTTGCACGGATGAAGTTCACATCCTCCACTTCTGCAGGTGGTTCAGCTTTAACAACCTCAGTGTCTTCTACAACCTTTGGTTCTTCAGCCACAGGTTCTTCCTTAATGGCAGCGGGTTGTATTTCCTCTTTTACTTCGGGAACCTCTGCTACGGATTCCTCTTTTTTGGCCTTGCCCTTTTTGCCTTTTGGCTTATGCAGCTCATCCAGGTCGATGGTGCCGATAACTTTCAGATCGGGCAGCTTCTCGACAGTTGTCTCGGCGACTTCCGGTTCAGCCTTCTTTACTTTGGATGTTTCTTTCTTTTTGGTCTTGGTCTCAGCCGGAGCAGGCTTTTCGGGAGTTTCCTCCTTCTTTGCCTTTGCAGGCTTAACTTCTTTTACTTCCTTCTCTTCCTTAACAGGTTTAGCAGGCGGTTCTTCCTTTTTAGGTTCGGCAGCCTTGGGTTTACGCTCCAGTGCGCCCAGGTCGACCTTACCCAGTACCTTTGGTTCATCTATCTTTTTGCGGGGTACCTCGGCAGGCTCGTGTGCCGGGGTTTTAATATTCAGGTCCTTGATGAGCACCTCGTCCTGGTCTTCCTCAACATCTCCATTTTCATCCTTGGGATGAATATCATTGATTGACACAGAAACCTGTGTACCTTTTGCAGGACGCACCAGCAACTGCCCAAGATCTTTCTTCTGGCTTTTATCCGATCCAAACTCCTTCTGCAGAAGTTCGAGAGCTTCCGGAGAGACCTTGGTATTCGGATTGGCCTCAACGACAATTCCCTTCTTCTTGAGAAAATCCACCATGGTCTGGAGCCCCAGGTTGAATTCCTTGGTAAGTTTGCCTAATCGTGCTGCTTTTAAATCTGACATAGGCTGCTCTAGCTGTTTAAAAATAATTTATTCTGTTAAGGTAAAATTCCTGTTTATTCAAATTCTGCTTTCAGAATCCTGCGTACTTCCTTGATGGTTTCCTCTTCCAGGTCAGTACGTTTTACCAGGTCTTCAACAGGCAGTGTGAGCACGCTCTTGGCAGTATCGCAACCGATAGCCTTGAGTTCATCGATCACCCAGCCTTCAATCTCATCGGAGAATTCATCGAGATCCACATCTTCTTCATCCAGGTCTGCCGACTCACGGTACACATCTATTTCAAATCCGCTCAGCTGGCTGGCCAGTTTAATGTTTAACCCGCCCTTCCCGATGGCCAGGCTTACCTCCTTGGGTTCAAGATATACTTCAGCGCGTTTTGTTTCCTGGTCGAGCTTGATGGATTTGATCTTGGCCGGACTCAGGGCACGCTGAATGAAGAGTTGAATATTATTGGTATAGTTGATTACATCGATATTTTCGTTGCGCAGTTCACGCACGATTCCATGAATACGGGAGCCCTTCATACCCACGCAGGCACCCACGGGGTCGATGCGCTCATCGTAGGATTCCACGGCCACTTTGGCCCTTTCACCCGGAACGCGGACAATCTTTTTAATGGTGATGAGTCCGTCGAAAATTTCTGGCACTTCCAGTTCGAACAGGCGCTCGAGAAATACAGGGGAGGTACGGCTGAGGATCACCAGGGGA
This sequence comes from Bacteroidales bacterium, assembly GCA_046329925.1. Taxonomy (GTDB): domain Bacteria; phylum Bacteroidota; class Bacteroidia; order Bacteroidales; family JAAYUG01; genus JAXLTS01. The sequence continues at coordinate 22,066 of JAXLTS010000023.1, forward strand.
TTGTTGTTTTTCATTTCCACACGGATCACCACGGCACGGATGGAATCACCTTTTCTGAAATGATCGGAAGGGATCTGTTCCAGTTTGGGAAGAATAAGTTCATTGCCCTCATCATCGAGTACAAGAATTTCCTTCTTCCACACCTGGTATACTTCACCAGTAACGATCTCACCGACTTTATCTTTATATTTATTGAAGATATTACTCTTCTCCAGTTCCATGATCCTCGAGGTGAGGTTCTGGCGGAGGGCCAGGATGGCGCGGCGACCGAAGTCGTGCAGTTTTACCTCGTCGGTAACATCCTCACCCACTTCGTAATCCTCATCAATCTTCTTGGCTTCCGAAAGGCGGATCTGGGAACTGGGATCTGTAAAATTCTCATCCTCGACCACCTGACGGTTATGCCAGATCTCAAAGTCTCCTTTGTCGATATTGATAATCACATCGAAGTTCTCATCGGTACCATACTTCTTGGCCAGCATCCCCTTGAACACATCTTCGAGCACGCTCATCATGGTAGCACGGTCGATATTCTTCAGTTCCTTGAATTCCGAGAAGTTGTCGATCAGATTCAGGTTTTCCATAATGCAAACTACTGTTCAGTTATTTAAACGATACTTGTACTTTCGCTGATTTAATCTGCTCCCAGGTGTATTTCACCGATTGCAGACCAGCGGCTTTTTTCTTCCCATTTATTTTTTCAACCACTGACTCTTCCAGGAGTATCCCGTCAGGTTCCACGCCCGTAAGAGTACCGGTATGTTTTGTGCCGGCTCCGTCGAGCAGGCTGAGAGTGCGTCCTACATTGAAGGAATATTGTTCCTTCATCTTAAGGGGCTGACCCACTCCGGCTGATGCAACCTCCAGTTCAAAATCCTCCACCTCACGGTCAAAAGCTTCTTCAATCAGCCTGGTGAAAGCAGCGCAGTCGTCGATGCTCACACCGCGGGCGGCATCTAGCACCACCATGATCTTGTTCCGGTTGTTCACGCTGAGATCTACCAGCAGCAGACCCCGTTTCTCCACCTCGGGAGTTATCACTTCCTGTACTTTTTCTTTTGCGATCATATGCGGATAATAAAACAGGGGACTTTTTTGTCCCCTGATCGTAATCTCCATACAACAATCGGCTGCAAAAATAGTCAAAAGGCAGTGAAATACAAAAAAATCCCCTAAATAATTCATTTGTGGGATACTGCCTCTTCATCCGGCAGAGTCAGGCAGGCGGCTCCTATGACCGGGAGGATGACCGGAAAATGCTTTTAACCAGACTGTTAAGCAAATGGATGAACCCACTGCCGTCATGAGCGGTTCAGCCTGTCATTCTCTATCCGGGGATTCCCTTTCTCAGAAAGGCAGATCGTCGGGAGCTGCGTCGAAGGAGGGGGCTTGTGGGGGAGGTATAGAATCGCTTCCCGGCCAGGATGCTTCCGCGGGTCGACCGGCACCCGATTTTTCGATGCGGTAGGCCTTGGCTTCAGTATACCATCGTCCCTGGTACTCGCGTGATTCGAGGCTGAACTGTACCTTGAGCATATCACCGGCTGCCGACTGTTTCAGGTCACCGGTTTTGTCACCCCAGGCAGAAAAACAAACCTTCTTCGGATATTGTTCCTGGGTTTCAATAACAAATGTGTGTTTCTGCATGGGGCCGTTTTTCCCCTGTATTTCCTGCACCGGGAGTACCTGCAATAGTTTTCCTGAAATTTCCATTCTGATTCATTTAGTCCTGCAAAGTAAGAATACTTTTGGGAGAAGAAAAACGCATGTTTATAAATAACTGCCCTCCCGGACAGGAGTAAAATGAATGGTTTTGGGGAGGGGCATTCGCATATTGTATATTCTTAAGGTTATAGAGGAATAGGAAAGAAAAGATAGCTGGTAAAATCAGAATCCTTTCAGGTAGATGAAAATGGCACACGGATGACACGGAAAGGACGGATGATCGCCGATTTTCGAATCCGTGGCAATCCTTTTTTTCAGTGTTTATCCGTGTTCTGTCTTTTTATAAATGGCACACGGATGACACGGAAAGGACGGATGATCGCCGATTTCTGATCTGTGGTAATCCTTTTTTCAGTGTTTATCCGTGTTCTGTCTTTTTATAAATGGCACACGGATGACACCGAAAGGACGGATGATCGCCGATTTCTGATCCGTGGTAATCCATTTTTTCAGTGTTTATCCGTGTTCTATCTTTTTATAAATGGCACACGGATGACACGGAAAGGACGGATGATCGCAGATTTTCGAATCCGTGGTAATCCTTTTTTTCAGCCTTTATCCGTGTTCCATCCTTCGAAATGCACTACATTTGATTAACATTTTGTCATATCCTTCCAATGAAACGCTACTCCCTGCTGCGAACCTCCCTGTTCCTGCTGGCTATAACTATTTCCCTCCCCCTCCTGTCCCAAAAAAATGCTCCACTCACTCTGTCTTCACCCGATGGACGGGTTTCGCTGCAGTTAATTCTTTCTTCGCAGGCAGAGGTTCAGATTTCACTTTCAGGCAATGAGATAGTTCACCTGTCTGCCCTGGCACTCCAACTGGAAAATACCACTATCCCACCTGATAATTTCAGGCTTAAGAAATCTGAATACAAATCGATCAGCGGGGAGATCATTCCTGTCGTACCACAGAAAAGAAACAAATTTCCGAATGAGTGCAATGAACTTACCTGCACCTTTCCCGATGGCAGCCAACTGGTCTTCAGGGCCTATAACCAGGGTGTAGCCTATCGCTTTGTAACGCATATCAAAAAACCGGTAAAGATTTTTTCAGAATCTGTCCGCTTTGGTTTTTCCCCGCAGGATTCAGTCTGGTTCACCCACATGCCCGATCGTGAAGAAAAATATCCCTTTCATACCTCCTTCGAACTGCAATATAATTTTTTCCCTTTGCAGGCTCTTACCCCCGACAGCCTGGCGCCGGCACCGGTACTGGTAAAAACTGCATCGGGGAAAATGGCTGCACTGCTTGAATCGAATGTGCGCGATTACCCGGGGATGTTCCTCCGCGGATCGGCTTTGCCCGGTGCTCTCGAACTGGTTCTGCCACCCTGTCCCCTTGAAACGGAGGTGGTGGGAGATCCATACCAGTCGCACTACATTAAAAAGCCGGCCGGCTGGATTGCCGAAACCAGCGGAGAACGGAGCTTCCCCTGGAGGGTGATTTTACTTGCTGATAATGAAAGGGAGTTATTGGATAATGAACTGGTATACTCCCTGGCCGATCCTCCGCAATCCGAAGACTGGTCCTGGATCAAGCCAGGCATGTGCATGGATAACTGGATCATCGATGGCATCCTTTCGGGAGTGGATTTCAAGTCGGGGAACAATACTGAATCGTACAAATACTACATCGATTTTGCAGCGAAATACGGTATTGAATACATCATGGTGGAGCCGGTGTGGAGTGATCTGCATGATATTTTCAAACCGGTTCCGGAGATGAACATGCCAGAATTGTTCCGGTATGCGAAAGAAAAGCAAGTCGGCCTCTGGCTCTGGACCGAAGCCCTGGCCCTGCAGAAGAATATGGAGGCGATCCTTGACAGTTTTCAGGCTTGGGGAGCCGCCGGCTTTATGGTGGATTTCTTTAACCGCAATGACCAGCCTACAGTGCAGTATTTTGAAAAAATCGCGGAATCTGCTGCCCGTCATCATCTCATGCTGATGTACCATGGTGCCTTCCCCAATGCGGGTTTTGAGCGCACCTGGCCCAATTCACTCACGCGCGAGGCAGTGGCAGGATCGGAGTACAACAAGTGGGCCGGCTGGATTACTCCCACACACAACCTCTGCCTGCCCTTCATCCGCGGGCTGTCGGGTCCCTTCGATTATGAACCGCTGGTGATGCCCAATGCCACAAACGAAACCTTCCGGATCATCAGTTCTCATCCGATGACCCAGGCTACCCGTGCCGGAGAACTCGCCAAGTACATCCTCTATGCCTCGCCCTTCCAGGTGATCTCCGGCTCACCGGTGGAATTTGAAAGGGATTCAGCGATCATCCGTTTTCTGTCTGAAATACCTACTACCTGGGATGAGAGCATTGCGCTGGGAGGTGAGGTAGGAAAATTTGCTCTGATAGCCCGCAGAAAAGGAAACAACTGGTATGTAGCAGGGATGACAAACGAAAAGGCAAGATCATTTACAATTGATCTTTCATTTCTACCAACAGGAAACTATGAGGCAACTATTGTGCAGGATGGAATCAATGCGGACCGGGAGGCGGAGGATTACCGGATCCTGAGATCCCAGGTATCTGCCAGGGATAAACTGGAAGTAACTTGTGCCGGAGGGGGTGGGTTTGTAATGAGGATAGGGCAAGCTGCGCAATAAACATGGATTGGGAAGTATATACTTGGTTTTCAATAGAATATTGATGCTAAATCTGGCAGTATGAAAATTACTGCTAAAAAAAATCAATTCACACTTCGAGATTTCAAGGATTCAGGAATTAAAAGGAAAGGGACAAGCCAATTTGATGGAGACCGGCAAAGTAGATCAGTATTACATCGTACATTGAATATGAATGAATCAATAAAAACTGTTGCCATTCCTGATGATTTAGTAATGAGTAAAATATACATAATCAGGGGTGTAAAAGTTATGCTCGACCGGGATTTGGCCGAACTCTACGGAGTAGAAACAAAATACCTGAAAAGACAGGTGAAGAGAAACATGATCCGTTTTCCGGATGATTTTATGTTTGAATTAACCGGGCAGGAATTCAACGATTGGAGGTGCCAGATTGGCACCTCCAATGGAGATAAAATGGGGCTCCGGTATGCACCATACGCATTTACAGAAGATGGGGTAGCTCAATTATCAACTGTTTTGAGCAGTGAACGGGCTATAAAAGTGAATATTCAGATTATAAGATTGTTCAGCAGGATGCGCAGGGTGATGCTGACACAAAAGGTCATCCTGCTTAAACTGGAAGAATTAGAAAGAAATAATCTTGAGCAGGATAAAAAAATACAACTTATTTTCGAGTATCTTCAACAACTAGAAAAGTCCAGGCAGCAGGAATCAGATCAGAACAACCGCAACCAGATAGGATACAGACCATAAAGGGATTAAATCTTAACCTGCACTGGTATGGGATGTGAGCGGAAAATCAGTTTCCAACCGATGTAGGATGGATTAAATCCCGAAAGAGAGGCAAAAGTTAACAGGATCCTGAGATCCCAGGTATCTGCCACAGATAAACTGAAGCTGTTTTGTGCCGGAGGAGTAGGGTTTGCTATGAAAGTTCACTTGAGTACAAAGGTTTATATGAATAATTAATCTGAAAATCTTGTTTCATGAACAAAAGGTGCTTCTTCTATGAGAGTTTGTAATAAGAAAGTTCCAGCATTGATCCTGATTGCGATTGTTTTTGGCTCTTATGGCCAATGCCAGTCAAGTTTCCCTTCCCTTAGTGATTCCCCAAACTGGAGAGTAATGTCTGATATTGTTTATTATCCATTGGGAGCCAGGTATTTTATTGATTATTCATACAATAGGGATACCGTAATAAATGATACTACCTATACCATAGTTCTTGGATCTGATGAGTCGTATGGGTACCGCATGACATACACAGTTGGGTATTTACGCTCAGAGGGTCAAAAAATTTTCTGCAGATATAAAAATGCAACTACTGAAGATTTAATTTATGATTTTGGACTGAATGCCGGAGATTCAACGACCGCATTCATTTGGGGTGGTGGTCCAACGAAATTCTATGTAACAAATGTGGATACAATTGACATCTCTGGTGTTAGCAGAAAGATTCTTAAAGTTAAACCCGTAACCTTTTACCGGGAATCGACCTGGATCGAAGGAATCGGCTCAACACAGGATCCATTTTTTCATTATCCAATTGGAGCATTTAATGAACTGCGGTGCCTGAATACCAATGAAGGGAGGATATATCTCAATCCTGAATCCCGTGAGTGCGATACTTTGTTTGAACCCTCGTACAGCATGGTAATTAATAACTCAATCTGGTCAGAGTTAAATTATAAAAACACTGAAAATGGGATTGATTCCCTTACCTGCCATTTGATAAAAATATCTGGTGATACAACCGGGAACTACAATATTCCATATTTTAAGGTTCTTGAGAGTTCAGATTCCAATGGAACTTACTTGACCTACCGGGGAATGATACGGGAAGAAAGAAACAGGGTCTGGTTTCATGCGGCAGGAGGTGAATCAGAGGATCTAATTTACGATTTTACTGTTTCTGAAGATGAGGTTTTGTCGGTCTCCAGTTTTGGCAAATTTTCTATTTCAGTAAGAGTCGTCTCCATTGATTCCGTTGAATTGAACGGACATTTTCTTAAAAGAATAACCCTGACCGGAGAACACGACACATCCTTCCACGATACCTGGATTGAGAAAATTGGTAGTGTTTATGGTGTTATTTCTGACAGAAAGAAAAAAGCTGATTGGGTAAGAAAAGTTTTATGCGTGCAAAATGAGACCGGGTTAGTGTATAAAAATCCGGAATATTCAAAATGTTTCTATTCTGGATTGGGCGAATTTTTAAATACAAAACCGGTTCAGTCAGATGATCTAAAGGTATTCCCAAATCCTGTTGTGGACAGGCTCATAATACATTTGGGCACTGAAAAGGGGGTGTACTTAAGGTACAGCATTTTTAACATGACCGGAAAGTTGATGCATGCAGGATTTTTAAATGAAAGCGATGAAGTCATTTCGTTTTCTAATTATCCTCCAGGTTTGTATGGCCTCCTGGTATATGGAAATCGGTACCATTATTGTCAAATAGTTATTAAACAATAATAAATTCCGGGAATGAATAATTATTCAGGCACCAGGTAACCCCTTTCACCAATCAAACGCTTCCCTGACAGCTTCAGCATAGGATGCCCCGCTTGTGATTTTGGTTTTCTGGCCATCATCCAGGACAAGGATCATGCGACCCCGAAAGTACCTGTGCATCTCACGTACATACTCCCGATTTACAATGGTGGATTTTGATACGCGGATAAATCCAGCAGGCAATTTTTTTTCCAAATCCTTTAATGATAGATCAGTGGTGCATCTCTGTCCGTCTGTAGTATAGAAAAAAACCAGTTTATCGTCCGATTCAAAATATACCACCTGGTCAAGTTTAATAAGACGAGTAGTATCTCCTCTTTTACAGGGGATGGTAGTGGGTGCCTGTTTTGGGTCCATCTTGCGCAATGTGTCAATCACTTTTTGCAAACCAAATTCATCCATCGGCATCCCGAACCGGTTTAGTTTATCCACTGTTTGACTGAATCTTTCTTCATCCACCGGCTTAACCAGGTAATCCACTGCCAATGAATCAAATGCTTTTAATGCATACTGGTCATATGCAGTGCAAAAAATAATAAAAGGCTTTTGTTTAAGTTCCTCCAAAATAGAAAACACATCTTTCCCAGGCATCTCGATATCCAAAAAAACGACATCTATATTTCCTTTGTTCAGCAGCAGCCTGAGTTCATCCCCATCGCAGGCCTCGCCCGCAATTTCAAACTTGTTGGGATAGTTTCCAATCAAAGACTTCAGGCGGATCCTCGCCAGTTCCTCATCATCTGCTATTACGGTTTTCCAGGGCATAGAGTTTACATTATTTCAAGACGGATGTGCTTATCATCACCATTATTAAAATTTATCGAATACGGTCGTTTGCTGAGCAATTCAATTTTATCGCATATATTCTGCAATCCATAGCCGGTAAGCAGATCATCCGGAAACCCTGGTCCGTTATCATGCACCTCAATAATCAAATTCCCGCGTTCTTCTGTAACATTCACTTTTATAATACCTACACCCACTACCCTGGAGATTCCATGTTTAATAGAATTCTCCACCAGCGGTTGTATAATAAATCTCGGGATTCTTTTATCCTGCACTGACTCATCTGCCGACAAAAAGAAATTCAATTTTTCACCAAATCTTTCCTTTTCAATTTCAAGATAAATCTGAACCATTTCCAGTTCTTCACGAATAGTAGAAAACAGCTCACTTTGCCGGTTTACATTATAACGGAAGAGTTTAGAGAGTGCAAGTGCCATCTTCTCGGTGCGCGATGCATCAATCATTGCCAGGGAAGCGATTGAATTCAGCGAATTGTATAGAAAATGAGGATTTATCCGGGCATGGAGTGCATTCAGTTCAGCTCTGTTCTTCAACTCTTTTTGTTTCACCAGTTCAAGTTCCTTTTCCATAAGAAGACCCGAGATTTTGTTGTCCTCTAGTTGAAGATAAAATCGCACCAGTATGATAGCAAATCCAATTGTTAAAGCATTGACATCAATTGTGATCCATTTAAGCCATTCGGATCGGACAAATAAATAAATAACAAGGTATGAGAGAAATAAGGAGAGACCTGATAAAATTGGATTAATAATCAAACGTAACCAATTGCTTCTAACTTTTACCACTAACTTATCAATTAAGTAGAAGAAGAAAATTGACAGAACCCCGAAGGTGGAAAAGTACATTTCCATTTTGATTAGGATATGAGGTTCCATATCCTGCCCCTTTACGAATATACTCTGATATAGAATAAAGGATAATATAGCCAATTGTGAAACAATTAAACCGCACAGGGCTGTCCTTATTATTGGACTACGAAAAAATATAGTTAAATTGTAAAAATGATATACTTCCATAGTAATGAATAACAAGAATAATCCAATTAATAAGCAAACTACTATTGAAAAATCAGGGGAAACAGGTGGAAGTCCCTTCAATTCTCTCAAAACAGATTCTCCATCACTTGAGAAAACAGAAGACAAAACAATGCTCTCTTCTCTTGAACACATAATATTTCCCTGTTTCCCATAAACATAGGCAAGGTCTTTCCTAACCACGTATTCATAATTAGAAACTCCCAGAGTCTCAAAAAGCATATGACGTACCGAATTATTCCTGCTAAACTGGCCCATCTTTGTATCCAAAAATAAACTATCAACATATATCGTAGGGAAAAACAGATTATATGTTCGTTTGGATTCTCTGGGTTTTTCTGAATAAACAATTACAAGCGATGGTGAATTATCAACCAGCTTTATTCGAATAGTTGATAGGTGAGGATTAATTTGTGAAATTTGATTTTTCAGGAATTTAATGTCTTCTTCGGTGGGTTTTCCTTGAATCCTGATCCTAATATTTGATTTCGCTATTTTAATTTCTGTTAAATTATCAATAAAATACTTGTCAACAAGCATACTTGCACTATCAGAATACACTCTAATGGTATAGAGGCGCGAACCTATAGTTCTCTCACTCGAATCGGGAGCCAAAACTGTTGGGATTTCAATTTTCAAAATAACCTTTTTGCGCCCTATCAAAGCAGTTTCAATCTGACTTACATCAACAATATTTGTACTTGAGAACTCTCTTGCTATCAGGGTATTTCCATCCTCAATAGAATAAAAAAAATTCTTTACCGGATAAATATAATGCCGCATTCTGCCTTCAATCTGATTATGGCTTTTAAGAACATCGATGGTGATTCCCACAATTTCTTCCGGAAACCTATATAAAGGCATAATAGGCTGGGACTCCAATCCATGGAACCAAAAAAACCACGGATCAGGTAAGGTAATCACACGACTTGGGTAATTGTGCCCATTAATTCCAATCTCAATATTTCCAAGTTTGCCCGGACGTAAGGAAAAAATCGTATCATTCAGTTTTTCCACCTCGGAATGGCTGGTAGTGACTGTATTATGCTGGATCACATTTGATTTAAGGTATATATAGGTTGGTACATTATAATAAAAATCACTGCTTGTGTACCACCATGTTTTTGTACTCAAGTTATACCCATAACTCCCGCCTGAATACCACCTTGGAGGATTGTATGTAAAACTCGAATCAAATATGAGTTTGGGTAATTTATTATCATTAAAATCCTGTGAGGCTGCAGAATAATAATTCAATAATAAATAAATCAAAAAGAAAAAAGCTCTATAATGAACAGATTTATTCATATCGCTGGTATTGATATGCTTCAAACATCGCACATTTATTTGGTTAAGGAAATGGATTTCTGACAAAACGGTAATTAATGGAACCAAACATGCTTATGGTATGTTAGAAATGAATCCGGCATATTTCAGCAACTTTTGCCTTCAAATGGGCTACCCTTAATACACAATCCTTTTCAGTCACAACGGCACTTTATACCACTCCCAAAAATCAATTCCACTTCGAAGCAGCCAGATTATTGGGAACTGGCGAATCTGTTTTGTACAATATCTAAATTGCAAAGAGTTATTTCTAACTGTTTACTCATCACAACACTTTAATGAAATAGTGTTGTATCAAAACAACATTCCGGGCTGAAATCTGTAGTTTCATGGCAACAATTTACAGAACCCTACTCCCACCCATCCGTCCGGAACGGCGAAGCCGGTAGTCCCTCCAGGTTGTACAACAAGGCCCCACCGGGATTATCGGCCCAGGCATAGCGCACTGCTACCGGTTTTTCAAGTTGCTCACACCATACGATCACCCGGCCTTTTTCCAGCTTGTACTCAGCCCAAACAAATTTTTTGTCCGCCCCGGCAATGGCAAAAGATCCTTTGGCCTTACCAGGCCCCATCTTCAACCCCGAACCGCAATGAGAGAATTCCAGGATGATTTTCCCTTTTTTGGCTTTCATTTTCTCATAAACGGGTCCGAAGCTGAGCAGTTTCGTTTCCCCATACGCCATAGAACGGGCTGCCAGGGCCAGACGTTCCCCCACTTCTTTCTTATGCAGCGGGTGAATATCATTCCACTCACCCACGTCGATGGCAACTGCCATGGCGGTATTTGGCACAGCGAGGGTTTTTAGCTGGGCCTCCCGGAGATGCGCCCAGTTGCTGTTCGAGGGTTCTTCGTTCACTTCCATGAAATTGGGAAGTTGCACAAACAGAAAAGGTAAATCCCCCTGATTCCAGTTTCTTCGCCAGTCGGTGATGAGCGCTGAAAGTAACTGGCGATAATCCTGCCAGCGGTCGGCATTCGATTCACCCTGGTACCAGATCGCTCCTTTGATGGAATAATTCAGCAAAGGATGGATCATGCAATTGTACAATCCCCCGGGTTTCATGCGCACATTCACTCCCCCGATGAGCGGAGGCATCACCGCACCAATCCTGTATTTCCACTCTCCTTCCAGGCTGATGCTCTCTTCACCAGCCACGAGCTCATAAGGTTTGTCGGGTACAAATCCGCCCATACCTGCATTGCTGATGAGCCGCACTACAATTGTATTTCTCCCCTCCTTCAGCAAACCTGAGGATAGTTCATAACGTCGCGGAGGATACTGGTACGAGGTGGATCCGGCGAATACACCGTTTACAAAAACCGAGTCGGCATCCACCAGCCTTCCCAGGATGAGCAGGGCTTTCTTTCCGGTCATGGAAGCAGGAACATTAATATCCTTCCTAAACCAGACCACCCCGTTCATTCCTTTGAGTGGTGCTTCTTTCCAAAAGCCCGGCACTTTGAAGGTTTGCCAGTCCGCATCATCGAAAGCCGGATCCCGTAAGCTTGTTCCCGGTTGTTTGTATCCCTCATCTTTTTCGGCAAGCTCGCGGTACCAGTACAGGCTGCGCATGCCGCTCTCTTTTTCGAGTTTGCTTACCATTTCCTTGTTGCGGAATTTGAGCATATCCTGGTAATAGGAAGGAAACTGTTTCAGCGCCTCTTCGCTCAGCCAGGCTTCAGCGGGTGATCCGCCCAAAGCCGTGTTGATGATTCCTACAGGCACTTTATACTGATCGTACAGGGAACGTGCAAAGAAATAGGCGGTGGCTGAGAAGTCAAGTACATCGCTTGGATTGGCGGATTTCCAGCTTCCCGACTCGAGGTTATCAAAGACCCGGTTCAGGTCCGAACGACGCGGGACATAGAACTGCCGGATATTTGTATTCTCCGAAGAAGCAATCACCTCGGGATACACCCAGCTCACACGGCGCATGGGGAGTTCCATGTTCGACTGGCCGGAACAGATCCATACATCGCCCAGCAGAATGTTCGTCAGTTCAATCGTATCTCCGGAGGAGATGGTCATCGTAAAAGGTCCCCCGGTCTTTTGTGAGGGCAGATGAATCATCCATTTCCCTGCAGTATCCGCTGAAGTGGAATATTCCTTGCCAAGGAAGTGAAGGCTCACCTCCCTGTTTTTTTCTGTCCAGCCCCAGATCTTCAGCGGCACCTCCCGTTGCAGCACCATGCCATCGCTGATGAGTCGGGGAAGTTGTAACTGAGCAGTTACGGAGGCTGCGCATAAAAGCAGCAAAGCAGCAAATGATGTACGGGATCGTTTCATGAAAGAATCATTATTGTTTCTAAAAATTTACCGGCAGGTTTCCGGTATGAGATTTTTTGCCACCAAGGCTCAAAGACACAAAGCTTTCACAAAGTCAGACTAATTTTCAACTCTTCGTGGATCTTAGTGCCTTGGTGTCTTAGTGGCATAATCAATTCTTTGTGAATCTTAGTGCCTTTGTGCATTAGTGGCCTAATTTACTATTTTAAACCGCAGGATGGTTTTCAGTTTATCGGGAGCCACCCTCCTTGCATCTGACAAATAAATTTCGCGATGGATCATATCCAGTCGTTGCACCCCTTGTTCAGATGCAAACTGCTCCATCCTCCGGAAACTTTCCGGCTCGCTGTCATAGGATCCGAGGTGCAGCATCTGGATGCAGCGGCCTTCCTCCATTTTTAAGAACCGCACCTGATCGAGCAGCGGATGCGGTTTCTTTTTCTTCACCCGGTCAATGACTTCCATTGCATATTCCGGCAAAACAAAATCCGGCTGACGGATCATCAGGTCGAAAACCAGGTGGTTCTTATCAACTACCCCGGCATATTCTTTTCTGCCTTGTTCATCGAGATCCCACACTCCTTCGAGGGGATATACCGTATAATCCAAATATTCCTTTGGTGCATTTCCCTGTTTCGGGCTCATCTTAACGGCATAGGCCAGGGAATAGAGTACGGAAATGTATTCACCGAAGGCTGCATCATTCGGATTGCCCTTTCCATGAACAGAAAAAAAACTGAAGGCAGGAATGTTTACCAGTTGTGGTTGATTCTTCGGCTGGTAAATTAGTTTTTCATTTTTCTTCCAGTCGAGTTTCATTGTGGAGGATGGTTAGGGAGGAAAACACTGCTAAATTTGCACAAAGAAAGATACCAAGATACGCAAAGTATTAGCAAATATTGATAGGATGACTTAAATTTTTCATTTTTACTCCAACCGTATTTTCAAAGCGGATTGCATTCATAATACATAACCACCAAGGGTCACGGAGGGTGCCGCAAAGGATTTCACGAAGGAGGGTAAAGTGTGTGATGATTCCATTTTAGATTTTTTATTTCAATCCTTCTCCTTCGTGACTACCTTTGTGAATTCCTTTGAGTCCTCCGTGGTTAATAATTCGCAATGGAAATTCTGTGCAGGTAAACCGGGGATTGAAGATGAAAAATTTTAACCACAAAGAGTCACGGAGGGTGCCACAAAGGGTTTCACGAAGGAGGGAGAAATTATTTTATGGGTACTGCAGGGATGTTCGACCAAATGTCCCTTTTGTAAAAATCCCCTCCATCTCAAATGTCGCCGGAAAACATTACCCCGTAGGGGTTCAAGTCCTGTAGCCCAACGATAACGGGGATGTAATATACCCTGTAGGGGTTTAACAGCAACCTCCTTCGTGACTACCTTTGTGAACTCCTCTGAGTCCTCCGTGGTTAATAATCAATTATGGAAATTCAGTTTAGATCACACTGAAGAAGTTAACCACCAAGGGACACGGAGGATTTCACGAAGGATCTCACGAAGGTGGTTAAAAATGGGTTTTTGGTTAACGTAGGGACGTCCGACCGACCATCCCTACTCAAATTGAAGGAAGTTTCCGGTATACGACGCATCCGAATTTTTCACCTTGCAATTGGCCCATCCTGTTGAGGGTGCATTCAATCTCTTCATTTGGATCATCGTAATAAAGACAGGTTAAACAGAGAGGAGGTATCGGGATTTCTTCGCGGGGTACCTCATACCCATCATCTGTAAAAAATCCATTGATCTCACCCGGTTTCATTTCATCGATGTGCCTGCGTTTTTTCATGTTCATCAGTTTTTAATTGTTAAAATATAGCATGAATGGCAGGGGGGATTATTTCTTTTTCCTGGTTAAATCAAATTTACAAAAAACATTTTACCGATTCAATAAATTTCAGCAAAATATGGTACAAGATATTCAGCATTAAACACTCCCAACCTCACAAAAGATAATTTTGTAAAAAAATTCAATACGCATGAATCTTGTCAATGAATGAAAAACCAGAACCTTTGCACCGTCTAACTCACCCGCCCGACCGTTCAACTAATAAGACTGATAATTATTAAGATGATCCATTATCCAATTAAATTAACTTCTGCGGATCGGTCAGCCTGGGCGGCCCCCCATCCCCCTTTTTCTGAAAAAAGGAGAGGGTGTTGCCCATATAGAAAATGCATGTTATTATTCTATTGGGCTAATCATTGCGTCCCGATATCCCCTCTTTGCAACAGCAGAGAGGGGAAAGGGGGAGAGTCGCACAAAACCCGGGCACAATTCTTAAATAATTTTTCCAGCCCGCATGCTAATCCTCACTTCCCATCCCCTCTCTTTCTGAAAGAGAGGGGTGTTGCCCATATAGGAAAATTCATGTTATTATTCCCATACACCGGCTACGTCCCGATACCCCTTGCAACAGCAGAGAGGGGAAAGGGGGAGAGTCGCACAAAACCTGGGCACAATTCTTAAATAATTTTCCTTTGCCCGCATGCTAACTCACTTCATCCCCCTCTTTCTGAAAGAGAGGGGTGTTGCCTGTATAGGAAATGCATGTTAGTATTCCCATAATAATCATTACGTGTCCCGAAACCCCTCTTTTGCAACAGCAGAGAGGGGAAAGGGGGTATTTCCCTGACAAAACTCCAAGTACAATTCTTAAATAATTTTTTCCAGCCCGCATGCTAACTCACTCATCCCTCTCTTTTCTGAAAGAGAGGGGTGTTGCTCATATAAGAAAATTCATGTTATTATTCCCATAATAATCATTGTGTCCTGATACCTCTTTGCAGCAGCAGAGAGGGGCAGGGGAGAGTCGCACAAACCTGGGCAATACCTCCTAAATAATTTTCCAGCCTGCATGCTAACTCACTTCATCCCCTCTCTTTTCTGAAAGAGAGGGGTGTTGCCCATAAGTAGGAAAATGCATGTTAGTATTCCCATAATAATCACTACGTCCCGAAATCCCCTTGCAGGCAGCAGAGAGGGGGGTAGGGGAGAGTCGCACAAAACCCGGGCACAATTTTTTAAATAATTTTCCCAGCCTGCATGCTAACTCTCACTCATCCCCTCTCTTTCTGAAAGAGAGGGGTGTTGCCCATATAGGAAAATTCATGTTATTATTCCCATAATAATCACTGTGTCCTTGAAACCCCCTCTTTGCAGCAGAGAGGAGGCAGGGGGAGAGTCGCACAAAACCCGGGCACAATTCTTAAATAATTTTCCTGCCTGCATGCTAACTCACTTCATCCCCCTCTTTTCAAAAGAGAGGGGGTGTTGCCCATATAGGAAAATGCATGTTATTATTCCCATAATAATCATTGCGTTCCGAAACCCCTCTTTGCAACAGCAGAGAGGGGAAAGGGGGAGAGTTTTAACAAAACCTGGCACAATTCTTAAATAATTTTTCCAGCCCGCATGCAAACTCACTTCCCATCCCCTCTTTTCTGAAAGAGAGGGTGTTGCCCATATAGGAAAATGCATGTTATTATTCCCATAATAATCATTGCGTCCCGATATCCCTCTTTGCAACAGCAGAGAGGGGACAGGGGGAGAGTCGCACAAAACCCGGGCACAATTCTTAAATAATTTTTCCAGCCCGCATGCTAACTCACCCCCATCCCCTCTCTTTTCTGAAAGAGAGGGGTGTTGCCCATATAAGAAAATTCATGTTATTATTCCCATAATAACCACTGCGTCCCGAAATCCCTCTTTGCAACAGCAGAGAGGGGCTTCCCATATATTTGAAATTATTTTTTTTAGCGAAAATCGGGTGGCTCCAGGCCTGGGGATGACGAACCTGATATTATGCAAAAATTGACATATCTCAACCAGGTTCCCCCAAAACAGTTGTATTTTTCGGCTACCAAAACTTTCTGACATGAGAAAAATCAGTTTGCTTTCCCGTTTCTTCCTTCCCTGCCTGCTGGTGTTGCCTTCGCTGCATACCTTTGCCCAGGAAAGACCCGTATTCCGTATGCCCAGGGCGGTTCTATCCCCCGAACTTTTACCGGACAACAAGGTAACGTTCCGGTTGTATGCCAAAGATGCCCAGACTGTTGCCGTTTCGGGTGACTGGATGCCGGGCTACGGCAACTCAGAACCGCTTGTAAAGAATGATACAGGTATGTGGTCGGTAACGCTGGGGCCCCTTAAACCGGAACTCTATACCTACGGACTGATTGTTGATGGAGTACGTATCCTCGATCCTTCGAATTCCAGGGTGGTTCGCGACGGGACCCGGAACCTGAGTATGTTTATGGTACCCGGCAATGAATCGGATCTTTATGAGGTAAAGGATGTGCCCCACGGGAATCTTGCAAAGGTATGGTATTCCTCGCCCACGCTCAGCCTCAACCGCAGGATGTATGTTTACACGCCTGCAGGTTACACGGAAGGAAAAACTGAGTACCCTGTTCTTTACCTTTTGCATGGCGGTGGAGGAGATGAAGATGCCTGGACCACACTTGGCCGGACCTGCCAGATCATGGATAATCTCATTGCCCAGGGAAAGGCCAAACCGATGATCGTGGTGATGACCAATGGAAACCCGGGCCAGTCGGCCGCTCCGGGTGAAGGTCCTGCAACGAAAACTGCCAGCGGATCTCCCGGTGACATGGGTCGCGGAAAATTCGAGGCAAGCCTTGTGAATGATGTGATTCCATACATCGAAAGTCATTACAGGGTGCTGAAAGGCAAGGACAACAGGGCCGTATCAGGTCTTTCGATGGGAGGAATGCAGACCATGAACCTCTCCACCACCTTTCCTGATAAATTCGGTTATTATGGGGTGATGAGCATGGGTCTGGTGGATAACTCAGCCCGGGGCATCCCACCGGATCCCGAACTGGACAAAAAAATTGATTTGCTGAAGACCAGCGGTTACAAGTTATACTGGATCGGATGCGGAACGGATGATTTTCTTTATGCATCGGCCAAGAACCTGTTGAAGAAACTCGATGAACACAACTTCAAGTATGTCTATCGTGAAAGCACAGGAGGGCATACCTGGGCCAACTGGAGAATCTACCTTTCAGAGCTCACACCACTGTTATTTAAATAAGTTAGTGCTTTATACTAAAGCAGGAGGCTGAATTTTTTTTTGGCCTCTTGCTTTTTTTATCATGTCTGTGCACCAGCTGACAGAATTTTCCGGGAATCACTCCTTCACATCGGGTTCAAAAAACACCCATTGCACCTCCGGGAATTCTCTTTTAAGTTCGGCCTCACATGTATTGATATGCCCGATCAGTTCTTCAGCCGATCCGGCACCTGCCATTTTGGCCTTTACTGCTAACATAATATCAGGACCCAACTGGATGGTGATCAGGTTCAGTATCCGTTCTACCTCCGGCCTGGCTTCCAGAAACAGTTTTATTTTCCGGTCAGTCTCATCATCGGTGCTTTGGCCAATGAGCAAACTCTTTACCTTAAAAGCCAGAAAAAACGAAATGACAATAAGCAATGTACCAATCCCAATGCTTCCCATGGCGTCATAAACAGGATTCCCGGTAATAATGGAAAGAATCACTGCAACAAGCGCAAGGCTTAAACCCATCAGGGCGGCTGTGTCTTCTCCCAAAACAACAATCAATTCGCTTTTCCGGCTGTTTTTAACCCAGGTCAAGAGACTCTCCCCATGCCGTAATTTTTTTATCTGGCTGAGACAACCGATGAGTGAGGCTGCTTCAAGCAGCAGGCTGAGAATCAGTACGACCACTGCTATCATTGGACTTCTCAGTCCTTCATGCGTACTGAGTTTATGTATCCCCTCATAAACAGAGAACAACCCCCCCATACTAAATAAAATAAGTGCTACGATGAAGGACCAGAAATATATTTCCTTTCCGTATCCGAGAGGATGTTCCTTGTCGGGTTGTTTTTTTGCAGCGCGCAATCCCAGGAACAGGAGCCCCTGGTTACCGCAGTCGGCAAAGGAGTGAATAGACTCTGCCAGCATGGCGCCTGAACTTGTAATTACCGCTGCCACCGTTTTTGTAACAGCTATTCCAAGATTTGCCAGTAAGGCAAAAAGTATCGATTTCACAGAGGCATCCTGATGTGACATGGTTCTTCTAGAAATAATTAAACAGTTCTCCAGGCAGCCTTTGTCCTACAACCGGATTTGAAAAACAGAGTATAGAACAAGGTATTAGCCGGTAGTGGATAAAGATACAGACTTTTGTTCAATGCTGCACATCCTCCGATTGGTTTAACGGATTGTCCGGCTGAAATCAAAAACCCCAGGGATAATATTCGCGCGGAACACATAGGGTGTCCAGCGGGTTTTCGGAGAGGTCGATGGTAAAATTCAATTTCTCCATATCCCCTGAATACGGCTCGGTAAAACGGATGGTCAGGGGTTTGGCCTCTACATTCCTGAACGCATATTCGAGATCGTACAGACATTCACAGTCGCAAAGCGAAGAAGCCTCATGCTCGCTTATAAAGATAGTGTCTCCGCTATGTGTTATGGTAGCGCTAATTGTATTGGGACAGCAATTGAACCCGGCATTGATATGGGTGATTTGCAGAGTTTTCTCGTCCGCGTTGTAGCTGTAAGCCATGCAGCTTTGTGAATGATTGGTTTGCGAATTTATAATTGCCGATTTATTACTGTGGCATGTACTGCGGCTTTTCAGCTGACCCAGGATATTTGAAGGTAGGGGGGCAGGTTCGTTTTCACTGCAGCTTATAAGCAGGAGAAAAACCAGTCCGGCAAGGCAGGGGGAGATTAGTTTCATCGGGAATTTATAATGATACGGATTATAAAGGTAATACAGGATTGGTTGGAATACAAAAAAGGTGTGGGGAATAGTGCATGTGGTTTGTGCGACTCACCCCTACCCCTCTCTACTGTCGCATAGAGGGGAATCGGTACAAAGAATCATTATGTGACTAGAAACACTAATTTACAATTAGTAGAGGCACCCCTCTCTTTCAGAAAAGAGAGGGGGATGGGGGCCCGCCCGAACGACCGATCCGCAGAAGTTAATTTAATTGGATAATGGATCATCTTAATAATTATCAGTCTTATTAGTTGAACGGTCGGGCGGGTGAGTTGGAATGTGCGCAGGAAAAAAAATGCCTGCTTCCGTACCAAAAGCAGGCATTCACTATAAAAAGAAAGGAAACTATTTGGCTGGATCGTAAACCAGCATTGTTTTAAAATCTCCGCGCTGCGAACTCATGGTATTATCAATTACCAGGGTTTTATCGGTTCCCAGCTTAAATACTTCGATTGATTTCATCTCCATGGTATTTCCATCCCGCTCAAAAATGGTAGTGGAATTTACGGTAAAAGTTTGTCCGTCGGCTGACCAGGAGGCTGTTGATTTTTTCTGTCGGTTACCTGTGGAATTGTCGGTTTCACTTCCGTCGAAATTATATTTTTCGGTGGTGGTAACCACTTCACCATTTTGTCTGGTGGATGTCCGTTCTACAGTCAAAACGGCTGCGTCCTGTGTGATTACCAGCTTAGTGGCAGCACGACGGCCAAAACCCTCACCTAACTGGCTTTTGGATTCATTCAATGCCCAGTTACCCGTAAATACTGCTTTGGAATTCTGTGCAAAGGAACTCGTGAAACTCAGGAATAAGAAGCCGGCAAGAGCCATGGTGAATGCTGAAATGCCACCGAAAGAAGGATTCAATTTCTTCATAACATAGATTTTAAGTTGGTTAGTCAAGTGATAGTATTTTAGATTAGACAATCCTCATTCTCAAATCTTTCGCACCGGTATTAAAAATTTCTCTGTTTCAATAACCTGGCGTTACCATGAGTAAACAGCACGGGGATAATTATTTATGTATTAAATTTACCCTCTATCTATATGAAAAGAATGCAAAAAAGGTATTTGTGCCCCATTCCTTGCTGGTTTATTCTTTATATGATTGCGGAACTCATTTTTTGCTTCCAACCGGCGGCAGGGCAACAAAGTACATACTGTAATCCGATCAATATTGATTACGGGTACACTCCCATCCCGGATTTCAGCGAATGGGGCCGTCACCGGGCCACAGCAGATCCGGTGATCGTCAATTACAAAGGGGATTATTACCTGTTCTCCACCAACCAGAAAGGGTACTGGTGGTGCAGTGATATGCTTACCTGGCACTTTATTTCAAGGAGTTTCCTCCGTCCCTGGAATTCAACCTACGACGATCTCTGTGCACCGGCTGTCGGGATACTCGGGGATACCATGATTGTTTTCGGATCCACCTATACCCGCGACTTCACCCTCTGGATGAGCACAAATCCACGGGGAAACGAATGGAAACCCCTGGTCGACTCCTTCGACATCGGGGGCTGGGATCCGGCTTTTTTCACTGACAACGACGGCCGGCTCTTCATGTATAACGGCAGCAGCAACAGCTACCCGTTGTATGGGGTTGAGCTGAACCGGAAAACACTGAAGCCCATGGGTACCCGTAAAGAAATCTTCCTGCTTCAACCTGAACGATTCGGATGGCAGCGTTTCGGTGAGCACATGGACAATACCTTCCTCGATCCCTTTGTGGAAGGTGCCTGGATGACGAGGCATAATGGGAAATATTATCTGCAGTATGCCGCACCCGGAACGGAATTCAGCGGGTATGCCGACGGAGTGGCAGTGGGATCTTCACCCCTGGGCCCTTTCAGCTTTTTACAATCCGATCCCCTTTCCTTTAAACCTGGCGGATTTGCCCGGGGAGCAGGACATGGAGCGACATTTATGGATAATAACAATAATTATTGGCATGTAAGCACTATAAGCATTGCTGTGAAAAATAATTTTGAGCGCCGGATAGGCATCTGGCCTGCCGGTTTTGACTCTACGGATCGAATGTATTGCAATACCGACTTCGGAGATTACCCGCAATGGCTTCCTGGATCCGATTCAATGAAAATCCTGCACGGAATGGTTTCCCGTTTTACCGGCTGGATGCTGCTCAATTTTAACAAACCTGTGGCAGTTTCCTCCACTTTGGGTGGCTATCATGCCAACAATGCCGTTGACGAGGACATCAAATCCTTCTGGAGTGCGGCCACCGGCAATAAAGGTGAATGGATACAGTCGGATCTGGGAGAAATAAGCACCATCCATGCTATGCAATTAAACTATGCTGACCAGGGAAGTAATTTCCTTGGAAAACAGGGGGGAGTTTTTCACCAGTATATTGCATGGTATTCAGCTGATGGAAAAAACTGGAAGCTGCTCGCCGATAAAAGCCACAATAAATCGGACATACCTCATGATTATACCGAACTTGAAGCCTGTGCTTGCCCAAGCGTTATATCAAAAAATTGAGAACATCCATATGCCGGGTGGATGTTTTGCCATAAGCGGCCTAAGGGTGTTTGGAAGGGGAAGCGGGTTGGTTCCGGATCCGGTGAAAGAATTCATGGTGCTGCGAACAGAAAAAGACAAACGCAGTGCCTGGCTACGCTGGTCACCCGTGGATAATGCATGGGCTTATAACATTTTTTTTGGAACCGCTCCTGACAAACTCTACAACTGCATCATGGTACACAATGCGAATGAATGCTGGTTCAAGGGAATGGACAAAGAAAAAAGATACTATTTCACCATTCAGGCTATCAATGAAAACGGCGTTTCGGCAGAAAGTGAAATTATACTTGCTGAATAATCACTCAATTAAGAGTCCATATTTCTCTTCATATCTTTCTTGTAATTCTTCATGATCCTTCCGAACGATTTCTCTTTCTTTCTTTTTTCATAAGCGCTTGATTCAAAATGGGCACGTTCCCGCTCCATCCTGAGGTAATTTTCATAAACAGCCAATTCGATCTCACCTGCTTCAACTGCAAGGATAACTGCGCAGCCAGCCTCTGAGGAATGGGTGCAATCGGGGTACCTGCACTGTGCCGATAGTTCCTGAATCCGGTCAAACGTTATTGCGATACCACCGGCCGCATCGGTTATTCCCACTTCCCGCATGCCCGGATTGTCGATGAGCAATGCTCCATTATCAAGAACAAAGAGTTCCCGGTGACTTGTTACATGCCGGCCTTTGCCAGTGCTGTCACTGATATGACCTGTTTCCATAACCTTACTTCCTGTGAGCATGTTCACTAGTGTGGATTTCCCCACACCGGAAGAGCCAAGCAGGCAGTAGGTTTTTCCAGATTCCATCAGGCTTCTTATATCCTCTATGCCATCACCCGAAACATTACTTAGATACAAGACCTGTATTTCAGGCAGGCGTTGTGTAAGTGATTCATTTATTTCCTCCAGCCGGGTCGCATCGGCAAGGTCGGTTTTGGTAATGAGAACAACGGGTTGTATCCGCGCATCATGGACCAGGGCAAGATA
This sequence comes from Bacteroidales bacterium, assembly GCA_046329925.1. GTDB lineage: Bacteria > Bacteroidota > Bacteroidia > Bacteroidales > JAAYUG01 > JAXLTS01. The sequence continues at coordinate 44,716 of JAXLTS010000023.1, forward strand.
TCGCTCCAGGCGGTTCAGGTTAAAATTCTGATCGACCGACTGTACCAGGAGCGCTGTATCGATGTTTGCAGCGATCACCTGCACCTCTCCTTCCCTGGCCACGGCTGAACGTTTTAACAGGGACCTGCGTGGAAGAATCTGATGGATAATGGCAAAATTTTCTTCATAGGGAGTTAAAGTCACCCAGTCACCCACAGCTGGAAAGTCTTCCATGCTGTTAGCTGAATATCGCATATTCCCGGTAATTTCAGCATCATATTCGTCCTTGAAGGATTGCACCACATACCTTTCCCGATGCATTTGCACTACACGGCCGATGATCTGGTCTCCGGATGGTGGATGTACCAAGAATTCCCCGGGCACTATCAATGATTCCATACAATAATGATTCTTTACCAATTAATTTTCCCATTCTTAAAACCCCGGATACCGGAACTGCAGATTCCAACAGAACTTTTGACTGCGATTCAACGTACCTTCCTACCACTGCTGGCATTCGTCTAAACTGGAACTAAAATTAAATAGATTTTCCGGATCACTAAATACTAAAATAAAAAAAAGACCCGGTAAAAAGGCCGGGTCTCTGAAGGTAGTTTTCTTATTTCAATCCTCGTTTCTCGAGCAATGCATCGATGGAAGGTTCCTTTCCGCGGAAAGCCTTGTACATGTCCATTCCCTCATCGATACCGCCACGGGCGAGTACCTTGTAACGGAAGGCTTTGGCTGTTTCCTGGTCGAAAATATTTCCCTTTTCCTTGAATGCCTGGTAAGCATCACAGTCGAGCACTTCAGCCCAGATATAATTATAATATCCTGCTGAATAACCGCCTACGCCGGAGGAGAATATATGTGAAAAATAAGTACTCCTGTAGCGTGGCAGAATCTCCGGGATGAGCCCGATGCGGTCCATGGAGGCCTTTTCAAAGGCAGGCACCTGCACCGGCGTGGTATCGGTGAGAACATGGTAATCCATGTCAAGTATGGAAGCTGCAAGGTATTCAACAGTGGCAAAACCCTGGTTGAATTTACCGCTGGCAGTCATTTTGCTTACCAGTTCCTGTGGAATCACTTCACCGGTTTTGTAATGTTTGGCATAATCTTTCAGCACTTCCGGTTCAAAGGCCCAGTGTTCCATTATCTGTGAGGGCAATTCAACGAAGTCGCGCGGTACATTGCCAGTTCCTTCATAGGTGTAATCGGCAAAAAGTCCATGCAGCGCATGTCCGAATTCATGGAAGAATGTCTCCACCTCGTCGGCGGACAGCAGAGCGGGCTCGTCGCCTGCAGGGGCTGTGAAATTGCACACGATCGATACAATGGGATCGACCCGCTTACCGTCTTTATCCTTGTACTGGTCGCGGAACCCGGTGCACCATGCACCACCACGTTTCCCGGGACGAGGGAAAAAATCGAGATACAGCACACCCAGGTGGGAGCCATCGGCTTCCTTCACCTCAAAAACCTGAACATCTTCCTGATATTTGGGAACATCGGGAAGAGCTGTAAAGGTGATTCCATAAAGTTTGTTCGACACCATGAATATCCCGTCGCGGACATTATCCAGTTTGAAATAAGGCCGCATCATGCTCTCGTCCAGGTTGAACTTCTGTTTCCGCACCTTTTCCGAATAATACCACCAGTCCCATGAAGCCAGCTTGAATTTACCACCTTCCTGGTCTATCATTTTCTGCATATCGGCTGCCTCACGTTTTGCCACGGGAAGAGCGGCCCCCCAAAGTTTGTCGAGCAATTCAAACACCTTTATCCGGGGTTTTAGCCATATTCTCACTGATTATGAAATCCGCATGGTTCTTATATCCCAGCAGTTGAGCCCTTTCCAACCTGAGCTGTACCATTTTTGAGATCACGCTCTTGTTATCGGTTTCAGTACCGTAGTTGGCCCTGTTTCCATAACCCATGTAGATCTTCTCACGCAGATCGCGTAGGGGCTGAACTGCAGAAACGGGATCATACTTGGTTTATCAAGGGTGAAGACCCACTTGCCTTCCATGCTGTCATTTTTTGCCTCGGCGGCTGCAGCGGCAATACCCCTTCGGGCAGGCCCTCCAGCTGTTTCTCATTATCGAGCACAAGTTTAAAACTCTTGTTTTCACTCAACAGGTTAGTGCCGAATTTGAATGCGAGCATGGAAAGCTCTTCATTGACAGCACGTAATTTTTTCTTGTTTTCCTCGCTAAGTAATGCACCCGATCTCACAAAGGATTTGTATACATTCTCCAGTAATTTTTTCTGTTCCTGGTTCAAACCAAGTTTGTCCTTGAGATCATTGAGGTATTTCACCCGGTTGAAAAGCTCCTGGTTGAGGTAGATATCGTCGCGGTAGCGTGAAAGGATGGGCGTTACCTCTTCCTCGATTTTCTGCATTTCAGGATTGGTATTAGCTTCATTCAGGTTCGAGAATACCAGCATAACACGCTTCATCAGGGTGCCTGCCCGGTCGAATGCCACGATTGTATTCTCGAAGGTAGGCGTTTCGGTGTTGGCAGCGATCTGTAAGATTTCTTTCCTGCCCTGTTCGATGCCTTCATTGATGGCAGGCAGGTAATGCTCTGTCCTGATCTGTTCGAAGGGCGGAACGCCAAAGGGGGTTTTAAATTCATTCAGCAGGGGATTATCCGATTTTTTCCCGCTGCATCCATTCAGCAGGAGTCCTGCTGAAAAGGCCAGGCAAATGTACATTTTCATAAAGATGTTGTAACGATTCAAAGTTAATAATACAGCTTCCCGGGTCAGGTTGCGAGGTCAAAAATAGTATTTTAATGGATGCCCGGGATAACCCGCCGTGTGTTTAAGATCACCCTGTCCCCTTGCGTAGGGATATAAAAAAGGTGCTTCCGGCGCCTGGCTGGCTGATTACGCGGATAGACCCGCCATTCTTTTCAATAAATTCCCTGCAGAGAATGAGTCCCAAACCGGTACCGGGCTCGTTTTCAGTTCCTTCGGTAGAGACGTTCTGGTCGATGCGGAACAGGTTGTTAACCTTCTCAGGGTCCATTCCAACACCTGTATCCTGTACAAAAAATTCTATCAGATTGGATTCTTTCTCCCCGTTTCCCGGCTTATTAAATCCTATGGTTACGGCACCATCACGCGGAGTAAATTTGAGCGCATTCGATACCAGGTTTCGCATGATCATCATAACCATGTTGCGGTCGGCATAAACATAGATATGTTGCTGCACCTCATTTACCAGGGCAATATTTTTGTTCCGGGCCACGCCTGACAAGGTATCGGAAACCTCCTTCAATACTTCAGTAATATCGAACAGCGTCAGATTGAGTTCGATTCTTCCCAGCTGGGACCGCGACCACAATAACAGGTTTTCCAGTAAACCATGTGTATTACTTGCAGAGGTATGGATACTCTCGAGGAGCATCAGGATATCTTTTTCCTCCAGTTCATGGAACTTCTGGAATGCAATCTCACTGGCGTTCACCAGTATATTGAAAGGAGCCCTAAGGTCGTGTGCAATGATTGACAAAAATCGGTCTTTCTGTGCATTGATCATTCTCATTTCCTGTTCTGAGCGCAACAGGGCTTCCTCAGCTTTCTTTCGTTGGCTGATATCCTCCTTGATGGCAATGTAACTGAGAATATGCCCGGATTCATCCTTTACCGGGGTGATGGTTGCCGACTCCCAGTAAAACTCTCCGGATTTCTTTTTGTTGATGAACTCCCCCATCCAGGTTTTTCCGGAGGAGATGACAGCCCAGAGGTCCCGGTAGGTGTACTCGGGCATGAGTCCCGATTTCAACACACGCGGATTCTGGCCCAGGGCTTCAGCAAGTGTATAACCTGTTATCTTCGAAAAGCCGGGATTTACATACTCAATATTCCCGTCCGTATCAGTAATGACAATGGTGGCGGGACTCTGGTCGATAGCAGTACGTAAGCGCCTTAGTTCCTTTTCAATCCGGAGACGTTCGGACATTTCGCGAACCACAAATACCATTCCTATCACACGGTCCTTCTCCCTGATGAAGGAAACGGAGATACTCACCGGCGGTCGTTCCTGCCGCGTAATAACACGGCAATCGTAATCAGATAAATCCTTTCTGCCTTCAATAAGATCCTGAATGGATCCTCCACTTCCTGTCCCTTCCAGAAGCCTGAATACAGGCCGTATCCACAACTCCTTGTCGGAAAGACCGGTAATTCGTTCGGCAGCCTTATTATGATAGGAGATAACACCTGTTTCGTCTGTAAGAATCACACCATCTGTGAGCGATTGAAGGAGTACGGGCAATGCCAGCTCAGAAACCTGATCGAGAACCCGGTACCTGAAAACAAGGATGGTAATGAAAACTGAAGTAACAAACAGCGAGTTGGTGATCTGAATAGGTCCCAGGGCATTTCTGAAAATATTCAGATATCCCTCAAGAAAAACAGCAATAAAAATAGGAAATGAAAATGCGATGGCCATAAGGCCTGTCTTGGCTTTTTGTTCACCACTACTCTTCAGGAATTGCCAGATAAGGTATGCCGAAATCCAGAGAGCCATACCCATAAAAATGATCCTGTGGATGGTGTAATGAATCCTGATCTGTTCCGTATAAAAACCAATGTAACGGAGTGCATTGAATTTCTCGGCATGATCGGGGACGATGATGACAATATGGATGATGGCACACACAATCCCGGTCAGGTAAAGCAACCTCATCACCCAGGGATGAGAATTGTAGAAACGGTTTCGGGTATATTCAAGTGTCAGGTGAACCTGGAAAAGAACAATAAAATACCAGAAGATATCATACCTTTTCCACCAGCAGAACTCTTCTGCTGAAGTAGCCATGTTGCTCTGGAAATCAATGAAAGCCCAGGCAGCCACCGAAACAAGGTAGTAAACGATGAGCCTGTAAAGTTTTGACCGGGGATTCCTGCTGAGAACAAGAAAACCCGTGAGTAGGGCCACAACAATGGTAATCAGATTCAGGATATCCAGATAATCCATCCTACAAAACAGCTCGTCGGTTAATCGGAATTCAGCACTTAAAAACTCAAAACTAGTTCTTTTATTGGGATTTTTCATCTTTGGGGGAGTGATTTAGAACACCACCCCGTGTTCCTTTCGGCCGGGAAAGGCTTCAATGTAACAGAGCATGTAACAATAACGGGGACAGTGAATAAGATGATTGCAAGCATTCAGAACCCTTCACCAAGGGGGTAGTGTGCATTCATTAAAATCAGTTATTTTTACTCTATGAATGAAAATTATCCCGATCCCCTGGAGATTGTTCCCTGCCTCGACGATCTTCCTCTCTGGTCGGCTCCCTTCGGTATCTGCCTGCTTAATAAGGTTCCGATGTATAACGGTATGGAGGTTCTTGACCTGGGATGCGGAACTGGTTTTCCCCTGGTTGAACTTGCCATGCGCCTGGGAGGAAAATCAAGGGTAACCGGACTGGATCCTGAGAAGGCCTTCCTTGAAAGGGCACAGGAGAAAATCCGTGCCTGGAAACTTTCCAATGCTTCAGTTGTACAGGGTAGAGCAGAGAAGATGCCCTTCCCCGATGGCATTTTTGATCTGGTGGTCTCCAATAACGGTCTTAATAATGTGCAGGACCTTCCCAGGAGCCTTGCTGAGATTAAAAGGGTATGCAAAAGAGGAGCCGTACTTTTGATCACAATGAATTCCCCCGGGAGTATGTTGGAATTCTATAACATATTGGAAGAGGTGCTTGCAGACCTGAACTTTTCTGACAGGATACCTCTGATGCATCAGCATATCCGGGAGAAGAGACCTTCGATGGAATATATGCTCGCCTGTATGGAAAATGTAAATATTGCATTGGATTCGGTTGATCATGAATCCTTTATTATGCGCTATACAGATGGCGGAGCATTCCTTAGCAATGGTTTCATCCGTCTGGCATTTCTGCCTTCCTGGCAGCAGGTAATCGGAGAAAGAAATTTACAATCCGTATTGGAAGAACTGAAAAAAAGGATCAACCTGTATGCCGGTAATTATGGCGAGTTCCGGGTCACAATCCCTTTCACCCTTTATACCTGTAAATTATGAGCTACATCGATTGGATTATTATCGGAGCCGGGGCTCTTCTGCTGGTCTGGTTCAACTGGTGGTTTTCGATCAAGGAAGGCCGCTTCCATGGCATTGCACGCTTCTTTGGTTTCATGGGTATCTATCTTCTTCTCTGGCATAACCTCCGGCTTTGGTTTCACGATCCATTTTCGGTGAAACAAATTTTCTCATGGCTGCTCCTGTGCCTGAGTGCATATTATGGCATCATGGGATTCTACCTGTTGAAAGTGGCAGGAAAGCCGAAGGGAAAACTGGAGAACACTACTCAGCTTGTGGAGACAAGTCTGTACAGGTATATCCGTCATCCCTTGTATGGATCACTGCTTTTTCTCAGCTTCGGCATCTTTTTCAAACAAACTGACCTGTTCTCATACATCGTAGTAACCATCAACCTCCTTGCATTTTATCTCACTGCAATTATTGAGGAGGGTGAAATGATTGCCCGCTTCGGGGAGGAGTATAAAAATTATATGAAAAAAACAAAGATGTTTGTACCCTATTTGATATAATTTTTGCGGGTTCGCCGCCTGTGCTATCGCTTCGGCTGGCATGCGGAAACAACTTCAAATAGTATATGAAATGGGAAAGAAAGAGGAATATATTGAACTTTTGAATAAGCTTGAGAAGTGGGATGATTTTCTGTTGAAGAATTCGAATCTACCTGGTCCGCGGGCCAACCTGGAATTGTTGTATGCCGTAGCGGCCTGTGGCAAAGAAAAAGATTTCATACGATGGATACAACTGGATGGAACTGTTGCTCCCACAGGGGATCCACGGGAATTTCTTGCTGCCTGTGGCACCGCCGGGCTGGGCAGGCTGCTGGATGAAAAAAGGCAGGATTTATGGAATCTTCTGGAGAAACAAGCCTGTGATCCCCGATGGAGGGTTCGTGAGGCAACGGCCATGGCATTACAGTTATTCGGGGATAGGGATATGGATTTATTGCTTCGGTACATGGAGCTGTGGGTGAAAGAAAACCTGCTGGTTAACAGGGCTGTGATGGCCGCTCTCTGTGAGCCACGCCTGCTGAAGAAAAAAGAAAACGCAATGAAAGTATTGGATATTACAGAACGGATCACCCATTCCCTGATACCAGTAAAAAACCGGAAGAGTGAAGAGTTCAGGGTACTGCGGCAGGCGCTGGGCTATGGATGGAGTGTGGCAGTAGCGGCATGCCCTGCTGAGGGAATGAAACGTTTCAATAATCTGGAAAAATTGAATGATAAAGACATTGACTGGATTATCAGGGAGAACCGAAATAAAAACAGGATGAAGAAACTGCAAAGCAGTAAATCGTGAAAGAAAAACATAAATTACAATACTCCGGGCTCCTGCTGCTGATAATATCGCTTGCCCATATCCATGCCCAGGGTGGCAACAAATTTTTCTCTCCCCGGCTGTTGATGCAATCTGGAATCTCCTGGACTCCATCTCAATTCACTATGGAACCGGCAGCGTCAGCCATGGGCCGTATCGCTTCTTTAGGTTTTGATTTTGTTATCCTGGGAGAAAAATCATGGATCCTCATGGAACCACAGGCCGGAATTTTCAACTTTAACTGGATTGATGACTGCCTGGAACAGGCAGCCAAACATAAACTGAAAGTTGTCCTTTGCATACCCACGGCCCATCCGCCTGCCTGGCTCACCCGCCTGCACCCGGAACTGCTGCTGGAGGACGAAAAAGGCAAAAAGTCTGAACATGGTTCTTCCCGGAACATCAATCCAGGCAATGCTGTATTCAGGTTCTATGCAAAGCGTCTGGCTGGTCAGCTTGGTGCCCGTTATGGCCTTGACCGCCGGATCCAGGGCTGGTATATTGAAGAGCCGGGAATGCAAAACGGCAATGATTTTTCTGCTGCTGCCCTGAGCGGTTTCCATACCTGGCTCATGGAGAAATACAAATATGTTCATCTGTTGAACGAAGCCTGGAGGACAGACAGCCTAGAACCCGGATTCACTGGTATCGAGCAGGCTCCCATCCCCCGGCTCTCCGCTATATACTCAAGGGCTCCTGCAGCCCTGGATGACTTTGAAAAATACCGTACTGTTATACTTCCTGAGGCAATGCATTTTCAGTACGACACCCTGCGAAAGATTACTACCTCCCTGCAGTATATTTTTACGGACAGCTATCCGGAACCGGAAAATATTTTTGCAGATCCCTTCAGCTTTGCACGAAATACAAGCTTCCTGGCACACAAGGAAACTGAAGGTATGAAAGGACTATGGTTCTCCTATTTTTCAGAACTGGCAACTTCTGTAAGTGGGTACTCGGCATCCAGGCTGAATGTTGAATTTCCGGGGGGAAACAACAAAATAAAAACCTGGCATGCTTTCGCCCTGGGTGAAAAATTTATCTGGATTGATGCAGGAAAACTCTTTGATGAAGGAAAAACTGCAAAGGTAAACACGGACCGGGCAATCGCCCCCATCAACCTCACTCCTGCCGGAGGACAGGTCATACAGGCCATGCAGGAGATCAGGGAGCTAAGGGAATACCGCAGGGAAGATTTAGTTGAACCGCAGGAATTTTCCGGACGCAGGACTGCTGTTTACAGGAATCCTCCGGGATCAGCACCTGCCATTGCGGAGAAAGTGTTCCCGGCTTATCTGCAGATCCCGTACAACTGTCTGAAAGGCATGGGCTGCCAGGTGCGGTTTTTTCCCTCCGGACAATACCCCGACCCTGCACGCTTTCCTTTTTTCCTGGTACATGAAGAAGAGCTGAATGACGCGGATGAATTGCGTTTTCTGGAAGCCTATGCGCGGAACGGTGGACAGCTGGTTTTCCTTTGCAGCCAAACAAACCTCGCTGCCGATAGTGATATCGATTCTGCCCTGGCAAAAATTTGCGGAGCCGGAAAATTTTTCCCGGATGAAATCTCAATGAAGGGTTTATCGAATAATCAGGATCAATATTCTCTCATCCGGCATACTGGATGTAAGCTCGTTCCGGATCCGGGCACCCGAATACTTGAAGAAATTCCCGGAACAGGGCAATACTGCCTGGCTGTCCAGCGGAAGGTCGGGAAAGGGAGTATCAGCCGGATTTGCAACCTGAACGGGAAGAGTGATATTGAAAGGAAGTTACTGCGAAAGATTTTCAAAGATGCCGGGGCAGAAATTTATGATCTGCCACCGGATGTTTTTGTGGAGTGGAGGGATGGTTTCGGAGTCTGCCTGAATTATTCAGCAGAACCCATTCACGCGCCCCACCCGAAAAATGCCCGGCTGCTTACCGGCAATGAAACCGTTTATCCGGGATCCGTTTGCGTGTGGATTGAAAAATAATTTCTCTGAATACAATTCTGCCTGATGGCAGTTTCCCAAAACCGGCAATTTGTTTCTGTCCGTCACATCATTTTAGAAAAGTTCAGGCACTTGTCGATAATTTTAATCCATTGGTCTAATTGTTCCTTCTGTAATCATTAAAAAGGATACTTTTACACCATCACAAAAAGTAATGCTTTAAGGCAGGACTATGAAATTCTTAGGTAGGTGAACATCTCATCGATATTGAATAAATCCATAACCAGGAAAAAAACTGGTGAGGCAGGACTCTTCCTGCTGGTGTGGATATTCATTTTTGAACTCAACTACCTGTTCATAGGGAATTACAGGGTCCAGGTGGATTTGTGGTTTGAACTGGGGGTGTGGTTTATTTATGTACTCATCTTTTTCCTGAACTATTACCTGCTCATGCCCGTTCTTTTTTTCAGAAGGCGGGTGACTGTTTATATTCTTAGCTCTTTATTACTGCTGTCAGGATCTTTTATTGTTAAACAGTCTCTCACGAATTCGCATTTTGAAAAAATGAGCATGGAACTCAGTGAAGGGAAGGAATCCATGCCATTCCCCCCGGGTATGCCACCTTTACCCGAAAAGGGTCCTCCGAAAGACGGGAGGCGCATACTCTTTGTCACGTATGGGATATTGCTTTCATACCTGTTCAGTTTATCACTCCGATTTCTTCAGAAATGGCAGGAAGATGACAAACGGAAAAAAGAAATAGAAAATGCCAATATCTCCACCGAATTATCTTTTCTTAAACAACAGGTAAATCCGCATTTCCTTTTCAATTCGCTAAACAGTATCTATTCGCTGGCACTCAGCAGAAGTGATATTACAATCGATGCAATACTGAAACTCTCATCCATCCTCCGGTATATGCTGTATGAGACGGACAAGCCAACCGTTCTGCTGGCTGATGAACTAACGGTGATCAATGATTATATTGAGTTACAGCGCCTCCGGCTTACCGAAAAAGTCAGGTTGGAATACCTTCAGGAAGGAGACCCCGGTCAAATCCGGCTGGCACCCTTCATCATCCTGCCATTGGTGGAGAACGCCTTCAAATACGGTACAGACACCACCCGGGATTCTTTTATCAATATAAGCATTTTAATCAGCCTGGCCGGAATGCATCTTGAAATCACAAACAGCATAGTCTGCAATCCGGGTGATGGCAATGGATCCGGCATTGGACTGAAAAATATCAAACGCAGGCTGGATCTTTTATATCCCGCTGAACACCGCCTTGAAATATCCGAAAAGGATGAAATTTTCTCAGTTAAACTCGATCTTGCACTCCGATGATTACCTGCATAGCCGTTGACGATGAACCTCTTGCCCTGAATGTGATCAGGGAATTCTGTCCCCGGGTAGGATTTGTGAACCTGGTCGGCACCTGCAGCAATGCCTCCGAAGCCCTGGACCTCATCAAAGAGTTTCACCCCGACCTAATGCTGCTTGACATTCACATGCCATCGATATCCGGACTGGAGCTGGTAAAGTCACTCACCCATCCCCCCATGGTGATTTTCACCACGGCTCATCCTCAATATGCGCTTACCGGATTTGACCTCGATGCAATAGATTACCTTGTTAAACCAATTCCCTTTGATCGTTTTCTGAAAGCCATGAACAAAGCCCATGACTGGCAGAAAAATCATAATGCCGATATTGTTGAGACAGCACCTGAAAAAACAAATGGTGTGCTTTCTGAAAGCATTCTCATCAAGGTAGACTATGCCACGGTACAGGTTAAGATAGACGATATTTTATATATTGAAGGAGTAAAGGACTACATTAAGATCGTAACTCCACATAAAAGATACCTCACCAAAAGCACGATGAAGAACATCAGTGAAAAACTTCCAGCCTCCCGGTTCTTCAGGGTGCATAAATCTTTCATCGTTTCACTGGAACGAATCGATAAGGTGGAAAACAACCGCATCTCCATCGGGGAGGCACGTATCTCCATCGGGGATCAGTATAAAAAAATGTTCAATCAGTTTCTGGAGCAGAACAGACTTTAGTTGAATTTTCTCTTTAAAAACCAGGTCTCCTTGAGGGAATAATTCAGGTGTATCACCAGATAATCTTCACGGATCAGGTTGTGGTACATGCTCCCATACCGGCCATATTCAAAGGAAAAATTCACCAGATTGTTATTTGGCCCTACAGGAAGTCCAAAGCCCGCAGTTACGGCCATTCTATTGAGGCCAATACCATCCAGCACCAGATAGGATTTGGTATAACCCATTCCCAACCGGTAATAGAGATCTTTCAGAAAGACTTGCTTAGCCCTCTTTGAAGGGAGAAATTCCAGTCCGAGTGAAAAACGCTCACTGTTGCGGGTTTCAATCTGCCTGTTACTGAAATGCAGTTTATCCGATTCCTGCCATTCATAATCAAAACCGGCACGCATTCTTTCCCTGAGTGTAAAAGAAATTCCTGTACCGATCCTGGCTGGTACCTGCAGCGATTCCCGATCTGTTTCAAGTTCCACAGTATCACTGGAAGTGGTAAATCCATAGGTTGAAGTGGCACTTAGCGGATGCGCTGCGCCATATGTAAGTCCCAGTACGGTTTCCCACTTCCTGTTGCCGAATGAATATTGCAGACCATAATCCGCCATGAAAGTATTGGCGTGCAGTGTTTTTACGAGCTGATAATTATTGATATCCTCATCAAAGCTGGCCTGTTCTGAATAATCAATTTTCCCAAACAGGTAAGAGAGGTTTATCCCTGCCACAAGATTTTCTGCCAATGTAACAGCATGGCCCCAGTAGAGCTGATTGATTCCTCCCTCGCCTATGAAATTTCTGGAATAGCTCACATCAGTCCCGTCCACCAGACTGGTGGTGTTGATCTCATAACGCACCGAACTGTAAGGAAGCAGCCCGATGCTCATCCCCCACCGGGGCATCGCCCTGAATCCCATGGCCAGGTAGCGGACATTTGCATCAAATTTTGTCTCAGCTGCAGACCGGGTATTAAAACTGGAATACTTAGCAAAAATACCCAGTTCAAAAAGAAAGCGGGCACTGTCAATCCCTGAGTAGGAGGCCGGATTCAGCTGGTTAAGGCTCGTACCCGACTTGAATGCGATACCGGTTCCTCCCATTGCCATACCTGTGCCGAAGCAATGCTCCTCGATCTGGCCCTGCCCGAAGTAAGTATAGGGTGAAGAGGATACCTGGGAGAAGGAGGCTATACAACCTGTAAGAAAGGATAGAAGGAATGAAACGGTTCTGAATGTTTTCATGCAAGACTTTAATAGGTTACATAATAAAGGCGAAGAACAGGTTTTGGAGACTCTGCCGTAAATACCACCCGTGACAGCGAGCTTTGAAGATCATTATCAGAGGGTCCGATTAAAAGGGCATGACCGGGATCGTAGTACTCATCCTTCATTTCAGACAATACATAGTTTGTGAGCGAAAAGGTATAACTGGTGTTCTCATGGTACCACTCATCCAGTAGCAAAGAAGCGGTAACCGATTCTCCGTCGGAGTTTGTTGCGGCGGAAATAAGGGTGTTCTTTTCATTCGTCAGAAAAAGGCTCAGGGTTTCGGGAAGACCGAATGAGCTGTAACTTGTCGGGTGAGGATAAATCACCAGTTCCGCACGCAGGATAGTTCCCCTGTTGAAATTTCTTATCTCCTGCAGGCTTGGAAAGGAGATACGTGTATACAATGCAGTTCCCCCCTGCACAAAACTCAGATTACCCGTGGTGGAAGATGCAATATTCCTGCGTGGGTCCCTGATGGAATCCAGTGGTGTACCGGCAAAATCATGAACCACATGATTGAACTGGTTTTTCGTATTGATCAATGGATAGTCCACATGCAATACCTTATCACTTTCAGCCGGATCATGATAGTATAGCCGCATCTTGATCTCGCCATCCCCGCTATTGAATCCGACAATGGGACCGGATGATAGATCAAGGGGAACAATCACAAAACCCTTCAGATACTTAAGGAAGGCATTGTCGGAATCATAGTACTCCGGTTCCAGAGTAAGGTTTCTGAAAAAAGGAAAACCCAATCCGGGATCGAGAGATATCTCAACAGAATCATCCCTTACAGGAGCAGGATAAAAATGAATATCTCCATAACTTCTGCTATCACAGGTAAAAGAATTGGTTGAATAAAGATATCCGGTACTGAAAAGTTCCAGGGACTCAGTCAGCCTGTGCACCGAAAGACCGACCTCCTGCAGTGTATCTCCGTAATAATACCCACTATAGGGAAGAATCAAAGATACAGAATCATAAACGTCTTCCTCCTCCACGGAATAGCTCTCAGGCAAACCAAGTTGAAAATAACTGCTGCAGGTTATTTTCCCGAAATCCATATCGCTGTGGTACCCGGCCAGGGCCTGACCTGTCCCTGAGGTGGGGATCGAATCAAGCATTACGGTAGCCGACTCAACCTGAAAGGTGTCGATAGCCATTACCCTGGCATCGCTTAGCATAAACTCCTTCCCGATTGGAAACGATTCCCCGCTGTTACACCCCATCAGCATTCCGCTGACAATGCAGCAAATAAGAAGCAGTATAGTATGCACTTTCGAACAATTAACACCAGGTGTTGCCATAATACTCAGTTCTTGCTATTTTAACCTTGATTCGCTTGCCATTTCAGTGAAATAAACAGACTGACCAGGAGTTTTTTGTCAATTATAATGTTCAGATTGATTGAACTGCAAAAGAATGCACAAGCCGGTTAATTCAAAAACAGAATAGTTAAACAGCCAGCAATCGCAGACAATCGGGACAATTGCCACGACCAGTACCTGATGACATGAAAATTTTGTTTCCATGTGCTAAAATCTGTTAATTAGTCCGGTTGGTCTACCAGCAGGCTGTATAAGTCTATTATTCACCCCGAAGGCCTTCCAAAATAATAGGTTTGCAGGGAATATCGAATTCATTAATCCATTTATACCACACACTATGTTTCAGATGAAGAGAATAAAATTTTTTACGGTCCTGTTGCCGGCCTTTTTTTTCCTGTTATTAGCTTCATGCAATGACGATGAGGATGATTCAACCCTGATAGGTAACTGGGTTGGTCTTTCGGATTTTGAAGGTGTTTCGAGATGTGATGCTGTTGGTTTTGCCATCGGCGAAAAGGGATATATTGGTACAGGTTATGACGGTTCCGATTTGCTATCTGACTTCTGGGAATATGATGTATCGCGTGATACCTGGATGCAAAAAGCGGATTTCCCGGGCAAAGGCCGGCTGGGTGCTGTGGGATTCGGAACCGATACGATGGGTTATATAGGTACCGGATATGATGGCGTAAACCGGCTGAAGGATTTTTATGAATACAATCCGCGCACCAACACCTGGTCAAGAAAAGCTGACTTTGGCGGATCTCCAAGATACAGCGCGGTAGGAATGGCCATTCACAATAAGGGATATCTGGGAACAGGATTCGATGGAAATTACCTGAAAGATTTTTGGGAATATGATCCTGTTGCCGACAGCTGGACACAAAAAGTGAGCGTGGGCGGTAGCAAACGAAAAGATGCAGTGGCTTTTGTAATTGACGGGAAAGGATATGTCGGAACCGGCGTAAACAATGGCTCGTATGATACCGATTTCTGGGAATACGATCCGGTTACCGATAGCTGGACAGAGAAAAACGAAATCGTCGATGCCACGGATGAAGATTTTGATGATGACTATACCAGCATTACAGGAGCAAACAAGGTGGGATTTGCAGTGAATGGGAAGGGTTATGTTGCCACGAGTGGAACGTATGCCAGCGGTGTGGTATGGGAGTTCAACCCGGTTACCGATCGCTGGAAACTCAAGACCTCCCTCGAGGGAACCGAACGGATCGATGCTACTGGCTTTGCCATTGGAAGCAGAGGATATGTTTTGACAGGACGAAACAGCAGCAGCTATTATGATGATATCTGGGGCTTCGACCCCGATGATGAATATAATGAATATGACTGACAGAATCAGGAATGCACTGGTTACAGGAGTAATACTCCTGTTGACATGCCTTGGAAGTTATATCTTCCTGCCAGGCCATTCGGGTAACAAGTACCGGCTCGACGAGATTAAAACCGGTCAAGGATGGGGCTATGTGATATACAGGAATAACAAACCCTTCATTTACCAGGATAATATTCCAGGGATCAGTGGCAGGGTTTCATTCAGGGACGAAAAAACAGCCCTGCAGGCTGGCAGGCTGGTGCTTGAAAAACTCAGGACCGGGAAAAATCCGGCAATCAGCCAGGAAGAAATCAGCATGATCATAAGATAACAGTTTGTCCATGTTTTTCCTTTCGGGTATTACCTGTTCCGCTCATTCAAATCACGCATTTGCCGGATGCGTGGGGAAAACAGAATGAGATTTTGGTTAAGGGTTTGGGGAGCAGGCAGGGAGGAAAAACAAATCCCCGGGGTAAACGCCCCGGGGATTTCTATTTATATAACCACATGGATTACCAGAGTGGCTCGTAGGCAAAGCAGAAAAAATCCTTCTCCTCCCGTGCTTCTGCAGGGTACTGGCAATGACAGGCCTGCTCATCATCCCATTCCTCAATATCATTTTTCTTACAGCTCAGACAGAGGGCGGCCTTGTTCACCAGTATGGGTGTAAATTCCGCCGGATTGATCATGGAAGAGGTAGTCATGGCTTAATCTCTTTAATTGCCTGTAAAGATACAATTGAATTTTCTCTTTATGGGGGTCTATTGAATATTTTTTACATTTTCTCATGAATTACCCCACAATTATTGAGTATACAACTCCAATTATGTATATTTATTCAAATTGCATCTCCAATTTTAGTACCTCATTACTTTAATAATGAAAATGCAAATTCCAGGACTTTCCGGGATCAGGTATCCTGTCCGGGTCAGGCAGACTGAAATAAATTTACCTGCACGGCAATCCAAACTGGCCCGGAAATGAGCCGAGCCTGCTGACAAAAAAGTAACTAAAATAAATACCCTGATATATTGTACGGTTCCCTATTGGGAGGAAGTCGTAACCTCGAAGGGGGTGGTATATCGAAAGGAGGGCTGGTATTTATGGGTAATGATCAACTGGGTCTTTCCGGGACCCATGAGTGGGATTCTGAAAATAATGGAATCCGAACTTGCATAGGTTACGGTGCAGGCTGCTCCATTGATAGTTATTAGATTATCCGTTTTGGAACGACTCAGGCAGGCACCTTTAACCTTGACGAGGGACCGCGAGGCCCCCTGGAGCGGACTAACCGAAAAGACTTCCGGACTGCGGCTTCCTTTTCCGATAAACACAACAGAATTCCCAAGCAGAGTAAGTCCTTCTCCCTTGACATATGCACGGCATGTGTATGCAATATCCGATCGAATATCATTGTGGATTCTGATACTGAAATTTTCCGGGTTATCGAGCCCCAGTAAACTCTGGAGGTAGGTTGAATTATCTTCGCTTGTCCATGTAAATCCAAAATCTTCCACTGCAAAACCGGGAGACATCAGCACGGATGCTGAAAAAGCAGCGCCACCGGTATCTACCTGAGACACCTCATCGGTAGTGACATAGGGAAATTTTTCCGGAGATACAACGGCATCCTCGCATGCTGCCAGGAGGAAACAGATAGACAGGAAAAAATAAAAAATTCGCATCTTTAAAAGAGGTTATAACTTGTAATAATCTGAAAGCATGAACTATCCCAGGAGGTCGATTCGCCCCACTGCTTCACATAACGACATTCAAGATCGATTCCGCGATGTCTGCCCAGGTCGAACTGAAGCCCTGCTCCGCCTTCAAAGCCATACTGAACTTTGGCTACGAATGGTGTTTTGATCATGTCGGTTGTTTCAATCACATCTCCCTGTGCTTTGAACAAGTAAGCAGTACTCTCGTTTCGGAAGGCATAACTAAAATCCGGGCCTGCATTGACGAAGGGTCTCAGCCTGCCTTTCACATAAGTATACCTGAGAAGGAACGGAACACGCAGGGTACTTGTATTTACCACAATATCGTAGCTCACCTTTTCATTCACAATTTCCATATCATTCCAGGCGAAGGCATTGCCTGTTACCTGCATCTCCGGACGGAATGAGAAATCCGAACCACCCAGGGGTGTCTCATAGAAAAAACCTGCCAGGAATGTTTTGTCGGGTTTAAAATCTATTCTTCCTGCATCAGCAATGATTCCACCATTGGCCGGATTATGAATATCAATGATCCCGTAGGATGCAAGTACCCCGAAACGCCTTGCCGGAAATGGAAGCAGGACACCCTCGTTGTACATCCTGAAAAAACGACTAAGGGCTCCCCGGTTAAATGCCACATATCCAATCTCCTTGGATATTACAGGTTTATCGGATGTAAAATCCCGGACTACCTCACGATAGTTTTTTGTTGTACTGTCTCCGCTCTTCCTGCTGAGGGGAATAAGGACTGCACTGTCCCTTCCGATGAAATAGTAAATTTTGTTTTGCTCGTTAACCCTGTACAGACTGGCACTGTCTTTCACCAGCCGTTCCAGGAAGAGTCTTTCGCTTGTACCGTTGATTGAAACTTCTCTTGAAACATAGACTTTATCGCCGATGATTCCGTACTCAGTAATCTCTTCGGGGGTATAGGTTCTGATCCCAGCCCCGGACCCAACCACGCATTTTCTCGATGCCTCAGATGGTTTAACCTTTATCATGGTAAAACCACTATAATAGCTGGTATCAGTTGCAATATAACCGGTCTGTCCACACAATAATAAAGGCAGGAATACCAGGATGCAGGAATAAAAAAAACGACGCATTAACTTATTATTTAAAATATAAATACTCAGAAAGACAGGAGTCTGATGGCGAAAGATAGAAATTATTTTATTCCCTGGTTTCCTTAGCAAATAATTTCACAAAAGCACTGAAAAAAAGGTTGCTCCCACTCTGCATGAACAGATTGCCATCCGGTCGGATGGGATTGAGTCTTAAAACGGGCCCGGAGTTTCAAGAAAAGGAATTTTTCAGAAAATATTTGTTGACATAACCAGATAGACCGGGCAGGTACTGGAAATACATGTATTCCCTATCATGCCATTAAACCTGAGTTCAAGGTCAACACTGCGGTGGACGTTGAAAAAGTACTGAACTCCGACTCCCCCGGTTAATCCATAAGATATTTGTTCTGTGATCGGGTCCCGCAGGTAATGTGATTTTTTCCAGCCTTCATTTTCCGCATAATACAAGGCCGACCTCTGATTGTTGAAATCCAACCGAACAAGTGCACCAGCACCCGCGAAAGGTCTGATATGCTTATTTGGCAGCACATATTTAAACACACAGGGAATTTGAACAGAGGTACTTTTTATGGTAATATCCAAAATCGTCGTTCCGGGCGCCAATCCATTAAGGCCATAGACTGTATGTGAGAAAAGAATTTCGGGCCTGAAGCTGATATTCGAACCTATTGCAGCAGTTTCATAAAACAAACCTGCAAATAAATTCATCTGGTTGGTCAGCTCCACTTTTTCAATCCCTTCATGAATATTTTCAGGCGTAAAAACAGTTTCTCCCCCGGCATGAATAACCAATCCTCCCCTGCTGAGTCCGTTTGGCCGGTATTCTCCTTTATTATACATTTTCACTAACTCGGAGAGGGAAGACCTGCTAAAAGTATAATGGGGCGCATACTTTCTGAAATCCGGGGTATCATTGAAAAACCTGAGCAGCTCATTCCTGTAGTTTTCTCCATTGAGGACATTCTTCTCCTTGTCAAGCAGGACAAGCTCTCCATTTCCCCCTTCAATAAAAAAAAGTCTTTTCTCTTCATTACGCATGAAATAGAGGTTCGTCTTTCCCAGCACCAATTGTTCCAGGAAAGCCCTGAACTTTTGTCCGTCAATTTCAACTTCCCTGCTAACAAAGGTTTTATAACCGGGTACCCCATAACCTGAAAGTTCGTCGGGTGTGTAGTTTCTTATTTCTGCTCCGGATCGTACCTGACAGACCCGCCAGTTGTCCGTTTCCTTTCCGAAAACAATGGTTAATCCGGTAGTCTTACTTGAATCACGAAGCAGGTATCCGTTCTGTGCAACTATTATTCCTGAAATTGCCAGGCCGGTGAGGATGAAAAATAACTTTCTGATCATATGGCAGGTTGGTTAAGGTTCAGACAAGCCTGCAATCCCCCCTTCGCCTGATCTGTGCATGGGCCGGACACTCCATGCAATCTTTAGCAGGTTAATTCAAATATATGAAATGGTATGGATTTCTCCAAATCAGGGGGAAAAAGGAATGCAGGCCCGGATTTTGAGGCAATCCTGCCTTTACAGAAAGCATTGTCAGACATCAGAAGTATCAGCGGTAACTCCCGGATATGTACTCGTGGGTAAGGGTTTTTGCCCGATCATTGAACTCCTGGCAGGAGGTGCAAGGCCCGATGAGTTAGCCGGGGTGTGTAAATGTTCGAAGCAGGGTGGTCATCCCGCAACCAGACGGACCTTTGATGCAATTGATGCTTTTGCCTGGTACAGTATGATGTACATCCTGTTTCACATGGATTTCATGTATATAGGCATTCAGGTGATCAGCTACCATGTTTTAGGTATTTTCAAAAAAATACTTTTTTATCCGGTTCATATTCCCTATCATTGCAGAGTCAATTACTCCTTAACGGTGTAATTATTTATAAAGAAGAGGCAAGAGAACAGGCTCGATGACCCTCTGGCAACCTCCCCCAAAGGAACAGGTGCCAAGTCCTGATCCGCAGGTGCGGAACATATAAATAATTAAAGAATGAAAACACAACTTCATTTTCAATTACAGGATCAGGGCACAAGCCCGCACTCCTTTAGTTACCACCGGCAGGAGGTCAACCCCCTCTTTGTTGCAATGAATTGCATGTGTACCGGTTCCCGGTATTGATGCATTAAAGGAAATTTCAGAAATTTCATGGGATGCACCGATCAAATGCAGCCCGGGATTGTTATACATACCAACACACAGGAAAAAATAAATACTAAATACAATTACCATGTCAGAACAAAAACTTCACTTCGAAACCCTGCAGGTACATGCAGGCCAGGAACCTGATGCAGTAACCCTTTCACGTGCTGTTCCCATTTACCAGACCACCTCCTATGTCTTCAAAAATTCCGAACATGCTGCCAATCTCTTTGGATTGAAGGAATTCGGGAATATCTATACCCGCCTGATGAACCCCACCACTGATGTGCTGGAGAAACGCATCGCTGCTCTCGAGGGCGGAGTTGCAGCCCTGGCAACCTCTTCGGGGCAGTCGGCCCAGTTCATCGCACTTACCAACATCCTCGAGGCAGGTGATAATTTTGTCTCCACCTCTTTCCTGTATGGCGGTACCTATAACCAGTTCAAAGTGCAGTTCAAAAGGTTGGGCATTACGGCAAAATTCACCGATGGCGATGAACCTGAACAGTTCGAAAAACTAATCGATTCCAAAACAAAGGCACTATACCTCGAAACCATCGGTAACCCCCGCTTCAACATTCCCGATTTCGAAGCCATTGCAAAAGTTGCACAAAAGCACCAGATTCCTCTTATCGTCGACAATACCTTCGGGGCAGGTGGATACCTCTTCCGTCCTCTCGAACACGGGGCTAACATCATTGTGGAGTCGGCCACCAAATGGATCGGAGGTCACGGTACCAGCATAGGAGGGATCATTGTGGATGGCGGGAACTTTAACTGGGGCAACGGAAAATTCCCCATGTTTACCGAACCTTCGGATGGGTATCACGGACTAAAGTTCTGGGATGTGTTCGGCACTCCGGGACCCTTCGGTAACATCGCATTTATCATACGGGCACGGGTGGAGGGTTTGCGCGATTATGGCAATGCACTGAGTCCTTTCAACGCTTTCCTTCTGCTTCAGGGTGTCGAAACACTTTCTCTGCGGCTCGAACGTATTACCGACAATGCCCTGAAGATTGCCCAATGGCTCGAAAAACATCCCCGGGTGGAATATGTCAATTACCCCGGGCTGACCAGCAGTCCTTTCCATGCTCTGGCAAAAAAATATCTGAAGAACGGATTCGGCGGCGTGCTGACCTTCAAGCTGAAAGCCGGCAAGGAAGCGGCTGATCAGCTGGTGAACGAGGTGAAACTCGTGAGTCACCTGGCTAATGTGGGTGATGCAAAAACCCTCATCATCCACCCGGCCTCCACCACGCATGAGCAGCTCTCTGCCGAGGAGCAGAAAGCCTCCGGGGTGGAACCTGGACTCCTGCGTCTTTCTGTGGGCATCGAGCACCTGGAAGACATAAAGAGTGATCTGCAGCAGGCTTTTGATAAACTGAAATAAGATCTGATGAACAACAGTCCAAAGGTCCTGATCGCCGACGGGCAATATCTCACCCGGCTGGGGATTGCACAGGCCGTGCAGTCCCATAGCCCGGGATGCCTTATTGCCGGACTTTCAAGCGGGGAGGATCTCTGGCTCGAACTGAAAAGCAATACTCCCGATATCCTCATCCTGGATCATGACTGGATGGATTTTGATGTGCAGGAAGATCTGCCTGAAATAACCGGACTTTATCCCGCTCTCAGGATACTTTTAGTAACCGAAGATTTTAAACCTGAAGAAATTTCAAGGGCCTGGGAAAAAGGAGTGAGTGGCATTGTGCTGAAAAGTTCCACCGAACTGGAATTTCAGCAGGCCTTTCTGGCCTGTTGTGAGAACCAGCGTTACCTGGCAGCCGAGCTGGTGGATGTGGTGATGAGCCGACAGGACCATAAAAAAAATGCAGCTGGCGATCATCCGCTCACCCCTTCGGAACTTGAAATAGTCCGACTCATCGGACAAGGACTTACCACGAAGGAAATTGCCAATCAGAAACACCTCAGCTTTCACACCATCATCACACACCGGCGTAATATTTTTAAGAAACTGGGCATTAACAATTCTTCTGAACTGTTGATGTATGCCATCCGTAACGGCATCATCCCTACCATCGATTACTCTATCTGAATAATAACTGAAAATTTTAATTTTGCCACAAAGTCACGAAGACACAAAGGCTTACCAATCAATTCCTTACAGGGTCTTTGTGCCTTGGTGTCTTGGTGGCATAACTTTTTATTCATATGAAATTCGCAACAAAATCCATCTGGGTAGGCCAGGAAGCTGACAAAGTAACCGGCGCCACCATTGTACCCATCTACCAGACCTCCACCTTCACCCAGGAAGAAGTGGGAAAACACAAGGGCTATGAATATTCACGCTGCGGGAATCCCACGCGCACGGCACTGGATACCTGCCTGGCTTCACTGGAAGAAGGGAAGCACGGCCTCAGTTTTGCCTCCGGTCTGGCTGCCGAACACACCATCCTGAGCCTGCTCCGGCCCGGTGATCATGTGATCGCTCCGGAAGACATGTACGGCGGAACGTTCCGGCTGCTGGAAAAAATAATGAAGCCCCTCGGCATTCTGGTAAGCCTGGTGGATGCATCCAACCTGAAGGAAGTAGAGGCTGCAGTTCTGCCTTCAACGAAAATCATCTGGCTGGAGACTCCTACCAACCCGCTGCTGAAAATATTCGACATAGCAGCCATCGCCGGCATCAGTAAAAAACAGGGAGCCTTGCTGGTGGTGGACAATACCTTTGCCACACCCTATTTTCAGCTTCCGCTGAAGCTGGGTGCCGATATCGTGGTGCACAGTACGACCAAGTATATCAACGGGCATTCGGATGTAATTGGTGGCGCCATCATATTGAATGATGATGCTCTTTTTGAACAATTGAAATTCATTCAGAATTCTGTGGGAGGGGTCCCTTCTCCCTTCGATTCCTGGCTTACCCTCCGCGGATTAAAAACTTTGTCAGTGCGCATGCGGCAACATGAGATCAATGCTTTTAAGGTGGCCGAATTCCTGGCAGGCCATAGGAATGTAGAGAAGGTTTATTTTCCCGGATTAAAAGATCATCCGGGTCATGCTGTAGCGAAAAAGCAGATGAGCGGATTCGGGGGCATCGTATCCTTCTGTATTAAAGGAGGACTGCCGGAGGCCAATGCATTCTTCAAAAAGCTTAAAATCTTCCAGCTGGCCGACAGTCTGGGCGGAGTGGAATCCCTGGCCAACTATTCCACCACCATGACGCACGAGTCCTTCCCGGAAGATCTTAAAAAGAAAATCGGCATCAGTGATAATCTCATCCGTCTTTCGATCGGAATTGAAGATGCGGAGGACCTGGTGGAGGATCTGGCAAATGCGTTAAAGTAATTGTTGTTCCGGGTTCCGGGTTCCGGGTTCCGGGTTCCGCGTTCAACGTTCAAGGGCTGCCGGGGGATCTTTTCCTTCGCCTGGCTTTGGAGGGGCTGGCAGCCGGATTATACCTAAAAACAGGGATACAGATACTACATCTGTGCGATTGATTATGAGCGAATAAAAGCTCAATTTTGTAAAAAGAAATTCTACACACCATGGGAAAGATTTATACAAGTATAACAGAGCTCATCGGGAATACGCCCCTGCTCAGGCTTTCAAATTATGAGCGTAATCACGGGCTCGAAGCCAGTCTCATTGCAAAACTGGAGTTTTACAATCCGGCAGGTTCAGTGAAGGACCGGATCGGTTTTGCCATGATCAAGGCTGCCGAGGATGCGGGAGTTCTGAAAAAAGACACGGTGATAATAGAGCCCACCAGCGGAAATACCGGTATTGCACTGGCTTTTGTATCGGCGGCCCGTGGGTATCGTCTCATCCTCACCATGCCGGAGACCATGAGCATAGAGCGCAGGAATCTTCTTAAAGCATTGGGTGCCGAACTGGTTCTCACACCAGGTCCGGAGGGCATGACCGGCGCCGTAAAAAGGGCAGAACAGCTTCAGCAGGAAACCCCCAACAGCATCATCCTGCAACAGTTTAAAAACCCTGCCAATCCTGAGATCCATCGTAAAACCACCTTCGAGGAAATCTGGAAGGATACAGATGGTGACGTGGACATTTTTGTTTCGGGAGTAGGAACAGGAGGAACCATCACAGGAGTTGGAGAACTGCTTAAGAAAAACAAACCGGGTGTGAAAATTATCGCTGTCGAACCGGCCGATTCACCCGTAATCTCCGGAGGAAAGCCCGGTCCGCATAAGATTCAGGGAATAGGTGCCGGTTTTATTCCTGATATATTGAACACGAAGGTAATCGACGAGATCATCCAGGTAAAAAATGAGGATGCTCTGGCCACAGGCCGTGAGCTTGCAAAAACGGAAGGTTTACTGGCTGGTATTTCCTCCGGGGCTATCGTTTGGGCGGCAGCTCAACTGGCTAAACGCCCGGAAAATAAAGGGAAAAAAATCGTTCTCATCATCTGCGATACCGGTGAGCGTTACCTGAGCACGCTGCTTTTCAACCCGGAAGCATGAACCGTACCATATGAAAACTGTTGTTCACCCAAAGTATAAGGCCCTGCAGAATTATCTCCGGAAGCAGGAAAGGGTGGCTGTTGCCTTCTCGGGGGGAGTTGACAGCAGTTTTCTTTTAGCTGCTGCCGTCGATGCTCTGGGTGAAAATGCCATGGGTATTACAATTGATTCTCCATCCCTGGCTGCTTCAGAAAAAGAAGATGCTGTTCATTTTGCACAGTTACTGGGAGTGAAACACATCATCCTTTTTTCAGATGAAATAGAGGAAGAGATACGAATGAACCCGGTAAACCGCTGTTACTTCTGCAAAAAAGTTGAGTACTCCGATATCAAAAATGAGGCCGTAAAATATGGGATACTCCATGTGCTTGACGGAAGCAATGCCGATGATCTCAATGACTACCGTCCCGGCATGAAAGCCCGCGATGAGGTACAGGTGAGCAGCCCCCTGCAGGAACTGGGAATCACCAAGGAGGAGATTCGGTCTTTCCTGAAAGAGATGGAACTACCCTTCTGGGACAAGCCTGCGGCAGCCTGTTTATACTCCCGCATCCCCTATGGCAAGGAAATCAAACGCGAAGATCTCCGGAAGGTTGAGCTGGGAGAAAAAATTTTGAAAGATTCCGGATTTCATATCGTACGGGTGCGATGTCACGACGAACTGGCCCGCATCGAAGTGGCTGAGTTCGATCTGACGCGGCTTGTGCAGGAGCCAGTCCGCAGCAGGATCATCGGCCAATTTAAAAAAATCGGATTTACATACATCACCATCGACCTGCTGGGTTACCGCCTTGGCAGCTTCAATCCAACAAACTAAAACATCCTCTTATGAAATTTTCAGCGCTTTGCCCCATAAGCGAAAAGAAGGTGCATGCCTTTCTTCCTCGCATCAATGCCACAATCACCTTTTCGCTTTTATCTGCTTATCTGTTCACGGGCAGCATTTTTATTCCGCTGTTGCTGGCACTTGACTTTCTGCTCAGAGCATCCGATTTTGGGAAGTACAGCCTGATCAGCATTACCTCGCATCATACCATAAAATTGTTTGAAATTAGTGGAAGCTTAATCAATGCAGGACCCAAACTTTTTGCTGCCCGTATTGGTTTTCTGTTTGCCATTTCCATCACAGTCGCACAACTGGCAGGATTTGTTTCACTGGCACAAATCATCGCAGTCGTCCTCGCCCTGTTCTCATTCCTGGAAGCCGCATTCGGATTTTGCCTGGCATGTGAAATATACCCATTCGTATACAGGCTGGCATACAGGAATAAGATGGTATTATAAGAACTAATAAAGCCTTGCCTGCTTGATATATAATATTCGTTGCCCGTTTAGATTATCTATCTTAAATTCTATATCCATGGTGCGGCACTCCAGATTCAGCGCACAATAATGGTAATGAATTGCCATGCAGTATTCTTCCAGCAATTCCAGTTCCTCTTCAGTCATCACTGGTTTTCCTTCCATTCCGGGTACGGTTGTATGGCTGATGTACTGGTAGGTGTTTGCGAACGGACCTTCAGAAAGGTAATAGATAATACCATCAGGAAGATAGGATTCCGTGGGATTCACAATGCTCGTTTCCCCTACCTGCACATTGATGGTTATGGCAGAATTGTAGATATTGTAAAGGTTTTTTGTAACTACCACCCCGTTTGCGACTTCTGATGGAAATGACCGGTGTACCAATACTGCCATACCTGCAGTGGTATGATCGATCCTGAAATATTCACGTTCTTCGAATGCCCTGTAATTCCATAAACCGGCCCATACTTTCTTAATTGCCAGGTCCATTGTTTTTGACGGATCACCCTTGATCCCCGTGTACGAATCATACAAACCGGCACCGTTAAACCCTTCAATGTCTTCGGCGTTCGTGGAAGACCGGAACCGGATGTTGGTAAACTCTGTCAGCTCAGCTGTCTTCTCCAAAACAAGATTGAGTAAGGCTGTGTCGATAGGTGATTTCTTTATTGAATCCTGAAGTTGCTCCAGTATTTGAGCACGGCAGGCTGCATCCACCTGGAACACCTCATCCTTCAACATGTTCTGTACATAGGCATCCAGTCCGTACTTTTTCATATGCTCCCGGTAATAATATACCGGAATTGCAAAGTCCCCTTCCGGGAGTTGAATAGGATAATCCAGGTATTCAACTTTTTTAAGTTCGGCAAAATTAGCGGCTTTCCCTCCAATGGTTGGAACTGACTCAACTCCTTCGCCCTGCAAATCGATGAGACCCTGAGTGAGGGTGTCCAATTGTAATTTTTGTACTTTGGATGGCTCCTTACGTGCCCAGAAGGCTTGTGCCTCAGGGAGGCCGGCTGCACGAATATAAAAGGAGTCGAGTGTCACACGGAGATAAACCAGTTTGTCTATGAACTGCTCCAGAACCGGATTGGTCCAGCCATCCCGCAACGCCATGTTAGGGGTTTCCCGGTTATGACTCAGCACATTGATATGACTGAGAGGGGTCTGAAATTCTGTGGTGATAATACCTGCCGTAACCGGGATATCATTTGGAATACCATTGGTAAGTACCAGGTCATGGCGGTTCAGCCAGGTGGTGGGCAAAGCATCCACATCAACTTTCTTAAGGTATCCGTAATTTTCAGCCGGGTTCAATGCCTGGAAATTCTGCCCGGCATACAGTACATTGCTGCTAATGGAAGGTACAGCAGTACATGCTTCCCATCTTGGGATTCCGGAATAAAACCGAAGTTTGTTCCCGATATAACTTGTTTCCGCAATCTTCAGGTACATTTCTTCAATTCCTGCACAATTAATCTCATCACCCGCAAAAAATTCGAACGTATATATACCTGATGATTTAAAATGATTTAGGGTAGCCAGATAGTAAATCCTGTTAGGATTCCCGAGGTATTGTTCCATATTGAAATAGTAGTGCCCTTTCGAATACCCCAGTACTTCTTCTGCAAATGTATAATGGATGAGAAACTTCTCAGAATTGATGTAGTAAAGTGTTTTGGATGGAATATGGTAAACCAGCTTGATGGATTCCACCTCACCGAAAGCCGGAATGAAAGGAACGGATTGTAACATATGGAAGGCCTCTTCCCTGGGAAGACTGTTGAGATAATCCAGGTTATCGTATGAAGTCCTCAGCAATTCATAGGTTTCATCCGTTCCACCATAGGGAAATTGCTGATCCAGGTATCCGGTTGCAGAAATTATTATACTATCTGCAGAGGCATGCTCCACGCCACTCTTGCGGGGAAGCTTACTGAATTTCGAAAGGTTTGTTGTTTCCTTCGTATGGAACAGTTTTGCCACCCTCTGCTGGCTGTCGGAGCGTACTGCAAAGAGGTAAATACCCGCTGGCAGGTTTTCGAGTGATATCTTCCCGGAGGATGCTGTTTTGTTCGTACTAATAAGGAACTGCTGCCCCAGGGTATTTGACAGTTCCAGGCCAACAGCCATCAGCGACTGCCAGTAGATGATGTTTCCCTGTACCCGGTATTTGAAACCCCGATCGAATTCTATATCGTCTTCTCCGGTAAATATGCTGAACTTCCCAGAATAATCAGTATGCACGACCCTGTCGGTCCCCGCGAGTTTTACTTCTGCACCAGCTACCGGCTG
>JAXLTS010000024.1:0-61682 GCA_046329925.1 Bacteroidales bacterium
GAACAGGGCTTTGAAATGCCATTGATTGCAAAGGCAGTGTTTTGCTTACCGGTTTCGCACCTTCCTTTGTAAGATAGGCAGGATCATACTCAAAGCGATATCCCTGCTCATCCTGGCTTAGCCAGCCTGCTGTCTGATCCTGCATCCTTATTTCAGCCTTCCTCATTTAAAAGTTCCTCCCTGTTGATCGGTACCGGGCCCAGTTCATGACCGAATAATTTCAGTACCTGGTTGATTTTGTCCAGTTTCAGGGAATGTTTTCCCTGCTCCAGTTCGCGCACAAAACGCAGTCCAACGCCTGCTTTCTCTGCCAGCTCAGGTTGAGTAAGCCCAACAGCTTTTCTTTTTGCCTTTATGAATGAACTTATTTTCATTTTTCAAAATATACCTTTTCGGGTGTAAATATACTCATAATTATTGAAATACACCTCTTAGGGTATAAATATTATTAATAATTAAATATTATACCCTATAAGGTATAAAGATGGATTTGGATTCCAATCCTCATTTAGAAAAGAGGGACCGGTAATTCGGAAACCTTAAAAACCTGCGTAAAACCTTTTGGATTATGATTATCTGCGCCGTGAAGAAAATGAGTGCATTTTAGCGAGTTGCCCATTCGGTGTACTTGCTTAGTTTGCCAAAGTGAATAATAAGATATACAACGGATTGGAAGGGAAAATCAAAGTCCCCCTGCTCCGCAAACACATAAACCCCGCTGACGCAGTCAGCGGGGTTTATGTGTTTGCAGTATTCTCCCAAGGGGATCATAGTTAATCATTTTGATCTACCCTATTATTGGCATATTTGAGATGGTCTGGTTTGGATTGACTATAGTCTCATCAATCAAGACATGTGTCAGGTTACTCCGAATTTATTCGCAATCCTTCTCACCCAAAGTAATCCCGAGAGTCTGCATTCGCTGAATTGTCCAATACACACAACACTCATTTCACAAGAAGACAATTACCATTAAAATAATACCCATAACTTAATAATCTCTTTTGATATAATTTTTGAATTTTATGTATTTTTTTCTCGTCAGCAAGGATAAAGCCTTTTGATCTTCCTAATACTATATTATCTTTAGATAACATAAAGAGTCTATTGCCTCTTATCAGGCAATTCACAAAATCTTCTGAAAATATCGTATCACCTTTCAAAGAATAATTGCCTTGAATTATAAAAGATATGCTTCCCATTGAATAACAAACATGAACCAGAGATGAGTCTTCTGAATTTATACTAACAATTAAAATTCCATGACGTAGCGAACCCGAATTAACATAAGTTGCACATGGTAGTCCCTGATTTTGCGCATGAATCCAATTAGTCCTTAATCCTATTAACAAAAACAGAACCAGGTTAAAAAGTTTTAGTGTATTCATAATTACCTCTTATTTGAATCTCATTCTCTGCGCAATTGGTTCTGGTAATCATCGCCCTGTTAATTCTGAACTTTGCAAATTGAGCACCATCCTTATTCGATATCGCCAAACCTTTTTCTTCTGCCTGAAAGCAATCCGGTCATTGGGCAGAAGAAGCTATTCGGTTGGATAAATAATTGTCCAATTCAGGCTATCCAAATCCTTCAAACTGAGGGAATATCTATTTAGAATCAAATAGTTGACCAATACGGAATCCCAGGTTACCGCATCCAGTATTTCAGCATCAAAAAGAAATATCATTACTCCTTCCTCCCGATTGGAACCTATTGTTCTTTCCCAGGAATCAGGGTAGGAATAGAATTTTGCCGTGCTATTCGATTTGGCCCTGAAGTGTTTTGCATCCTTTGTAATATTGTATGGATTTAAAAGAGTGTCAGGATAATTCAATCCATCTGTAAAAAAGATATCTTTTGAAGAATTGTTTACAATTGAAATGTAATAATGAAGATCCGGGTTTTGTCTGCAGCTAACAGAAATTACCGAAAAAAACAGAACAATCAATAACATTTTGATGTTCGTCCTCATATGCTTAATCAATGTTTTCTGTTATCCGGGAATTATTCATTATCATCTCATACAACATCCCGGCTACCTCACCTACCACCTTCCGGCAAATAATTTTATGGTGTTTTCGCTTTTCGATTTCTTCCGGTGTGACTTTTTTCTGCAATAATTCCGCACACTTGGTGGTGCCCAGTCTCATTTCCACCTGCCTGTTCAATTCACGCACCTTTTCGTAAGCAGCTAATTTTGTTTTCATATCCCGGGGATCGGAATTTCCAAAAGCAAGACCAATAACCATGAAGCCTCCTGTTATGGCACCACACTTCTCCCTTAAACGACCCATACCACCACCAAAAGTGGATGAGATTTTTTTCGCGGTCTCTTCATCAAGCAGGAAATGGTCTGCAAAGGACAGGAGTATGGCCTGCGAACAGGCATACCCTTCATCGAAATAAGCCTGGGCTTTTTGAATTATTTCCTGTTTTTCCATCCGGGTAAATTGAAGGAAAAGGCATGATATGAGTGCAGGGCCATGCCCCGGCACGGCCCTGCACAAATCTTTATCCTGCCTGTGATACAGCTACTGCCACTGCCACAGACGCACCCACCATCGGGTTATTTCCCATTCCGATGAGTCCCATCATCTCCACATGTGCGGGCACGGAGGAGGAGCCTGCAAACTGGGCATCGGAATGCATACGACCCATGGTGTCGGTCATTCCATAAGATGCCGGGCCTGCTGCCATGTTATCAGGATGCAGGGTGCGACCTGTTCCGCCACCGGAGGCAACAGAGAAGTATTTCTTGCCCTGTTCCACGCATTCCTTCTTATACGTTCCTGCAACAGGATGCTGGAAGCGGGTGGGATTGGTCGAGTTCCCGGTGATGGAAACATCCACACCTTCCTTATGCAGGATGGCAACACCTTCACGCACATCATCGGCCCCGTAACAATTTACCTTCGCCTTGTCCCCGGTTGAATAGGCTTTCTTCTGAACAATTTTCAATTCACCGGTATAATAATCGAACTGCGTCTGCACATAAGTAAATCCATTGATGCGTGCAATGATCTTCGCTGCATCTTTCCCGAGCCCGTTCAGGATCACTCTCAGGGGTTCCTTACGAACACGGTTGGCTGATTTGGCAATACCGATAGCGCCCTCGGCAGCTGCGAATGATTCATGTCCGGCCAGGAATGCGAAGCATTTGGTCTCTTCGCGAAGCAGCATGGCTGCCAGGTTTCCGTGTCCCAGACCAACTTTACGGTCGTCTGCTACAGAGCCGGGAATGCAGAATGCCTGTAGACCTTCACCCAGGCAGGTGGCAATATCTGCTGCATTTTTCTGACCTTTTTTAATGGCGATTGCAGCACCTACAATATATGCCCAGGCAGCATTTTCAAAGGCAATTGGCTGGATGTCCTTTACGATTTTATATACATCTACGCCCTTTGCATCACAGATTTTCTTCGCTTCCTCGAGGGAGGAAATACCATGCGAATTAAGCACACTGGTTATCTGTTTAATTCGTCTTTCGTAACTTTCAAATAATGGCATAATTTTTCCTCCTATTCTTTACGTGGGTCAATAACTTTAACAGCCTCATCGATGCGGCCATATTTTCCGGAAGCCTTTTTCAACGCCTCTCCGGCTTCTGTTCCAGCTTTGATCATATCCATCATCCGGCCCAGGTTGACGAATTCATAGCCTATGATTTCGCTATCGGCATCGAGACCGATTTTGGTTATATAACCTTCAGCCATTTCAAGGTAGCGGGGACCTTTGGCAACGGTGCCATATAGAGTACCGGTAACTCCGCGGAGTCCTTTGCCCAGGTCTTCAAGCCCGGCACCAATCGGCAGTCCGCCCTCCGAAAAGGCTGTTTGGGTGCGCCCATAGACGATCTGCAGGAAAAGTTCCCGCATGGCTGTGTTGATGGCATCACATACCAGGTCGGTATTCAATGCCTCCAGGATGGTTTTCCCGGGAAGGATTTCCGATGCCATGGCAGCGGAGTGTGTCATACCCGTGCAACCAATGGTCTCCACCAGGGCCTCCTGGATAATTCCTTCCTTAACATTCAGCGTCAGCTTGCAGGCACCCTGCTGGGGAGCACACCAGCCAATTCCGTGCGTAAGGCCGGAAATGTCTTTAACTTCTTTTGCTTTCACCCATTTTCCTTCTTCGGGAATGGGCGCAGGACCATGATTGGCGCCTTGCGCGACGCAAATCATTCCTTCTACTTCATGTGTAAAACTCATATTATCAATATTTGGATTAATAAAGAATTCCTGATGGATTTTTATGATTGGAAGATCACTGCTTTCCTGAAAATAAAAACGGTTTAAAGTACAAATTAAACAGATTAACCGTTTGCTGCTGCTGAAATAATATGCAATTAATGCCCGGTTTATTTTTCTTCCGGCCAGGTTTACTTTACCGAATTCGGATCAGAAATACTCAAATACCAAATTAATTGATGATATTTGCAACATTATTTTACAAATCCTGTTATTCATAAGACTGAAAATGATTTCATCAGGATGATTATAAATAGCCACCGGGTTGCCCATAGGATTAATGAAGCTACCGGATTCCAAACTGAAAAAACTATTTAAAACAATGAGAGCAACACGCATTTTTTTCACCTGCCTGGCAGGTCTGGGTATTTTGTCAGCAGTACATGGACAGACAGCCGGCACCTTTACATTCTCATGTACAACCACGGCTCCATCAGGTTCCTGGGGTAATAAGCACGTGCTTGCCGTGTGGATCCAGAATAATGCAGCACCGTCAGTTTTTATAAAAACAAAAGCTAAGTATGGCAATGAGGACGACCATCTCACGTCCTGGACTGCAGCTTCGGGTAAGAATCTTGTCGACGCTGTAACAGGCGCAACCCTTTCAGCATACGGCACTGTTTCTGTCAGTTGGAATGGGACGGATGTAAGTAAAAATGTGGTGATGGATGGTGATTATACCCTGTTCATTGAAATGGGCTGGGGTAAGGATAAAGTTGGCCAGCATGCAGTGGCTTCCTTTCCTTTCACCAAGGGAGCCGTTTCACAACATACCACCCCTGCAGGAACTACCAATTATTCGAATGCAGTTATTGATTGGCAACCAACGGCAACACTGCTGAATACCGTCGAAGATGAAAATGGGCTGTGCATTTATCCGAATCCCGGTGATGGCCTGGTACAACTCCGTTTTCAAAAACGGTTTTCTGATCTTTCCATCAGCGTTTTTAATCCTGCCGGAAAACTTTTACTGAAAGAATCGGTTGGGGTACAGGAAGCCGGAACAAGATCCCTGGATTTAAGTAAGTATAGCCCGGGTCTTTACCTGGTCTCGATCAATTCATCAACCGGAACTCTCAATTACAGGATCGTGATCAACAAATAGTTTTTTTTCTGGCAGGAATACCCGCTAATAATCCGAGCAGCATTAATCCTGGGATATGCATGATTCTTGTGCGGAAACCATCCAACAGATCCGGAACAGCAATCAGGTATTTACCTTTCCGTGTAAGCAGGAAAACATACCGGGCTTGTTGTTAACGGCGGACTGGAAATAAGATAATTTGAATTCGCTTTACTCTTGTTTCTTTAGCGGGATACTATAGATCAGCCGGAAATCGAGGAACAGACCATTTTCGAAACCAATGTTTTTCCTCACCCGCTCGTCCCCGAAGGTGGTGAGGGGTAATCCGAATTTGATTTTCTGGTCGCCTGCATACTGTTTATAGCTGCGTCCGGCTGCCTGCCCAAAGCGGCCTTCCAGGTAAAAGTTCCCGGTGATATTGTAATTGGCAAAGAGGGAAAGATCGATGCTCTGGCGTTCGATATAATCTCCCTTATAGGCCGGGTCATTCAGGTTGAAGGTAGTGGCCAGACCAAAGTGACTAATTCCGACGGTAAGTTTTTCAGCTGCTTTGTACTTGATCTTTGCGTATACAGGCAACATTCCTGCGATGCTCAGTTTCTCACTTAATTGCCAGTTCAGATTTACCAGCGGTACAAAATAGGGACCGTAGCATTCCTGGTTATACATCGCTCCGAAACCCATGGTGAGTTTATCGCTGAATATTTTTTCGTACATCACCAGGCCACCCATTTGAACATTATCGAGTCCACCGCCCTTCATATCCGACATCCAGCGGGGTGAGAGCAGTAGTTGCAGGCTTCGTCCGTTGCTGAAGCGCTGAATGATTCCGGTGCGAAGAATAAATCCGTGCAGGTTGATGGGGTCAGCCAGGCTGTCACCAAGCACCGGTTCATTGTTCACATGAAAGTAAAAATAATTGAGACTGTTATATATGATTGTCTTTTCGCTCAGGGGCACGGGTACCGTGAGTCCAATGAAACTACCGGATTCCCTCGCCTTACCACTGTGCACACTGTCATACCCGGTGGGGAAGGCACTCCTTCCCGAGAGCGTCAGGATATCCAGATTGTTTTGTGCATAAAGCAACTGGCCAATTACCAGCATCAGGAAGAGGGGCGTTTTTTTCATGGACTATATTTTTTATGCAATATAAAGCATTTTTAACAAGCAGAAATATTCGCGGAACAATAATACCGGAGGATTTTTCTACTCTTTATCCAAATTTATGGTCGGAATCACTCCTTTTATAAAAATGATGGACAGGCAGCCTGTTTATGCCATTGTTTCGGGAAAATAAAAACACTGAGGTGGTTTGAAATAGTTTAATTATTGAATATCAGAGGGTAAGCGAAACATGTTGCCTGCCCGGGGTAATTCAGATAAAATGAAATAATCTTACATATTCTAAGCTGCATATTAGGATGATTTGGAATTTTTTATACTTTTGCGGGATTCTGTGATGAACTTACGGAAAACAGTGGTAGACTGTAAGAAATCAGGACACAGCAGAAATTATAGCGGGGTGTAGCGCAGTTGGTAGCGTTCCTGGTTTGGGACCAGGCGGTCGTCGGTTCGAGTCCGGCCACCCCGACAAACTAACGTAAATTACTCAGGATGTTCGATTTTGAAAAGCTTGATGTGTATGGTGTTGTAAAGGAGCAGAACCAGAAAGTGCTGCAGTTTATAATTCAACACCCTGAGATGGATGAGTACATCGCATCAGAATGGAAGAAAGCCAGCATGGGTATGATGGGCAACCTGGCCGAAGGAACCGGTAAAATGAGTGATGCCGAGAAGCGTCAGTATCTCTCGGACGCACGAACCTGCGTATTCCGTTCTGTGGCCATTCTCGACACCCTGCATGGACTTGGTATAGTAGATGATGATGTATACAGGGATCTGTATGACGGTTACGAAAAATCTTCCAAGATGCTCCTGGGGATGTACCGGAGTTATGCAGGAGGAAAGACAGGGAATGGTGTTCCTTCAACGCATGGCTCAGTGATTTCCTGACAAAAACCTATTGAAATAAAATTTTTCTCAAGGCCCTGATCATTCACAGGGCATCGTTTTCAGAACCTATTATCTTACCTCCGGGATATTTTTCTATTTATCCGGTTTTTTCACTTTTACCGATTTCTGCCAGATGAGCATGGCCCGTGCATGTGCCAGCAGTTCTTCGGCCATGGCTGTATCACCGTCTTCCTTTAGTAACTGTGCATAAAAGCGCAGGGTGGACGGGGCGTACTTATCCTGTGCGCGTAGCAGAAATGCCGGTTCATCCTCCGGAATCCTGTTTTCGCTGTCGATGATCCTGCGGGTATAATCATCGCGGGTGAACTTCATGACATTTATATATTGGATGAGAACTGGTTTCGCAGGAGTAGTGCCACATTTTCAACATGCATGGTATGCGGGAACATATCCACTGGCTGTACTTCCGCAACATGATATCCGGCAGCAAGGATCCCAAGATCGCGGGCCTGTGTACCCGGATTACAACTTACATAGACGATTCGTTGCGGGCTCGCTTCCAGTATCCTTGCAAGAACATCCGGATGTACTCCAGCACGCGGGGGGTCGAGAATTACCACATCAGGTCTTCCCTCCCTGGCAATAAATTCCGGAGTGAGTACCTCCTTCATATCACCTGCAAAAAAACGGGCGTTTTCAATTGCATTGAGTCCTGCATTGATTCGGGCATCCGCTATGGCTTCCGGCACATATTCCACCGCTACCACCTTCCTGCAATGCCTCGCCATAAACAGTGCGATAGTGCCGGTTCCTGTATACAGGTCATAGACTGTTTCATTTCCACCCAGGTTGGCCATCCGGCGGGTGATGTCATATAGCGCACCGGCCTGTTCAGTGTTGGTTTGAAAAAAAGATTTCGGACTTATCCTGAATGTAAGGTCCTCCATACCTTCAGGCAAATAATCATTTCCCTTGAACACCTGTACATCGCGGTCATGGATTGTATCATTTCCTTTGGGATTGATCACAAAAAGGAGAGAGGTGATTTCGGGGAACTGATTGGCCAGACTTAATAAAAGACCATCGCGCAATGGAGGATCATCATAGAAAAATGAGATG
The DNA here is from genome assembly GCA_046329925.1 of Bacteroidales bacterium. GTDB lineage: Bacteria > Bacteroidota > Bacteroidia > Bacteroidales > JAAYUG01 > JAXLTS01. The sequence goes on from JAXLTS010000024.1 coordinate 8,432, forward strand.
ATCACCATGAATTCACCTTGCAGGTTATTACGGATAATGAGGTTGCGTAAAAAACCGGTTTGGTTTACTATGTCGAAGAATGGTAACTGATGTTCCAGGCAGTAACTCCTCACAGCCAGGCGTATGGCATTGGAAGGCTCCGGTTGCAGGTGGCAGGTCTTTATATCGAGTACCTTGTCGAATTTGCCGGGAATATGAAATCCAAGACCCTGCACGTCGCTGATGGCTTCCCCGCTTCCAATTTCTTCCTTTGTGAACCAGCGCTTGCTTGAAAAGGTATATTCCAGTTTATTGCGGTAGTTATAGGGTCGCTTCGATCCAAGTATGGGCTTTACAAGGCTCCCGTCAATCTTTCCGATGCGTTCAAGTTGATCCCGTACTTGTTTTTCCTTATACAGCAATTGCTTCTCATAAGGAAGCTGTTGCCAGGTACACCCTCCGCAAATACCAAAATGTTCACAAACCGGAATCACGCGATCGGAACTGGGTTTTACCAGTTTTTCGATGGTGCCTTCCATAAAATTTTTCTTCTTTCTGAGAACCCGAACATTCACAATATCGCCGGGAATGGCACCGGTAATGAATACCACCTGGTTTTCGACCCGTGCGATGGCTTTACCTTCAGCAGCAAGATCGGTTACAGCTATGTTTTCAAGAATTATATTAGTTTTCTTCCCTCTCAAGTTGTTGAGTTTGGCTGCAAAAATAGGATAATTCCACTTCCGATAACCGGGATGCCTTCTTTTCTTTCCTTGCATGCGAAAGGGAAAATGTTCCCGAAGAGGTTGAGTCCTTCCTTATTTTTTATATATTTCTACCGTAAATACATGATTTTACCATTGATTATGCAGGTTCCGGAAAAATAACTGGTATCTCTCGTTCATAAGCATGGCTGCCACCCTTGGAGGGCTGATGTTCGGATTTGACATCGCCATCATTTCAGGTGCGGGTACCGTTCTATACAGGCATACTTTTTCCTGGGATGAGCTTCAGTTGGGTTGGGGGTGTTAGTTCGCTTCTCCTCGGATGTATGGCCGGGGCCTTTGGATCGGGCGTTCTCACTGATTATTTTGGAAGAAAAAGCGATCATGCTTGAAGCCTTTGCCTTGCTGTTTGGGGATTTTCTGCTTGCCTCAGCCATCGCGACGGCATCCTGGCTCTTCATCACAGCCCGGATCATCGGCGGGTTGGCTGTGGGTGCTGCCTCCGTTCTTTCGCCCATGTACATCGCAGAGACAGCGCCTTCACATCTGCGCGGTCGGCTTGTATCCATCTATCAACTGGCCATTACCTTTGGTATCCTGCTATCATACCTTATTAATTACTCGTTGCACGATCTGGATGATAACTGGCGCTGGATGTTTGCCACCGGCCTGGTTCCATCGGTTGTGTTTTTTGCCGGTTTGCTGTTCATCCCTGAAAGCCCTCGATGGCTGATGAAAGCAGGTTACAGGGAGAAAGCAATCAGAGTATTGTCCCGGATCCATGACAGGGAAATACTGGAGAAGGAAATCGAAAGTATTGAAACTTCTTTGCAGGGGATGAGTAAACGTCCTGATATGACACTTCTCTGGAAGAAAGGTACCCGCGGGGCCTTGTTTATCGGACTAATCCTGGCGATCCTGGTGCAGGTTTCCGGCATCAACACCGTTATCGATTATGCACCCAAGATCCTTCTTGCAGCCGGTGTGGACATACGCAATGCTCTTTTGCAGACTTCCCTGATCGGTATCATCAATTTTGTCTTCACCTTCGCTGCCATTTTTCTTATCGACAGGATTGGACGCAAGCCTCTGTATCTTGCTGGTTCAGCAGGTATGACCCTTACACTTCTTGCGCTGGCAGCAGCCTTTGCATTCAACTGGCCAGCCATCCTGACCCTTGCATGTATTCTTCTTTTTATCGCCTTTTTTGCAGCCTGCATCGGGCCTGTTTTTTGGACACTCATTTCGGAATTATTCCCAAACAGCATCCGGGGAACTGCTGTTGCACTGGCTTCATTCACCCAGTGGGTCTTCAATTTTCTGGTTGTACTATTCTTCCCTCATGTATTGCAATCATTGGGCGGATCTGTTACCTTTCTGGTGCTCGCTGCAATGGCTGCACTACAATTCCTGGTGAGCCTCCGGGTACCTGAAACCAAAGGAAAATCTTTGGAAGAGATTGAACAATACTGGCAAAAATCATAAACTGGTTAGCACTGTTTCCAAATGAAAAAGATTCTTTTTACCCTGACACTCCCATTGCTTTTTGTTGTTCTTTCCTGCAGGAAGGAGGTTCAGCATGAATCAATGCCGGGACAACAGCTTTTCAACCTTGACTGGAGTTTTCTGAATGACTCCCTGCAGGCAACAGATTCTGCGGGCATACTGGCCAATGCAGTGTCGGAGGACAACTGGCGGAAGGTTGATCTTCCTCACGACTGGAGTATTCTGGACTTGCCGGGAGAACCTTCCGACAGCCAGGTTGGTCCATTCTCGAAAAAAAGTCCGGGAGGGCCGTCAACGGGCCATGTCATGGGCGGTACAGCCTGGTATAAAAAAGTATTTCGAACTGGAAAAGAGTGGAATGATAAGCTTATAACCATCCTGTTTGATGGAGTATACCAGCGATCCGAGGTTTGGTTAAATGGACATTATCTCGGCTTTCATCCCTATGGATATACTCCTTTCAGTTACGATCTCACTCCCTACCTGAAAGCGAAAGGAGAGAATATTTTATTAGTACGTGTACAGAACCCGGGCAAGAATTCACGCTGGTACAGCGGTTCGGGGATCTACCGGAATGTCTCTCTCCGGGTCACCGGCCTTTTGCATTTTACCGAAAATAGTCTGTTTATAACGACTCCTTCAGTGAGCAGTGAGAAAGCCAGTGTTCACCTGAACGCAGAAGTAAGTAATACATCCGATGAAAAACAGGATCTTCTCTGCAGGATACACCTGCTGGATTCTTCCGGCAGAATGATTGCTGTTGATTCCTCACTGTTGCAGGTGGGAGAGGAGGGTGTCGTATCCATTGAAAAAGATTTTAACCTGCTTCAACCCGGTCTCTGGTCGCCGGATTCCCCTGTGCTGTATTCCGCCTTGCTGGAACTGGAAAGTAAGGGAATTATCATGGATCGTATCTCGTCAACTTTTGGCATCCGTTCGATCGTTTTTTCTGCAAGCAAAGGATTTTTACTTAACGGGGAGCCGGTGGAAATGAAGGGTGGATGTCTGCATCATGACAATGGACTTCTTGGCGCTGCAGCCTTTCCCCGTGCCGAAGAGCGCCGGGTGGCTGTGATGAAAACAAACGGCTACAACGCCATCCGCACCAGTCATAATCCTCCCTCTGCAGCCTTCCTCGATGCCTGCGACCGCCTGGGGATGCTGGTGATCGATGAGGCTTTCGACCATTGGGAAAAAGGAAAGAACCCTGAAGATAACCATCTCTTCTTCAGGGATTGGTGGAAGCGTGATGTTCAATCCATGGTGCTGCGCGACCGCAACCATCCTTCTGTGATTATCTGGAGCATTGGCAATGAGATCCAGGAAAGGGCTGATACCTCCGGCGTGCGGATTGCCGGGCAGTTGAAAGCGGCCATCCGGGAATGCGACACCACACGGCCAATAACAGCTGCCATCTGCGATTTTTGGGATAACAAGGGAATGACATGGAGCGATACCCCTCCGGCTTTCTCGAGCCTCGACATCGGCGGGTACAATTACCAGTGGAAGCAATACGAACCCGATCACAAAAAATTCCCCGAAAGGATCATCATGGGTACCGAGTCCTTTCCCTTCGAGATATATGAGTCCTGGGAGCAGGTGAAAAAGCATCCCTATGTGATCGGCGATTTTATCTGGACGGGCGTGGATTACCTGGGTGAAGCCGGGATCGGTCATGCCCATTATGATACGCTGCGAAGTTTCCATATGCCATGGACCTGGTACAATGCCTGGTGTGGCGATATCGACATACTGGGTAACAAGAAGCCACAATCGTATTACCACGATGTGGTGTGGGATCGCAGCGATCTGGAGATGCTGGTGCATGAACCCATACCTGGCGGGAAGAAGGAATATGTGAGCGGCTGGGGCTGGCCCCTGGAATATCCGTACTGGTCCTTTGCCGGGGCCGAAGGGCAGCCGGTAAGCGTGCGTGTCTTTACCACGGGTGATCAGGTCCGGCTGTTCCTGAACGGCAGTCCGGTAGGTGAGAAACCAGTCTCTGAGGCATCCAGGCGGATAGCAGTCTTTGAACTTCCCTATGCGCCGGGAGAATTGAAAGCGGTGGCTTACAGAAAGGGCAAAGAACTTGCTGCCAAAGTATTCCGTACCCCCGGAGAACCGGCAGCACTCGGATTGATTGCAGAGCAGTCTCATGTTCCGGCCGACCGGAATGAACTGATCTATTTCCGGGTTCAGGTGGTGGATAAGGATGGAAACCTGGTTCCAGCTGCAAAGATCCCATTGAGTATTACCCTGGAAGGCCCTGCAGAACTTCAGGCAGCAGGAAATGCCAGTCCCGACGGGATGAGCAGTTTCACCAGCCCGGAGTTTATGAGCTGGCAGGGGAGAGGACTGGTCATTCTGCGGCCGAAGTTATCACCCGGACTGGTAAGCTTGAGGATCAGCTCCCCCGGACTGAAAGAGGCAATCGCGCAGGTGGAAGTGGTAAAAAAATAGGGGGCCCACCCTGCTCAGATGCTTCGGCCTCGTGCCTCGGCCTCTGCATGACAAAATCCCTGCATATGCCTGGCAACGGATTATTGTCATGCAGAGGGTGCACTGGGTTGTCCTTTAGGGTGGCGCACCCGAAGTATCTCAATGACAGATGCAATCGCTTTGATGCTTACGTTTGGCCTGTGCTCAGATGCTTCGGCCTCGTTCCTCGGCCTCTGCATGACAAATGCCGCCGAACGCGGAACCCGGAACCTTGAGCTCGGAACGTTGAACCCGGAACATCCCACATTCTAACATTTTTTCGTACGTTTGCGCAACTTTTTCTGTTGCCTGTGATTGCTGTTCAACAAGTATCTGTTCTTTTCGGGAACTTTGAATTGTTCCGCGATATTTCTTTTGTGGTGAATCCCCGCGACCGCATAGGGCTGGTGGGGAAGAACGGTGCGGGCAAGTCCACCCTCCTGCGGATGTTCGTGGGGCAGTTTCAGCCTACCAGCGGGGAGGTGGTGGTACCCTCGGGCATACACATCGGTTACCTGCCCCAGGAAATGAACCACAGGGACACGCTCTCGGTAAGAGACGAGGTGAAGCAGGCCTATGCCGAGCTTATCAGCCTCGAAAAAGAACTGGTTTTCATCAATGAGGAACTGGTTCGCAGGGAGGATCATCACAGCCCGGATTATGAGCGACTTATCCATCGGCTGTCCGAGGCCACCGAACGTATGGGCATCCTGGGCCAGGGATCGATGGACGCAGACATCGAATCGGCTCTTCTGGGTCTGGGCTTTGAACGTGAGGACCTTGACCGGCCCACCAAAACGTTCAGCGGCGGTTGGCGCATGCGTATCGAACTGGCCAAACTCCTGCTGTCACGTCCTGAAATATTGCTACTCGATGAGCCCACGAATCACCTGGATATAGAATCCATCCAATGGCTGGAAGAGTTCCTTACCACTTATCCGGGTGCTGCGCTTATCATCTCGCACGACCGGAAATTCCTTGATTCGGTGACTACACGTACCATCGAAATCTCCTTAGGAAAGATCTATGATTACGCAGTGTCCTATTCAAAATTTGTGGAGTTGAGCAGGGATCGCCGTGAGCATCAGCAGGCGGCTTTCCAGAACCAGCAGAAGATGATCGAGGACACGGAAAAATTTATCGAGCGCTTCAGGTATAAAGCTACCAAGGCGGTGCAGGTTCAAAGCCGTATAAAAATGCTTGGGCGCATCGACCGGCTGGAGGTAGAAGAAGAAGATACTGCACGCATCAACATGCGCTTCCCTGCCGCACCACGTTCAGGCACTATCGTGGTGGAGGCAAAGGATGCATCCAAAAACTACGGCAGCAAGCAGGTCCTGGACAGGCTGAATTTCGTGATCGAAAGAGGCGAAAAGATCGCATTCGTTGGTCGTAACGGGGAAGGAAAGACCACGCTTTCCAAAATGATCATCGGGGAGACCGGCTATGATGGCGAGTTGAAGATCGGCCATCAGGTGAAGATCGGGTATTTTGCACAGAATACCGATGAATTGCTCGACCAGGAATCAACTGTGTTCGACACCATCGACCGGGTAGCCGTGGGGGATATACGCACAAAGATACGGGATATCCTGGCGGCCTTTCTTTTCAGGGGTGAGGATATAGACAAAAAGGTCAAAGTCCTTTCCGGAGGGGAAAAATCACGACTTGCCCTGGCACGTCTGCTTCTGGAACCCTATAACCTGCTGGTACTGGATGAGCCGACAAATCACCTCGACATGCGATCGAAGGATATCCTTAAGCAGGCTTTGTTGAAATTCGAGGGAACCATTATTGTTGTGTCACACGACCGGGAATTTCTCGATGGCCTGGTGGATAAGATATTTGAATTCAGGAACAGGAACATCCGTCAGCATGCCGGAGGTATCTATGACTTCCTTAGGAAACGCAAGATGGAATCCCTGAATGAACTTGGAATCCGTACCAACACACCAGTTCCTCCCACCGAAACCTCCGCTGTAAAGAAAGCTTCTCCTCAACCTGTTGCGGAAGCAACTGTACAGGTGAGTAAAAAGGATTATGCTGCCAAGAAAGAACTTGACAAGCGTCTGAGAAAAATTCAGGGAGATATTGCCAGGAGTGAAGAACGAATTGCCCGGCATGAGGAAATCCTCGGTGAGATTAAAGCCCGTCTTGAGCAGCCGGACTATTCAGATCCAGCCTTCGATATTAAAGATTTATATACTACCTTTGAAAAGCGCCAGAGGGAACTGGAAACAGAGATGGCCTATTGGGAGAAATTACACCAGGACTACGATCAGTTGCAGAAACAGGGATGAAACCGATGAATGCCTTGCAACCAGGACGAATAATCTGGAGCCGGAAATTTGATTCCCGGAGGATCATTCTATGTACAATTATCGGACTTTTTCTGTTCATATTTGATGGATGCATCGCGCCGCCAACCCAATCAACACGCCTGGTGAAAAAAGACATCAATAACATGTCTTTTCTCTACGATCCGTCTGCCGTAAGCCTGCATCCCGAATGTGCCGTCTGGCATAATGGGGACAGCCTGTCAACTCTGTATGTCGGGATCCCTGCCTCCGAATTTCTTTTCAACCAGGCAAACCAAAAAGGTGATTTTCTCACCAAGGTGAAATTTAAGTTTGAATTGTACCGGCTCGATCCCGAAAGGAATATACGACAACTTGCCGATAGTGCAAGTTACACGTATAACCTGCAGCGGGACCGATTGCATGGGTATTTTTTCACCACCATGGTGTTCATGTCGAAACCAGGGGAACGGTACAATCTCCGGCTCATTACCTACGACCTGATGCGCCGGAAGTCCAACCAGACTTTCATTACCGTTGACAGGTCAGGCAAGTATAACCGGCAGGACTTCCTCGCGTTTACTCCCTCGGGTCAATACCCGGTTCTCAGGAATTGGGTAACCGATGGCAAACCCTTTTCCCTTAAAGTATATCCGGCAAACCACCCGCAAATCTTTGTAGATTATTACACAAATAATCAACCGCTTCCCGGCCGCTTTACTCAGTGGAGACGGGGCCTGATGTGAATACAGTTCCCGATAGTACCTGGGTACTCCCGTACTCTGATACCTTCAGATTTTCGATGCCTTACAGGGGTCTCTATCATTTCAGGGTCGACACAAATCAACCGGAGGGATTTACAATGCTCAATCCCGGAACTGACTTTCCTGAAACTAAAAAACCTGAGCAAATGGTTGATCCCCTGGTTTACATTACCAATACAAGCGAACAACGGGAACTGGAGAAAAGTCAGAATAAGAAAATGGCCATCGATAATTTCTGGCTCAATTGTGCTTCAAATATGCAGGTTTCGCGGGAACTGATCAAGGTATATTATAACCGGATAACCTTTTCGAATATATATTTCACCTGCGACAGGGAGGGTTGGAAAACAGACCGTGGAATGATATACATCGTGTATGGTCCACCCAATAGCCTGTATAAAACAGATGATACAGAAGAGTGGATTTATTTTCCTTCAGCAGGCAGAAAGATAAATTTCGTATTTGAACAACAGCCGAATCGTTTCAGTAAGAATTATTTTGTTTTGAAAAGAAACCTGGAGGCTACCAATTACTGGCGACAGGCAGTTGACTCCTGGCGAAGTGGCAAGGTGTTCCTGGTCGATTGAAGTAACCGGGCTTCCCTGGCTGGTGAATATTGAATGTATAAATTAGAAAAACACTCTCAGATGAAAGAAGCCAATATTATTTTTGGTATTCATCCTGTCCTGGAGGCCATTGCTTCAGGGAAGGAAATAGAAAAAGTTCTCATTAAGAAAGCCGGATCAGGAACTCACCTGGAAGAGTTGTTAAATACGTTGCGCCAGAAGGGTATTCCCTTCCAGTTTGTGCCGGTGGAAAAGCTGAATAGAATTTCACCCGGGAATCACCAGGGAGTGATTGCGTATTTCAGCGAAGTAAGTTATGCAAACATAGAAGAAGTTCTCCCTGCTATCGTTAAGGAGGGCAAAGTCCCTTTTATTCTTGCACTGGACCAGGTCACCGATGTCAGGAATTTCGGAGCCATTGCCAGGGCAGCTGAATGTGCCGGGATTCATGCAATACTCATTGCCGATAAAGGATCCGCCGGAGTAAATGCCGATTCTATGAAGACCAGTGCGGGAGCATTGAACCACATCCGGGTTTGCCGTGCTCCGGTTTTGCGGAATGCATTAAAGTATTTGCAAAACAGCGGATTGAAACTTGTTGCTGCATCCGAGAAGTCGGAAAAAATATATCATACCATCGACTATCGCGGACCGGTTGTGCTGATTCTGGGGGCTGAAGACACCGGTATTCACCGTGATATTCTGCGCATCACCGATGAAACAGTCCGCATTCCCATGCAGGGACAAACTGAATCACTGAATGTTTCGGTGGCAGCAGGCGTTTTGTTATTCGAGGTGGTAAGGCAACGTGGGAGTAAGTAATAGCTTAATAATCACTGCCAACCGCCTTCGTTCCGCTACGGTCGGGCAAGCTGCCTCTTCCACTGCCACTGCCACTGCCACTGCCACTGCTACTGCAACTGCCACTGCCACTGCTTCCTGCCTCTTTCCTCTAATACTGATCATCCAGAGCAAACAACGGTTTTCTGCCGGCCCAAAGTCCCCTTGTAAAATCAGGGAATAACTGCAGTGATCCGCCTTCTGCAAGGGAAGATTCCGACAGAGGCGTTACAGCACTCCATGCGGCGGCATCATATGCATCGAGAGGTGCGGGAGCCTGTCGCTTGACGATTTCCACGAAGGCATGGTCTACGAAGAAGTCCATTCCACCATGTCCTGCTCCTTCGGCATCATTGGAATATTTTTTCCAGAGAGGGTGATCATATTTGTTCAGCCATTCAGCCGCCTGGTCCCAGCGGTGAGGCTTGCTGATTCCTTCAACATATATACGTTGGCCCGGATCATTTATATCGCCCCAGCCTTCACCCATCCACAAGCCTTTGGTTCCCTGAACACGGAATCCAAGTGAGTAAGGCCTCGGCAGGTTTGTATCATGTATTACGACTATGGATTCTCCGTTGGCAGTATTGATCATGGAGGTTACAATATCCCCAAGTTTAAATTCGACCTGGGCATTGGGATGCTTTTCCCCGCCTTTCTCCACGATATAATTGTGCAGTCCTCTGGATTTGGTGGCACTTGAACTGAGCGAAACAAAACGGTTACCCCGGTTGATATTCATCATGCATGCGATGGGCCCAAGTCCGTGGGTGGGATACAGATCAGCATTACGGTGAACCGAATGATTGGTTCTCCAGTGAGCCTCGTATACGCCTTTTTCTCCAAATTCCACACCCGGTTCGAATTTTACTTCCCGAAGATCATGTTCATACCCGCAATGGGCATACATGGTCTCACCAAAAACTCCCTGTCGCACCATGTTAAGAACAGCCATCACATCACGGCGATAGCACACATTTTCGAGAATCATCACTGGAACCCTTGTCTGCTCGTAGGTATTAACCAGATCCCAGCATTCTTCAAGTGTAGTGGCTGCTGCGACTTCAATGCCGGCGTATTTTCCTGCCCGCATCGCCCCGGTGGCCATTCGGGTATGCCATTCCCAGGGTGTGGCAATGATCACTCCGTCAAGATCATCCCGCTGTAGCATCTTTTCCCAGGCGAGTTCGCTGCCTGTATAGGCCTCTGCTGCCTTTCTGCCAGCCTTTTTAAGCATTTCCTGGGCTACAGCTATCCGTTCAGAACTGATATCACACAGAGCAGTTACCTCAACATCCTGCCGCGCGAGAATGAGTTCCAGGTGGCTGCACCCCCGCAGGCCGGTACCAATGAATCCGATGTTTACCTTGTTTTTTTGCACCTCCGACCCAAAAGCGAATGAGGGAGATAACCAAAGGCCTGCTCCGGCAGCGGCCGTGTTGCGGATGAAGTTTCTTCGTGATTGCATGTTGGGATTTATTTCAGGTATTATGCTATATTTTCTGTTAACCAAAAGTAATGAATCAGTTTAAAAATAATGGCTGCTCACTCACGATTTCTGCTGTTCCATAGCATAGGCTGCAGGGGAATGCATCTCAATCCTTTTGGTAATATCCAAAAAGTAACTAGGTTTGTATACCTACACCCGGAATAAATCGACTTATATGGATCAGAACAGCACAATGCAGAAGGCTAAAAGTTATGTCTTTCCTATCTTTATAATAGGTCTGCTTTTCTTCATTTTTGGATTTGTAACCTGGCTTAACGGGATACTGATTCCCTTTCTGCGAACAGCCTGTGAACTAACCGATTTTCAAGCATGGTTTGTAACAACTGCCTTTTATATTTCCTACTTCATAATGGCCTTGCCTTCGGCCGCCATTCTGAGACGTACCGGATTCCGGATGGGTATGTCAGTTGGTTTGTGGACCATGGCGATCGGTGCCTTGATTTTTATTCCTGCAGCCTACAACAGGTCCTTCTGGATCTTTCTGGTTGGGCTTTTCGTTCAGGGTACAGGCCTTACCATTCTGCAGACCGCGTCCAATCCCTATATTACAATCCTGGGACCGCGGGAGAGTGCCGCCCGGCGGATCAGCATTATGGGTATTGCCAATAAAGTTGCCGGTATTATTGCACCCATAATCCTGGCAAGTATTGTACTAAAAGATGCCAGGGTACTCGAAACCACCCTTGCAACCATCACCGAAATGTCTCAGCGGGCCGTAATACTGGATGAACTTGCACAACGGGTTATCAGTCCCTATGTGATAATGGCCGTGGTTTTGGTTCTGCTTGGAATTATGATACCCCTGGCGCATTTGCCCGAGGTGGATACAGATGCGGAAGATGAGAAAACTGCTGATTCCAATTCCAACCGAACCCATGTATTCCAGTTCCCACAGCTGATATTCGGTGTTATAGCGCTGTTTTTTTATGTGGGTGTTGAGGTGATCGCCGGAGATAGCCTTCCCAGGTACGGACAAGCCCTGGGAATATCCATGGAATCTGCCAAGTATTTTACCTCTCTTACCCTGTTGGGGATGGTGGTGGGATATGTGATTGGGATTCTTCTGATTCCACGGTTTCTGAAGCAAAGTACCGCATTAATCATATGTGCCATGCTGGGCATAATTTTCACTCTTCTGGCTGTGTTTACCCCGGCAGATCAAATTATTCATCTTCCCTTCCGCGACCTGGTTACATTCCAGGCGGTCAACCTCACCCTCCCTGTAACAGCCTTGTTCATCGCCCTGCTGGGAATTGCCAACTCACTGGTATGGCCTGCCATCTGGCCACTGGCACTGGATGGCCTTGGGAAATTTACCAAAACAGCATCAGCATTGCTTATTATGGCTATCCTGGGAGGAGCAACACTTCCACTGATCTATGGAAAACTTTCTGACCTGTACAGTAATCAGCAGGCTTACTGGCTGATGATTCCCTGTTATCTGGTAATCCTGTTCTATGCAGCCTGGGGCCATCGGATCAGGTCCTGGAAAAAGAGCTGATACAATCGTTTTCTTTATCCAAGTGAATTGATAATCCTGCACATCTCAGGGTATTGTTCTTCCATGCTCAGCAGGAGCGCAAGCTGAGCCCTGGAACGCTGCAGGTTGTGCTCGGGTGAGTGTATCTTATAATAAACATCCCCGTTCAGGTAATCAGCCAGGAAACGAATAGTCTGCATATAGGTCATAACCCGTGCCGAGAGTGCAAGCTGTTCCTTCTCTGTATTGTTAAGCAAAGAGCCTGCGCCTTCAAGGTAGCCCGTAGCGAATGCCCTGAAATAATCTAAATTCATTGAAACTTTTGAAGTATCAACATCATCTTCTTCTCCTGTGTTGGTAAAAGTGCGAATAGCATCCCCGAAATCGTCATGCACATAACCTGGCATTACCGTATCGAGGTCAATTACACACAGTGCTTTACCCCTTTTCGAAAAGAGCACATTGTTGATTTTAGTATCGTGGTGCACCAAACGCAAAGGGATCTGTCCACTCAGGCAGAGTTCACGGATTATCCGCATTTCAGGCACACGATCAAGTACCATCTTCACCTCCCTGCCGGCAATTATCCTCCGATCCTCCCTGCCATTCCGGAGGGCTTCGTTAAACTGCTGTAACCTCCAGTCGAGATTATGAAAATCAGGAATGGTGTCCTTGAATGCTCCCGGTTCCAGATCAGAAAGGATCGCCAGGAAATTCCCGTAAGCCTTCCCTCCCTCATATACCGTTTCTGTATTTTCAGCTCTGTCATAAGAGAGGTGATCAGGAATGTATTCGAATACACGCCAAACTTTCTTCTCAGTATCCCGAAAGTATTCTTTACCATTTTTCAATGGAATGAGTGTAAGGAAAACCCTTTCCAGATCTGCAGCAGGTAGTTCAGCAACTTTTTCCCTGATGTGATTGGTTACCCTCCGGGTATTGTCCATTACTGCATCAGGATCACGAAAAACCTGGGTGTTGAAACATTGAAGGATATAATCCTTTTCCTCAGCGGGACTGGTTTTTACCAGATAGGTATCATGTATATGACCTGATCCGAACATTTGCACATCAGACACCTCACCTCTGACAGCAAAATGACCAAGCAGGAAAAGAAGTTTCGCTTTTTCTGAAGGTTCTAGTTGTGCCGCCATAACGGAGTTGGATATAATCCCTTATCAGTGAGTTGTTTCAGCATTTCTGCTACATATGGTTTATCTTCCTTGTAGGTAACTCCAAACCAGGATTCAGGGGTGGGGATAACCATTACCTGTGCCTGTCCGTTGTGTATCAATTCATCCACAACAAAGGGAAGGTAAAACTCAGCCTTCAGGTTCTGTATATTGTTTTCAAGAAATTTGGCAAAATATTTTTCCAGGAAATCGAAATATGCGGGGGTGAAACCGAACAGGTTCATAGAAACCATGGAATCGGCTGAAAGAGGTGTTATTGTACCATCTTCACCAGTATTTACAATACTGCCATCGGGGGCGTATCCGATTTTGGTGTTTTCAACAATCCTGGTAAGAAAACCCTCTGCATCCACCTGGCAAACACCCCGTGATACGGTTCCGTGTTTCGAAAGGGTATTTCCCAGGGGGTACCCGGCAAGACAAAACCGTGGCTCATCCGGTTTTACGGAACAAAGAAACTGGCACACCTTTTCATAAGAGATACGGCCATAGAAATCGTCGCCATTGATCACTGCAAAAGGTTCCCGGATGTTTTTTGCTGCCATCATTACGGCATGGCCCGTTCCCCAGGGTTTTATTCTTCCTTCCGGAACCTGGAATCTCTCCGGGATGATTTTAAGATCCTGTATCACGTAGCTTACCCTGGCTTCATCCGGGAACTTACTTGCAAATACCTGTGAAAAGTCCTTCTCCATGCTGGGCGCAATAACGAAAACAACACGCCCGAACCCGGAACGGAGAGCATCAAAAACCGAATATTCAATGATGGCTTCACCACCGGGGCCAAAGCTGTCGACCTGTTTTAGGCTGCCATACCTGCTGCCGAGTCCCGCAGCCAGTACCAGAAGAGTTGGTTTCATACAATAATTCCTTTTGCATTCAAACCTAATGGAAAATCACAAAAATAACAAGCATTTGTCCGATAACGCGTGGAACGCACGAATTATCAGGGTTTTATTGTATATGATAGTTGTAGTATTGATGTGTATCGAAGGAGTCTCGTTACAGCCTGTATTCTTTTGTTACAGGTAAAATGATGATACTAATCATCTGATGGTATTAATAAGAATCAGTGGGCTTTCTTACAGATTCCCTGCAATAGCAGGTACTTTTGTCTTGTCTCAACAGGATCGAATGACACAACTTGAATTTACACCCTTAAAAAACCTGAGTCTTCGGAGTATCGGGATCAACCTCCTCACTTTGAAATTCAGGGATAAGGCCACAGAAGCTGATTTTATCGAATACCACGGAACCCGTTCATTGGTCCAGGCGAGGATATACTTTATCCTGGGCCTGATTCTGTTCTCCCTGTTCGGGTTGCATGATTTCCTCCTGCTCGATAATGCTAAGTTTGCATTGGAAGTCCGGTTTGGTGTTCTGCTTCCGGGGCTTTTATTGCTCAGTATACTAACTTTTTTGCCTCCGTCGAAGAGGTACATCGAACTTATCCTGTTTACAGGTATGCTGTTGGGAGGATTGGGTATCCTGATAATAAAAAGTTATTCCACCAACCCGGTTGAAAGTATGAATTACATGGGAATAGGCCTGGTAATCATATTTATGTACACACTTTTGCCGATGGTGTTTATCTATGCCCTGTTCTCGGGCTTGATCCTGGCGGGTACCTGGACGTTTTTTGCGATGGTGGTGAATCCCATTCCCCATGATGTGCTTATTTCAAACATGTTTTATATTTATACCTGTACCATCCTTGGAATTTCTGCAGGCCGCGTGAGAGAACAATATGCCAGGAGAACTTTTTTTCTCATGATGAAAACAGTGGATGAACAGCGGCACATCCAGAAAATAAATGCTGAACTGGAACTGAAGGTTGCCGAAAGAACCGAAGTACTAAATATCATAAATAAGCATCTGCACGATGAGATCCGTGAAAAAGTACAAACTGAGAAGGAACTCATGGATGCCAAGCAGAGGGCTGAAGAATCTGATCGCATGAAATCGGCTTTCCTGGCCAACATGAGCCATGAAATCAGAACCCCGATGAATGGGATACTGGGCTTTGCTCAACTACTCTCTTCTCCAAATACGAATGAGGAAAAAAGGGGTAAGTATATTTCTATTATCAATGATAATGGGAAGTTGCTGCTGAAAATTGTTGATGACATTCTGGATTTTGCAAAGATTGAAGCAGGCCAGTTAAAGATTGAAAAATCTGTTTGTAATATTGATGAAGTACTGTCCCGGTTGCTGGCCACCTATAATGTTAACAAGGTATTCAGAAGAAAGGGAAATATCGAAATCCGCCTGGTAACGGAAAGTGGAAGCAAACCTCAGATATTGTATACCGACGGGAAAAGACTTGAACAGGTGCTTAGTAACCTGCTTGATAATGCATTGAAATTTACCGAAGAAGGCTCGATTGAATTTGGTTATAGGGAACTTTCGCCGGGCCTGCTTACCTTTCATGTGAAAGATACCGGGATTGGCATATCGGAGAAATTCGAGAATCTTATTTTCGAACGATTTAACCAGGCAGAGATTGCTACTAAAAAATACGGCGGATCGGGTCTCGGACTTGCAATTTCGAAAGGGATCATAGAACTGCTGGGAGGGAGAATTGGAATGAACTCAGAACCAGGTTCAGGTACAACTTTTCATTTTACACTTACAGTGCAGACCGATCCTGAAAGAAACACTCCCATCTCTGGAAAAACAACCAGCCAGGGTAATTATGCCTGGAAAGATAAGGTAGTCCTGGTGGCCGAAGACGAAGAAATAAATTTTAATCTGGTACGTGAAATTTTACGGGATTCTGAGGTAAATATCCTTCATGCCAGGAATGGGCGGGAAGTACTAGACCTTCTGCACCATCAGGTGAAAAACATCGATCTGATTCTGATGGATATCAAAATGCCTGAAATGAACGGTTTTGAAGCCATCGAGATCATCCGGAAAGAAAATACACATATTCCTATTATAGCGCACACGGCATTTGCCATGACCGACGAACGTGAACGCTGCCTTCAACTGGGCTGTAATGATTATATTTCCAAACCTGTAAATGCCGATGAGTTTCTGGAGCGGCTGGGTAAATACCTCAATTGATTGGCCTGGACAGTTGTCGTAGGAATTGAAAAAGAGGTGAGCAAAATCATATTATGCCCAGGGTGGAAATCACCAGTGTATGATTAAAATGGCATACATCCAACACTACCTTTATCCTGTGAACAAACTGAAAATAAAAGTATTCATATAAGTCCGATTATTACCGAACGTGATGTTCAGAATGCGTAAAACGACGGTTTTTGACGAAACCCAGGCTGCTCATACAAAGGATGATTACGCAGCCCGTAATGTTCCTTCGGAGGAAGAACTGATTTCCATGCAGGTAAACAGGGTTTTTCGGAACACTTCCGGTGAACCTGCGGATGATCGTCAACCATCGGACCTGCCTGAGGTGGGTGATCTTCTTTTACGGGTTACAGGTGACCTTGTATTTGTAACCGACAGTACCGGGATTATTCTGGATGCCAGCAAAAATGCATGCAATTTCCTCGGTTATTCACTGGAAGAGATTCGGTATTTTAATCTGAACGAAATTTTTTCTTTTAGTAAGAATGCAGTGAATGGGGTACTCGACTATGTGCGCGAAGAAGCCTCTTCATTTGAAGCCTCCATGGTCACTGCAAAAAACGCCTGTATTCCCGTGGTTTTGCAGGGTTATTATGTTCGCTTTCGGGGAAGCAAAGCCCGGATGATCCATGCAGATATCCTCGCGCAGCAGTCTGAAAAAGGGGGAGAACAGGCTCTGGACAATCAGACCCGGCAATTAAGTGAAAGGATTATCGATAATGAGCGGGGAGCCATTCAAAAATCCGGATTTGACCCCGATCTTCTGAAGACAAGTTTTCTTTCGAACATGAGCCATGAGATCAGGACACCGATGAATGCAATCGTCGGGTTTGCAAATCTTCTGGATGATCCGGGTATCACTCCCGACCTGGCAAAAGAGTATACGGCAATTATCAGGAGCAGTAGTCAGAACCTGATGCTGATAATGGACAACATTCTGGAGCTTTCACAGGTTGAGAGCGCAAAATTCACAATTAACAGAAAGAATACGTTCCTTCCGCAGCTGTTCAAGGATATGATGAATACCTTCCGGGAGATAGTATCGAGCATGGAGAAGACCATTCTCCTGGAAGTATCATTACCTTCAGCTTTCACGGTTGATGTAAATATTGATCAGTTGCGGGTAAAGCAGGTATTCTCAAACCTGTTGCATAATGCCATCAAGTTTTCCGAAAATGGTACTATAGTCTTCGGGTGCAAGTCTTTTTCCGGGAGTGAGGTTGAATTTTTTGTAAGTGATCAGGGGATTGGCATTCCAAAGGAGGAAGTAGATTCTGTATTCAATCGTTTCTGGCATGGAAATCATAAACTCAACAGAAAATATGGTGGTACTGGCCTTGGCCTCACCATCAGCAGATGCCTGGTTGAAAAAATGGGTGGTACAATCCATGTGGAATCCATTGAAGGGAAAGGAAGTGTATTTTCATTTACACTGCCTGCCGGGATAACCGAATACACGGATCATCCTGTTCAAATACACAGTATATCTGAGATTCCTAAGGCAGAATGCGACCACCGCTTCCTTGTCGCAGAAGATGAGGAGGTGAATTTTTTTCTGCTTCGTGAAATGCTGGGACAGTTTGGTATTACTCCGGTCTGGGCAAGAAATGGGGAAGACGTAGTAACCATGGTACGGGAAGAAAAATTCGATCTGGTGCTGATGGACATGAAAATGCCCGGAATAAATGGTTTCGAGGCAACAAGAATTATCCGGGAGTTTGATGCTGACCTGCCGATAATTGCACTCACCGCCTATGCCATGGAGGAGGACCGTCAGCATTGTCTGGATGCTGGTTGCAATAATTATCTGGCCAAACCTGTGATGAGAGACGACCTTTTCTCTATGATAAGGCAGTATTGCAAGGGTGAAATGAATGAGAAGTAGCTGACACCTGGTCCGGGTTGACACCTGGTCAGGTGAGCATAACACCCATCATCAGAATATCGTCTACCTGGTCAAGGTCCCCACGCCATTCTTCAATAGTGCTGTCGAGGATCTTCTTTTGTTCGGACATTGGTTTTCCCTGGATTTTGAGAAGGAGGCGCTTAACTGATTTCGACAGGAATTTTTTGCCGTTTGGTCCACCAAACTGGTCCTCATATCCGTCGGAAGATATATACAGAGCTATACCGGATTGCAGGTCGAGTTCCGTATTGGTGAAGGGTTTACCGAGATGGGCAGATATTCCGATCGGCATCTTGTCTGCATTGATCTGCATCAGTTCATACTTTTCATTACGCAGGTTCCCGCGTGGCAGATCATCTTCACTAACCGGATTGGCTTTCTCTTCCTCTGTAAGCGGCCTTACCAGGTAAAGCGGATTGTTGGCCCCGGCAAACTGAATTTTCTTGTTCCTCTTGTCAATAATCATAAGGGAAAGATCCATCCCATCCTTGGTTTCTCCTTCTTCCCTCCCTGTCTGTTTCAACTGGGTGATCACATGTTCGCGAAGTTCATTCAGGATCAGATTGGCTTGTTCGATGGTACTCTTGGTAACAATCTCATTCAGGAATGACATCCCCAGCATACTCATAAATGCCCCGGGAACCCCGTGACCGGTACAGTCGGCAACCACCAGGAATATTTTGTCATCCCGTTGGGTCATCCAGTAGAAGTCACCACTAACAATATCCCTGGGTTTGAAAAGAATAAAATGATCTGGTAATTCATCATTCATCATCTTCTCAGAGGGGAGTACTGCCTGCTGGATGCGGCTGGCATATCTTATACTGTCCGTGATGTCTTTTTTCTGGGCAATGATCTCGTCCCGCTGCGCTTCGATCTCCTCCTTCTGCTTCACCACTTCCGCGGTGCGTTCCTGGACGATTTTTTCCAGGTGAATTTTTTCGAGTTGAAGCCTGCGTGTGTTGTATTTTACCACCGCCCAGATGAAAACACCCAGCAGGATTACATAAAGGACATAGGCAATGATTGTACGGTACCAGGGTGGCAGGATCTTGAAACTATATGCAGCCTCTGAACTCTCGATCCCATAAACATTCCTTGCCTTTACACGGAAGGTGTAGGAGCCTTCTCCCAGGTTGTTGAAGGGTATCTTTGATTCACTGGACCATCTCGACCAATTGGAACTTAATCCATCAAGAAAATAGGAGTATTCGATTGCATCTTCATTTTCGAAAAATGGAGCTGCAAAGTGAAATGACATATTGTTCAAACGGTAGGGCAGGGTTGGAATCATTTCTGCAGGCTGCCGGCTTATTGTTACGGCTAGCAGGCTGTCACCCTCGCGGTATGCTCCGTTGAAAATAACTGAATCTTCACCAATCGTAACCGACCTGATCAATGCAGAGAATGGTTTGTCGTACTGGTAGTTAATCAAGGGATTAAAGCTATACAGCGTACTTGACATCCCTGCCCAGAGCAAGCCCTGCTCTTCCACATAGATTACATCGCTCCAGGAACTTGGAAGACGTTTAAAGGGTTGGGTTTCATAAATCCATTCTCCATTCTTGCCCCTGGATGCTTTTTCAATCCATGAGGTAGTGGAGGTGCTTCTGTAGCAAAGAAACCAATAAATACCCGGGCTGGGGTTTAGTAACTGAAAGATTCCGCGACTTCCATCAGCATACCTTTTCCCAAAGGATGAATCTGGAACAAACTTGTCATTTGCCTTATTGTAGTTGTATAATCCATCCGTAGTGGTGAAAATCAGTTTGTTCTCATATAGGAAAACATGAATATCCCTGAGGGAGGGCAATCCATCTTTGGTACCATAATACCTGATGGTGGTGTCACCAGCGTTAAGCTGGAGTTTGATTACTCCGTTAAGATAAGTTCCCAACCAAATATTTCCATCCTGATCTTCCTGTATGCTTCTTATTTCTTCATTTATTCCTTTAATTTTTTTATGAACCCAGGCTCCATTTTTAAGCGTAAAAAGTTCAACACCGAAGGAACCAACAATCATCTTATTGGGATTGAACCTTGATTGAACCAACTGAATTGAATTTACCGGTTCCCCGTCACCTGTTGGTGGAGCAATATCACGGGCATCATCCTTCCCGATTATTTCAAATATTCCCTGAAAGGTAGCGATGAACAATTTTTCCTGGTTGGTTCCGGGGACTTTGAACTTCAGAAATCCCCAGGCCTGATACGTACTCAGTTTTTCAATCGGTTTGAAGATGGGGGGCTTACCAAGCGGATAATCCAGGTAATATACACCAGAAGATGTTGCAATATACAAAGTCCCCTTAAACCTCATAATATCTGCCACCTGCCCTTTGATGCCTGATTCTTCACCGAAGAATCTGAATGGCGAATTCAATTCTGCCTTTGCCAATCCTGAGTTAAGCGACAACCAAACGGGTGATTGTATACCACTTTGGGGATTATAGAATACAGATGTAACCTGATCGTCAGAAAGGGTAGTTGCTGCTTTGGAAAGATGGTCTAAGGCATCGCCTTTATGATCCAAAGCGAGCAAGCCATTCCCAAGGGTAGCGATTGCATATTTATTGTTGGCCAGAAGAGTTCCATCGTAGGGAATGTTGTCTTTAAAAACTTTCTCAACCCATGGAGCAAAAGAGGTTTTACGTGCTTCTCCTGACTGAGTGTTGAAATAGAATAGCCCGTCAAATGCAGTTGTTACAAGGAATTCATTTTCCGCTACTGGAATAAGAGCTGTTATAGCCTTGGAAGCAAAATAATCACCACCTTTTATATCTACCAGGGAATCACCGGAGAATTTAGTGAGTCCCTTCATATTATTGCCAACATACAATGTCCCGTTAATATTGAAAGTGAGGAACGTGTTGGAAAATATATTAACAGTTTTTACTGTGTGATAGTCATAAATCCCGATTTTGGTTGAGCCACAGAAATATACCCGGTTATTGACAATATGGGTTTTCAGGATCATATCTCGTATCTGGTCTGCCGAATCCAATCTGGCAGAAAGCGAATTGTACACCAGTTTGCCATTTTTATCCGGAAGTATTACTCCAAATTCGCTTACTCCACCTACGAAAATGCGATCCATACTATCGATAGCAAGCGACCTGACGTTGATGGAATTCGGCAAAGGAATGTTCCTCCAGTTTACTCCGTCGAACTCAATTACCCCATTATCATTATTTCCAAAGTACATTACACCTCTTGAATCCTGAGCCACAGCCCAGTTCTGTTCAGCATAACTCAGTTTGGCGGTGGAATAATTCTTCTGAAATGGAATACCGTAACGGTTTACCTGCGCGCCTGAAATGGCTGAAATACCAAGGAATAACAAGAATAGGTACTTGCGGGCTTGCATAAACGGATCACTACTGTTAAGAAAGATAAAGATACTACTTTAAAAAAAATATGCGATCATTTACCCTAAAAATAGACTCAATCAGCTGGTTGAGATATCTGGTACGATCCCTAATAGTCAAATAATCAGTATGATATAAATTGAAAGATCCCCGGGAAGCCCGGGGATCTTTCAATAGGGGAGAGTGGTTCTATTCCTGTATAAGGGTAACTTTTTGTGTATAAACACCTTGTTTACTGAATACCCTCACAATGTAGCTGTTATCCGGACCAATCATCTCGATTGAATTAATATTTTTCTGCCGGAGGGACCTGGTTATTATGGCCTGCCCTGCAACATTGTAAACTATAACATGATCGAGCTCTTCCGGTTTATTGCAGGAGATGAAGATGGTTTTTCCATACGCATAAATCCGCAGGTCAGTGAGATCGGAACTGGGGAGACCTGTAACGAAGGTAATCAACAATGTATTGGAGCCCAAAGCTTCGGTGATACCAGTCACAGCAGATGGATCCACAGAAACCATGAAGTTCGGATAATTGATGTTAAAATCGGTATGGTCGAAAGCCAGAATCAGTTTGACATCCTGGGGGCCTAAAACAATAACCGAATCAATGGATATCCCGGTTGGTCCATTGAGCAATTCAAAGAGTGCAGCAGGAAGGCTTTCGCTCGTAAACTGGGCATTGGTAAGGGAGAGAGTGAGTTCAGCCCCATCCAGGTTTAATTCTGTGAGGCCCGGGTGAGAAATAGTGAGCATGGGATCTCCGACTGCTTCAATTGTCAGATCGTTGGTAAGCTTCGTAAGTCCGTCAGTGAATTCAACCCCGTCAATCTGGATGTGGAAATTACTGATATTCTCACTGAAATTGGTTCCATCGAATGCCAGAACAATAGTGGCATGCGTACCATCCAGATATATCACTGAGTCCACACTGCAGCCAGCGGGGGCATTTTGCAGGGTAAAGGAGGCAGCAGGCAGGAGGAAATCGGCGAAGAGGACATTGGTAAGTTCCAGTGATACCTCTGCTGCCTGCAGGTTCCCTTCTGTTAATCCCGGATGGAAAATGGTAGCGTTGGTAATTTCAACAATCGCAGTGACAGGCAACAGATTACTCGAAATGCTGCGGTTTCCTTTCAGGATGTTCCCGGGGATGGTTATCCCAAAGCCGGGGATATCCGAATCAATATCCCCTGTGAATCCAAGGGTAATCAAGGCTTCCGTGGAACTTATCACTTGTACGGATGTTATCTTGGCACCAAAAGCGGTGCCCATCAGCACCAAAGTATTTGGATCCGGATCTGTAATAAAGGTGTCATTCACCAGGGTCAGGCTGAGTTGAGCGCCATTGAGCATGCTCTCATCCAGGTCTGCAGATGCAGACAGCACCGCATTATTATTCTCAACGATGGCAGGAATCAATAACTCATTACTGATCAGGTTTGATCCATCATACGAGGCAAAGGCATTTGGGCTTATATTCAATCTGATCAGCACATCCTGGTCAAAATCTGTCTGATTATAAGCAAATTGGAGGATTGCCTGTTCGGGTGATTGAAAATAGATTGTATCAATAGTCACCCCTAACGGTGAATTCTCCATCGTAAATAATGCTGAAGAAATATCGGGCGAAACGAACTGAACATTTAAAAGGTCAATTAATATCTGACCACCATCCAGGAGGGATTCATCAAGAAGTCCGATTGCAGAAATTGTCAACACAGGTGGTTCAACAACAGGGTCTATCCGGAAACTGTTGGACGAGAATAATTCATTGCCTCCTGCAAGTTCAGATCCATCAATTCTAACCTGTACAGCCATTACTGTTTCATCAAAGTCAGTGCCGTCAAAGGCAATTTGCAGGCTGGCTGTGTGGTCAGTAATCCAGGTAACTGAAGCTGCAGAAACCCCGGTGGGCGCACCGATGAGTTGGAAATTCAGCGGGTTAAGTACCCCGTTTGCAAAGGTTTCGTTTACCAGGTTCAAGTTGATTACGGCATTATCCAGTGTTGATTCGTTCAGAATTGCGGCTCCGGCATCTACGGTAAGTGAAGGAATCTCAACTACTGCTGTTATACCTACAGCATTGCTGGTTATCTGAACATTACCCTGCAACTCGGATGCACTTATCTGCACCCTGACATTTGCAAAATCATTGTCAAAATCAGTCCCGTCATAGATAAGCGATATGCTGGCCGTTGAATTACTTAAACTTTGGACAGAACCAATGCTTAAACCTGCAGGTGCATTCAGTAATATGAAATTACTGGTCGATAGCGAGTTGTCAATAAAGGTTTCATTGATGAGTTGCAGGGAGATTGTATTCCCGTCCAGGTTACTCTCTGTTAAACCATCGGCACTGCTGATGTTGGCAAAGACAGGTTCAACAGTAGCCGTGATTGTCAGTGCATTCGAAGTGAGATACCCTATCCCGTTGAGTTCTGCATCCAAAATCGTAATCCTGAAATTGCTGACATTGTTGTCGAAGTCGTAATTCGCACTGTCGTAAGCAATTTTCAAACTTGCATGTGTCGGATCGGTATAGGTTACAGATGCTATACTGCTGCCCTGAGGTGCATTATTTAGTGAGAAATTACCGGTCGCCAGCACATTATCCTTAAAACTATCTCCGGTGAGCAGGAGTTGGATCACCGCATTATGCAGGTTCATTTCTGTAAGCCCGGCATGGCTGATGCTGAGTTGTTCCACATTGGCAAAAAAGGTTATTCCGGTGGCTGATGTCAGGTCTCCGCCTCCGTAGGCAACTATTTCAGATGCCATACAGGTTACGGTAACACCTGTAATATTAACATCATAGTCAGCACTCCTGTTTCCTGCAAGTGTTATTAGTGCCTGTGTCGAATTCAACCGGGAGATGCTGCCTTTGGAAACACCATAGGGCAATCCGTTTACGGTCCAGTTTGCAAGGTCAAGTGAACTTACAAATGTTCCACCCGAGAGTGTAACAGTAACCTGACTACCGTTCTCAGTTCCTTCGGTGATTGGTGAAGAACTTATTCCAAGGGACAGGGTTTCGAGAACAGAAGTAAATGTTACGCCTGTATTTACAGTTAGATTGGCCCCCGTGTATTCATCAATTTCAAGTTCATTTACCGACAGGGTCATATTTGTAATATCAGAATCGTAATCAACCGTTCTGTTACCTGAAAGAGTAATTCTTGCTGTGGTTGCAGTAAGTCGTTGAATTGAACCGATGGTAACACCGGATGGCTGGCCGCTGATGCCCCAGTTTGCAGGTGAGAGTGTGGCTGTGAATGTTCCTCCTGTAAGGGTTACTGTTATTGTTTTTCCACTTTCGGAACCTTCAGTAATAATCGCATCATTGCTCATGGAAAGCGATTCATTGTCCGGAACGGCATTGATGATTACCCCGGTATTTGCTGAAACAGGGGAGGCATGCTGGGTTAATTGCGACCCGGCAAGCTGAACGGTTACGTTGGTAATGTTATTGTCAAAATCAACAGTTCTGTTCCCTGAAAGGGT
This sequence comes from Bacteroidales bacterium, assembly GCA_046329925.1. Lineage (GTDB taxonomy): Bacteria > Bacteroidota > Bacteroidia > Bacteroidales > JAAYUG01 > JAXLTS01. The sequence continues at coordinate 33,644 of JAXLTS010000024.1, forward strand.
GATCGTTGCATGGGTGTTGTCGGTCCGTGTAATGCTGCCTGCAGTTACACCTGCCGGCAGGTTGGTAACGGTCCAGGCCCCGATGGAAAGCGAACCTGCAAAGATATCCTCCGAAAGTGTTACCAGGATGGTTTTCCCGTTTTCAGAGCCTTCTGTAATACTTACAGGGGTCGAAAGAACGATGCCTGCAGGCTCGTCAACTGCAGTAAACACAACCCCTGTGGCAACCGATACCCCTGTTGTATTGTCATCCACCTCTGCCTCATTCACCGTAACAGTGAGGTTCGTAATGTTGTTATCGTAATCGGTAGTCCTGTTACCGGAGAGGGCACCTGTACCTGGGTACTGCTTATCCTGGTGACGCTTCCTTTGGTAACCCCGGTTGGCAGATTTGTAAGGGTCCAGTTGGCAGGGGCAACACTGTTTACAAATGTTCCGCCCGAAAGATTTACTGTTATGATTCTGCTATTCTCGGCACCTTCGGTGATCCCGTTATCGGATATACTGAGTACTTCATTATCCGCATTAGCTGTAATCAACTGTTCCGGATGAAGGAGCCAGGCTGGCACCGGTATAATCGTCAATTTCTGCCTCATTTACAGAAAGGTTCAGGGTAATATCAGTATCGAAGTCATTGGTCCTCGTGCCCATAAGGCCTATAGTGGCAACTGTTGCAGAGGTCCCGTTACACTTCCGATAGTCACTCCGGAAGGCAGATTACTGATGATCCAGTTTGATTTGTGAGGCTGCTGGCATATGTTCCTCCCGAAAGTGTCACTGTGATTGTAGAGCTGTTTTCTGCACCTTCGTTAATGCCTGCCGAAGAAATGGTAAGACTTTCAGCATCGTTATTTGCAGTTATGGTAACACCCGAGGATAGTTACGATAGTACCCTGACCAACAATTTCACCCACAGCAATCTGAAGGGTCGGGACTATATCTGTATCATAATCTGTCGAACGGTTCCGCTGAGAGCAATAGTAACATGTGTTGCATCAACCCTGGTTACAGTTCCCCTGGTTATGACCCTGAGGCAGGTTACTCAAACTCCAGTTGGATGGTGTAATTGTTGCAGCAAATGTCTTACTGGAGATAGTCACAGTAATGATTTCTCCGTTTTCTGACCCCTCACTTATCCCGTTACCATCATTAGCCATCCCGATGGTGAGAGCTTCATCGATAGCGATAAAGCGCACACCTGTATTGGTTGTCAGGTTGAATTCGGTGTAGTCGTCACCTCCAGCTTCATTTACCGAGAGGGTGGCATTGGTAATATCCGAATCATAGTCCGTAGCTGTACCGGTAAGTGTAATCTCAGCAGTGGTGCCGCTTGTACGGGTAATGCTCCCAATGGAAATACCGGAAGGCATATTGGTAAGGGCCCAGTTTGCAGAGTTCAGGGAGGCAGCAAAGGTTCCGCCTGCCAGTGTTACGAATATTTTTTCCCCGGCAATGGCTCCTTCGGTAATATTACCGTCATCAGCCATGGTGAGCGATTCTGCGTCATTATTGGCAACAAAGGTTACCCCTGTGGCGGCAGAAACACCGATGGTATTGTCATCGATCTCGGCCTCATTAATAAGGTAAGTGGTGAGGTTGGTGATGTTGTTGTCGTAATCGGTGGTCCTGTTACCGGAGAGGGTAATCTGAACTCTGGGTACTGCGTTTATGCGGGTAACGGTGCCTTTGGTAACCCCGGCAGGGAGGTTGGATAAGGTCCAGTTTGCAGGATTAATGGTGCCAACAATGGTTCCGCCCGAAAGATTTACTGTTATGATTCTGCCATTCTCGGCACCTTCGGTGATCCCGTTATCGGATATACTGAGTACTTCATTATCCGCATTAGCTGTAATCTTAACTGTTCCGGATGAAGGAGCCAGGCTGGCACCGGTATAATCGTCAATTTCTGCCTCATTTACAGAAAGGTTCAGGGTAATATCAGTATCGAAGTCATTGGTCCTCGTGCCCATAAGGCCTATAGTGGCAACTGTTGCAGAGGTCCTGGTTACACTTCCGATAGTCACTCCGGAAGGCAGATTACTGATGATCCAGTTTGATTTTGTGAGGCTGCTGGCATATGTTCCTCCCGAAAGTGTCACTGTGATTGTAGAGCCGTTTTCTGCACCTTCGTTAATGCCTGCCGAAGAAATGGTAAGACTTTCAGCATCGTTATTTGCAGTTATGGTAACACCCGAGGGGATAGTTACGATAGTACCCTGACCAACAATTTCACCCACAGCAATCTGAAGGGTCGGGACTATATCTGTATCATAATCTGTCGAACGGTTCCCGCTGAGAGCAATAGTAACATGTGTTGCATCAACCCTGGTTACAGTTCCCCTGGTTACACCCTGAGGCAGGTTACTCAAACTCCAGTTGGATGGTGTAATTGTTGCAGCAAATGTCTTACTGGAGATAGTCACAGTAATGATTTCTCCGTTTTCTGACCCCTCACTTATCCCGTTACCATCATTAGCCATCCCGATGGTGAGAGCTTCATCGATAGCGATAAAGCGCACACCTGTATTGGTTGTCAGGTTGACTCCGGTGTAGTCGTCAATTTCAGCTTCATTTACCGAGAGGGTGGCATTGGTAATATCCGAATCATAGTCCGTAGCTGTACCGGTAAGTGTAATCTCAGCAGTGGTGCCGCTTGTACGGGTAATGCTCCCAATGGAAATACCGGAAGGCATATTGGTAAGGGCCCAGTTTGCAGAGTTCAGGGAGGCAGCAAAGGTTCCGCCTGCCAGTGTTACGAATATTTTTTCCCCGGCAATGGCTCCTTCGGTAATATTACCGTCATCAGCCATGGTGAGCGATTCTGCGTCATTATTGGCAACAAAGGTTACCCCTGTGGCGGCAGAAACACCGATGGTATTGTCATCGATCTCGGCCTCATTAACAGTAAGGGTGAGGTTGGTGATGTTGTTGTCGTAATCGGTGGTCCTGTTACCGGAGAGGGTAATCTGAACCTGGGTACTGCTTATGCGGGTAACGGTGCCTTTGGTAACCCCGGCAGGGAGGTTGGATAAGGTCCAGTTTGCAGGATTAATGGTGCCAACAATGGTTCCTCCTGCTAGATTTGCAGTGATTATTTCACCGTTCTCGGCGCCTTCACTGATGCCGTTATCGCTGATCGAAAGAACCTCATTGTCGGCATTGGCTGTTATTTTTGCCGTTCCGGTGGAGGGCACCAGGTTGCTCCCTGTATAATCATCCACTTCGGCTTCGTGCACAGACAGGCTCAGTGTGATATCAGAATCGAAGTCAATGGTTCTGTTTCCTGAAAGCGTGATGGTAGCAACTGTTCCGGATGTACGTGTCACACTTCCGATGGTAACACCTGCAGGCAGGTTGCTGATGGTCCAGTTCGCTTTGGTGAGACTGCTGGCATATGTTCCGCCTGTAAGTGTTACTGTGATAGCGGCTCCGTTTTCAGCCCCTTCAGCGATGGTTCCTGAGATGGACAGGCTTTCTGCATCGTTGTTTGCAGTAAGTGTGACACCGGAATTAAGGGTTACAACAGAAGCGTAATTGACAATTTCACCCACAGCAATTTGCAGGGTGGGAATAAGATTGGCATCATAGTCGACAGTCCTGCTACCGCTTAGTGCAATGGTTGCGTGCGTATCATCCACCCTTGTGAGGGTACCTTTTGTAACGCCTGCAGGAAGATTGGAAAGGGTCCAGTTGGCGGTGGAAAGAGATGCTGCAAAGGTTCTGTTGGTAATTGTTACCGTTATCACCTCTCCATTTTCACTACCCTCGGAAATTCCATTTCCATCATTAGCCATGGTCGTAACAAGGGGTTCTACGATTGCAACAAAACGCACACCTGTATTGGTAGTGAGGTTGGCACCGGTATGGTCGTCAATTTCAACTTCACTTATTGAAAGGTCGGTATTGGTGATATCTGAATCATAATCGGAGGCTGTGCCAGCAAGCGTAATCTCAGCAGTTGTTGCACTTGTCCGGGTAACACTTCCGATGGAAATCCCCGGGGGTACATTGGTAAGTACCCAGTTGGAAGTGTTCAGGGAGGCAGCAAATGTTCCGCCTGTAAGGGTCACAAATATTTTTTCCCCGGCAATGGCTCCTTCGGTAATATTCCCGTCATCGGCCATGCTGATGGATTCAGCATCATTTACTGAAGTAAATACCACACCGGTTGAAGCAGAAACTGATCCTGCATCCAGGTTTTTGAGTTCCTGATGACCAATGGTAAGGTTCAGATTGCTGATATTGGCATCATAATCCTTCGTCCGGTTTCCTGCCAGGGTCACTGTGGCCTGTGTATTGTTCAACCTGGTAACACTTCCGATCGAAATACCCTGTGGTGCATTGGTCAGGCTCCAGTTGGAACTGTTCAGGCTTGCTTCAAATTCGGCATTGAAAAGGGATACGGTGATATTTTCACCGTTTTCAGCCCCTTCGGTAATGAGACCATCACTGGTCATAGTGAAACTAACACTGAAGGCAGAACTTTGGCCGCCTGTGAATTCGCCCACTGTACTAACATTTCCACTTAAGGTGTTTGTTCCGGTGGTGGCAGCATTTAAAAGTGTCCAGAAGGGGGAAACATACATTCCCCCGTAGATACTGCTCTCAGTACCGTTAATATCGCCGTCTGTATAAACGAAGGAGGGAGAGCAGGTAAATGATGTGATGTTGTTCTGACTGGTAATCCAGTACCTGTTGAGGAAAGAACTTCCACTGGTATTACCGGGATGCTTGGCATTTACCAGACGGACTCCTGCCCATGCACCTGATCCGAATGTTCCGGTAGTAAAATTCAGAGTTACCGGTGAATACTCTGCAGTAGTTGTATTATCACCTACGGGAAAAAGAAATGATCCTGTTGCACTATAGTTCTTCCTTAATTCGCCTGTGCCATCAGCCACCACCATTGCTGTGGCGGACGGGGTACCAACAACTGAAGAATTTAATGACAGGAGCATGGGGTAACTGCCGAGAGCAAGTTTTCCTGTGGTTAACCCAAGGTTGCCATATAAATTTACAGATCCGAGCAGACTGGCACCGGCGGTATTATTGAGGGTAAGTTTTTCGAACCAGCTGGTTTGCGTACCGCCAATTGTTTGCAGGGTAGTTCCATCAAGAATTACTTCTCCGTCCGATCCGGGATTGATTAAGCCGTTTCCCCCGGTGGTGTTGTTCAGCCAGTTTCCATCGAGGTACAGTTTTCCGTTAAGATCCATCCGGCCATGGAATGAGCCACTGGTCTGGCTTACATAGGATGCTGCAGACCCGCCCTGGATATTGATCACTCCATTGTTGTTTACAACAATGAGTGCCCCATTATTGATGATCCCACGCTGGCTGAAGGCAGGAATCAAAGGTAAAAGGGCCAGGATAAAAAGAGCAAGAAGCCTGGTTCTCATGCGATGGAAATTATATTCGTTAAAATATCTCGATACAAAATTCAAAAAGGTGAGTTAGCTGAACAGGAATAAACTACCGGGGAATCCCGCGGGAGCCATTGCCTTCCAACAGGTTGATTCTTTTCTGCATTTCTTCAATAGTCTTTTGCTGTTCTTTTACAGCCTCAATTAAAAGTGGAACAAGCTTGGAGTAGTCAACAGCCAGTATTCCATTCTCATCCGATCTTACTGCTTCAGGCACAGCAATCTGAATGTCCTGGGCAATAACTCCGATTTGTTTTCCTTTCGGCATTTCGTTCCTCGATTCAATCAAGGACACATCAGATTCTTTTCCCGAGGTTGATGATTTTAACAGCATGGGCTGAGCCTGTTCATCCCATTCATAATAAACACCTTTCATCTGCATTATCTTCTGAATTGCACCAGGGATCTCAGAAATATTCTTCTTCAATCTGATGTCGGAGGGATTGTATGATCCGGTCACTCTTATATCACCTGCAAACCAACCGGCCCAGTTGGTTGCACCACCGGAAGCAGAGGCATAAATACCATATCGTGTGCCGGTGCCGGAACCAGTTGCATATGCATACAAGCCATAATTGGTTCCTGTGGTTGATGTATTTTCTGCACGCACACCCATGTACCCGCCTTTCCCTGTAACTCCGACTCCATAATTATCTGTTACAGCATGAATCGCGTATACTGCTGCCAGGTCGTTTGGGGTGGAGCCATCATAGATGTATAATTGGTTTGATGTTGGGGCTGCGTTAATACTTACATTCCCGTTAAATCGTAAAGTTGTTGCGCTGAAATCGCCATAGATAAGTGCTTCAGTGTTGGAGGAGGTGGCGCTGTTATGTATAATCAGTTTGTTACTTCCTGTCTCGGACCACCCAGCTCCGGCACCAAGAAATATGTTATTGGAGCCTCCCGCACTGTAACCGGCGCCACGGCCAACATACACATTGTTTGACCCGTAACCCTGCCTGCCGGCAATCTGACCAACGTAGGTATTCGAACTGCCATCGGTAACCCAATATCCAGCTTCTGCACCCAGGTAAGTATTATCCTCACCAATGGTATTGGAATAACCTGCCTTGTAACCAAAGAATGCATGTTCGGAGGTAGTTGTGTTATTGTAACCTGAGTGATAGCCAACCATGGTATTAAAACCGGCTGTTGTATTTTTATACCCGGCCAGGTTACCCAGGAAAGTGTTGTAAAATGCAGTAGTGTTGCTGTATCCGGCCTGGTTACCCATAAAGGTGTTCCAGTCGCCGGTCGAATTGCTGTACCCGGCCTGATAACCAACAAAAGCATTGTACTCTCCTCCGTTATTCAGATAACCACTCTGGTATCCAATAAAGGCATTGTAATTGGAAGCTGTATTGGTATAACCGCTCTGGTACCCAATGAACACATTACTGAGCGCTGAGGCTGAAGAGTAACCTGCCGATTGCCCGAGGAATACGTTGCTGGTTCCTGTGCTGATGGAATGCCCGGCAAAGGAACCAATTGCAATATTATTATCCCCGCCCACTACTGTATTATTTCCATACCCGGCTTCATTTCCGATGAAGACATTGTTATGCCCGTCCCGGTAACCGATGCCCGCCCAATAACCAATAAAAACATTTTTGTTTCCAACCGAATTATTATAACCTGACCAGGTCCCCATGTACGTATTGTCAGAGCCTGTTGTCAGGCCCCTGCCTGCATAGTTCCCGATGATTGCATTTGAATTTCCGGTTGTTTCACCTTCAGCAGACTTATATCCCATGAAAACATTCATGTAACCGGTGGTATTGCTAAACCCTGCACGGTATCCAACGAAGGTATTGAAACTACCCTGATTGGAAGTTCCACCCAGATTATAATATCCTGACTGGTTTCCGACAAATACGTTATACGAACCGGTAGTGTTGGAGTACCCCGAACTCGCACCAGCAAAAACATTATAATTTCCAATGGTATTGTTTAACCCGGCCTGGTAACCGGCAAAGAAGTTCCAGGCTCCGGTGGTAGTAGCCTTTCCTGTCTGAAATCCCATGAATGAATTGTAATATCCTGTAGTGATGGACGATCCACTCTCGTTCCCAATAAAGTAGTTTTTGGGAGTGATATCCATAAAATTTGTGGATGCTGCCTTCCCGGCAGTTCTTCCACCAACAGCAAAACCTCCTTTACCTCCCTTGGCCGGATCTTCCAGGTAAAGCCGGGCACTGTCGGCTCCAAGAACAAAAATATCATGCGTAATCCCTGCGGTCTTGGCAGTGGAGCGACCGCCTACGACAAAGCCCCCCTTACCCCCTTTGCTTACACCATTATTATCGTCAATATAAAAGCGGACCCCACCGTCATAAACAGCAAAAACAGGATATCCGTTCCTGTTCCTTACCACAAAAATTGCCGAGTCGGCATTCATCGATACATCCCCTTTTACCTCCAGCTTTCCCCAGGGACTGCTGTTTCCTACTCCCACCCATCCGTTATCCTGGATTATCATATTCGTGGTACCGGCATCTTCCTGGAAATAGAAGGCCGAACCATTGTTGCGTGTCCGGAATTTCATTCCCTGGGAATCGTAGAAGATATTTCCATAATAACCTCCAGTGCTCGATTCTATCCTAAAATAATCATCAGGTGTTGTACTCGTCCCTTTCAAATGTAACAGAGCCGAAGGTGTGGGCTGATTGATACCTATTCTCCCACTGTTGTCAACTACCAACGCATTATTGGGCGATCCATCCGGGGCTGTAAGTGCTGAAACGCCAAAGGAAAGCAGGTTTGTCCAGCTACTCCCCGTGTACAGGTAAATTGCACCCACCGTGGTATTGTAAACCATCAATCCGGCAGCAGGTGATGCAATTGCATTCATCTGTGCAGTTGTTACACGTGGAAGTAAAAGACCTTTGCTGGTTGAATTCACATCAAGCATTGCAGATGCATGTGGATTATACCCGTCTACATCGGTAACTGCAACATTCTGTGAAAATGACATGCCTGGAAACAGCATAAGTCCACAAATTACAAGCACTCCGGCCAGGGAGCGGAATCCTGAACTCTGGTTGGATTTTGATTCCATGGGATTGAAATTATTTAGGTTTTAATTGATTCAATATTAAAGAACTAAAATATTTAATTAAACGTTAAATAATATTTCCTTCGTAAAAATTAAGTGTGTTTTCAATTCTTCGTTATTTCGATTTGTGAATCAGCATATTATGGTTAGAAAGCAGTCAATTTCTCTAACATGCGCCCATATATAAATCAGTAATTCGTCATATGGATCAGTTTTTTTACGTCGTTTCGTGCACAATAATCCGCGTGTAATTATTGTGAAAGTATTAACAGATGCGGGTTCTGGAGGGAGTGGTTACCGGTTTTCTTTTGGGAATTGGGAAAGTAAAATTCGGAATTTGTTGTACCTGGTTGGATAAAACCAAGCATCGCTATTTATTAAGTTTGGTTGCCTCCTGAATTCTAAACTTTAATTCCCCAAATTGGTTTAATATTGCAGGTACCTGTTAATCCTCCGTTCAGCATCATTTCGGTCTGAGCAGGGTGGGTAGGTGTGAATAAGGGAATTAATGAATTTCACGGGAGTCCTTGTTCCTTAGTCATGTATTTAAATCATGCGAATAATACGATACCTTCATTTTCTGATTTTTTCATTTGTTCTGTCTGCCGGAACCACCGGATCTTTGTGGGCGCAGGAGGTCAAGTTGGCTTTTTCTGATCCCCGGTTATTGCTCGAAAAAGAGCATGTTTCAGATAGCCTGCTCACTTGTGTTTTCACCTTTCCTTCTCTTAGGATATCTGCAGTTTCCTCCGAAGGGAAACCCTACACACTGCTTAATGCGCCAAATATGTACAGGAACGAGAAGCCGGGGAATCCCGATCTTCCTTCCTATTCAGAGATTTTACCGCTACCTGCAGGTGGAACTTACCACATCGAAATCCTGGCTGTTAAGGATACACTGATTGACCTTATAAACCTTGGTTTTGTTTATCCTGTAATACCGGCTTCCGCATCAGTTGCAAAATCAGACAGTTTACCTGCACAGGCTCGTATAGTTGAATCCCCCGTGTACAGACAGGATACTTTCTATTCTCCTGATGCCCCTGTAACAATTGAAAATTACGGAATTCTTAGGAAACAGCATTTGGGCAATCTGCAGATTCACCCGGTAATGTATAATCCTGTCAGTAATCAGCTGCGCATCATTTTATCAGTTCGTTTTCAACTGGTGTTCGGACAGCCGCTTGAACCGGTTGATCGGTCATACAGCAGTATGCCTTTCGATCAGAATTTTCTGAAATCATATAGTATTGCACGAGCTGCGAAAAAAGAATCGCTTATTCAATCCCCGATTAAATATGTTATCCTGGCGGATTCTTCTTTCAGAGGCGTTTTGCAGCCTTTTATCAAGTGGAAAACACGCATGGGATACCGTGTGGTTGAAGGATACAGGGGCACGCCGGAGGTTGGGGAAACCCGGGAAAGCATGAAAGCCTGGTTACTGAATTTATACGACGGAGCAACACCTGCTGATCCTGCTCCATCCTATCTTTTAATTTGCGGTGATCAGGAACAGATACCCGCCTATGTGAACTCTCATTACACAGACCTGTATTACGCAGAATATGATGGCAACGGTGACTTTGTCCCTGATTTGTATTACGGGAGGATGTCAGCCAGCGATACAGCAGAACTCAGGGTACAACTTGACAAGACCATGGAATACGAGCAGTATGCGATGCCGCAACCGTCCTACCTTGATACGGTCATTCTTATTGCCGGTGACGATGAGTCGTATGCCCCAACCTGGGGAAACGGGCAGATCAATTATGCAACGAATACCTATTTCAATGCTGCAGCAGGATTTTTCTCCCACACCTACCTGTATCCTTCCGGAACAAAATGGAGGGAGATCATTGGTAAAATGGACAATGGTGCAAGTTTTGTGAACTATACAGGACATGGATATGAGAACCGCTGGGTATCGCCATATTTTACCGTATCACATGCTGATACACTGAAAAATTTGCATAAGTATTTTCTGGTTGTCAGCAACGGGTGTAATACCAGTCAGTTTGGGTTTGAGTCTTCCGATTGCCTGGGGGAAGCCCTGCTGAAAGTGCCACAGGCAGGAGCCATCGGACATATCGGGGGCACCGATCAAACTTACTGGGATGAGGATTTTTACTGGTCGGTAGGTAATGGTCTTATCTCTGTAAACCCGGAATATGGAAACAAAGGACTTGGTGCCTACGACCGTACCATGCATAACCACGGCGAACCATTCTCGGAGTGGTATACCACCCAGGCACAGATGATCTATGCCGGAAACCTGGCTGTTGCAGCAAGTGGTTCATCTCTTACCAAGTATTACTGGGAAGTATATACCCTCCTGGGAGATCCTTCGCTGATGGTCTATTATGGTACCCCCACAACACTCTTTGATACAGTTCCAGGTTTTCTCGCTGCAGGAGCCGGTTCAATGCTTGTAAAAGCAGAACCAACTTCATATATCGGTTTAACTGTCAATGACCAATTTCTGGCAGCTTCAGCGGTAGATTCCAGCGGACTGGTGAGTCTGCATTTTACCCCGCCAGCCGCCGGGGATACAATAAGGCTTGTGGCGACCAGGCAAAACAGGATACCACATTTCGCAACCATCCCGGTTCTTCATCCGGCCGAGGTGTACATCCAACTGGATAGCTTAAAATTCACCGATACTGAATCCACTTATCCAAATGGCAGACCGGATTATGGCGAGCTGGCAGATGTGGACCTTTACCTGCGCAACCTGGGCGATGCGAATGCTGAACAAATAAAAGTTTCCCTGAGGACGGATGAGGAGTATATTACCCTTCAGGATTCAGTGGCAGTTATATCGCTTTTCAATGGTAATACAAGCGTCTTTCTGCCGAAGGCCTTCCGGATGAAAATCGCTGACACGGTACCGGATGGGCATCTGGCCTGGTTCGACCTGGTTTGCAGCGATAACAATAATCACAGCTGGCCATTCCGTTTTTCGACCAGGCTTAATGCACCCATCCTCCGGTTGGGAATGATGACCCTGGATGATAGCATCACTGGCAACAATAATCAAAGGATGGAACCGGGAGAATATTTCCGGTTGAGCACAAAACTGTACAACGAAGGACACAGTGCTTCCGGTGTTATGCAACTTAAACTTAGCACATCAGATGGCTATACCCAAACGAGCGATTCCAGTTGGGTCATCGATTCACTCAATCCTGGTGAAGAAATTGAGATTAATATCCCTGCAGGCCTTGCATATGCATGTCCGGTGGGGACGTCTCTGCGCTATGTGCTGAAGTTCGTCTTTGCTAACCAGTCAGATAGTGCCGTTATCCGGCGAATTGCCGGTATCCCGGATGAAGATTTTGAAACGGGCAATATGGCGCGTTATCCATACACAGGAACAACTGCCCGCTGGGTTCCGGTTGAGGAAACATCATTTGACGGGACATGGTCTGCCCGCTCAGCAAAGATTGGATCCCAATCATATACTGACCTGGCTGTTACATTATTCAACGCTGATTCAGGGAATATCAGTTTCTGGCATAAGGTTTCTTCCGAAGCAAACTATGACTTTTTGTTTTTCTATATCGATGAATCGTGGAGGGTGGCAGCCAGTGGAAATTCTCCCTGGTACATCCAGTATAGGAGTCAGGATGGAGTTCTGTCCGGCATTAGCACCTATTATTCCCCCTGGAAACAGGAACTTTTTACTGTTCCTCCCGGATGGCATACGTACCGCTGGAGGTACCTAAAGGATGAGGGTTTAAGTGAAGGTAAGGACTGTGCATGGATCGACGGTATTGTTTTTCCGAAAGGTGCTACATCTGATACTTCCCCTCAGGTGGGCCTTTACCAGGTAATGAATCCCTCGGGGGACTCTGCCTGGGACGATGAGGAAACAATGGTGATCAGGATGGTGAACAGGGGCGAAGTCGATGCAACCGTTACCCATGCGGGCTATTCGCTTGACGGGGCGACCCCGGTGGTCGAACAGGATGAGAAAATGCTTACACCAGGTCAGAGCCTCGATTATGTTTTTAATACACCTTTGGTTCTTGGTCATTTTGGACTATTCACACTGGAAACATTTATCGGTGCCACCAATGATCCTGAGACCGGTGATGATACCCTGCGTGTGAATTTCAACAGACTGGTAAAAGGTTTGGATAATCGCGAATCAGAAAATATTTTTGCATGGCCTAATCCATGCGGTGATTATCTTCACCTGATCCTACCGATAACAAGCCGGAAGACAGTTGTTGAAATACTGGACATGAACGGCAGGATAATCCGGGAGAAAGTTCACTCGGGCGATAGCCAACTGATAATTGAAACTACGGCAGTTCCCTCCGGTATTTACATACTCAGGGTAAGAGATACTGAAAAGGTTCGCATCCTGCGGTTTTCCGTAATACATTGATCTACCCGGTTACATAGTGATGGAAGCCATTACCGCTGCACACATTTTGCTCCATTAAACCTGAGAAAACTATTGAATAATCAAATTCGCCCTGTCTCAAAGTGGCAATGAGGGACGAGGGGAGTAAGAATAGCTGTTTTAAGCTTCTTTCAATTTTTATCATGCAGGATCAGCTTCTCCCACACAGTCATCCATGCTTTCTTATATGGCTGATCCTTTGATTTGGCCCATTCTTCGGTGATCTCATTAAGCTTTTCATCCTTCACTGCATCTGTTTTCGCAAAGAATTCCTCGATTGTTTTTTGTTCCCGCTCCAGGGTGAGCCGCTTATAAACATCCAGTTTGCTGAAGAGAATGTCCTTGTCAATTTCAGAATTTCGTATTTCCTTTTGAATGATATAATCCACCTTGCTGCTGTAACTGCTGGTACTTAGAATTAGTTTGGAGATCAGTGCCGAGAGTTCGATCAGGGTAAGAATTACAAGCAGTAAGATGTATCTGTTACGCAGCGTATTGGTTTCATCCTTGATTAGCAGGGATTGCAGGGCTTCAACCTGTATCAGGAATCCTTCTGCGGCGTTGGCTTGTACATACGCGTTGAACTGTGCAGCAATTTTTCCATTCAGACTGTCGATACGGGTATTTATCCATTTCAATTCAGGCTCACTTCGGGCTGCAAGGATTTTATATTCCTCCAGGTCTTTGAGATATATCGTTTCTTTCTTCTGCGAAACGGTATTGTAACCCCATCTGCCGGTACCTGCCGAACCATCCATTTCTTTCTTGAATGCATCTTCATTAATACGGACCATTTTCTGTTTTTCATCCAGCGAGTTATAGATGCGGTCCCTGCTTAATTGCAGCAATTGAAGCTCGGATGAATATACTTTTTCAAGTTCGGCATGGCGGTCCTGGTTTTTCTTATCCAGCAATATCGCGGCTTCACGACGAATATCAGGCTCATACAATTTTAGGATGATGGGCTGCGAAAGGAATACTCCCAGCAGGAGAGCCAGGGTAAAACGGAATCCAAGAGCCCAAAAATTTTTATTTCCATAGGAGAGCGAACAGATAAGTGCCCGGTCGAAGAGCAGAATGAAAAAACCTGCCACTATTCCGCAAAATGCCGAGATCCAAATGTTCCCGATCACTGTTGAAAAAAAGAAGGTCCAGGCCAGTGAGGCAAAAACTCCCACCATTAACAGCAATGAACCAACAATCTCTGCTTTGTATTGATCTACCTGCGTCGTCTTGAGTACTTCTTTCTGATGCCCTGAGATGTTCCACAGAAATTCTTTAAACCAATTCATAATTCCTCCTGCTTTTTCATGGGTATGATCTCCCTTTGCCTTCATTGCAAACCTTTTCAGTATAAAACGCATTTTGCCAGACCTTTCTTCTGCTTCGGCACTATCTTCCCTGTCTTCCGGCTCCCCTGGTATGTTCCCGTTTTTCATTGGATATATTATAGGGACGTAACTGATGTTAAAACTGCTGCAATTAGGAAAGGTCCAAATATACAATAATTTGGATGTCGGTTATTCTCCGCTTCCGCTTGACTAAAAAAGGCCTATTATTGTATTTTATAATTAACCGCATCGACAGGCATGTCTGGAAATAACCAATTGAGGCTAACTGAGGATGGTTCACATACCGTGTTCTCCCCGGATTTTGTCGAAAATTATCATTCCTCACACGGAGCTGTGACTGAGTCAATGCACGTATTCATTAAAAATGGATTGGATGCAGTTCATCTGCAATCCATACGAATACTGGAAGTCGGATTTGGTACCGGACTGAATGCCCTGCTTACCATAAGGGAACTGGCCGGAAAGCCCCGGCAGGTATACTACCACGGGGTGGAGGCTTTTCCCCTGGAAGAATCCGTGTACAAAGAGCTGAATTACACAGGGCTTATTACCGGTAATTATCATGATCTATTCCAAACCCTTCACACCTGTAACTGGAATACCGATAACCAGTTAACAGATTATTTCATCCTGCATAAAACACAAGGGCTTTTGCAGGATATTCCGCTTAAAGATCCCTATAACCTGGTTTATTATGATGTTTTCAGCCCTGAGAAACAACCTGGGTTATGGACAACGGAAGTCTTTTTAAGGATTTTTAACAGCCTGGAACCTGGAGCAGTTTTGGTAACCTATTGTGCCAAGGGGCAGGTGAGGAGGAACCTGCTGTCAGCCGGGTTCCGAACTGAAAGATTAGCTGGAGCACCCGGCAAAAGGGAGATGCTGAGAGCAATAAAAGAATAGCTTTTTGTTTATTATCAGGAATAATTTCGCTTCTTTTACGCTTTCTTTTTAAATGGAAGATAATTGCAGGAAACAAGCAGTTATCCTATTGAATACCAACACGGATGAATAAAACGTACGTTCTATCCGACCTCTCTAAATTAATATGATCAATATGAAAAAAACTATCACCCTTATTTTCATGGCATTGTTTGTGGCAGTTCTCCCGGGAATGGCCCAGAAAAACAAGCTGAAACTCAAAACTGAAGTGGATTCGGTTTCTTATGCCCTTGGCATCAATATCGCGAATAGTTTCAACGAAAGTAAACTCTCTGCGATTAACCCTGAATTGCTGGCAAAGGGTATTAAGGATGTTTTCGATAAAAAGCAAACAGCCCTTTTTACCGATGAGCAGGCCAATGAAATCATCCGCACCTACCTTACGGCTGTATATGCTGCCGAAGCTGATGCCAACAAGGAACTCAGCAGGAAGTTTCTGGAGGATAATTCTAAAAAGCCCGGTATTGTTACCACCCCGAGCGGACTTCAATATAAGGTACTTGTTGCTGGTACAGGGGCAACTCCAACCGAAGCAGATAATGTAACTACACATTACACCGGCATGACTATGGATAATAAAGTATTCGACAGTTCAATCGAACGTGGGCAGCCGGCTACTTTTCCTGTGGGAGGGGTCATTCGAGGGTGGACTGAAGCCCTGCAACTGATGAAGGTAGGATCCAAGTACCAGCTGTTTATTCCTCCGGATCTGGGCTATGGCGAGAACCCACCTCCCGGAAGCAATATTCCTGCCAATGCGGTACTTATTTTTGAGGTTGAATTGATCTCAATTGACGCTCCCGCCGAACAGAACATGGAACAATAATAATAACCAAATAAATCAGATAAAATCGTATGAAGAAAATTTTAGGTATTGCCCTCCTGGCAAGTTTTGTGATTGCCGCATGCCAGACTAAAGGAGTGAAAAGTGTCAAGCTTACCAATGCTAAAGACTCTGCCAGCTATTATATGGGATTCATTACTGCCAAGCAGCGGTTTACCGAGAACGGCATGGATACCACTGTTAATCAGCAGGCTGTCCTGTTTGGTATGTCTCAGGCCATGAAGGGTGAGAAAATCGACGACAATGCCGCCTATACTTTTATTAATAATTACCTTAATTCAAAGTATATGGCTATTGTTGCCGCCAAACAGAAAGAAGCCGACAAGTTTATGGAAGAAAACAAGTCAAAACCGGGCATTATAGCTGACTCTGCCGGCTTCCAGTACCAGGTACTCGTTCAGGGAACAGGTCCAAAACCCCTTGCAACTGACCGTGTCATGGTTAAATATGAAGGCCGCCTGACAAATGATACCATTTTTGACAGCAACCTGAACCAGCCTGAACCGGCAGTATTCGGACTCAACCAGGTAATTCCCGGCTGGGGACTTGGCCTCCAGATTATGCCTGTTGGATCCAAGTACCGTCTTTTCATTCCCCCCTACCTTGGTTATGGCGAGCAGGGAAAAGGAAGCATTCCTCCCAATTCAGTCCTCATTTTCGATGTTGAACTGGTAGGTATTGCACCCGCTGCCGAAGCTCCAAAAAAAGGTAAAAAGTAAACGGAAAGCCGGTTAAGTAATCCGGCAAGATATATTTTTTCCCGCAATCAATTGATTTAATATCAATAGATTGCGGGAAAATAATTTTTACAGGCCAGTAAATCAGGACCCAAAATATTTCCTAACCGGAAGGATGAAAAGTCCTCCCCAACTCGTACCTTTGTCTTCCTATCTAAAATGTATAATCATATGAATGACCTTAAAGTTGTAGTAAAGAAGAAATTTATTCCCACCCTGGTGGATTTCTGCCTTGACGAATCGCTTGAGTTCTCTGTGAAACCACAGAATTTTCCTGATACTGACTGGGAAATTACCCTGAAAATCGCCGAAATTAAAACAGCTCTTCTGGCAGGGATGTTCCTGCGTGAGAACCGGATTGAGGTTGCAGGGCTTGATCAGCAGAAAATCAGGAAACCGGCCAAAAAATCAAAGGAAGAGGAAGCTGCTGAAGAATTCAAATCAGTGGATTCAAAACCTGAAGCTGGCTCCCTTCTATAGTTAGGCTACTTACAGTCCAAATTGCCCGTTAACCGGTTCATTACTCCAATGAGCCGGTTTTTTGTTTACCATGAATGAGCCAAAGCCGTACTTTGTCCACCTTATGGTACGAACTTAAAAAGTGTTTCAGGAAAACATTCAACATGCCGGAACGTTATGATTTAGCTGAAAGAAGCAGGGTGGCTTGGCTGCCGACCTCCGTAATAAACAGCGAAGCGTACGGAATTGAACAAGGAATGTATCAAATTGGTACAAATCCGAAATGAAGAACACACAGAATTCTTTTGTAAAACATTGATAAGTATATTGATAGTGAAAATGGCATTGTAATTGTAAAAATTTCCGAATAATACCGACCCGATGATACAACTCACAAACATCCACAAGACCTATTACATTGGACAAAATGGTTTGCATGTTCTGAAAGGTGTGAACATGGAAATTGAAAAGGGGGAAATGATCTCGATTATGGGGTCCTCCGGCTCCGGAAAGTCAACCCTTCTGAACGTAATCGGAATCCTCGATAATTATGATGAAGGGGAATACGTGCTCGATGGGAAAATTATCAGGAATCTGAATGAAACCCAGGCCGCCAGGCTGAGAAACAAAACACTTGGATTCGTTTTCCAGAGTTTCAACCTGATTGCCTTCAAGAACGCATTGGAAAATGTTGCACTACCACTTTATTACCAGGGAATAAGCAGGAGAAAACGGAATGCCGTTGCCATGGAATACCTTGACAGGGTTGGTTTGAGGGAATGGGCAGAACATCTTCCGAGTGAAATGTCCGGTGGTCAGAAACAACGTGTAGCCATCGCCAGGGCACTCATCGCAAAACCAAAAGTTATCCTTGCCGATGAGCCAACAGGCGCACTCGATTCACAAACTTCTTTTGAGGTTATGGAACTGCTTCGGGAGGTGAATCAGAGCGGTATCACCGTTCTTATCGTAACCCATGAACATGACATTTCCATGATGACAGACCGGATTATCCGCATCAAAGACGGAGTAATCGAGGAAAATATTATTGTGGAAAAAAATGCCAGCAAAATAGCCGTGTAAATCTGTCCCTATGTTTGATCTGGATTTATGGCAGGAGATCTTTGCCACCATTAAGAAAAACAAGCTCCGTACCTTTCTCACCGGTTTTTCGGTAGCCTGGGGGATATTCATGCTGATCATTCTGCTTGGCTCCGGTAACGGACTGCAAAACGGTGTTGAATACCAGTTTAAGGCGGATGCAACAAATACCCTATGGCTCTTCACAGGAACAACCACCAAGGCCTACAAGGGAATGCAGCCCGGAAGAAGGATCGAATTTACAAACGAGGATTATGACTATGTGAAGAATTACGTTCCGGGCGTGGCTGAAATCTCAGCGCGGTATTACGTTTGGCAGAACCGGATCATTTCGTATAAGAACAACTTCGGATCATTCGATCTAATCTGTGTTCACCCCGATATGCAGGTGATAGAGCGGATCATGGTAGAACAGGGAAGAATGCTGAATCAGGTAGATATAAACCAACACCGGAAGGTTGTGGTAATCGGTGAACCGGTTAAAAAGGCGCTCTTTAAAAATGGTGAGAACCCGCTTGGGCAATATGTCAGGGTGAATGGAGTTCCATTCATGGTGGTGGGGATTTTTACCGATCGGAATGACCGTGACCAGCAACGCTTATATCTCCCGATCTCCACGGCACAGATGATATTTAACGGGGGTAATACTATTCACAACCTTACAATCACCACCAACCTATCAGTCGATGAGAGTGTCGTTCTGGAGGAAACACTCCGTACAAAACTTGCCAAACGTCATAAGTTCGATAGTGAGGATAAAAGTGCGCTGTACATCGGAAACACACTGAAGGAGTATAAACAATTTCAGAATGTATTTCTGGGCATAAAGTGGTTTGTCGGTATCATCGGCATGTTCACTATTATAGCCGGAGTGGTGGGAGTGAGTAATATCATGATTATCGTTGTGAATGAGCGTACAAAGGAAATTGGAATCCGGAAAGCCATCGGAGCCACACCCATCTCAGTTGTGTTTCTTGTGATCCTGGAATCAGTTATCATTACTGCATTTGCAGGGTATATTGGGTTACTGGCAGGAATTGGCTTGCTGGAACTTGTAAATGCAAATATGCCTGCATCCGATTTCTTCAGAAACCCGGAGGTGGATTTTACCATCGGTGTAACAGCCACCCTTGTGCTCGTGGTGGCGGGTATGCTGGCCGGACTGTTCCCGGCTGTCAAGGCCGCCCGTATCAGGCCGGTTATCGCTCTAAGGGATGAATAATTAATAGTTTATGCATCATGTTCGACAGAGATAAATGGCAGGAGATATACAGTTCCCTCAGAAGTAACAAGCTTCGGACTTTCTTCACTGCATTCGGTGTTTTCTGGGGGATCTTCATGCTCATCATCATGCTGGGATCCGGAAATGGACTGCGCAACGCGATTTTCGACGGGATGGGTGATTTCGCCACCAACAGTGCCATCATGTTTACAAGGCAAACTACCATGCCCTACAAAGGATTTCCCAGAGGAAGATTCTGGCTTTTTTCTGGTGCGGATATGACTGCCCTGAGACAGAACATTCCCGAGATAGATGAGTTGGCACCACGACTCCAGCCCTGGGAAGGCAATAGCGGAAACAATGTGATCTACGGATTGAAGGCAGGCAGCTACAATATCACCGGTGACTTTCCTGCGATCAATAAGATAGATCCGGTTACCATGCTTGAAGGACGTTTTCTCAATGATATTGACCTGATGAACAGACGGAAAGTCGCGGTGATCGGGAATCGTGTACGCGATGAAATGTTTGCTGCCGGAAGTCCTGTGTTGGGAGAATACATCCGGATAAGCGGTGTTTATTATCAGGTGGTGGGAGTATATGAGCCAAAGAACAGGAATATCAACATTGGCGGAGACAAGGAAAAATCAATTTTCATTCCATTTACAACCATGCAGGTGAGCTATAACCTGGGTGATGATGTGCATTATTTTCTTGTGACTGCCAAACCTGGCCACTCTGCCTCGGTTGTTGAGGAGAAATGTATGAAGTTGCTTGCCCAGCGTAATAATGTGGCCCCGGAAGATGAACAGGCCTTCGGGCATTTCAACCTTGAGAAGGAATTCAAAAAGATGAATGGTCTTTTCTTGGGGATTCGTATCCTCATATGGATTGTTGGTACAGGAACACTCCTGGCTGGCGTGATCGGAGTAAGCAATATTATGCTTATTATCATCAAAGAGCGGACCAAGGAAATAGGTGTGCAAAGGGCCCTGGGCGCTACGCCCTGGCATATTATTTCCCAGGTAATCACTGAGTCGGTTACGCTTACCGCAATAGCGGGAAGTTTCGGATTGGTGCTTGGAGTAGGATTGCTTGGTTTGGTAAGTCAGTTGCTAAGTTCTTCAGGTGGTGCTGATCAGGCCATAAAAAACCCTGAAGTAAACTTACAGGTGGCTGTTACTGCTTTGTTTATCCTCATACTCGCAGGGATTGTGGCCGGACTGATTCCTGCAAGGAAAGCGGTGAGCATGAAGCCTGTAGATGCACTTCGTTACGAATAATATTGAAATTGAAACACACTCAACAAGTTTTTACACATGAAGAAAGTATTAAAAATCACGCTACTGGTTCTTTTCATCGGAGGTTTTGTCGCCACCTTTGTTTATCTATGGGATAAATCCCGAAAGAAACCGGTTATCTATGAAGTGAAGAGCCCGACTGTTTCCAACATTATCAAGAAGACAGTTGCAACCGGCTCTGTTGTTCCCCGCAAGGAAGTGGCCATCAAGCCTCAGGTGTCTGGTATTATTGAGGAATTGTATATTGTGGCTGGTGACAAAGTGAAGAAAGGTGATTTGATTGCAAAGGTTCGGATTATTCCCGATATGGTGAATCTGAATAATGCGGAATCGAGGGTGAAACGAGCACAGATCAATCATGATGATGCCAAAACAATTTACGAACGCCAAAAGAAAGTGTATGAGCAGGGAGTTATTCCTGAGGCAGAATTTCAGCAATACAGACTGAGCTATAATAATGCAGTTGAAGAACTTGAGTCGGCAGAGAATAACCTGCAACTTATCCGGGAAGGCGTTTCGAAAAAATCAGGAACTGTAACCAATACCCTCATCCGTTCAACAATCAATGGAATGGTACTGGATGTGCCCGTTGAAGTGGGGAACTCGGTAATCGAGTCGAATAACTTTAACGAGGGAACTACGGTTGCTTCGGTGGCCGATATGGGTGAAATGATTTTTAAGGGGAAGGTAGACGAAACGGAGGTCGGTAAACTGAAGGTAGGGATGCCGCTTCTCCTTTCAATCGGGGCTATCGAAAATGAGAAATTCAATGCCTCCCTTGAATATATTTCTCCCAAAGGCAAGGAGGAGAATGGAGCGATTCAGTTCGAAATCAAGGCGGCTGTTGAATTGAAAGATAAAATGTTTATCCGTGCCAATTACAGTGCGAATGCAGATATAGTACTGGAGCGGGCCGACAGTGTCCTGGCAATCGAAGAATCTCTGCTGAAATTCGAGAAGGATTCAGCATTCGTTGAATTGGAATCCAAAACACCCCAGGTTTTTGAAAAGAAGTTTATCAAAACAGGTTTGTCGGATGGTATTCTGATTGAAGTGAAGGAAGGTCTCAGCAAAGAGAGCAAAGTAAAGGGTCCTGAGAAGAAGGAAGAACCAAAGAAAACCGAGGAGGCTAAAAGCTAGAAATTATTGATTGTACAAGGCTCTATTAACTGATTTAAAAAGAAACTGCCGGGCAATTCTGCCCGGCAGTCTCTTTTCTATGCAATTCAGAATGCCAGCATATTTATGTCCCGGGTTTCAGGGGACAATCTTTATTGTTTTGTCACTGATCATCTGTTGTAATTCCCTCAAAAGGGCCTCTTCCTGGTGATCAACAGCGCCATCTTCATGGGCTAAATGAATAATATCCTCATATTCCTTGCGGGTAAGCCGGTGATCTTCGATGGCCTGATCAATCATTTTTTTCAGGCGGGCTGCATGTTTACTAAGTGCCATAGGGATAAAGTGTTTCTTTTGAGCAATTAAAATTAGTGCAAACTCTCATAAAAACCTACACCCGGCTTAAAATTCCTGCAAGCCTCTTTTATTCTGTAAGCCAATGGAAAGGAAGTTGGAAGGAGCGGATGATAAAAATTTATATTTTTGCAGCCCAATGAAATAACAAACAGGTATGGAATCAAAAATTTTACTGGCTTTACGGGATTGGCTGATCAATCTGGGTGTAAACCATACATGGGCTACAATTTTTATGGCTTTAATTTCCCTGGCAGCAGTTCTGTTACTGGCTGTCATGGCAGACTTCCTGGCAAAGAGGATCATAATAGGCATTATTAATCGCATTGCGCGCCGGAGCAGAAATACATGGGACGATGTATTTGTTGAAAAGCGTGTTTTTAACCGGCTTTCACACCTGGCTCCTGCCATTGTAGTTTATTATACCGCTGCTGAAGCCCTGGCAGGGTTCCCCGGATTGATTAAACTGTTTCAGACGGGTTCGTATATTTATATGATCATCATCACATTACTTGTGATAGATGCCTGCATCAATGCCTTCCACGAAATATACAACTCACTCGAAATATCGAAGGGGAGATCCATCAAAGGTTACGTACAGGTTGTAAAGATTATAATTTACATTATCGGATTCCTGATAATCTTATCAGTCGTATTCAATAAAAATCTCGGTTTTTTCTTTGCGGGTCTTGGTACCATGGCGGCTGTTCTCATGTTGGTTTTCAAAGACTCTCTTCTTGGGCTTGTTGCCGGTATCCAGCTAGCTGCCAATGATATGGTCAGGTTGGGGGACTGGATTGAAATGCCAAGCCGTAGTGCTGACGGTACGGTAATGGATATTTCGCTGAACACGGTTAAAGTAAAGAATTTTAACAACACCATTACCACCATCCCCACCTATGCCATGGTGAGTGAGTCCTTCCTGAACTGGAGGGGGATGGAAGAATCCGATGGAAGACGAATCAAGCGGATACTTCTTCTGGATGTTAATACCATCAGATTTGCAGATAAGGAGCTCATTGAGCGGATAAGCACCCTGACGGGAATCAGTCCGCAGCCTGCCCCGGATGGTTCCGGGAAAGTTACAAACAGTAGTTTATTCAGGGACTACCTGGAGCATTACCTGCGTAACCACCCCCGTATCAATAACAGCCTGAGCGTTTATGCGCGTTACCAGCCGGGTTCTGACAGGGGAATGCCCCTGGAATTATATGCCTTCAGCAGAGACAAGGGAGCATATGAATATGAGCGTATTCAGTCCGGCATAATGGATCATGCCATTGCTATGGCCCCTGAATTCGGACTGAAGGTATTCCAATCCTTAAGTGGAGAGGATATTCTGAAACTGGGCCGGTAATCCTGACTGTTTGTAAATAAAAAAACAAGTGCCTGGTCCGGCACTTGTTTTCTCATCAGTTTTTTCAAAACGAACCAGCTCGCTGATTGGTTCAGGTGGTAGCAGTCTCAGCAGTTTCGTTCCCTGAATATTCCTCCAGTTCCTTCTCCTGTACGTTCAGTACGTATAACTCATCATGCTGGCTGAGATCGAGTCCAATTGCCTCGCTCTGCTGTGATACACGTACCGGGATAAACCAGCTGGTAACCTTATAGAGAATGTAAGAACCACCGAAGGCAAACACACCTACAATTACAATGGCCAGGAGGTGGTACAGAAAGGTTTGGGTGTGACCAAATACTAAACCAACGTCTTTGGCGAATACTCCGGTAAGGATCATTCCGAGAATACCTCCTATACCATGGGTCGGCATAACATCCAGGGCGTCATCGAGTGAGGTTTTATTTTTCCAGTGTACAGCAATGTTGCTGATGGTGGCAGAGAACATACCAATGAATATCGATGCACCTACTGAAACAAAACCGGCAGCGGGTGTTATAGCCACAAGGCCTACCACTGCACCGATACATGCGCCAAGGGCAGAGGCTTTCCGTCCGCGAAGGGTATCGAAAAACATCCAGGCTAACATAGCTGCTGCTGCTGCTGTATTGGTGTTTAAAAAGGCCTGAACAGCCAGTGTGTTAGCAGCCAGTGAAGAACCTGCATTGAATCCGAACCAGCCGAACCAGAGCATGGCAGTACCAAGCATCACAAAAGGAATATTGGTAGGACGGAAAGCGGTTTTGTGTTCCTTACGCTGGCCCAGAAAAATGGCACCTGCCAGGGCTGCAAAACCAGCTGACATGTGAACCACAGTTCCCCCCGCAAAGTCCAAAACGCCTAACTGGCGCAGGAATCCATTCGGATGCCAGGTCCAGTGGGCCAGTGGAGCATAAATGAATACAGTCCATAAAGCCATGAACAGAAGATAGGCAGAGAATTTTACCCGCTCAGCAAAGGATCCTGTGATCAGGGCCGGAGTAATTATGGCAAATTTCAACTGGAACAAGGCAAACAATGCCAGTGGAATGGTGGCTGAAAAAGCAGGATTGGGTTCACCGCCCACACCCTTGAACATAAAATAGGTAAGGGGATTCCCTATAATTCCTGTTCCTTCTCCTCCAATACTGTCCCCAAATGCCAGGCTGAATCCTATTACCACCCAAACAATACTGATCACCCCCATGGCAATAAATGCCTGGAGCATCGTAGACACAACATTCTTTGTGCGAACCATACCCCCGTAAAAAAACGAAACGCCGGGAGTCATAAAGAGAACCAGCGTTGTTGCACTCAACATCCAGGCTATATCAGCCGCGGAAAGTCCGGGATCAGTACCTCCGAGTTCCCAGTTTGGCATAAATGCACCCAGGATTGCTGCTGCCGCCAGCAGCAACGAAAAAACCAGCCATTTTTTCTTGATTTTCATAATGCCTTTGTTTTTGGTTAATAATTTCTGAAATAGTATATTATTTTGTTATACCCCCCATTAATTAGTATCACGTTGCAAAAATAATGTAAAAATTGTAAAAACAAAATTAAAAAATAGGGGGTGATGTAAAATAATATATAAATAAAATAAATGAGAAACTAGTTTATGGGGGGATGAAGAGGATTTTTATACTTTCCGGAAAATAATTAATGATTTTTTTGGCTTACGGTGACTGTTTTTACCCCATAAGGGTGAAAAAACAGGACCCGGCACATAAATGTATATGTGAGATGAAAAATAGAAAATTGTTGGATTTTGGGTATTACCTGAAGTCAACCGGACCTATCATTCCCATCAGCTTTAATATCCGGGCCTGGTGCCGGAGCATGTAAGCACTTGGTGCTGCGGGGTTTCTTTTTCGCGGAGCAGGCAGGGAGGTAGCAATGAGTGCGGCTTCAGCCCGGCTCAACCTTGATGCCGGTTTTCTGAAATAGGTTCTGGCCGCGGCTTCTGCTCCATAAATGCCTTTTCCCATCTCGATGGAATTCAGATAAACCTCCATGATCCGCTCTTTGCTCCAGAAAGTCTCTATGAGCAAGGTGAAATAGAACTCAAAGGCTTTTCGGGTATAGGATCTTTTAGGCCAGAGAAAGACGTTTTTGGCAGTTTGCTGGGTAATAGTGCTTGCACCATGCACCCTTTTGGACTTTTCGTTATGATGCAGGGCATCCGATATGGCTTCCATATCAAACCCATAATGATTCAGAAAATTATTGTCCTCCGATGCTACCACAGCCTGTATCAGATTTGGTGAGATTTTCTCAAGAGGGACCCATTTCCGGTCCAGTTTGAGCTTCTGACCGGCCACAGCCTGTTCTTTAAGCCTCTGCAGCATCAGAAAGGTGAGGGGTGGGTTCCAGAACCGGTAAATGATTACACCTCCAACCGACCATAACAGGAATACAATAATTATCCAACGCAGGAAAGAAAGAATCTTCCCTGTCATTCTTTTCAGGCTGTCAGTTGGTGCCGGGAACATTTTATTTCTTTTATAGTCTTTTTTGAATGGACTATTTTCTGAAATTCCAGCTTAATCCTGCAGTGAAGGGGTAGACCGCAGGGTTCCCCGATTTGAAGAGTGGATTCAGCTGGTAATTAAAGAACAGACCGGCATGTCCGTACCCCGCCCTTGCACCCAATGACAGAACCAGTGGGTTTGTGTGATATGAACCCCGGATAATGGTGTTGAATTTATGATCATCTTCCTTATAACGAAGTTGTTGGTTCGAGCCAACCTGCAGAGCACCAATCACTCCGGCTGCAATATAGGCTGATTTACCCTTTTGCTTCGATTTGAGTTCGAGCATTAGCGGCAAGGTGAACCGGGTCAGATTAAATGAGTTGTAATCAAGGTTGATACCCCGGTTAAAGAAGGAAGAGTCGGGTGCAACAACCGATCCTGAGGTAAGAAGCGTAAAGTCTTTTTTCAAAACTAAACCCGTTGTTTCCAGTCCCAGACCGGATGTAATTCCAAGACCCCGGAATATCCTGAGTCCACCTGAAAAGAAGGTAATCCCAAAAAATCCGGATCGGGCCGGGTTGCATTCCAGGAAACCATATCCGGCCGGGACACCCCCTTGCAGATTTTTACCTGATAATCCGGCAAAACCACCATATATCCCTGAGAGATGACTCTTATATTGCCATGGTTCGGGAGTATCTATATCGCTTCTTGAGAATGATTCATCATTTCGGGTGTATGCCAATGACTGTTCCCTGTTGATAAGCTTTAGAGAGAGATCCAGTGCGTAATTTCCTATACTCGATATTCCCGCATAGTTAATTTTCTTCTCCACGTCGCGGGGGGTATGATAATCGCGATGCAAGCCTGTGATAAACGAAACAACCGGGATGCCTGCCTCATAAAAACTCTCACTGTCTGTCGGCCCCTTGCCGGTTTTAAAGAATACCAGTTTCATTTGGTCAGGATTGGGGATTTCTTTCAGTATCTCCTCCATACCTTCAGCTGTTCCGGCACCGCTTATAAAGATTTCCCTCGCAGCATCCAGCCTTCCCACCATGTCGAAATTCAACATGGCTACCATTTTCCCCGTGCCTTCTGGCGGGGCCGCAGTAAAGGCCTTGGATCCCTGAAGACCCTGTTCTTCTGACCCAAAGGCAACAAAAACAACACTACGCTTCAACTTGCTACGGTTTTCGCTTAGAATGCGGGCCATTTCCATCATAAGGGCCGTCCCGGAGGCATTATCGTCAGCTCCGTAGTTAATGCCACCTTTCAGGATGGTACGACGATAGGGCAGCCCCATGTCTCCAATATGGTCATAATGACCACCGATCACGATACACTCAGCTTTCAGTTGCGGGTCAGTGCCTTCGAGCCTGGCCACCACATTCTGCGATTTGAGGTTTTTCTTGAACTCGAAGGGTTGAACTCCCTCCTCCGCAAGCAAAGTCAGTCCCAGATCCTTAAAATATCCACGAATATAATAGGCAGCTTTTTTCTCGTCTTCGCTGGCAGATCTCCTCCCTCTCAGGGAATCAGAAGCCAGCACACGCAGGTGCTTTCTGATGTTTTCCTCAGAAACCTGCTGGGTGAAGCCCTGCATGCTGACTAGGCAGCTTATTACAACGATAAGGATATTTCTTTTCATAGTGTAAAAGATTTGACGGGGTGCAATTTACAAAAAAGGATCATTCGGGCTGCCAGGTTACGCGAATACGGGTGGTATTTGTACAATATAAGAAGGAGAAAATCTGACCTGTTTCCCTTATGGGTCCAGCCTGGTAATAGGTCGGGATTTAAAAAAACGCAATATTCAATTCATGGATTAAACTTTTTAGAAGTAATATTGTCAAAGGATTGCAAA